>JAHDXT010000060.1 GCA_023384095.1 Hyphomicrobiaceae bacterium
AGACAGAATCACAGGTGATTCTTATGATTCAAGAACTTCCGAGACAGGCTCTAAGGGGCTGCGAGGGCGTTGCCGCTGCGGTAGCCCATGCCGGCGATAACCTGATGGCTCGTCAGGCGCGTCGTCAGCCAGCCGCCCGCCGGCTCGCGCCCCTCCCACCAGCGGAGGAACTGGCGCCAGAGGTCGGCGAAGACCGTAGTGCCGTCGCGCAGGTGCAGCGGCGCCCGGTAGGGCGCGAATGTGAACTTGTACTCGACGAAGTACGACAGCCGCGGCACCCTGATTTCGAGCCCGGCCACCACCTGCAGCACCGGCCCGGTGAGCTGGTACTCGTAGGTGCGCCCGCGCTCGCCCCGGAACTGCACCTCCGTGTGCGGGATCGACACCCCCGCGCCCAGGCCGACGTAGGGACTGAACGCTTTCGTCCGCCACGGCAGCCGGAACAAGCCGTTCAGGGTCAACATGTTGTGGCCGTGGGTGAACTCGAAATGATGGAAGATGTCCCTGATCTTCCTCGTTGCAGGCAGCGCCGCGTCGGGACCCTGGCCGGAGAGCCTCACCTCCTGCTCCCGTTGCGAGTAGACCTTCGAATGCGTGAAATCGACCATGCTGCCGAACGGAGACATCCCCGACCAGCGGGCCACCCTGACGCCGTAATAGATCGGATCGTCGAAGGGCCTGGCGTCCCATCCGACGTCGTGGACCGTGAGCTCCGAGCCGTCGGGCTTCTGGAACCTGACGTCACCTGGATACGTGTACGGCGCGCCCGTATACCCACCGACGAACAACTCGCGATCGGTCAGCGGTCCGAGGCGATCGGCGGGCGCGGCGGCGTCCGGGGCCTGCCGCTCCGCGTCGAGCTGCGGGAGCGTCGTCGTGGCGCAGATGGAAAGTAGCGCGACGAGCGCCAGCACCGCTGCAATCTTGTCCGTGCGCGACGCGTGGTCCTCGGCGTGCGCATGAGCCCGCCTGCGAAGAATTCGCATCCTGACTGCAAACGCGTTCACGTCCCCGCCCCCTTTTCGCGATCAGAGCGCGGCCAGCACCAGCGAGGCGTTCTGCCCGCCAAAGCCGAAGGAGTTCGACAGGACAGTCCTCACGCTTGCCGAGCGCGAGGTGTCAGGTACCACATCCATGGGGATGTCGGGATCCGGATTGCGGTAGTTGATCGTCGGCGGCACGACGCCGTTGCTGATGGACAGCAGCGAGAACACGGCCTCGACGGCGCCCGCCGCCGACAGGGTATGCCCGATCATGGATTTGTTGGAGCTGATCGGGGTCTTGTCGAGATGGTCGCCGAGCACGGCCTTGAGCGACAGGTACTCCATCTTGTCGTTCTCCGGCGTGCTGGTGCCGTGCGCGTTGATGTAGTCGATCTCGTCGGGCCGCACGCCTGCGTCCTCGATGGCGTTGCGGATGGCGCCGATGATGGCCGTCCCGTCCGGCCGCGATCGCGTGCGATGGAAATCGTCCGCCTTCTCGCCGCAGCCCTTGACCACGCCGAGGATGGCGGCGCCGCGGGCGCGCGCGGAGTCGTAGGCCTCGAGGATCAACGCGCCCGCCCCCTCGGCCATGACGAAGCCGTCCCGGTCCTTGGAGAACGGCCGCGACGCCAGCTCCGGCGGGTCGTTGCGGGTCGAAAGCGCGGACAGCAGGGAGAAGCGGATCAGCGCCTCGAGCTGCACCGAGCTGTCGGTGCCGATGCACAGGGCGGCATCCGCATCGCCGCGGCGGATCGCTTCGACACCGAGCTGGATCGCCGTGGCGCCCGAGGCGCAGGCGGTCGATACGGAAACGGGCAGCCCCCGCGTGCCGAAGCGGCGCGCCAGGTGCTCGGCGGCGCTGGCGAACTGGAACTTCTCTTCGAGCTCTTCATGGCGGCTGGCCCGCGCCGCCGCGAGCAGGCGCTTGTAGCCGGTCAGCTCATCGCCGGCGCGCTCCTCCCACAGCAGCCGCCGCTGCGGCCATTCCAGCTCCGCCGGCGGGGTCGCCAGATAGAGCGGTCCCGGGAACGACCCCGCCGAGCCGATGGCCGCCTCGCCGAGCGCCTCTTGCGCCGCCGCCATCGCCATCGCGATGGTCAGCGCCGGAGCGGAGTACGGCCCCACGTCCAGGCAATCGACCGTGCCGGCGATCACTGTGCGCAGGCCCTCCGTCGGGAACCGGGTGATGCGCCGGATGCCGGAGCGGCCGGCCGTCAGCTTCGTCCAGTTCTCGTTCTTGCCGAGCCCGAGAGAGGTGACGACACCCGTCCCCGTGACGACGACGACGCGGCGCCCTTTGTTGTCCCTCATCTCGCGGGTCATCGCGCCTCTCCTCCGCCCGCCGCCTCGACGAGCGCCAGCCCCTCTCCGCGCCAATGCCCGAAGCTCGTCACCAGCACCCGGCCGGGGCTGCCGTCGAGCCGATGCTCCGCGTCGAGCCCGCCAGACGGCGGCAGGAAGCCGCCTCTCGACACGGCGAGCGCGGCAAGCGCGAGGCCGGTCGCGAGGTGGGCCTCGACGCCGTGCCCGAGAAGACTGCCATAGGCCCGGACCACGGGATCGAACCCTTCAGCTCTCAAATCATCGAGGAAGCCCCGCTCCTCGCCGGTCACCGGCTCGACGCCGCTGGCGCCGCTCAGAACTGGAAGTTGCGCCCTCGGCAGTGCGCCGCACAGCGACTGGAAGAGCCGCAACCCCGAGGCTCTGGCCTCCCCCGTCGCCCGGTTCGAGCGGTCGGAGACGACCCCAGCGATGCGGGCATAGGGCCTTGCCCCGCGCGCCTCGGCATGAGCGCGCGCCTCCAGCACGAGGAATGCGCCGACGCTGCCCGGCACGAACCCGCCGCCCGCCTGCCGGCGCGCCCACACCGGCCGGAACGGCCCGCGCCACAGATTGCGGCCGAGCTCATAGCCGAGCAGCAGATCCTCGCGTTCCGAATTGAGCGAGCCGCCGACCAGGAACAGCTCTCCCTGTCCCGCCACGATACGGCGCACCGCATTCTCGGCGGCGGCAAGGCCCGCCATCTCCTCGCCCATGAACGTGCGCGAAGAGCCAGTGACGTTGTGCACGACGGAGATGTTGCCGGCGAGCAGGTTCGAAAGCTGGGCCAGAAACAGCGTCGGACGGAGCGCGCTCGGCAGGATCTCCTTGGCCAGCAGGCCGGTGTCCTCGCGGCCGTCGAGCTTCTCGAGCACCGTGCGATCGACGCTGGTGTCGCGCTCGCCGCTGCCGGCCGCCACGACGAGGCCGGTGCGGTCGAGCAGCTCCGGTTTGCCCGCGATGCCGGCATCGGTCAGCGCCAGCCCCGCCGCATAAACGCCGATGCGCTGCCAGCCCTCCATCTGTCGCTGGTCGCTTTTCTTCGGGATCTGTTTCGACAGGTCGATCGGGGCGAGCGGATGCACGACATAGGGCGCGAACGCCGCTTCGTCGAGAACGGGCGCCGGCTCCGCCGCGGGGGCCAGCAGGGCGGCGTGCGCTTCGACACCCTCGCCCAGCGAGCTGACGAGCCCGATCCCCGTCACCCACACGTCGCGCGGCGTTTCCCGCATAAGCTGCTCCCCGCCTGCCGTCACAGCGTGACGACGATCTTGCCGAACACCTGTCGGCTCTCCAGCCGCTGCAGCCCCGTCTCGATCTCGTCGATCGGGATCACCGTATCGATCACGGGCCGCACCCGGCCATCGGCCATCTTGCCCATCGCGGTACGCATGTTGCTCATGGTGCAGCCGAAGCTGCCGATCAGCCGGAGCTGCTGCTGGAAAAGCATGAAGAGGTTGGTCTTGGCGGTGATGCCGGTCGTCGAGCCGCACGTCACCAGCCGGCCGCCGCGCTGCATCGACAGCATACTGCCTTCCCAGGTGTCGGCGCCGACGTGCTCGAAGACGACCTCGACGCCGCAGCGCCCGGTGATCTGCCGCACGCGGCTTTCGAAGCGCTCCTGGCGGTAGTTGATGACGTGATCGGCGCCGAGCGCGAGGGCGCGCGCGACCTTGTCCTCGCTGCCGACCGTGGTGATCACCCTGGCTCCGGCCGCCTTGGCGAGCTGAATCGCCGCGGAGCCGATGCCGCTGCCGCCCGCGTGCACGAGCACCGTCTCGCCTTCTCTGAGCCTGGCGTTGTCGAACAGCATGTGCTCCGGCGTGCCGAACGTGATCGGCGAGCACGCCGCGCTCACCACATCGACGCCTTGAGGCGCTTTTACGGCAAGCCGCGCCGGAATGTTCATCAGCTCGCGGCAGAAGCCGTCGATGTGGAACCCGTAGATGTTGTCCGTCGCCGTGCAGAAGTTGTCGCGGCCCTCGCGGCAGGCCGGACAGACGCCGCAGGTGCGCGCACCATAGAGCGCGACGACATCGCCCACCTGGAACTGATCGACGGCAGGCCCGACGGCCGCAATCACGCCGGCCGCTTCCGCGCCCGCGATCAAGGGCAGTCTTCTGCGGGCGAAGGCCATGCCGCGCCAGCCCCAGACGTCGATGTGATTGAGCGCGACCGCGCCGATGCGGACCTGCACCTCGCCGGGTCCGGGTGCCGCCGGCTGCTCGGTCTCGATCACCGCGAGGTCGCGGTCGCCCCGCACCTCGATGGCGCGCATGGTCGCGTATTGCGGGCGGGCATTGTAGGCTTGCGCGCCTGGGGTCCCTTCCGTCGTCATGCCGGCTCTCCCGAAAATACTACGCATGCATTCTGCCCGCCGAAGCCGAACGAGTTGGAGAGCACCGTCTTGACGGCGGCGGCCCGCGCCGCATTCGGCACCACGTCGAGGGGAATGTCGGGGTCGGGCACGTCGTAGTTGATCGTCGGCGGCAGCAGCCCGTTTCGCAGCGTGAGGAGCGAGAAGACGGCTTCGACCGAGCCGGCCGCGATCAGCGTATGCCCGACCATCGACTTGTTGGAGCTGATCGGCACGCGCGCGAGATGGTCCCCGAGCACGGCCTTCAACGAAAGGTATTCCATCTTGTCGTTCTCGGGCGTGCTGGTGCCGTGCGCGTTGATGTAGTCGATCTCATCCGGCGCCACGCCGGCGTCGCCGAGCGTCTTGCGGATGGCGCCGATGATGGCGGCGCCGTCGGGCCGCGAGCGCGTGCGATGGAAGTCGTCGGCCTTCTCGCCGCAGCCGCGCACCACGCCGAGCACAGTTGCTCCGCGCGCGCGGGCGGCATCGTAGGATTCGAGCACGAGCGCAGCCGCCCCCTCGGCGATGACGAAGCCGTCGCGGTTCTTCGAAAACGGCCTGGATGCCTTTTCTGGCGGATCGTTCTGGGTCGACAGCGCCGACAGCAGCGAGAAGCGGATCAGGCCCTCGGGATGCACCGTGGCGTCGGCGCCGATGCACAGGGCGGCATCGGCCTGCCCGCGGCGGATCGCTTCCATGCCGAGCTGGATCGTCGTCGTGCCCGATGCGCAGGCCGTGCAGATCGAGACCGGCTCCCCCGAGCAGCCGAACTTCTCCTTGAGGCCGTCGGCGATGCTGGCGAACCGCAGGTGGCGGGCCATGCCGCGGTAGTTTCCGGTGCGGGCGGCGGCGAGGAGGCGCCGGTAGCCGCCATGCTGCGGCTCGGGGCTTCCCTCGTAGAGTTGCCTGAGCAGCGGCCACTCGAACTCGGAGGGCGGCGTGGCGACGATCAGCGGACCGGGAAACATGGCCGTCTCGATCCGCGCCTCGCCAAAGGCTTCCTCCACGGCCGCCATGGCCATGGCCAGCGACAGATCGTGGGCCGAGTAGGGGCTGACGTCCATGAAGTCCACCGTGCCGGCGACGGTCGACTTCAGACCGTCGGTGGGAAAGCGCGTGATGCGCTTCAGCCCGGACCGGCCGGCGGCGAGACCGGCCCAGTTCTCGGCCTTGCCGCGGCCGAGCGAGGTGACGATGCCCATGCCGGTGACGACGGCGACGGGGCGTCCTCGGTGGTCGCGAACGGAGCTGGCCATTCCCTGCACCCTCAATCCGCCGCTTCGACGAGGGCCAGTCCCTCACCCCGCCAGTGCCCTAGCCCGGTGACCAGGATTTGGCGGGGCGCGCCTTCGAGCGGCCGCTCCACCCCTGAGACGTCGAATGGCGGAAAGTAGGCCTGCCGGGAGACGGCCAGCGCGGCGAGCGCCACCCCGGCGATGAAGTGCGCCTCGAGCGCGTGGCCGAGGACCGTCCCGTGGGCACGGACGGCCGGGTGATAGCCGCGCGCTTCGAGGCCTTGCAGGAACGCGCGCTCCTGGCCCGTGACGGGCTCCACGCCGCTTACCCCGCTCAGCACCGCGAGCGGCCCCGGCGGCAGGCCGCCGGCGATTTCGTCGAACAGCCGCATGAGCCCGAGGTCCGTCGAGCCGGCGCGCCGGGCCGCCCGGTCGGAGGCGATGCTCCTGAGGGACGCGTAGGCTTTCGCACCCCGCAGGGCCGCATGGACCTCGGACTCGAGCACGAGAAAGACGCCGATGCTGCCGGGCACGAGCCCGCCGCCCTCGCCCCGCGCCCACACGGAGCGGAACGGACCGCGATGCAGCGCGCCATCCAGCTCGCAGCCGAGCAGCAGGTCCTCCCGCTCGGCGTTCAATGCGCCGCCGACCAGGAACAGCTCGCCCTCGCCGCCGGCGATTCGGCGCACCGCGTTCTCGACGGCCGCGACGCCGGCCATCTCCTCGCCCTTGAAGGTCCGCGACGAGCCGGTCGCCTTGTGCACGAGCGAGATGTTGCCGGCGAGCAAATTCGAGAGCTGGCCGAGGTACAACGTGGGCCGCAGGCCCGTCGCCAGGGCCCTGTTCAGATAGACGTCGGGCGCGGGCTGGGCGCCGATGGCCTCCAGCACCCGGGCATCGAGCGCCAAGTCGCGCTCGCCGTTGCCGGCCGCGGTCACCACGTCGGTGCGGTTCAGAAGCTCGCTATTGCCGGCGATCCCGGCATCGGCCAGCGCCAGGCCGGCGGCATAGACGCCGGTGCGCTGCCACTGCTCCATCTGCCGCTGATCGCTGGTCTTCGGGATTTCTCTCGCGACGTCGATCGTCGCCAGCGGATGGACCGGATAGGGCGCGAAGCGCTCCTCGTCGACCACGGGCCGCGGCGCCGGCACGCGCGCGAGGCGGTCCCAGTGCGCGTCCAGCCCCTCGCCCTGCGAGCTGACGAGACCGATGCCCGTGATCCAGACGTCGTGTGGCAGTGCGCTCATCTGGCTTGCGCCGGGCCGAAGAAGCCGAGCCGCTGGCCCTCGGCGCGGACGTGATTCTCGAGGGCGGCCGCCGGGAACGGCACGAGGCGGAATGTCATCTGGGCGTCGCAGACGCGCTGGCCGCCCCGCCGGATCTGCGCGCTCATGACGGCAAAGCCGGATCCGGCATGATCGCGTTCGGCCTCGATCGCGAGCTCGTCGCCCGGGAGGACGAACGCGCGGAAGTTCGCCGCCTTGACGTTGGCGAAGAACGGCATCCTGGCGAAGCCGTCGAGCGCCATCAGCAGGTAGCCGGAAGCCTGGGCCATCGTCTCGAGCAGCAGAACCCCCGGCATCAGCGCGTGGCCTGGAAAATGCCCTTCGAACACCGGACTATGCTTGGGGACAGTTGCGGAAGCCGTGAGTAGCGATCGCTCCGGATTGAATCCGTCGATCCGATCCAGCATCTGGAACTTCTCGAGAAGCATCTCCGCTCACGGGATCAGGTGGCCGCCGCCGCTCTGAGATTGTCGATCTGCGCGCAAAGATTGCGCAGCACGAAGTAGTCCTCGCTCTTCACCGAGCCGTCGTTGACCTGCTCGAGCCACCTGTCGAGCGGCACCTCGATGCCGAACCGGCGATCGATCTCGAACGTGATGTCCAGGAACGCCAGGCTGTCGATCTCGAGGTCCTTCATGACATGGCTGTCGGGAG
The DNA here is from genome assembly GCA_023384095.1 of Hyphomicrobiaceae bacterium. Lineage (GTDB taxonomy): Bacteria > Pseudomonadota > Alphaproteobacteria > Rhizobiales > Hyphomicrobiaceae > ZC4RG25. The sequence continues at coordinate 7,838 of JAHDXT010000060.1, forward strand.
TGATCTGCTCGATCGGGATGTCGCTCGTAGACGCGATTATCCCGGCGATGGTCTCGAACGTGGAAGACATGGAGCGCTCTCCCTGCATGAGCGCGCGATGGCGCGAATGAGCTGGGCGGTTCAGGGCTCCGGCGCGGACCCCCGACTCGTGGTGCCCTGCCCGCCGCCGTCATCTCCGTGCCTCTAGCGCAGGCGCCTCGGGGCGCTCTTAACCGAAGTCAAGCGCTGCCGGTTTCCCGCTGGCTATTCAACGGTCCGCGAAACACATGAACGTGGGCTGATGAAGCACAGCGAAGATCGTCTTCTGGACCTGCGGGTGGGCCAGTCGGAGAGCCTGTCCCGGACGATCACAGCCGAGGACGTCGCGGCATTCGCGCGGCTCTCGGGGGACTACAACGCGCTGCACCTCGACGACGAGTTCGCGGCCCGCACGGAGTTCGCCCAGAGAGTCGTCCACGGATTTCTGCACGCGAGCCTGCTTTCGACGCTGGTCGGCACCAGGCTGCCCGGCCGGGGCGCCCTTTACGCCTCCCAGACCATCGAGTTCACTCGGCCCGTCTTCATCGGGGACACCGTCGAGGCGCGGGCCACGGTCGAGAGGATCGACCTCGACACCCGTCTCGTGACGCTCGGCACGGAGATCCAGAATCAGCATGGCGCCTGCGTCCTTCGCGGCCGAGCGCAGGTGAAAGTGCTGCGCTTCGGCGGGGAAGGCGGCCACATCGGCGAGGCGCAGGCGCCCGCCGTTACGGGGCAAGGTCTGCTGGCGGGCCGCAAGGCGCTCGTCACTGGCGCCTCGCGCGGCATCGGCCGCGCCATCGCGCAGCTCCTCGCCCTACAGGGCGCCAAGGTCTGGATCAACTACCACAAGAGCGGCGGGGCGGCCGATGAGCTCGTTGCCGAGATCACGGCCGCGGGCGGCGCCTGCCAGGCCGTGAAGGCCGACGTGACGGACAGGCACGACGTCGAGCGGCTGCTGGGAGCGGTCGCGGGTGACGGCAGGCTCGACATCCTCGTCAACAACGCCGGTCCGAAGATCCAGGCGGCCGCCTTCGACCGGCTCGCCTGGACCGACATGGCGGACGCCTACGAGGCGATCGTCGGCAGCGCCTTCCGCGTCACGCAGGCGGCGCTGCCGGCGCTGAAGTCGAGCCACGGCGCGATCGTCAATGTCCTGACGTCGGCGGCGCTCGGCCGGACGGCGCACAACTGGCTCCCCTACGTCGCAGCGAAAAGCGCGCTGCTCGCCATGAGCAAGAACCTGGCGCAGGAGCTCGGGCCGCACGGCGTCAAGGTGAACATGGTGTCCCCCTCGATGGTCGATACCGATCTCGTCGCCCATGTCCCCGACCGGATGCGGCAGATGACCGTGTCGCGCACGCCGTTGCGGCGGATGGCAACTCCCGGCGACGTCGCCGGCGCGGTGCTGATGCTGGTGTCGCCCTACGCCGCGTTCATCACGGGCGAGAACCTGCTGGTCACCGGCGGCGAGGTCATGATCTGAGGACAAGGGATGTGACATCCGCCCATCTGCAGCCGCAGGCCCGCCGCGACGACGAGGTTGAGGCCTTCGGTGCGTCCGATGGCCTGCCGGCGCTGTCGCCGGGCCGTCTCGTCGACGCGGTGATCGCCGCGGCGCCCGAGTGCCTGCAGCAGGGCATTCTGTTGCAGGGAATCGACTGGGCCCGCGTCCCGCCCGGGCGCGTCAATGCGATGCTCGGCGATCTCGGAAGCCGCAACGTCCGGCTCCCGGGCTGGCTGGCCCGGGCACTGGTCGTCGGCGGGCACGTCCTCCCCGCGGATGCTGCCGGGCGTCTTTCTGCGGAGCTCCAGGCACTCAACCAGCTCAACGGCTGCAGCGGCTCGGCGGACGAGCGCCGGATGCTCGCCAGCGTGCATCGCAGGCTCTGCCTGCTCGAGGAGCGCGATGCCGACGTGCTCGCCGCCGCCGTCGCCAGGCTGCACGCTCTGGGCTGGGCCGAGGAGGAGGCGGAGCTCGGGCTCGTTTGCTGGGATGCCGCCCCGCGCGTGCTCACCTCAGCGGCGGCGGCGCTCACCGCGCATCGGCTGACGCTGCCGGCCGCCCGCATTCGCCTCGCCGGCTTCTCGACCACCCATACGCTGGCTCAGGACCTGGGACCCGCCTTTGCCGCTTGCGGCTGGCAGGCGCAGGTCGGCGAAGCGGGGTTCGGCGATGGCCTGGCCGAGTTGCTTGCGCCTGCCGGCGATGCCGACTGCCTCGTGCTCCTCATGGATATCGAGGGTTTCGCCGCGCGGGACTGGAGGCGGCTGCCGGACGAAGGGCTGGAGCTGGTGCGCGAGCGCGCCGATCTCCTGGCCGCCGCCCTGGCGGCTTACCCGGAGCGCGCGCAATGCCCGCTGCTGATCAACACCATTCCGTCGGCGCCTGCCCCGACGGCGGGGCTGCTCGACCGGCAGCATGCCCTGGGGCTGCGCCGCGCAATCGACATCGTCAACCAGCGCGTCCTCGAGGCAGCGGCGCGATCGGGACAGGTTCACGTCTGCGATGCGGACCTCGCGCTGGCCCATGTGCCGCTCGCCCGGCAGACCGACCCCAAGATGTGGTTCTACGGCCGGCTCGCCTACTCGGCCGCGGCGACGCGGGCTCTGGCCAGGAGCTTCGCGCAAGCATGGCAGACCCTGAAGCGCGGGCCGCTCAAGGTCCTGGCCCTCGACTTCGACAACACCCTGTGGGGCGGGATTTACGGCGACGATGGGCTCGAGGCGCTCGCGTGCGGCACGGATTTTCCCGGCAATGCCTTCAGTGCGTTCCAGCAGGAATGCCTCCGGCTCAAAGGCCAGGGCATGCTGCTGGCCGGTCTGAGCAAGAACGACCCCGACGCGATCTCCGTCTTCGAGCGCCATCCGGGAATGGTGCTGAGAGCGGAGGATTTCACCGCCGTCGCCATCGATTGGGAGCCGAAGCCCGGCAATATCCGCCGGCTGGCCGCCGAGCTCGATCTCGGGCTCGAAAGCTTCCTCTTCCTCGACGACAGCCCGCACGAGCGGGAGGCCATGCGCCAGATGTGCCCGGCCGTAACGGTCCCGGAGATGCCCGCCGATCCGGCATTGCGGCCGCTCTGGATCAGAGGGCTGACAGCGACATGGCCGCTGCGCTTGACCGACGAGGACGGCCGGCGCGCGGACATGTATCGAGCCGAGCGCGCGGCCAGGTCGCTGAAAGAAGGCGCTGCGAGCCTCGCCGACTACCTGGCGGCTCTTCAGCAGCGGCTCGTCGTCGAGCCGGTCAGGCGCGAGACCGTGCCGCGCGCCGCCCAGATGCATCAGCGGACGAATCAGTTCAACCTGACCACCGTGCGCCTCGGCGAAGCGGAGCTCGGCGCCATGCTCGACGAGCGGTCGGGCTCGCTCGCCCTCATCGGCCGTGTCACCGACAGGTTCGGCGATCACGGCATCGTAATCGCGGCGACGGCGCGGATCGACGGGGATGCCGCCGAGATCGCCACTTTCCTGATGAGCTGTCGCGTCATCGGCCGAGAGATCGAGACCGCCTTCCTCGGCGCACTGCTGGTCGAGCTCGAGAAGCGCGGCGTGCGGCGCGTGATGGGTGCCTATGTCCCCACGCCCAAGAACGGCCAGGTTCGCGAGCTCTATCCGTCAGCGGGCTTCCGGCAGGCGTCGGCAGACGCAGAGCGGACAATCTGGAACTGGACCATCGGTGAGGCCGAGCCGCCGCGCTCTGCTTTCGTCACCGTCGAGTGGGGGAGCTGAATGGAAGCGCCAGCGCATGCGAACGGGATCGAGTATCCGCAGCTTGCGGCAATCTTCGAGGACGTGTTTCAGCACACGGGGGCGCTGACGCGATCGACGTCGGCCGACGACGTGGCACGCTGGGATTCGCTCCAGCACATTGCGCTGGTCCGCAGTCTCGAGGAGGCGTTCGGCATCCAGCTCTCCATGGACGAGATGATGGAGATCCGCAGCGTCGGCGACATCGAGAACGTTCTGCGGCGCCACGGGGCGTGATTCGAAGCAGCCGCCTTCCGGGTCGGCAGGCCGGCGTCACCGCGCGTTGCGCCGGAAGGCTGCGGAGGCGGCGAGCCCCGCGCCGACCGCGATGGTCACAGTGAACAGCCCATAGAGCAACGGGCGGTTGAAGGCGAAGTTGTGGAGCAGCAGCTCCAGCCCTTCCCGCTCCAGCCTGACGCGGGCCGTGTAGGTGCTCAGGATGTTGCCGTCCCGGAACAGGTAGACCCGCACGTCGAGCGGGCCTACAGGCACATTGGCCGGCAGATTGACGGAGGCCCGGAACAAGCTGCGCCCGATGAAGACGACGCCGTATTCCTCCTGCACGAAGAGGCCGTCCCTCTGCTTCAGCCGCACGACCGCCTCGGCGAACTCCTGCAGGTCCGCCGTGGTGACGCCCGTCTCCCAGCCCTGGATCGGGGTCATCCGCACGTAATCGAAGCCGATGTCGTTCTCGCGCAGCACCAGCGGGTTCGTGACCTCGTCGAGCGGACGCGTGGACAGGATCGTGTAGTAGCTCGGCACGCTCTCGAACGTGATCGAGTGGGTATTGATCCAGATCCCGGCGACGTTGCTCTTGCGGCGTGCTACGAGCCGCGTCGGCGTTCCTTCCAGCACGATGACGATATCGTAAAGGCCCGCTTCCGCCGTCGGCTGGCGGCTGTGGTCGACGGCACCAAAGACGACGATCTCCGTGCCGGTGAAGCTCGACGTCACCGCCACGCTGCGCGAGGACACGTCGGCCTGGACGGTCTCCCGCGGCACTGCAGCGGCGGGCACCGGCTGCGGCGGCTGCGTCCGCTGGATCTGCTCCACGGGAGCGGCCGGGCTGCCGGCGCCATCCCGGGCCGGACCGGGCTGGGCGGATCGCTGTCTGCGCTGCGCCTCGGCGATCTCGATGCCGATCATCATCGCCATGGCCGCCACCATGACGACGGCTCCGAGGATCCCCCTCAGCACTCGCCAGTTCAGGCTCACCGGCGGCCTCCGACAACATCGCTGATGGAATATTCGTCTGCCGGGGCTGCCACCATGCTCCATGCGATACGGACGCACACGAGCAGCACCAGCCCGGCCAGCAGGAAGCGCAACTGCTCGCCCTTCAGCTTCTGGCCGGCAACTGCCCCGAACTGTGCGCCGATCACGCCGCCGACCATCAGCAGCATGGCCAGAACCACGTCGACGGTCTTGTTCTGCGTCGCATGCAGGATCGTCGTCAAGCCGGTGACGAACACGATCTGGAATAACGACGTCCCCACGACGACGTTGGTGGGCACCCGCAGCAGATAGATCATCGCCGGGACCATGATGAACCCGCCGCCGACGCCCATTATGGCTCCGAGAAATCCGACGAATCCCCCGATCGCGAACGGCGGTATGGCGCTGATATAGAGCTTCGAGCGGTGAAAGCGCATCTTCAGGGGCATCTTGTGCACCCAGATATGCTGGCCCGGCCGCCTGACCGATGCGGGCTTGCCCTGCCGCGTCTTGCGGATCGTGTTTGCGCTTTCCATCAGCATCAGCGCTCCGATGATGCCGAGGAACGTGACGTAGGCGAGCGACACGAAGAAGTCGAACTGGCCGATCTGCCTGAGGAGCTTGACCATCTCGACGCCCAGCACCGAGCCGACGACGCCGCCCGCGAGCAGCACGGTGCCCATCTTGACGTCGACGTTGTTGCGCCGCCACTGCGCGATCGCGCCGGAAACGGACGATGCGACGATCTGGGCGGCTTCGGTCCCGACGGCCACCGCGGCCGGAATGCCGGAGAAGATGAGCAACGGCGTCATTAGGAAGCCGCCGCCGACGCCGAACATCCCGGACAGGAAGCCCACCGCCCCGCCCATGCCGAGAAAGACCACGACATTCACGGACATCTCGGCGATGGGCAGATAGAAATTCATGACGAGCCGTAGCCTGTCCCCGGCGTCGTGACTCCCGGCCCGGTGCCGGGTGTTGCGCCGGAGGAGGCCTTACGCAGCCGGAATGGCCATTTCTTGGTGAGCGTTCTGGCTCGTCCTTTAAGCCAGCGTGCGGCAGCGGGGTCAATGGTCAATTCGCTGCGCAACTCGTTTTGTTCCGAGCCCGTGCAGCCGAGCCGACCGGCCCGCGATCTCAGGCAGTTACCGAGCCCGGCTTGCGGCCCGATGCACGTGATGCGAGCCAGACGCGCGGTTCGCCGTCATCCTTCGGAGCGCGAGCCGCGCGAGCGCGAACCGGATGTCCGAGGCCAGACGAGGACGCAGAATCCAAGGCGTCTTCGGCGCTGCTGCGCCGGATGATACCGGCGTCGGCTCGCTCGAGGGCTCGCCGCGCGAGGATGACGGAGCGTGGGCGTGTATTGCTCGGATCGCGCCACTTGCGTCGCAAGCTTGCGGTCAGCCCTGCACCTCGCCCCGCTTCCAGGCCTCGCCTGCCGCGCGCGCATTGTTGACCAGCGGCGCGGCCGGCAGCGGCTTCCAGGAGCTGACGAGCGCCTCGGCATCCTTCAGCTGGTCCGCATCGAGCCTCGGCTTCACCTGGTCCCGGCGGCGCGCCGCCTCCTTGTCGCCGCTGCGGGCTGCGAGGGCGAACCATTTGTAGGCTGCCACCAGATCACGATCCACGCCGCGGCCAGTCTCGTGCAGGACGGCCATGTTGAACTGGCTGTCGCCCAGGCCGCGTGCCGCAGCCTCGGCGAACCAGTGGGCCGCGGTACCATAGTCCGCCGGGTTTCCGCTCGCACTGAGCACGGCGAGATTGTGCATGGCCTTCAGGTTGCCTTTCTCTGCGGCGCTCCTGTACCAGGCCTTGGCCCGCCCGCGGTCAGCCTTAACGCCCAGGCCGCGCTCGTAGTGAGTGCCCAGCCGATACTGCGCCGGCGCAAACCCGCGCGCCGCCGAACGCTGGTACCAGCTCACGGCCTCTTTCAGGTCCTGCGGGATGCCTCGCCCCTCTGCATACCGCGCCGCCACCTCGAACTCGGCTGACGGCTCGCCGTTGGCGGCTGCCAGGCGGAGCGACAGAGGTCCGACGGCGGCTGGAGGCAGGCTCTGGCTCGACGCTGTGCGACCGCTCACGGAGCCGGTCGCCGGCTGCCCTTCGCCTGCCTGCGGGATCAAGGCGGCCGGAATCGCGGCAGTCCCGGGTTGAGCGGCGCCAAGGCTGGACGAAAGCTGCGCCATCGCGCGGTGCCGGTGGGCGCGCGCTATATCCTCGGCGGAGGTCGTCAGGCTGGATTCAACCATGACGCCGCCCGGCAGGCCCGTCACCGTGCGGCCGCGCATGCTCTCCTCCACCGCCGGCAGCGATCCCGGCGTCGCCGGCTCGTCGTCGATGACGACGCTGTCGGAGCCCGGCTCGCCCGGCGCCGGATTGCCGGGCGCAGCGGTCGCGCGGCTCGGGACCGCACCGCCGCCTGCCCCGCCGGCCGGTCCACCCTGCACATGGTCCTCGCCCTCCGGCACCAGCGCGGATTGCCTGGAGCCGGCGCCCTGCTCGAGCCCGCTGCGCTCCACGGCCGCGGGCTCCTTCACGTCGGTCTTGAAGATGCTGTAGGTCGTGAGCCCGATGCCCATCGCGAGCACCACGGCGAGCGTGGCGACCACGAGCCCTGTCACGGGACGCCGGCCGGCGCCATGGCGGCCACCGGCCGCCCCCCGCAGGCGCATGGCTGCCCGCCCGAGCTCCTCGCGCTCCCCCGCCGCCTGGCTCGATGCCTTCCGTGCCGCACGGCGGGCCGCGGCGATGAAGTCCTCGCGGCTCCCCTGCATAATCGGGGGCGCTGCCTCGTGCCCGCTCTCCAGTTCCGCTCCGGCGTGGCCGACGATCGAGTCGGCGGCCGTCGCCTGTGCCGGGATGTCGTCGCGTGCCGCGGAGCGGGCCTGCAGGATTTCGGCCCCGATGCCTTCGAACTCGCCTTCCTGGTATACGGGCGGCGGCATCTCCATGGCCTGCCCGGCGGCAGCCGCCATCTGAGCTCCGGCAGCACCGGCCGCCGGCAGGGCCATATTCACGTAGACCTCGGCGGGTCCGTAGCGGCTGTCGCGGCCTCCGGCCCGACCCTGCTCGCCGGCTTCTCCCAACTGCAAATAGCCCTGTGCATGCTCGAGCGCATCCAAACGGTCGAGCAGGTTGAGGACGGCCTGCTGGATTGCTTCCAGGACGCCGGCAGCGTGCTCGTCGCCTTGCCGGCGGCTGGAGACGAACTGCTCGACGATGTCCCGCAGCTCGCCCAGCCGGTCCGCGCCTGCTCCGGCCTCGGCTCCATAGGCGCCGCCCTCGCCGAGCCGTTCGGCGACGAACTCTGCCAGTCTCGCCAAACCGGGCTCGGACAACGCCTGCTGCTCGATGAGCCGGGCGAAGCGCTCGTCGGACACCTGCTCGGCCAGCCGGGTCAGATGTGCCTCGATGTCGTCGAGGCGCGCCAGGCGGCTCCGGGTCAGGTCGATGTGCTCGGCCAGCTCGTTGATGTGGGCTTCGACGAGTTTCAATCCCTCGACATCGGCCCGGGTCGCGAGATCGTCGAATGCCGACCCCATCTTCTGCTCGAAGCTGTCGAGGCGCGCCTCAAGAGCACCCACCGAAGCGTCGGGCGGCATGCTCGCGAGAGCCTGCTCGAGCCGTGCAGCGATCTCGCCGAACCTCTGCTCCAGCCAATCGCTGGGCTCGTTCCCATGGGAGCTGTGTGCCGCCTCTTCGCTCCCGAGCGCCGCCGGGTCCTGGATTTCGCACTCCTCGTCGCGACCGCTGCCCGGCCCGGCATATGCGGCCTCCGGCACAGCAGCAGGACGGATGGGGTCGAAGTCGTCGCCGGCGTGCTCGTGCTCCGGCTCGTAGACGCGCGTCAGCGCATCGGCCGACGCCCTGTCCCACTGGCTGTCCTCGTCCATATGCGCCCGCGATGCGAGCACGCCGGCTTCGAGGGGGGGTGAAGCAGGCCGCGAGCCGTCGCGATCCCAGCCGTTGGAGCCGCAGTAGGCTGCCGCAGACCTGAGCGCAGGCGGCGGCTCCGCCGCGCCACGCGACCAGCAGCGCTCTGCCGCCTCGTATTGCGGGGGTGATCCGTCGTATGCGGTTGGAGAGTAGTCGACGGCCTCCGGCTGCTGCTCCCGGCCCGCGTTCTCGACCCATGTCCTGGAACCTGATCGCTCGGCGTGGCCGCTGTCACCCGAAGCGATGCGCTCGGTCAGCGTCGCGATGCCATCCTCGATGCGGGCGAAGGCGGCGGCGAACTCCGGCGGGACGACGTCCCGCACCAGTTGCGCCTCTTCGGCGAGGTGCTCGAGCCTGGCCTGCATCTCGAGCAGTGCCGTCTGCTGACGCTCGTCGGCGTGAGCGATGTGGTCGGCGATATGCTGCAGCAGGCCTCTGAGCTCGCCTGCGCCGCATGCCGGGCCGGGGGCGCGCGCACCGGCCCCTTCACTATACCTGCCGCGGGCCGGATCATTGTCGCTGTAATGGGACATGCGTCTCCCCATGAGGTCGCAATTGATCGCGGACGCCCTCGCTTGCGGCCTCCACCGGGGAGTAACAGGGAACGGGCGTCTGCCCGCGCCGCCGCTGTGCCGTTCAAGCGCATCCAGCGGTCCGATACGCGGTACGAACAGGGACCAGCACTGGGGAAGACTGGCATTTTCCAGTAAAGGTTCGGTTAAGCGTAAAGCGTCCGCGCTCGCGCCCGCGCCCGCGAGGCGGCCGACAGCGATCATCCGGCGAGAGAGCTTGAATCCCGCTCCCCCCGGGGCGACATCACCAAGGCATGGATCGCGGCTGAACGCCGCCACGGTGCCTGCGATGAGCAAACACAGGAGGTGCGGATGCGCGCACTTTTCTTCGCAATACCCGCGATTGCCGCCGTCGGGCTCGGCGCAGCCGTCGCGGCCAGCCAGGAGCGGCAGGGGCGCTATGCCATGAGCCCTGCGGAGAACGGGTTCGCCAGGCTCGATACCGAGACGGGCGCCATGTCCCTGTGCTCCCGCCGCGACGGCAAGTGGGTCTGCGAGCTGATGGAGGACGAGGCGAAGACCTTGCGCGAGGAGGTCGAGCGGCTCCGCGCCGAAGTGCAGCGACTCGAGGAGCAGGCGGCGCTCGCGGACCGCACCCCGGGGGAAGGGCCTCGTGCCGAGCGCCCAGGCACCAAGCTCGAGCTGCCGAGCGAAGAGGACATCGACAAGGCGCTCGATTATGTCGAGCGCATCTTCCGGAAATTCCGTGACAGGATCAGGGAGTTCGACAACCAGAACCAGGAGCGCAAGGGAACCCAGCTCTGAGCGCCCGCAGTGGAGCCATGCCCAGCCAGGCGAGCACGACGCTCACCATCCCGACCCGGGGTCCCGGTTTCACGGACCTGACGGGAGAGGTGCGCGGCTGGCTCGCCAGGATCGGGGCGCGTGACGGCCTGCTGACGGCCTTCGTCCGGCACACGTCGGCGTCCCTGGTCATCCAGGAGAACGCCGACCCCGATGTCAGCCGCGATCTCGTCGGCGCGCTGGACCGGCTGGCACCGCGGTCGCCCGCCTACCGTCACGCGACCGAGGGTCCCGACGACATGCCGGCCCACATCAAGTCCGCGATCACGGCGACCTCGATCGGCATTCCGGTTGCGCATGGCAAGCCGTCGTTCGGCACCTGGCAGGCGCTCTACCTGGTCGAGCACCGCGACGCCCCGCACCGGCGCGAGGTCGTCCTGCAGTTCGTCGGCGAGGCTCGCGCGCCGTGAGCGCAATCTGGCGAGCGCCCTTCAGTGCGGACTTGCAGCGGAGATACGCTTGCCCCGGCGCGGCTCAGGGTCTAACGGGGGACGGGACGACAGAAGCGGGATCCTGCCGATGACGAGCCTGCGCATCCTGAGCGGCCTGTTCCTGCTGGCCGCCACCTTGGCGCTCATCTCCGAGGCGACGCGCGCCCAGCTCGGCGTGCCGAGCGCGCCATTCACGCCCCTGCTGGTGCAGCTCACCGAGACGGCGCCGCCGGTGCTCAGGGCCATCGAGCGGTCCGCCCGGAGCGTGCACGCGCTGTTGTGGGACCCGATGCTGAGATCGATGCTCACCCTGCCGGCGTGGGTCGTCTTCGGCGCAATCGGCCTGATCCTCGGATGGCTCGGGCGCCGCCGAAGGAGCGTCGACGTGTTCACGAATTGAAAGGGCAGCCGAACGGGCCCGCCCATTCGCGCGCATCACTTCCTCTGCGCCTGTGGCGATGGCTTGGCCGCCTCCTGGACGAGCTGGTGCGCCCGTTCGCCGCGATCGAGTGTCGTGCTCGAGATGTCGAGCAGGAGGCCGCCCGCGACCAGCAGGAACAGCGCGCCGCAGAGCGCCAGCACGACGTTGTTGTGCCGGCGGTTGAGCACCGCGATGTCTGCCTCCGTCAGCGCCCCCCCGGCATCGTCGCTCGCCTTGATGCCGCGCAGCTTCTTTCCGACCTCCCGGCGCACGGTGCCGCGGTCGACCAGCTCGAGCCCGGCCCGCTTCGCGATCTCCGACGCGATCTCCGGGACCGGCAGCATCGGGTCGATGTTGGCTTCGCTGACATAGCCCAGCGGGATCTTGTCGCCGGTCTTGGTGACGATGCGCGCGCCCCGCAGCATGACGGGCGCCAGCGTGCCGCCGTAGACCTCGCGCCGGGACTCCACCGTGTCGATCGACGAGAACGGGATCTCCTGCTTCCTGTAGAAGAGCTTCGGCATGGCGATGCCGCGGGCGGCCGGCAACGTGAGCCGGACCGCGCTCTCCCCGATCTCGACCCGCGATCGGATCGAATGAATCAGCTCGAAGGCCACCAGCAGCATGACGCAGACGAACGCAGCGGCAAAGATCGCGAAGCCCAGCATGTCCGCCCAGAGCTGATGCGTGATCCGCTGGTAGACCATCGCCGGCAAGCTGGCGAAGAACGGCAGCAGCAGCAGGAAGGCGATCGAGAGCAGCGTTTTCCGCGTGGCTCCCGCCTGATAAACGCGCCTGCCAGCGGCGCCGGCGCCGGCGCTCGGACGGCTCGATGGCGCGGCTGCGCTGGCCTTGGCTTCAGCCGGGGCCGTCGGCTTGGCTGTGGCAAGTGGAACGGCCGGAGTATCGGGGGAGGGCCCGGATGATCCGACGGCCGCGACGGCGCTGGATGCAGACTCATCCCCCGCGGCAGGAGCGTCGGCCGGCTTCCCGCCGGACCCGGCCTCGGGTGGTGCGTCAGCTCCAACGCTGCCGGTCGATTCGCCCGGAGCCGGCGCTTCCGCACTCGCCTTCTTGTCCTCGGACATCCCGCCCCTCCATGCAGCACCTGACGTCGCAGCGACGAGGATCGCAACGATGTGACCGCTTGCGAGCTTCCCGCGCGCGATGCTCGCACTATATCAGGCGGGACGCCAAACGCACTCAGGTGATGACATGTTGTTCTCGCGCCGGAAGTTGCAGATGCCGAGCCCGGAGACCGCCCTGAAGGGGCGCCAGACGCCGATCCCGACCGCCGCTACTCACTTCGTGAACGGAAGGTCGCTCGAGGCGCCCTACCCCGCGGGTTACGAGCGGGCCATCTTCGGCATGGGCTGCTTCTGGGGCGCCGAGCGCAAATTCTGGGAGCTCGGCGACGGGATCTGGATCACGGCTGCGGGGTACGCAGGCGGCTACACGCCGAACCCGACCTATGAAGAGGTCTGCTCTGGCGCTACGGGCCACACCGAGGTCGTCCTCGTGGTGTTCGACCCGAAGATCATCGGCTACCAGCGGCTGCTGAAGACGTTCTGGGAGAGCCACGACCCGACCCAGGGCATGCGCCAGGGCAACGACGTGGGCACCCAGTACCGTTCCGCCATCTTCGCCACCACCGCGGAGCAGCGCGCCGCCGCGGAGGCCTCCAAGGCTGCCTATCAGCAGGTGCTGTCGGCGAACGGCTACGCGGCCATTACGACCGAGATCGCCGACGCGCCCGAGCTCTATTTCGCCGAGGCCTACCACCAGCAGTACCTGGCCAAGAACCCGCACGGCTACTGCGGGCTGGGCGGCACGGGCCTCTCCTGCTCCATCGGCACCGGTGTCAGGGCCGAGGTCTGAACCGGCGAACGGCGGCCCACTGACCGCCTACTGCTGGGCCGCTTTGGTCCTGACCGCCGGGACCGGCCGGGGCGCTGCTGCCTCGGCCTCCGGTTCAGCCTCCGTCTCCAGCACCACGCGGCACTCGCCGGGGAGCTGGGCCAGCGTCAGCGGCGGCTTCGGCCGGGCAGGTTTCGCGGGCTTCGCAGGTTTCGGCGGCGCCGCGATGAGCGACAGCCAATCGGCGACCTCCTTGCCGCAGCCGTCGCCGGAGGGCGGCGGCGGCTGATCGCGGCAGGAGGCGCTATCCCTCGGACATCCCATGCGAACGTGGAAATGGTAGTGGTGCCCCCAGTAGGGCCGCACCTTGCCGAGCCAGCCGCGGTCCGGCCCCGCCTTCGCGGCGCCGTCGCACAGCGCCTTCTTGATGGCGGGGTGCACGAAGATGCGGTCGACCTCGGGATAGGAGGCGGCGCGCTTGATCAGCCGCACGTGGCTGTCGGTCCAGATCGAAGGGTCCACGGAAAGCTTGTCGGGCCCCAGCATGGAGATGGCCGACAACTCCTCGCGCTCCTTGCCGGTAAGCCGCCTGTCGGGCATGGCGGTGAGCCAGATGTCGGCGTCGAGCCCGACCTGATGGCTGGCGTGGCCCGTCAGCATCGGCCCGCCGCGCGGCTGCGAGATGTCGCCGACCAGCAGGCCCGGCCAGCCGTCGTGCTCCTGCGCCTCGCCGGCCAGACGCTCCACCGTGGCGATCAGCCGGGGATGGCCCCAGTTGCGGTTCCGGGACAGGCGCATGGCCTGCCAGGCCGGCCCGTCGGTGGCGAGCATCTTGGCTCCCGCCAGGCAGCCGCGCGCATAGAAGCCGATCGCCTCGGCCGCCAGCGGGGCCGGCGCCTTGGCGGCGCCGAACAGATTCTTCGCCGGCCCGGTCAACGCCTTTGCGGTCGTGGCTGCCGAGGCCTTCTCAGCCGCCGGCGTGGACGCCGTCTGTGCCTGCAATCGCCAACCCGGAGCTGCGGCCAGCACGAAAGCTGCGAGGGCGACTGTGGTGCGCATGAGCATCCCGAGCCTTTACGACGGACGTCTTTTTCTAAACCAATTGAGGGCCGAAATGAGGCCAGCACGTGGCCGCCTCAGCGCGCCTTTCGATCGGCAACCGAAGACCAAAACGGCCCATGAAGCCTCTCTCGATCACCGGGGGACAGAATGATCGAGCTCCTGGACAGTGGACCGGACCAGGCGCCGGTGCGGATCATGCTGGCGCATGGCGCGGGCGGAGCCATGACGAGCCCGTTCCTCGAGAGCATTGCGGCGCATCTGGCCCGGCGGAACATCGCCGCGACCCGATTCGAGTTCGCCTACATGGCGGCCAGGCGAACAGGCGGCAGGCGGCGGCCGCCACCGAGGGCGGAGCTGCTCGTCCCGGAGTATCGCGACGCTGTCGAGCAGGTCGGAGCCGGTCTGGGCCGGGGCCAGTTCCTGCTGATCGGCGGCAAGTCGATGGGCGGCCGCGTGGCGAGCCTGCTGGCCGACGAGCTGCTCGCCGCCGGTCGCATCGCGGGTCTCGTCTGCCTCGGCTATCCGTTCCATCCGCCGGGCAGGCCCGACGAGCTGCGCACGCAGCATCTCGGCGGGCTGGCGACGCCGGCGCTCGTCGTGCAGGGCGAGCGCGATCCCTTCGGGAGCCGCGCGGAGATCGAACGGCTCTCGCTGTCGCCGCGGATCAGATTCCACTGGGCTGGCGACGGCGATCACGACCTCGGGCCTCGCGGCGGCAAGGGCTTCACACGGCGCGGCAATCTCGAGGCCGCCGCGGATGCGGTGGCCGCCTTCGCGACAGCGCTCGCCCGGCCGCGCTGATCGATAGGCAGATCGAACCCATAGAGCAAGCTCCCCTCCCCCTTGCGGGGAGGGGTTGGGGGTGGGGGTGCCCGGAAGTCGTCGTCTCACTCGCGACTCCACCCCACCCGCGCGGCGTTCGCCGCGCCGCCCTCCCCGTCAAGGGGAGGGCATCATCCCAGCAGGGTGATTCAAAGAACCGCACCCCCTGGGGGCTGACAGGTCCGGCAAATCGGA
>JAHDXT010000061.1 GCA_023384095.1 Hyphomicrobiaceae bacterium
CCTTGATCTCGTTCAGCGACTTGCGGCCGAAGTTCGGGGTGCGCAGCATCTCGGCCTCGGTCTTCTGGATCAGGTCGCCGATGTAGACGATATTGTCGTTCTTGAGGCAATTCGCGGAGCGGACCGACAGCTCCAGCTCATCGACCTTCTTGAGCAGCGCCGCATTGAAGGTGAGGTCGGGGTGCCTCGCCTCCTCGACGTGACGCTTCGGCTCCTCGAAGTTGATGAACACTGCGAGCTGGTCCTGCAGGATACGCGCTGCGAGCGCCACCGCATCCTCGGCGCGCACCGAGCCATCCGTCTCGACGCTCATGGTCAGCTTGTCGTAGTCGAGGATCTGGCCCTCGCGCGTGTTCTCGACCTTGTAGGAGACCTTCCTGACCGGGCTGTAGAGGCTGTCCACCGGGACGAGCCCGATCGGCGCGTCCTCCGGCCGATTACGCTCGGAAGGCACATAGCCCTTGCCCATGTCGGCGGTGAACTCCATGCGCACCGAGGCGCCCTGGTCGAGATGGCAGATGACGTGCTCGGGGTTGAGGATCTCGATTTCGGAGCCGGTCTCGATGTCGCCGGCCCTGGCGGGTCCGGGCCCCTCTTTCTTCAACACCATCCTCTTGATGCCCTCGGAATGCACCTTGAGCGCGATCTCCTTGATGTTCAGGATGATGTCGGTGACATCCTCGCGCACGCCCGGGATCGAGGAGAACTCGTGCAGCACGCCGTCGATCTGCACGGTGCGGATGGCGGCGCCCTGCAGCGAGGACAGCAGCACGCGGCGCAGCGCATTGCCGAGCGTCATTCCGAAGCCGCGCTCCAGCGGCTCGGCCACGAGCGTCGCCAACCGGTCCCTGTCGCGGCCCGGCTGGACGTTGAGCTTGGTGGGCTTGATCAGATCTTGCCAGTTCTTCTGAAGTACGTTCGCCACGGGAGGCCTCGCTAATCAGTGTGCTGCGGCGCAGATCGGGACGCACCGCCGGGAAAATGGTGTGCAGAATGGCGCGGGGCCGAAGCTGTCTTCGGCACCGCTCAAGTCGGACGTCCCTCAGACGCGGCGGCGCTTGCGCGGGCGGCAGCCGTTGTGGGGGATCGGCGTCACATCGCGGATCGAGGTGACCTGGAAGCCGATGCTCTGCAGGGCGCGCAATGCCGACTCGCGCCCGGAGCCCGGCCCGCAGACCTCGACCTCGAGGATCTTCATGCCGTGCTCGATCGCCTTCTTGCCGGCGTCCTCGGCGGCGACCTGGGCCGCGTAGGGCGTCGATTTGCGCGAGCCCTTGAACCCCATGGTCCCCGCCGACGACCACGCGATCGTGTTGCCCTGCGCGTCGGTGATCGTGATCATCGTGTTGTTGAAGCTCGCGCTGACGTGCGCCACGCCGGAGCTGATGTTCTTGCGCTCCTTGCGGCGCACCTTGGCGCGGCCCTGCTGCTCTTTAGCCATGGATGCGATGGTTCCCGAAGTCTGATCTGTGCTGAAAATGGATGCCGAGGCGGCGAGCCTGCCGCGAGACGGCAGGTCACGCCTTCTTCTTGCCGGCGATCGGCCTGGCCGGACCCTTGCGGGTACGCGCGTTGGTGTGCGTGCGCTGGCCCCGGACAGGCAGGCCGCGGCGATGGCGCAGCCCGCGATAGCTGCCGAGGTCCATCAGCCGCTTGATGTTCATCGCCACCTCGCGGCGAAGATCGCCCTCGACCATGTAGTCGCGATCGATGCTTTCGCGAATCTGCAGGACCTCGGCGTCGGTGAGCTGGTTCACCCGCCGCTCCGCCGGGATGCCGACCTTGTCGCAGATCTCCTTCGCGAACTTGGGACCGATCCCATGGATATATTGCAGCGCGATGACGACGCGCTTCTGCGTCGGAATGTTAACGCCAGCGATACGGGCCACGTGTTTCTCCTCGAGCGAGCATGCGGTCGTCTGATTGTCCTGCCCGCCACCGCCTTGGCGGACGTGATGATGGCCGGCAGCCCAACGCGGCAAGGACCGGCATCCGGTGGTCGAACACCAGCTCCGATCTCGCCAAGGTGCGGCATGTAATCGCGGTCCTTTTACCTGCGCGAGCCCGCCACGTCAATGCACTCACCCCGCGTCAAGCCGCCACGACGTCGGCCAGAAGACGCTCGATCTGCCGCGTCACTTCAGGAATGGGAGCCATGCCGTCGACCTGCTTCAGCTTGCCTTTCGCGAAGTAGTAGCCGATCAGCGGCGATGTCTCCTTGTAGTAGGCCATCAGCCGGTTCTTCACCGTCTCCGCGTTGTCGTCGGCCCGCCGCAAGAACTCGGTGGAGCCGCAAACGTCGCAGACTCCAGGCGTCTTGGGTTGCTTGAACTTGTCATGATAGCCGGCGCCGCACTTGGCGCAGGCATAGCGGCCGGAGATCCGCTCGATCAGTGCCGCATCGTCGACCTCGATCTCGATCACGAGATCGAGCTGCCGGCCCCTGGCCGCCAGCAGATCGTCGAGCGCCGCGGCCTGGCCCAGCGTGCGCGGGAACCCGTCGAGGATGAAGCCCCGGTCGCAATCCGGCCGGGCGATGCGCTCGTCGATGATCCTGACGACCACCTCGTCGGGAACCAGCGCCCCTCGCTCGATGACCGCCTTGGCCTGCCGCCCGAGCTCGGTGCCGGCTTTCACCGCGGCGCGCAGCATCTCGCCTGTCGAGAGCTGGATGAGGCCGTGCGAGGCGGCGATGGCAGCCGCCTGCGTGCCCTTGCCCGCGCCAGGCGGCCCCAGCAGGATGAGGTTCATCGCCGCCCTCGCGTCGCGCCCCTCAGCTTCGCCTTCTTGATGAGGCCCTCGTACTGGTGCGCCAGCAGATGGCTCTGCACCTGAGCGACGGTATCCATCGTCACGCTGACCACGATCAGCAGCGAGGTGCCGCCGAAGTAGAAGGGCACGGCGGCATACGAGATCAGGAACTCGGGCAGCACGCAGACGGCCGCCAGATAGATCGCCCCTACCACCGTGATGCGGGTCAGCACGTAGTCGATGTACTCGGCCGTCTTCTGCCCCGGCCGGTAGCCGAGGATGAAGCCGCCGTACTTGCGCAGGTTCTCCGCCGTATCCTGAGGATTGAAGACGACGGCGGTATAGAAGAACGTGAAGAACACGATCATGGCGACGTAGATCGCCAGATAGAGCGGCTGACCGCGGCCGAGCGCCGCCACGATCGTATTCAGCCACTCCGGTCCCGTTCCCGACATGAACTGCGCCACCGTGATCGGCAGCAGCAGCAGGGACGAGGCGAAGATCGGCGGGATGACGCCCGAGGAGTTGAGCTTCAGCGGCAGGTGCGAGCTGTCGCCCTGGAACATGCGGTTGCCGACCTGCCGTTTCGGGTACTGGATCGGTATCCGCCGCTGCGCCCGCTCCATGAAGACGATCACCACCACGACCAGCAGCATGAGCGCCACCAGCGCCAGCAGCATGATGGTCGACATGGAACCGGTACGGGCCAGCTCGAACAGCGAGGCGAGCGCGCTCGGCAGCATCGCCACGATACCGGCGAAGATGATGAGCGAGATGCCGTTGCCGACGCCGCGCGCCGTGATCTGCTCGCCGAGCCACATCAGGAACATCGTGCCGCCGACCAGCGTGATAACGGTCGTGATCCTGAAGAACCAGCCCGCCTCGATGACCACGGCGCCGCCCGCCGCGCGCGTGCCCTCGAGGCCGATGGCGATGCCGTAGGCCTGGAACGCCGCCAGCGCCACGGTCAGGTAGCGCGTGTACTGGTTGATCGTCTTGCGGCCCTGCTCGCCTTCCTTCTTCAGCGCCTCGAGCGTCGGGTTCACCGACGTCATGAGCTGCATGATGATCGAGGCCGAGATGTACGGCATGATGTTGAGCGCGAAGATCGCCATGCGCTCGACCGCACCGCCCGCGAACATGTTGAACATGCCGAGGATGCCGTGCTGGCTCGACTGGAAGGCCTGGGCGAAGGCCGCGGGGTCGACGCCGGGGATCGGGATGAAGGTGCCGAGCCGGTACACGACCAGCGCAGCCAGCGTGAACCAGAGTCGCTTCTTCAGCTCCTCGGCCTTTGCGAAAGCGCCGAAGTTCAGATTTGCTGCCAGTTGCTCGGCGGCGGATGCCATCTCATCAGTTCTCCGAAGCTCGACGCATTCCCGGCGGCAGTGGACTGCAACCCCCATCGAAGCGTGCCCGCGGCGCGGCTGGGCCCCCTGGCCCCGGCGTGCCGCGGATCGGCTCGCGTCCTCGCCAGGATAACGCGGCAGCGCGGTCCGCCGGAAGGCGCAGGGCGCCGCTGCAGCCGGGTCTATTCGTCGCCGCTCTTCTTGCTGCCCTTGCCGGTGCCGGCCTTCTTGCTTGCGGTCTTCCTGCGCTTTGCCTCGTCGGCTTCCAGCACCTTTGCCTCGATCACGGTGACCGAGCCGCCGGCCTTCTCGACGGCCGCACGCGCCGAGGCAGTCGCGTGATCGACCGTGATCGCGACTTTGACCGTCAGCTCGCCGCTGCCGAGCAGCCGGACGCCGTCCTTGGGCCTGCGCAGCACGCCCGCCGCCACCAGCGTCGCGACGTCGACCGGCTTGCCGGCATCGAGCTTGCCGGCGTCGATCGCCTTCTGCAGGCTGCCGAGGCTCAGCTCGTTGAAGTCCTTCCGCCGCCACTTGTTGAAGCCGCGCTTCGGCAGCCGGCGGTAGAGCGGCATCTGGCCGCCCTCGAAGCCGCCGATCCTGACGCCGGCGCGTGCCGTCTGGCCCTTGCCGCCACGGCCGCCCGTCTTGCCGACGCCGGAGCCGATGCCGCGGCCGATACGGACGCGGAGCTTGCGGGCGCCGGCGTTGTCCTTGATCTCGTTGAGGCGCATTGAACTGGCTCCCAGCCTGTCAGGCCTTCTCGTCGACGATGCGGACGAGATGCTGGACCTTTTCGATCATGCCGCGCACGGCCGGAGTGTCCTCCAGCGTACGGCGGCGGTGAAGCCTGTTGAGACCGAGCCCGATCAGCGTATCGGCCTGCCGCCCCGGACGGCGGCTCGCACTGCCGATCTGCTCGATCGTGATCGTCCTGCCGGACTTGTCTGCCCCGGACCTGTCTGCTGCCATGTCACGTCATCCCTTCGCCCGCGCGATCCACGGCTGCGCCGGCGCCCTTGTTCAACTCACACCTCGGCCGCGGCGGCCTCCGCCTCGGAGGTGCCGTCGCGGCGGCGCGCGACGATCTCGCCATACTTCTTGCCGCGCCGGGCCGCGACCCCGCGCGGGTTCTCCTGCACCTTGAGCGCATCGAAGGTGGCGCGCACCACGTTGTACGGGTTGGTCGAGCCCATCGACTTGGCCACCACGTCCTGCACGCCCAGCATCTCGAACACGGCGCGCATGGCGCCGCCGGCGATGATGCCGGTGCCCGCGGGCGCCGACCGCAGGATCACGCGCCCCGACCCGTGACGGCCGGCGCTGTCGTGATGCAGCGTGCGGCCCTCGCGGAGCGGGATGCGCGTCAACCCGCGCCGCGCCGCCTCGTTCGCCTTCCTGATGGCCTCGGGCACCTCGCGCGCCTTGCCATGGCCGAAGCCGACGCGGCCCTTGAGGTCGCCGACGACGACCAGTGCCGCGAAGCCGAAGCGCTTGCCGCCCTTCACCACCTTGGCGACGCGGTTGATGTGCACGAGCTTGTCGGAGAACTCGCTCTCGCGCTCCTCGCGGTCGCGGCCGCGGTCTCTGCCCGGAAAACGTGCCACGGATCGTTGTCCTTTCGTCAGAATTGCAGGCCGCCCTCGCGGGCGGCATCGGCGAGCGCCTTGATGCGCCCGTGGTACTGGTAGCCCCCGCGGTCGAAGACGACGGCCTGGATGCCGGCCTTCTTGGCCCGCTCCGCAACGAGCCGCCCGACCTCGACGGCGGCCGCCTTGTCGGCGCCCGTCCTGAGCCTGCCTCTGAGGTCTTTCTCGAGGCTCGACGCGGCGGCCAGCGTCCGGCCGTTGCCGTCGTCGATGACCTGGGCATAGATGTGCTTCGACGAACGGAACACCGACAGCCTGGGCTGTCCGTTCGCGTGCGTCCGCAGCGTGCTGCGCACGCGCCGCTTGCGCCGATCGAAGAGTGTGAGCGCGCCCATGGAGTGCCGTCCTTACTTCTTCTTGCCTTCCTTGCGGAAGACGTATTCGCCCTGGTAGCGGATGCCCTTGCCCTGGTAGGGCTCCGGCGGCCGGTAGCTGCGGATCTCGGCCGCCACCTGGCCGACGAGCTGCTTGTCGATGCCGGAGACGGTGATCACCTCCTGCTTCGCGCCGCCGACCTTGACGTCGACGCCGGCCGGAATCGGGTGCAGGATCTCATGGCTGAAGCCGACCGTGAGCTGGAGCTGATCCTTGGCCTTGAGCTGGGCACGGAAGCCGACGCCCTGGATCTCGAGCGTGTGCGAATAGCCGTCTGTCACGCCCTTGACCAGGTTGGCCAGCATGGTTCGCGACATGCCCCACAAGGCACGCGCCTCCTTGCTGTCGTCGACCGGGCTGACCGCGATGCCGTCGGCGCCGTTCTCGGCCCGGACCTTCTCGGGCAGCGTGAACTGCAACTCGCCCTTCGGCCCCTTGAGCTTCACCGTCTGACCCGCGACTGTCGCCGTGACGCTTGCGGGCACCGGGACCGGCTTCTTGCCGATACGTGACATGACTATTCCTTCAGCTCCCGCCGACTAGAACACGTTGCAGAGGATCTCGCCGCCGACGTTCTCCTCGCGCGCCCGCCAGTCGGACATGACGCCTTTCGGCGTGGACAGGATGGCGACGCCGAGGCCGTTGGCCACGGTCTTGAGCTCCTTGACCGCCGAGTAGACGCGCCGGCCCGGCTTCGACACCCGGCTGATCTCGCGGATCGCCGGCTGGCCGTTGCTGTACTTCAGCTCGATCTCGAGCTCCGCCATGCCGCCCTTGTGGTCGATCCGCGCGTAGCCGCGGATATAGCCTTCGTCGGCCAGCACGTCGAGAACCCGCGCGCGCAGATTGGAGGCGGGCGTAGAAACTTTCGGCCGCTTGCGCATCTGCGCATTGCGGATCCGGGTCAGCATGTCGCCGAGGGGATCGTTGACCATGGTCCGGCTCCCTACCAGCTCGCCTTGATCATGCCGGGAATGAGCCCCTGGGACGCGAGGTCCCGGAGCTGATTGCGGCACATCCTGAGCTTGCGATAATAGCCCCGCGCCCGGCCCGTCACCTCGCAGCGGTTGCGCACCCGCGTCTTTGCCGAGTTGCGCGGCAGCTCGGCGAGCTTCATGCTCGCCTGCATGCGCTCGGTGAGCGCCTTCGACGTGTCCTTCGCCGCAGCCTTCAGCTTTGCGCGGCGGCTGGCGTATTGCGCCGACAGCTTGCGCCTGCGGTTGTTCTTCTCGATCGAGCTCGTCTTTGCCATGTTGTCTCCTAAGAGCCTTTCGGCTGCCTCGCCGAGGTCCCTCAGCTACGGAACGGGAAATTGAAGCCGCGCAGCAGCTCGCGCGCCTCGTCGTCGGTCCTGGCCGTCGTGCAGACGACCACGTCCATGCCCCACACCTCGTCCACCTTGTCGTAGTCGATCTCGGGGAACACGATGTGCTCCTTGAGGCCGAGGGCGTAGTTCCCGCGACCATCGAAGCTTTTCGGGTTGAGGCCGCGGAAGTCCTTCACGCGCGGCAGCGCGATCGTCACCAGGCGGTCCAGGAACTCGTACATGCGGTCGCCACGCAGCGTCACCTTGGCGCCGAGCGTCATGCCCTCGCGCACCTTGAAGGTGGCGATCGACTTGCGCGCCCGCGTCGTGATCGGCTTCTGGCCGGCGATGAGAGCCAGGTCGGCCGCCGCGTTCTCCACCTTCTTGCGGTCGGCCACCGCCTCGCCGACGCCCATGTTGAGCACGATCTTCTCGAGGCGGGGCACTTGCATCACGTTGGTGTAGTTGAACGCCCTCGTGAGCTGGTCGCGCACCACCTTCACGTACTGGATCTTCAGCCGCGGCTTGTAGTCTTTCGGGCGCGTGAACGAGCGCTGCTCGGCCGGCGCGGCCTGCTTGCCCTGCTTGTCGCCCTTGCCGGCCTTCTCCGGCTTGCCGCCTTTGCCCTTGGGGCCGCCGCCCGCCGGGCCGCCCTTCGCCGCCTTGGTCTCGGCCATGGTCTACTTCCTCTCCGGGATCAATTCGCCCGAACGCTTTGCAAAGCGCACCTTCCGGCCATCCTCCAGCAGCCTGAAGCCGACCCGGGTCGGCCTGCCGTCGCTCGGATCCTCGACCGCGAGGTTCGAGAGCTGGATGGGCGCTTCCTTGGAGATGATGCCGCCTTCCTGGCTGGCCGTCTGGCGCTGATGGCGGCGCACCACGTTGACGCCCCTGACCAGCGCGCGGCTCTCCTTCGGCATTACGGCGATCACCTCGCCGCGCTTGCCCTGGTCGCGACCGGTGAGCACGACGACCCGGTCGCCTTTCTTGATTTTCAGCGACGGCATCAGAGCACCTCCGGCGCCAGCGAGACGATCTTCATGTGGTTCTTGGCGCGCAGCTCGCGGGTGACGGGCCCGAAGATGCGGGTCCCGACCGGCTCGCCCTGCGGGTTGATGAGCACCGCGGCGTTGCGGTCGAAGCGGATCAGCGAGCCGTCGGGGCGGCGCACGCCCTTGGCCGTCCGCACGATCACCGCCTTCATCACCTGCCCCTTCTTAACACGGCCGCGCGGGATGGCTTCCTTGACCGTGACGACGATGGTGTCGCCGATGGTCGCGTACTTGCGCTTGGAGCCGCCGAGCACCTTGATGCACTGCACCCGCCGCGCGCCGGAGTTGTCGGCGACGTCGAGGTTGGTTTCCATCTGGATCATCGAAGCAGTCCTTTCGGCGGCATGTTCCCGGCTCCGGCCATCACGCCTTCGCGTCCGAGCTCGCGATGACGAACCAGCGCTTGTTCTTCGACACCGGCCGGCCTTCCTCGATGCGCACCACGTCGCCCACCTTG
Source organism: Hyphomicrobiaceae bacterium (assembly GCA_023384095.1). GTDB lineage: Bacteria > Pseudomonadota > Alphaproteobacteria > Rhizobiales > Hyphomicrobiaceae > ZC4RG25. The sequence goes on from JAHDXT010000061.1 coordinate 8,940, forward strand.
AAAGTGTTGGCCTCGTCGTGGGCGTGATACTTCTTCGACCGGCGCACGGTCTTCTTCAGCAGCGGGTGCATGTAGCGGCGCTCGACCTGGACGACCACCGTCTTGTCGTTCTTGTCCGACACGACCACGCCCTGCAGGATGCGCTTCGGCATCTCGTCTCTCCTCAACCCTTCTGGGCCTGACCGGCCTGCTTCTGGCGCGCGATCGTCCTGATGCGCGCGATGTCGCGGCGCACCTGGCGCACGCGCGCCGTGTTCTCGAGCTGTCCCGAGGCGGCCTGGAAGCGCAGGTTGAACTGCTCCTTCTTCAGCCTGATCAACTGATCGTCCAGTTGATCGAGCGACATGTCCCTGATCTCGCCGGCCTTCATTCCTCGACCCTTCTCGTCTCCCGCGCGCCCGCTGGCATCAGCCGAGGCGCGTCACCACTCTCGTCTTGATGGGCAGCTTCGCCGCGCCCAGCCCCAGGGCTTCCCTGGCGATATCGTCCGGGACGCCGTCGAGCTCGAACATGATGCGGCCGGGCTTGACCCGGGCCACCCACAGCTCCGGTGCGCCCTTGCCCGATCCCATCCGCACCTCGGCCGGCTTCTTGGTGATCGGCACGTCCGGGAAGATGCGGATCCAGACCCGTCCGGCGCGCTTCATGTGACGGGTGATCGCCCGCCGCGCAGCCTCGATCTGGCGCGCGCTTATGCGCTCCGGCTCCACCGCCTTGAGGCCGTGCGAGCCGAAGTTGAGCGTGGTGCCGCCCTTGGCCTGGCCGTGGATGCGGCCCTTGTGCGCCTTGCGGAACTTCGTGCGTTTCGGTTGCAGCATGTTCGTCTTCCTCGCAACGCGTCAGGTGCGCTCGCCGGCCCGCTCGCCGCGGTCGCCCCGATCGCGGTCGCTCTCGCGCCGACGGCCGCCGCCGCCTTCCTGCATGTCGAGGGCGCGCCGCTCAGAGGCCATCGGATCATGCTCCATGATCTCGCCCTTGTAGACCCAGACCTTGACCCCGATGACGCCGTAGGCCGTCTGCGCCAGCCCGTAGCCGAAGTCGACGTCGGCGCGCAGCGTGTGCAGCGGCACACGCCCCTCGCGGTACCACTCCGTGCGCGCGATCTCGGCGCCGCCGAGGCGGCCCGCCACGTTGATGCGGATGCCCTGGGCGCCGAGTCTCAGCGCGGATTGCACGGCCCGTTTCATGGCGCGGCGGAAGGCGACGCGGCGCTCGAGCTGCTGGGCGATGCCTTCGGCGACCAGCGTGGCGTCGATCTCGGGCTTCCTCACCTCGACGATGTTGAGGTGCACCTCGGACGAGGTCAGCCTCGACAGCCCGCCGCGCATCTTCTCGATGTCGGCGCCCTTCTTGCCGATCAGCACGCCGGGGCGCGCCGTGTGCACGGTCACCCGGCACTTCTTGTGCGGGCGCTCGATGACCACCTTCGAGATCCCGGCCTGGCGCTGCTGCTTCATGATCTCGGCGCGGATCGCCCGGTCCTCGTGCAGCAGCCGGCCGTACTCGCCGCGTCCCGCGAACCAGCGGCTGTCCCAGGTGCGGTTGATGCCGATGCGGAGGCCGACCGGATTGACTTTGTGACCCATCGTCAGGACTCCTCTGCCTCGGCCGTCTCTCTCACCTCGCGCACGACGACGGTGATCTGGGAGAACGGCTTCAGGATTTTGCTGCCGCGGCCGCGGCCGCGCGCGTGGAACCGCTTCATGACCAGGTTCTTGCCGACGTAGGCCTCGGCGACCACGAGAGTGTCGACGTCGAGCCCATGGTTGTTCTCGGCGTTGGCCACCGCCGACATGACGCACTTTCGCACGTCGTCTGCGATGCGTTTGCGCGAGAACTCGAGATCGGCCAGCGCAGCGTTGATCTTCTTGCCGCGGATCAGCCCCGCGACGAGGTTCAGCTTCTGCGGCGACACCCGCAAATTCCGCGCAACGGCTTTCGCCTCCGTATCGGCGAGGCTGCGCTCATGCTTGGGCTTGCCCATTGTCCTCACTCCTCGCCGGCTATCTTCTCTGCGCCTTGCGGTCGCCGCTGTGACCGTGGAACGTGCGCGTCGGTGCGAACTCGCCGAACTTGTGCCCGATCATGTCCTCGTTGACGGACACGGGAATGTGCTTGTGGCCGTTGTAGACGCCGAACGTCAGACCGACGAACTGCGGCAGGATGGTCGAGCGCCGGCTCCAGATCTTGATGATCTCGTTGCGGCCGGACGCGCGCACCTTCTCCGCCTTCTTCAGCAGATAGCCGTCGACGAACGGGCCTTTCCAGACTGAGCGTGCCACCTATGGTCTCCTTTTCCCGCCGCCTACTTGCCCTTGTGGCGGCTGCGGACGATGTACTTGTCGGTTGCCTTGTTCTTGCGGGTCCGCGCACCCTTGGTCGGTTTGCCCCACGGCGTCGCCCAGTGCTTGCCGCCCTTGGTGCGGCCGCCGTTGGGATGATCGACGGGGTTCATGGCAATGGAGCGCACGGTCGGGCGGATGCCGAGCCAGCGCTTGCGGCCCGCCTTGCCGACGATCTGGTTCGAATGATCAGAATTCGAGACGGCGCCGACGGTCGCCATGCACTCGGCCCTGACCCGGCGCGTCTCGCCGGAGTTGAGCTTGAGGATCGCCCAGCCCGCGTCACGGCCGACGAGCTGCACGTAGGCTCCCGCCGAGCGCGCGAGCTGGCCGCCGCGGCCCGCCTTCATCTCCACGTTGTGGACGATCGTGCCGATCGGCATGCTGCTGAGCGGCATGGCGTTGCCTGGCTTCACGTCGACCTTCTCGCCGGCGACCACGGTATCGCCGGCCGCCAGCCGCTGCGGCGCGAGGATGTAGGAGAGCTGCCCGTCCTCGTACTTCAGCAGCGCGATGAAGGCCGACCGGTTGGGGTCGTACTCGAGCCGCTCGACGGTCGCGGGCTGATCGAAGTTGCGGCGCCGGAAGTCGATGAGCCGGTATGTCCGCTTGTGGCCGCCGCCGATGTGCCGCGTCGTGATCCGGCCGGCATTGTTGCGCCCGCCGCTCTTCGTCAGGCCCTCGGTCAGCATCTTGACCGGCGCGCCCTTCCAGAGCTGGCGTCGATCCACGAGCACCAGGTGCCGCAGGCCAGGCGAGGTCGGACGGTATGTCTTGAGTGCCATCAGACTGCTCCTTTAGAGGCCCGTCGTGACATCGATCGAGTGACCTTCCTCGAGCGTCACGACAGCCCTTTTCACGTCGCTCTGGATCGCCCGCCGGCCGCGGAACTGCTTCAGCTTGCCCTTGCGCACGAGCGTGTTGACCGATTTCACCTTGACGTTGAACAACTGCTCGACTGCGGACTTGATGTCGGACTTCGTCGCCTCCGGCCGCACCTTGAACACGACCTTGCCGAACTCCGAGGCCATGGTCGACTTCTCGGTCACGATCGGAGCAATGATCACGTCGTAGCTATCGAGCTTCTTCATTTGAACCGCGCCTCCAGCGCCTCGACGGCCGCCTTCGTAAGCACGAGCTTGCGGCGGCGCAGGATGTCGTAGACGTTGATGCCCTGGACCGGCAGCACGTCGATGTCGGGAATGTTGCGGGCCGCCCGCGCGAAGCCGGGCTCGAGCTCGACGCCGTCGATGATGAGGGCGTTCGAAAGCTCGAGCTTCTGGAAAGCCTCCTTCAGCGACTTCGTCTTGCCGTCAGCCGAGTGGGCCTTGTCCAGCACGATGATCTCGCCGGCCTTCGCCTTGGCCGACAGCGCATGGCGCAGTGCCAGCGCGCGCACCTTCTTCGGCAGGTCGATGGCATGGCTGCGCGGCTTGGGGCCGAACGCCTTGCCGCCGCCGCGCCACTGCGGCACCGACTTGTCGCCATGGCGGGCGCCGCCGGTGCCCTTCTGCCGGTACATCTTCTTGCCGGTCACGGTCACTTCCGAGCGGTCCTGCGCGTGATGGGTGCCCGCCATCCGCTTGAGCTGCTGGTAGCGCACCATGCGATGCATGATGTCCTGGCGCGGCTCGAGGCCGTAGATCGCGTCGTCGAGCTCGACGGAGCCCACCGCGTTCGCGTCCAGCGTCGTCACATTGGCCTGCATGGCGGTCACTCCTGACTGGCGGCGGCCGCCTCGGCCGGCTTCCTGAACGCACCCGGCTTCGGGGCTTGTGCCGGCAGCGGCTGCTTGACCGCGTCGCGCACCAGAACCCAGCCGCCCTTGTGGCCCGGCACCGCGCCCTTCACCATCAGGAGACCGCGCTCCGGGTCGGTCCTGACCACCACCAGGTTCTGCGTGGTGACGCGCTCGTTGCCCAGATGGCCGGCCATCTTCTTGCCCTTGAACACCTTGCCGGGATCCTGGCGCTGGCCCGTCGAGCCATGGCTGCGATGGGAGAGCGACACGCCGTGGCTGGCCCGCAGGCCGGCGAAGTTCCAGCGCCGCATGGCGCCCTGGAAGCCCTTGCCCTGGTTGGTGCCCGTCACGTCGACGAGCTGGCCGGGAATGAAATGGTCGGCGGTGAGCTCGGACCCGACGTCGATCAGGTTCTCGGGCGACACCCGGAACTCCACCACCTTGCGCTTCGGCTCCACGCTGGCGATGGCGAAGTTCTGCCGCTCCGCCTTGGTGACGTGCGTGGGCTTGCGGCGGCCGGCGCCGAGCTGGATGGCGGTGTAGCCGTTCTTCTCCGACGTCCGATGGGCGACGACCTGGCAATTGTCGATCTTGAGCACGGTCACAGGGATATGCTCGCCCGCATCCGTGAAAACGCGGGTCATTCCGAGCTTCTGTGCGATCAATCCGGAGCGCATCGCGTGCGGTCCTTCCTCTTCGGGGTCGTGCGGCGGAGAGCCGGCAGAGGACCCAGGTCCACTAGAGCTTGATCTCGACGTCGACGCCGGCGGCCAGGTCGAGCTTCATCAAGGCATCCACCGTCTGCGGTGTCGGATCGACGATATCCAGCAGGCGCTTGTGGGTGCGCATCTCGAACTGCTCGCGGCTCTTCTTGTCGATATGCGGCGAGCGGTTCACCGTGAACCGCTCCTTGCGCGTCGGCAGCGGGATCGGCCCGCGCACCTCGGCGCCCGTGCGTTTCGCCGTATTCACGATCTCGCGGGTCGACGCATCGAGCACGCGATGGTCGAACGCTTTAAGTCGGATGCGTATGTTCTGGCCGTTCATGTTTCTCACTCGTCCTGCCTCCCTCTCCCAGCTTGCGGGGAGAGGGTCGGGGTGAGGGGCAGCCACAGGCCGCAGCCAGCTCCTGCCCCTCACCCTGACCCTCTCCCCATGCGATGCATGGGGAGAGGGAGCCCCTCACTCCACGATCTTCGTCACCACGCCGGCGCCGACCGTGCGGCCGCCCTCGCGGATGGCGAAGCGCTGCTTCTCCTCCATCGCGATCGGCGTGATCAGCTCCACGTCCATCGCAACGTTGTCGCCCGGCATCACCATCTCCGTCCCCTCCGGCAGCGTCACCACTCCCGTCACGTCCGTGGTGCGGAAATAGAACTGCGGCCGGTAGTTCTTGAAGAACGGCGTGTGCCGCCCGCCCTCGTCCTTGGTCAGGATGTAGGCCTCCGCCTGGAACTTCCGGTGCGGCTTCACCGAGCCGGGCTTGCACAGCACCTGCCCGCGCTCCACCGCGTCCTTGTCGATGCCCCGCAGCAGGCAGCCGACGTTGTCGCCGGCCTCCCCCGCATCCAACAGCTTGCGGAACATCTCCACGCCCGTCACCACCGACCTCTGCGTGTCCTTCAGGCCGACGATCTCCACCTCCTCGCCGACCTTGATCACGCCGCGCTCGATGCGCCCCGTCACAACCGTGCCGCGGCCAGAGATCGAGAACACGTCCTCGATCGGCATCAGGAACGGCTGGTCCTTCGGACGCTCAGGCAGCGGGATGTAGGTGTCCAGCGCCTCGTAGAGCTTCAGGATCGCCTCGTCCGCCAGCTCCCCCTTCTCGCCGTTCAGCGCCTTGATCGCCGCACCCCGGATCACCGGCACGTCGTCGCCCGGGAACTGGTACTTCGACAGCAGCTCGCGCACCTCCAGCTCCACCAGGTCCAGAAGCTCCGGGTCGTCCACCACGTCGCACTTGTTCAGGAACACGACGATGTAGGGCACGCCGACCTGCCGCGCCAACAGGATGTGCTCGCGCGTCTGCGGCATCGGCCCGTCGACCGCCGACACCACCAGGATCGCCCCGTCCATCTGCGCCGCGCCCGTGATCATGTTCTTCACGTAGTCGGCGTGCCCGGGGCAGTCCACGTGCGCATAGTGCCGGTTCGGCGTCGAGTACTCCACGTGGCTCGTCGCAATCGTCAGGATCTTCGTCGGGTCGCGACGGCCCTGGCTCTCCGACGCCTTCGCAACCTGGTCGTACGAAACCGCCGTCGACGTCCACCCCTGGTCCGCCGATACCTTCGTCAGAGCCGCCGTCAGCGTCGTCTTGCCGTGATCGACGTGACCGATCGTGCCCACGTTCACGTGCGGCTTCGTCCGCTCGAACTTTTGCTTGGCCATCGGTTGCCTGCCTCTGCCTATGCCTTCAGGATGGATGCCTGCGGTCCGCCAGTGAAAGCCGCAGGGCCAGAATGCCTTCCGCTACAATCGCGTCGGCCACGAATTGGTTCGCGGGCCGGCGTCCACTGCGGCTCCTTCGGCGACTGGAGCGGGTGAGGGGAATCGAACCCCCGTATTCAGCTTGGAAGGCTGCTGCTCTGCCATTGAGCTACACCCGCACCTGCTTCGTCGCCGGTCCAAGTCCGGATTTGGTGGAGGGGGCTGGATTCGAACCAGCGTAGGCGAAGCCAACGGATTTACAGTCCGTCCCCTTTAGCCACTCGGGCACCCCTCCCGAACCCGCCGCATGGACACAAACGAAATTGCCCCGCCGTCTCCAGCAGGGCAACGCCGCCGTTTATCATGATGCCGGGGCCAAATGTCAATTGAAAATCGGAGAATAGCGCGTAGGGTCGGCGGCCTTCTCCGCGGCACCCCGGGAATCATGGTCATCAAAGCCGGCGAAAACAAGGGCAGGGGCACGCCAGGGCGGCGTCCGGCGCCGCCGGGGCGCGACTGGGAGGACGGCCCGGTCATCCTCTACGGCATACATCCCGTCGAGGCCGCCCTGCGCAATCCCGGCCGCGTCATGGGCAGGCTGCTGCTGACCGAGAATGCCGAGCGCAGGCTTGCCGGCGCGGTGGCCGACCGGGGAGTGAAGCCCGAGCGGGTCGTCCCCCGAGACCTCGACCGGCGGCTTGGCGCGGACACGGTTCACCAGGGCGCGCTGCTCGAGACCGAGCCGCTGCCCGAATGCACCCTGGAGGAGCTGGCCGGGCGGGCCGCTGCTGGCCCGATCATCGTGCTCGACCAGGTGACCGATCCCCAGAACGTCGGCGCCGTGCTGCGATCGGCCGCCGCCTTCGGCGCGGCCGGCCTGGTGATGACCCGCCGCCACAGCCCGCCGCTGACCGGCGCGCTCGCCAAGAGCGCGTCGGGAGCGCTCGACCTCGTGCCGGTCGCCCTGGTCCAGAACCTGGCGCGGGCGCTGGCCGACCTGGGAAACCTCGGCTGCACCCGTATCGGGCTCGACGGCACCGGTCCGGGCCTGATCGAGGACGAATTCCCGTCCGGCCCCGTGGCTCTGGTCCTGGGAGCCGAGGGCAAGGGGCTGAGGCAGCTCACGCGGGAGAGCTGCGACCGGCTGTGCCGGATCGACACGCCGGGTCCGCTGACGAGCCTCAACGTGTCGAATGCGGCGGCCGTCGTGCTTCATCTGGCCGCCATGCACCGCAGCCGTCGGGGCGCCTGAGCAGCCCTATTCCCAACCGGCCGGGGAGGACGGACTCGACTTGTCCGGTCGAGCCGCTGCAGAACCTGCTGCGAGCGAATACCTGATCGACCGCTCAGTCGCAGTAGGTCGGGCGATAGCACCGCTCATGACCGCGGCGGCAGACGTAATCGCCATACTTGTCGTAATAGCACGGGCCTCTGACCCGCTCGCAGCGCAGCGGCCCCTTGTAGCAGCCGCCGTAGTAGTCACGATCCCGTGCGTGCGACAGGGCGCCGAGCACCCCGAGCCCGATGATGGTGCCGCCGATGATCGCCGCCGTGCGTCCGCCGCGGGCCTCGACCGGCTGCGCAGCGGCAGTGCCGATGGCCACTGCGAGCGCCAGCGCCACGAGCACATGACCCAACTTCCTGAACATGATGCCCACCATGCTTGCGATGACATCCCTGACAAGAGCCGCCGACGGTTCGACGTCCAACGGTTCCGGAGCAGATAAGCGCTTGACAGATGAATGTGACGTGAACGCGCCGCAAATCGGGCAGGAATGGCGCAGTCTGAACAGAACAGTGCTTCCTGCCCAGTCTGCCGGGTGTGCCCGGGCGCCACGGGGGTGTGGCTTGAGCGCTCTTGAGCAGGGTCAAGCGCTCCGCTAGTCAGCAATCATGACAAGCAAGCCGATTCTCCCCGGGCCGGGACCGATCGAGCCCATCAACCTGAAAGAGGCGCTCGAGGAGCGCTATCTTTCCTATGCGCTGTCCACCATCATGGGCCGCGCGCTGCCGGACGTCCGCGATGGCCTGAAGCCGGTGCACCGGCGCATCCTCTACGCCATGCGCGAGCTGAAGCTCGACCCCGAATCCGCCTACAAGAAGTGCGCGCGCGTGGTCGGCGACGTCATCGGCAAGTTCCACCCGCACGGCGACCAGGCGGTCTACGACGCGCTGGTCAGGCTGGCGCAGGACTTCGCCCAGCGCTACCCGCTCGTCGACGGCCAGGGCAACTTCGGCAACATCGACGGCGACAACGCCGCCGCCTACCGCTACACGGAGGCGCGGCTGTCCGACACCGCCATCCGGCTGCTCGCGGGCATCGAAGAGGAGACTGTCGATTTCCGCCCGACCTTCAATGGCGAGGAGCTGGAGCCGGTCGTCCTGCCGGCCAACTTCCCCAACGTCCTGGCCAACGGCTCGTCGGGCATCGCGGTCGGCATGGCCACGAACATCCCGCCGCACAACGCCGACGAGCTCTGCAACGCGCTCCTGCACCTCATCAAGCACCCGAATGCGACCGTCGAGAAGCTGGTCGAGCTCATCCCGGGTCCGGATTTCCCGACCGGCGGGGTCCTTGTCGAGCCGCGCGAGGCCATCCTCGAGGCCTATCGCACCGGCCGCGGCGGCTTCCGCCTGCGCGCCCGGTGGGAGCGTGAGGAGACCGGGCGCGGCACCTACCAGGTCGTGATCACCGAGATCCCCTATCAAGTAGCCAAGTCGAAGCTCGTCGAGAAGCTGGCCGAGCTGCTGCAGGAGAAGAAGCTGCCGCTCGTCGCCGACGTGCGCGACGAATCCGCGGAGGCGGTGCGGCTCGTCATCGAGCCCAGGAGCCGGACGGTCGATCCCGTGCTGCTGATGGAGAGCCTGTTCCGGCTTTCCGAGCTGGAGGTCCGCTTCGGGCTCAACATGAACGTGCTGTCGGGCGGGCAGATCCCGAACGTGCTGTCGCTGCGCGACGTGCTGCGGCAGTGGCTGGAGCACCGCATCGAGGTGCTTGTCCGGCGCTCCGATTTCCGCCTGAAGAAGATCGAGCACCGGCTCGAGGTGCTGGACGGCTATCTCGTCGCTTATCTCAACATCGACGAGGTGATCCGCATCGTCCGCTTCGAGGACGAGCCGAAGGCGAGGCTCATCTCACGCTTCAAGCTGTCGGAAGTGCAGGCCGAGGCCATCCTGAACCTCCGCCTGCGATCGCTGTCGAAGCTCGAGGAGATCGACATCCGGGCCGAGCACGATCGGCTCTCTGGCGAGAGGCGCGAGCTGCAGGAGCTGCTCAAATCCGAGGACCTGCAGTGGGCGAGGATCGGCGACGAGGTGCGCGAGACGCGGGAGCAATACTCCAAGAAGACCGAGATCGGCCGCCGGCGGACGTCGTTTGCCGAGCCCCCGGCCATCGAGATCGATCTCGAGCAGGCCATGATGGAGAAGGAGCCGATCACCGTCATCCTCTCCGAGAAAGGCTGGATCCGGGCACTGAAGGGCCACCTCGACGACGCCTCGAAGCTCGAGTTCAAGCAGGGCGACCGGCTGAAGCGCGCCGTCAGGGCCTTCACCACCGACAAGCTGCTGGTGTTCGCGACCAACGGCAAGTTCTTCACACTCGCGGGCGGTGAGCTGCCCGGCGGCCGCGGCCACGGCGAGCCGGTGCGTCTGATGGTCGAGCTCGAGGAGAGCCACGACGTGGTGGATCTGTTCGTGCACCGGCCCGGGCGCAAGCTGCTCGTCGCGGCAACCAGCGGGCACGGTTTCGTCGTGCCGGAGGACGAGGTGGTGGCCTCCACCCGCAAGGGCCGGCAAGTGCTGAACGTCGCCGAGCCCGACGAGGCGAACGTGTGCGTGCCCGCCGTCGGGGACATGTTGGCGACCATGGCCGAGAACCGGAAGATGCTCGTCTTCCCTCTCTCGGAGGTCAACGAGATGGCGCGCGGCAAGGGCGTGATCCTGCAGCGGTTCAAGGACGGCAAGCTCGCCGATGTCCGCGTGTTCGACCGCAAGGAGGGGCTGACCTGGCTCGATGCCGCGGGGCGCACGTACACGCTGTCCATGAGCGATCTTGGTGACTGGCTCGGCCAGCGCGCACAGGCAGGCAGGATCGCCCCCAAGGGCTTTCCGCGGTCGAACAGCTTCGGACCGGCCTTCGACTGACACATCGCGCCGAATGGCCGGCCGGCTTGCGTGTCCGCCACTTGCGCTCCGCCCGGGTCTAGGCCATGGGTAGCCTCTTGCACGCGGCGACGGGGATGGTCAGCCAATGTGGCGCGCGGTTGCGGTCATCTTCGTGTCGGCGTTCGTGGGCGCGGCCGGAGCGCAGGCGCAGGGCTCCTGCAGCAAGGCGGATTTCGAGGCCGTCGTCGATGAAGCGGCGGCCGCGCTGCGCGACCTCAACGCCAAGCACAAGCCCGAGTTCCAGGAGCGCCTGCGTCAGCTCAAGACCAGGCGCGACTGGGACCACGACACGTTCTTGCGCGAGGCGGCCCCGTTCGTGCAGGACGACCGCATCGCCGAGTTCGATCAGCAGTCCACCGATTTTCTCGCCCGCATCAGCAGCCTCGGCGCGGAAGGCGCGGCCGCGTCGATGCCGGACTGCAAGCTGCTGGTCGAGGTGCAGGCGAACATGACGGGACTCGTCGAGGCGCAAAAGGCCAAGTGGAGCTACATGTTCGAGAAGCTCGGACGGGAGCTCGGGCCGTGAGCGGCGATGCCGGCAGCGCGCCGCCGCCGGACCGGACCGTCAGTGCCGGCTGAAGACCTCGCTGGCGCCGCCGCGGCGGACGAGCAGCACCTCGTAGGGCTCCTTGTCGGCGCCGGCCTCCATCCCCGGTGAGCCGAGCGGCATGCCGGAGACCGAGAGACCGATCGCGTCAGGCTTTTCAGACAGCAGCCGTTTGATGGCCGAGGCAGGCACATGGCCCTCCACGACATAGCCGCCGACCTTGGCGGTGTGGCACGACTGCAGGTCCGCCGGCAGCCCCGCTTCGGCCTTGATCCTGGCGAGCTGACCCGCCGCCACGTCCTGCGGCCTCGCCGTGAAGCCGTTCTGCTCGATATGCTCGATCCAGGCCGCGCAGCAGCCGCAGGTGGCCGATTTCCAGACCTCGATGGTCTGCGCCGAGCCGGCGGCGGTGAAACCGAGTGAGAAAGCGAGTGAGAGCGCCGCGGCGGCGGCAAGGGTGCGGGAAAGGGCGAAGTGCTTCACGGGTCGCGCCTCATGAGTGAGCCAGCTCGAGACTTGGTCAGCCGTTATCTTGGGTTGCCGAGCCCCTCGATCAAGCAAGGCGGCCATATTAGCGCCCGCGCACCGGAACCGCCACGCGAGCCCGCGCAAGGCTGCCGTGCGGCATCGCCGGCGGCCGCGGCCATCTGGACTGGCAGCCCCGCAACGCCAATATCCTCCTGCGAGGAGATCCAAGCAGTGAGCGACAAGGAAGAGAACCGCTTCGCGGCCCGTGCGGCGCGCTACATGCGGGTGGGGACGAACGTCGGCGCAGTCGCGGCCCGGGTCGCGGGACAGCGGCTCTTCGGGATCGAGGGCGACCGCTCCAGGAACGCGATCGAGCTGGCGGCGGCGCTCGGGGGCCTCAAAGGGCCGATCATGAAGGTCGCGCAGCTCCTGTCCACGATTCCGGAGGCGCTGCCGCCCGAGTACGCGCGCGAGCTCGCCCAGCTCCAGAGCCAGGCGCCAGCGATGGGGCCTGCGTTCGTGCGGCGCCGGATGGTGGCGGAGCTCGGCGCCGACTGGGCGTCGAGGTTCAAGAGCTTCGAGCCTGCCGCTGCCGCCTCGGCCTCGCTCGGCCAGGTGCACAAGGCCGTCTCGCATGACTGCCGGAAGCTGGCCTGCAAGCTGCAGTATCCCGACATGCAGTCGGCCGTCGAGGCCGATCTCAATCAGCTCAGGGTCGTGTTCTCGATCCACGCGCGCATGGACCCGGCGGTGGATACGCGCGAAATCCTGGCCGAGATCGCGGCACGGCTGCGGGAAGAGCTCGACTACGAGCTCGAGGCGCACCACATCCGCCTCTATGCCAGCATCTTCGAGGGCGATCCGCTGATTCGCGTTCCGCAGGTCGCCGGCGAGCTCTCGACCCGGCGCCTGCTCAGCATGTCCTGGCTCGAGGGCAAGCCCCTGCTGACCTACAAGGCGGCTCCCGTCGAGCACCGCAACCTCATCGCGCGCGCGATGTTCCGCGCGTGGTGGTACCCGTTCAGCCACTACGGCGTCATCCACGGCGACCCGCACCTCGGCAACTACACGATCTTCGAGGAGCACGGCGCGCCGGCCGGCATCAACCTGCTCGACTACGGCTGCATCCGGACGTTCCGCACCCCGTTCGTGCAGGGGGTCATCGATCTCTACACGGGCCTGCACACCGGCAACCAGGACCTCGTGGTGCACGCCTACGAGACGTGGGGGTTCAAGGGCCTCACCAACGAGCTCATCGAGGCGATGAACATCTGGGCGCGGTTCATCTACGGGCCGCTGCTCGACGACCGCGAGCGGACCATCGCCGAGGGCACGACGCCCTCCGAGTACGGCCGCCGCGAGGCTTTCAAGGTGCACAAGATCCTGAAGGAGAAAGGCCCTGTCGTGGTGCCGCGCGAGTTCGTGTTCATGGACCGCGCGGCCATCGGGCTCGGCGGCGTCTTCCTTCACCTCGACGCGCGCATGAACTGGTACCGCCTGTTCAACGAGACCATCGAGGGCTTCGATCTCGCCACCGTCGCAGGCCGGCAGAGGGATGCCTTCGCCGCCAGCGGCGTGCCGCTGCCCTAGAGTTTTCCGGTTCAGATGGCAACGTCTACGGGGCAGGGTTTAAGGGTCTGACCCCCGATCAGCGTCGACGCCAGTGTTCCGCCTGGTCCCCTTTGCCCTTCCTT
>JAHDXT010000093.1 GCA_023384095.1 Hyphomicrobiaceae bacterium
GCACACTCCAAGTTCACGTACCGCCTGGATAGGAACTTCTGAATCGGGACACTAGTGGTGCTTCGCCGCGATGATCGCGACTTCCAACGTCGTCATGTACGGGCTCATGTATAATGGGCTCTTGCATGTCCATCATCATGCTCGGCTACATGCTGCCCATGTACAAAACCCGGTCCATCGACCTCGCCGTTTTCGGCGGCTCCGTGGCCGTGTTCGCGCTGGCCCTCTGGCTCGTTCGCAGCCAGGCGACGGTGAACGCGGCAAGCAGAGAGGAACTTATCCATGATGTATGATGGGATGATGACGTGGGGAATGGGAATTGGTGGTTTGCTCGGGCTGGTGATCGCCGTTCTGGTCGTTGCCGCCCTGGTGAAGTACGTCTTTTTCCGATGAGAACCGCTGCGGCTCGAGTCTCTCGGTCGCGGCACCCCTCGAGCAGTGAGGCCACGGCTCGGCTGCGGGAACCCGCGGCTGAGCCTCGCGTTGCAAGCGCGGCTGGGCTTGCATGCAACTTGGCTCCGGGGCCCGGGGGCGACCGGAACATCGACATTCGCCCGATCGTCCCGATTGGATTCCCAGCCGCTGTTTCGTTCAGAGGGCTCGAATGGCTGCTGCCATGGACCATGGGGACGGGCACGCCGGTCACTTGCCTGCAACCGGCGACCGACAGGCGCTCGTCATCTCCGCCTGGTTGACCGGGGTCTACTTCTTCGTTGAGCTGGGTATCGGCCTGTGGACCGGGTCGGTCGCAGTCATGTCCGACGCCTTCCATACATTCTCGGCCGTGGGCGGTGTGTTGATCGCGCTAGTCGCGCAGCGCCTCGGCCAGCGGACGGCCAGCACGCAGCAGACCTTCGGCTGGATTAGGGCCGAGATCCTGGGTGCGCTGTTCAACGGGCTGTTTCTCGCGATCATGGCCGCCTACGTGCTGTGGATGGGCGCCATGCGCCTGATGGAACCTATCGATCTCGCTACGACGCCGATGCTGCTGGTGGCCTTCGGTGGGATCGCCACAGAGCTGATTGCCATCCGCCTGCTTTATGCGCGCCAGAAGGGAAATTTGAATATGCAGGGGGCCTTCTGGCATATCCTGCAGACGTTCGTTGGAAGCTTCATCATTATCGTCTCGGCTCTGGTCATCCGCTTTACCGGCTTCCTCGCCATCGACCCGCTGCTCGGCATGGCGTTCGGGCTCATCCTGTTCTGGGCCGCCTGGAAAATCCTGCGCGACTCGCTCGGCATTCTGCTGGAAGCAACGCCGAAGGATCTCGATCTGGATGCGGTGCTTGAGGCGATCCGCGCGACGGACGGCGTCACTGACGTGCACCACGTCCACGCCTGGAGCCTGACCTCAGGGCGCAACGTTTTCTCCGCCCATGTCTGCGTGCCTGACCTCGCCCGGGAAGGTGCGCGTGTACAGCGCGCGGTGCACGACCTGCTCAAGAACCGCTTCAAGATCTATTTCTCGACCGTGCAGATCGAGGAGCAGTGCCTCGAGGGCGAGGAGGGCGCCGAGGAGATCGACATTACGCGCAACAGTGCCGTTTGAATGGCGGGCTATGGATCTCACTGGCTGAACAGTGCCTCGGCATTTTTATGGGCGATGCGTTCGGCAATTTCCGGCGGCAAGTCGTTCAGCCACTTGCGCACCGCGCCGGTGTCGGCTTCGACCTCACGCCAGCGCTCGGCCGAGAAAGTGTCAGTGCCCACCATGAAGCGATCCGGAAATTCTACAAAGGCCGCGCGCCATTCCGGGTTCACCTTGCCTCCACGCGCAATCCGTCCGCGCATGGCCAGGTCACACCAGAGATTCCTATGTTTGCGCAGCATCGCGAGCACGCGATCGACCGGCTCGAAGCCCGCATGCGCCCAGATCACGCGTGCGTCTGGATCATGCCGAAAAATGTGCTCGATTGCGTCGTCGTCTGAATCCGCGTGAAGATAAAGCCGATGAGTCTTGGCGATCTGCACCACGCGCTTGAATACGGGGAGTACCGCTTCATCGCCATATGCATGGAACTCGCCGATCGCGACATATCTGGCCTTGCTCAGCCGCTCTTCGAGGTATGCTGGTACGGAATCATCGCTCAGCCAACTAGCGAGCTCGCCAGGCTTTCGGTAGGGCGACAATGCTGGCACCACCAGTTCTGGGGCTTCGCGCGAGAGCATCAGTGTGCCATCGTCATCGGCACTCGAGACAAGCGCGGCACGGATGCCGGCCCTGCGCAAAATGGCAACGGCCTCTTTCGGCGACATCGCCTCCCAGACATCGAGACCATAGTGGACATGAGTGTCGAAGATAGGGAGATCGGCCGCAAAAGCGTTGGCGGTTAAGCAGGCGCTCAGAGCAATCGGGGCGATTCGGGACATCTGCGAGCCTCTGCGTGGGTGTCGAGTTTCGGAACTCGAAGATTGGCTCCGAGTTTCAACCCATTCTCGGATCTTCATCATGCGGCCGGGCTGCCACATGAGATCCGGCGGACCTACGCGCTGGCGCTCTACAGCGGCCAGCGCAAGGGCGATCTAGCAGGTCGCTGAAAAATGGTCGACTTCGCGGCGTCTGGGGGACTGAAGGGT
>JAHDXT010000062.1 GCA_023384095.1 Hyphomicrobiaceae bacterium
CTGCCTGAGATCGCGTCACCAGCCCCGCCGAATTTAATGACACAGTAAGACTAGGGAACCTCTGATCAACGCGGTCTGCTGGTCAAGTCGGACTTGGAAAGGGCCCGATCGATTTTGGAGTACGCGCCTCAGCGCGGGACGTGGTGTGCGCGGGGACGTGCGGAGCAACGGCCAAAGCGGTGGCTCGCGCCTCATGCCGCCGCCAGGCGCCGCCGTGCCAGGTACAGATTGGCGAGCGCCAGCAGCGCAAAGACCTGCGCGCCGTTCTTTTCGATCCCGCGGTAGCGCACCTTGCGATAGCCGAACTGGCATTTGAGAACGCGGAACACATGCTCGACCCTCGCCCGGATGGCGCCGTGCCGGCGGTTGCGTTTTTTCTGCCCGGATGACAGCCGCCGGCCCGCCTTCGGCTTCTCCTTCACCGCCCAGTAAACGCCGGCCGCGCGTGCCGCCCGCTTCTTGCGCTCGTTCACGTAGCCCTTGTCGCCGAACACGGCCCGGTCGTCCGCACGGATCAGGTTGTCCATCACCTTGGCGTCGTGCACGCTGCCCGTCGTCACGCCCGCCGTGTGCACAAGCCCGCTCCTGGCATCGATGCCGATGTGCGCCTTCATGCCAAAATACCACTGGTTGCCCTTCTTCGATTGGCTCATCTCGGGATCGCGCTTGCCGCCGTTGTTCTTCGTCGACGGTGAGGCCGCGATCAGCGTCGCATCCATGATCGTGCCGCCGCGCAGCAGCGCGCCCTGCTCCTCGAGGTGCGCCGCAACCGCCGCGAATACCGCCTTCGTCAGCTCATGGCGCTCGAGCAGATGGCGGAAATTGAGGATCGTCGTCTCGTCTGGGATGGCATCGCGGCCAAGCTCCAGGCCGGCGAATGCACGCATCGAGCAGATATCGTAGAGCGCCTCCTCGGCGCCGGGATCGGACAGCTGATACCATTGCTGTAGCAGATAGATCCGCAGCATCACTCCGAGCGGGAACGGCCTGCGCCCACCATTCGGGCTGGCCTTGGGATAGTGCGGCGCGATCACCGCTTCCAGCCGAGACCACGGAACCACCTGCTCCATCTCGGCCAGGAACACCTCGCGCTTCGTGCGCTTCTTCTTGGCTGCGTAATCGAGCGATGCAAAGCTGAGCTGGCTCATGAGGTCCCCCGGCGAATCACAGCCGCAGAATCTCACATCCGTCGAGCTCTTTGCGCGCAAGGTCGCGGCCGCCAGGCGCTCCGACGAGCTCCTGTTCGGCGATGCGTCGCATCCGCATGCATGTCCGGATCTTGCCGCGACGTACGTGCTGGCCTCGGCCGACCGCCTTGTGCACCTCGCGGACGGCTCAGTCGATTACGTGTTCACAGATCCGCCGTTCGGCAGCAACAACTTCTACAGCGACATGAACCTCTTCCAGGAGGCATGGCTCGGTGAAGCCACGGACCGCGCCTTCGAAGCGGTGGTTCACACGACCGGCAAACGCAAGAGCGGCGCGGCCGAGCGCTACGAATTGCTCCTGCAGAAGGCTTTCGCCGAAGCGTTCCGCGTCCTGAAGCCGGGCCGGTATATGTCCGTCGTGTTCGGCAACAGCAACGGGCGCATCTGGGGCCTCGCTCAGCGCGCCATCCAGGGCGCAGGCTTCAAGGCGGCGCCGGTCCACGTCGCGATTCTCGACAAGGGCCAGCGCTCGGTGAAGGGACTGAATTCCGGCACCGAAAGCGTGGTCACGGTAGACCTGATCCTCACCGTCCAGAAGCCGGCAGCCCGTGGATCGGCAAGAGATGCGGCTGAGCTTGGCAATGGCGCGAGCAGCGAGCTGGGCATGTTCGCGTGGACCCCAAACTTTGCTCCGCCGGCACCGCCCGCGAAGGATGAATGTCCGTGTACAGACTGAGCAGATCGCCCCGCCGACTTTATCGGGACAGTCCGAATTAACACTCTGACAATGGAGCGAAGGATGATTGAGGATGGGCCACTGATGAGGGACGCACGCAAGCGCATCGCCGAGCTGGAGGCGGCGCTGGAGGCGATGATCCGTTTGCACAACGGCGACGGCCCTGGTGCCGTGCCTGAGCAAGAGAGGATCAGGATGGTGGAAGCGGCGAGGCGGACGTACCTAGCTGGAAAAGCCTAGGAGGCATGCCATGAGGGGCGGCCTGAGCCTTGAAGACCAACTGCACGACGCGGCAATCACCCACGAAGTCGCCAACGAGTTCAGATCGATCGGCGCCGAGATGCGGGCGGATCGGGCGCGCATCGCAAAGCTCGAAGCCGCGTTGATGGAGATACGCGACTTCACGGCGGACGTGTCGGAGGATCATCCGTTGAGCCATGTGCACGGGGTGGCGGTCAATGGGCTGAAGCCATGACGCCATCGAACCAAGGAGCCCATGACGTGATAACGAAGCGCCGACTGGTCTGAGCAGGAACGATGACCATTTTCCCGATGCCTGCAAAATGGCCGAGGATACAGCGATGCGTCGCCCAAGTTGCAGCAGCCAGTGAACAAACGGCGATCACTCGTCACACATCTGTCACACAACCTCACCATCTGTTCGCGCCACGTTCACGCCAGTAACATGCATATCGGCTTGTTCTCTCTTGCTGCATAATCAGCAAAATCTGGCCGAAATACGGGGAAACGGCTGGTGCTGCCGGTGCGGATTGAACGCACGACCTCTCCCTTACCAAGGGAGTGCTCTACCACTGAGCTACGGCAGCGGTTCCCCTCTTGACCAGTGTGCTCGGGTCTAGCTGATCCCCGGTGGCTTCGCAAGGCTCGACGGGGCATGCCGTCCTGGAGCAGCTCGCCCGTCAGCAGGTCCGCTCCGGCCGGAAAGCGCCCGGCGGGACGCGGCCGGGCGTCACATAGGCGTGGTGCAGGGCGTCGAGCTGCGCCCAGAGCACGTCGCACTTGAAGCGGACAGCATCGACGCAGAGCTCCTGCAGCTCGCGGCTGGCGGCGTGCCGTTTGACGTAGTCGAGCGCGAAATCCGCGTCGCGCGTCGCCTGCGTCAGCCGGCGGCGGAAGTAGGCCATGACCGTGTCGTCGATGAAGTCGTAGCTCTCGAGCAAGCCCGCGATGCGCTCGCGGTGGATGGAGGGCGCGAACAGCTCGGTGAGCGAGGAGGCCACCGCCTCCGCCAGCGAGCGCTCGCGCACGAACGCGACATAGGCCTCGACGGCAAAGCGCGTGGCGGGCAGGGCGCCCGCCATCGAGGTCACGTAGGCGCGGTCGAGGCCGAGACCGTCGGTCAGCGCCAGCCAGCGCTCGATGCCGCCTTCCTCGGCGCCGCCGCCGTCATGGTCGAGAATGCGGCGAACCCATTCGCGGCGCAGCTCGCGGTCGGCCGTGCGGCTCAGCAGGGCGGCATCCTTGCGCGGGACGGCCGCCTGGTAGCAGTAGCGGTTGAGCGCCCACGCCTGCACCTGGCCCTTGTCGAGCTGGCCGGTGTGCAGCAGCCGGTGAAACGGGTGCTTGTCGTGGTAGCGCTCGGCCCCGACCGCGCGGATCCGCTGCTCGAGCTCGGCGGGCGTCAGCGGGCTCATCGAATGACGACCTCCATACCGTCGTGCGCGATCTCCCAACCGGCGGCCTCCACCCACTCCCGCTCGGGCGACCCCTCCCGCAGCGCCGGATTGGAGTTGTTGACGTGCGTGAAGATGCGGCGGCCGGCGTCGAGCCCGGCCAGCGCCGCGACCGAGCCGTCGACGCCCGACATGCTGATATGTCCCATCCGGCGGCCCGTCTTCTGCGACAGCCCTTGGGCGATCATCTCGTCGTCCCGGTAGAGCGTCCCGTCGAACAGGACCGCGGCAGCGCCGGCCAGCTGCCGGAGCAGGCCGCCGTCGACCGCTGCGCAGCCGGGCACGTAGCAGGCGAACCGCCCGCTCAGGCCGTCGATGACCTTGAGCCCGATGACGTCGCCGAGGGCGGTGCCGAGCCCCGGGCCGGCTCCTTCGTCCTCCAGGTAGAGCGCGACCTTGCCGGGGACGGCGAACGCCTCGATGCCGAGCCCCGCGCAGCCCTCGGGCTCGAACACCTCGTTGCGCGGGATCGGCAGGCGCCGCACGCAGCCGCCCAGGACGCCGAAGATCGAGCTGGCGGCCAGCGCGGACAGGACGCGCGGGTCGGCATGGATCGAGAAGGGCTGGCTCTCGCGCAGGCTCAGCAGGCCGGCGACATGGTCCACGTCCGCGCTGGTCAGCACGACGGCCGTGATCGGGGAGGCGCGGGATCGGCCGTCGGTCTGTGGGTCGAGCTCCGGCGTCGCGGCGATCTGCTGGCGCAGGTCCGGCGAGGCATCGACCAGCATCCAGCTCAGCCCGTCCGCGCTGACCGCGAGCGAGGACTGCGTGCGCGGTACCAGCCCGCCGACGCCCCGGCGGACATCGGCACAGTTCCGGCAATTGCAGTTCCACTGCGGGAATCCGCCGCCGGCAGCCGAGCCCAGGACCTTGATGATCATGGCGTGCACGCGATTTGCGACCGGGCCTCGGCGGCCCGGGTGGCGGCCGAGCGCGACCGGGTCAGCGTGCCGCCTCTCCCGCAGCCCGTCAACAGCATCCGGAATGTCGGGTTTGCCCGCGTCCGGAGGCTTGCTGGCGCCGGCGGACCCGTTTACCAATCGTCGGGCAGGGCAGCCGCTTGCGGCCCCTGAGGGAGCCCAGACCGCTCGAATGCCGGGTGAAACGCGCAACAAGCAGAGCCGGAAGCCGAGCCCCGCCGAGCGGCGGCAGCGCCTGGCCGAGGTGCTCCGCGCCAACCTGCTGAAGCGCAAGGCCCTGGCCCGGGCGCGCCAATCCCACGGGCTCGGACCAGCGCCTGAAGGCGGCAGGACGGCTTCATGAGTTTCGCCGGAACTCGACCATGATTTGACGCGATCCTGATTCGGGCGCATTTCGCCCGCACTGGTGCTCACGCGCCGTCACGCACGGGATCGACACATGGACCGCATCAAGATCGTCGGTGGCCGCCGCCTCGAGGGCGCCATCCCCATTTCCGGCGCCAAGAACGCCGCACTGCCGCTGATGATCGCGAGCCTGCTGACGCAGGACCGCCTCACCCTCAAGAACGTGCCCAACCTGGCCGACGTCAGCCTGCTGGCGCGCATCCTGCGCAATCACGGCGTCGATCACTCGGTCGATGGCAAGCGGGCGGGGGTCAATCAGCATCTCGGCGAGACCTTCCACCTGACGGCGCGCGACATCGTCGACACCACCGCTCCCTATGAGATGGTGAGCCGCATGCGGGCGAGCTTCTGGGTGTTGGGCCCGCTCGTCGCGCGCGTGGGCGAGGCGCGCGTATCGATGCCCGGCGGCTGCGCCATCGGCACCCGGCCGGTGGATCTGCATCTGATGGGCCTCAAGGCGCTCGGCGCCCAGATCGACATCGACGGCGGCTACGTGGTGGCAAGGGCGCCGCGCGGGCTGGAGGGCGCGCGCGTGACCTTCCCGAAGGTCTCGGTGGGCGCCACCCACAACGTGCTCATGGCGGCGGCACTGGCCAAGGGCGAGTCCGTCATCGAGAACGCCGCGCGCGAGCCGGAGGTCGGCGACGTCGCCGCCTGCCTCGTCAAGATGGGCGCGCAGATCGACGGCATCGGCACCTCGACGCTGAGAGTGCAGGGCCGCGACCGGCTGGAGGGGGCCGTGCATACGGTGCTTCCGGACCGGATCGAGACCGGCACCTATGCCTTCGCCGTGGCCGCGGCCGGCGGCGACCTGCTGCTGGAAGGTGCGCGGCGGGAGCTGCTGGCGACCGCACTCGGCGCGCTCGAGCGGACCGGCGCGACGGTCGCCGCCGAGGACGGCGGCATCCGGGTCACCCGCAACGGGGCAGGCCTGGAGCCCGTCACCATCGAGACGCAGCCTTTCCCCGGCTTTCCGACGGACCTGCAGGCGCAACTCATGGCGCTGACGACCATGGCGCGGGGCACCAGCGTCATCCGCGAGACGATCTTCGAGAACCGCTTCATGCACGTGCAGGAGCTGGTGCGGCTTGGGGCCGACATCCAGCTCCACGGCGACACGGCCAGCATCCGGGGTGTGAAGAGCCTGCGCGGCGCGCCGGTCATGGCGACGGACCTCAGGGCCTCCGTCTCGCTCGTCATCGCCGGCCTGATGGCCGAGGGCGAGACCACCATCAACCGCGTCTATCATCTCGACCGCGGCTTCGAGCGGCTCGAGCAGAAGCTCTCGAGCTGCGGGGCCGTGATCGAGCGTATCAGTGCGGGGTAGCTTCGAGCCTTACTCCAGAGCGCTCACAAGTCGCTGCATCCACGCCCCATTGCGCCTGGGGCGTGGCGCCGCTATCTCTCGCCGGGGGTGCAGCCAGGCTCTGCCGGGGCGGCCAGGTGTCATGGAATCGCGGTTCGATGGGTGATCTCAAGCTTGTGGCGCTCGATGCCGACGACCTGGCGGTGATCTCGGCGCATGTCCAGGACGCCGTGCTGCAGGTCGGCGACCTGGCCTACATCCCGGCGGAGCACCGGTTCGCCGCCATCGCGAACCGGTTCGACTGGGCCGCCGCGGCGGGAGCCGAGGGTCTCCCCCCGAGCCTGGAGCGCCGCCGCACCGCCTTGCGCTTCGACCGTGTGCTCGAGGCGAAGCTGCAGGGGATCGACCTGAAGACGAAACGGCAGGTCCTCGAGCTGCTCGCCATCCGGTTCGACGAGACGGAACCGCCGGGCGGTTTCGTCACTCTGGTGTTTGCCGGGGGCGCGGCGATCAGGCTCAAGGTGGAGTGCATCGAGGGCGAGATGCGGGACATGGGCGCGGCCTGGAAGGCGAGCCGCCGGCCCGCGCACCCGGAAGCCGGGACGGCGCCGGAAAGCTGACCCATTGGGAGGCCGCCGGCAGGGCGGCAGGACCGGATGCCGCAAAGGCTGGATACCGCCGATGCCGGGTTCGAGGCCCGGTTCCGAGCGCTGCTCGCCATGAAGCGCGAGAGCGCGCCTGATGTCGAGGCTGCCGTACGGGCCATCATCGCCGATGTGGCGGACCGCGGCGACGCGGCCCTGATCGAGCTCACGCGCCGGTTCGACCGGCTCGAGCTGACGCGCAACACGATACGGGTCGGCGCCGACGAGATCGAGCGGGCCTTCCGTGAGGCCGATCCCGAAATCCTCGCGGCGCTGCAGCTCGCACACGATCGCATCCGCGACTACCACGAGCGCCAGCGCCCCGAAGACCTGCGCTACACGGATGCGCTCGGCGCCGAGCTCGGTCACCGCTGGACGGCGGTCGAATCCGTCGGCCTCTACGTTCCGGGCGGGCTCGCCTCCTACCCGAGCTCGGTCCTGATGAACGCGGTTCCGGCGCAGGTTGCCGGCGTGCCGCGGATCGCGATGGCGGTGCCGTCGCCCGCAGGCGAGCTCAACCCGCTGGTGCTCGCCGCCGCCCGCCTCGGCGGCGTCGGCGAGATCTATCGGGTCGGCGGCGCGCAAGCCATCGCTGCGTTCGCCCATGGCACCACGACGATCCGGCCGGTGGCCAAGATCGTCGGCCCCGGCAACGCCTACGTGGCAGCGGCCAAGCGGCAGGTGTTCGGGACCGTCGGGATCGACTCGATTGCCGGGCCTTCGGAGGTGCTGGTCATCGCCGACCGCGACAACGACCCGGAATGGATCGCTGCCGACCTGCTGGCGCAGGCCGAGCACGACGCCGCCGCGCAGGCTATCCTGATGACGGACGACGCCGGTTTCGCAACCGCGGTCGAAGCGGCTGTCGAGCGCCAGCTCCGGGAGCTGCCGCGCGGCAACATCGCCGGCGAGAGCTGGAGCGTCTTCGGCGCCGTCATCGTGCTCGGCACGCTCGACGAGGCTCCTGCGCTCGCCGACCGCATCGCGGCCGAGCATCTCGAGATCGCCACGCGCGACCCCGATGCGCTGGCGGGACGCATCCGCAACGCCGGGGCGATATTCCTCGGCGCGCTCACACCCGAGGTGATCGGGGACTACGTCGCCGGCTCCAACCACGTGCTGCCGACCGCCCGCAGCGCGCGTTTCTCCTCGGGTCTCGGCGTGCTCGATTTCATGAAGCGCACCTCGATCCTGCGGCTCGATGCCGGCGCACTGGGAAAACTGTCGCCCGCAGCCGTGACGCTCGCTGCAGCCGAGGGCCTGGACGCACACCGCCGCTCGGTCGAGATCCGGCGCGCCGGGAGAAGCTGAAGATCGCGCCATGGACGATCCCGGAAACCAGGGCAACGGCGGGACGGCGCGGCTCATCGCCATCCTTCTCGATACCCAGTCCATCCGACGCTCAAATCCCAACATCGATCACGAGCGGGAAGTCGCCATCTTCGACATTCTCGACGCCAACACCTTCATGCTCGAGGGGCGCGACGAGGGACCCTACAGGCTGACGCTGGGCATCGTCGAGGACCGGCTCGTGCTCAGCATCGGAACCGAGACGGTCGAGACGCTCGTCACCCACGTGTTGTCGCTGTCGCCGCTGCGGCGCCTGATCAAGGACTACTTCATCGTCTGCGACAGCTATTACGACGCGATCCGCTCGGCGCCGCCGTCGCGGATCCAGTCGATCGACATGGGCCGCCGCGCTCTCCACGACGAGGGCAGCCGGATACTGATCGAGCGCCTGAAGGGCAAGATCACGGTGGACAACGGCACGGCGCGGCGGCTCTTCACGCTGGTATGCGCGCTGCACTGGAAGGGCTGACATGGCGTGGGGGGCCGGCGATGCGCCTAGGGCGGTGCTGTTCGCCTGCACCATGAACGTCGTGCGCTCGCCGATGGCGGCGGCGATCCTGCGGCACCTGACGCAGCAGCGGGTCTATGTCGAATCGGCGGGCATCCGGGCGGGCGAGCGCGACCCCTTCGTCGATGCGGTCATGAACGAGATCGGCATAGACATGAAGCTGCACCGGCCGCGGACGCTGCGGGAGCTCGACGATACGACCTTCGACCTCATCGTGACGCTGTCGCCGGAAGCGCACCACCAGGCGCTCGAGCTGACGCGGACCATGGCGGTCGAGGTCGAGTACTGGCCGACCTTCGATGCCTCGATCGTGGCGGAGACCGGCAGCCGCGAGCAAGTGCTCGAAGCCTATCGGGGTGTGCGCGACAGCCTCTTCAACCGCATCAAGCAGAGGTTCGGGCTGGCGGGCGGCCCTTCCGTTTAGCGATTGCAATTAGGTCAGTATTGCTGACATAATTCGAGGGAGACAATCGCGACAGGAGGAGCACCGATGGACAGTGCCGCAGGATGGCAGCCGCGCTACGCGGAACGCGCCGCGCGACTCAAAGCCTCGGAGATCCGCGAGCTCCTCAAGCTGCTCGATCGCCCCGAAATCGTCTCGTTCGCCGGCGGCATTCCCGACCCGGCGCTGTTCCCGATCGAGGCCGCCCGCGCGGCCTATGCCGAGTGCCTGGGCTCGGAGACGGCAGGGCGGGCGCTGCAGTACTCCGTCAGCGAAGGCTATCTGCCGCTTCGGCAATGGATTGCGGGTTACCTGGGCCGCCTGGGCGTCGCCTGCGCCCCAGACAACATCCTCGTCACGTCGGGCTCGCAGCAGGCGCTGGAGTTCCTCGGCAAGCTGCTGATCTCTCCCGGCGACACGGCGCTGGTGTCGGCCCCGACCTACCTCGGCGCGCTGCAGGCGTTCTCGGGCGCGGAGCCGGTGTACGACGAGCTTCGGCCCGAGGACGGCAACCGGACGGCGGCCGCCTACGCCGACGCCGCTGCCGCCAGCGGGCAGGTCAAGCTGGCCTACGTCGTTCCCGACTTCGCCAACCCGACCGGCGAGACGCTGTCCAGGCCGGCTCGCGAGCGCCTGCTCGATCTCGTCGCCGAGCTCGACATCCCGCTGATCGAGGATACGGCATACTCGGCGCTGCGTTTCGGCGGCCAGGCCCATCCCTGTCTGCAGGCGCTCGACGTGGCGCGCTCGGGCAGCATCGACCACTCACGGGTCATCCTCTGCGGTACGTTCTCCAAGACCTTGTCGCCGGGGCTGCGCATCGGCTGGATCTGCGCAGCGGAGCCCATCGTACGCCGGCTCGTGCTCATCAAGCAGGCAGCCGATCTCAACAGCTCGCTGCTCAACCAGATGGTCATGCACCGGCTGGCCGAGACGACGTTCGATGGCCAGGTGAGCCGCGCACGCGTGCACTACGCGAGCCGCCGCGACGCCATGCTCGACGCGCTGGGTCGGCACATGCCTGCCGGTGTGCGCTGGACGCGGCCGGATGGCGGGCTTTTCGTGTGGCTGACGCTGCCGGAAGCTCTCGACGGGTCAGCTCTGCTCGAGCGCGCGGTCGGCGAGATCGGCGTAGCCTTCGTCCCCGGGGCCGCGTTCTTTCCGGATGGCCGCGGGCTCAATGCGGCGCGGCTCAGTTATTCGCTGCCGCCGAAAGCCAGGATCGACGACGGCATCGCACGCCTGGGGCGGCTCATTGCCGGGGATGGCTGAAGCTGCCTCTCACGCGTCTGTGAGGAGAGGATCGAGGTGAGAGAGGTTGGGGTGATGAAGAGCCAAGGGCGACTTCCTCGGCTCAATTCAGCTTGCGCTTGACCTCGCCGATGCTCTGGTCCACGAGCCGTGCGTCGACCTCGGGCGTCACCTTGCGCTTGATGATCCGCTGCGCGGCGGCGACCGCGCTGTCCACGGCGGCTGAACGCACCTCGCTCAGCGCCTGGGCCTCGGCCCGGGCGATCTTCTCCTCGGCGAGCCTGGTCCGCCGCTCCAGGGTCTCGCTGAGGCCCCTGCGGGTCTCGGCGGCCAGCGCCTCGGCCTCGCGCCTGGCCTGCTCGACGATCGCGCTCGCCTCGTCCTCGGCCTCGCGGCTCTTGCGCTGGTAGTCGGCGAGGAGCTGCTGCGCCTCCTCGCGCAGGCGCCGCGCCTCGTCCAGCTCGCAGCGGATCGCGTCGGCGCGTTCGTCGAGCGCCTTGGCGATGAGCCCCGGCACCTTGTAGTAGACGAGCAGGCCGATGAAGCCGAAAAAGGCGACCGCGACCCAGAACTCCGCCGTCGCGAAGATCGAATCCGTGGTGGCGAGCATGACCAGCATGGCGAGCTACCCCTACTCTCCGGGCACGGGTTCGAGCGCGCGGCGGGCTTCCTCCGCGCTGACCTCCGCCCCGATCAGCTTCTCGACGACGGCTCCGGCAGTCTCGGTGGCGATCTCGTTGACCTGCGCCAGGGCTTTCGACTTCATCTGTCCGATGCGCTTCTCCGCGTCCTCCAGCTTGGCGTTGACCTGGCTGTCGGCGCGCGCGCGCTCCTGGTCGACCTCGGCGGCCAGCTTGTCGCGGGTTTCCCGCGCGATGGAGCCGGCGCGGCCGCGCGCCGCAGCCAGCTCCTGCTCGTAGGCGGCAAGCGCCTTCTCCGTCTCGCCCTTCAGGCGGTCCGCCTCGTCGAGGTCGCGCTGGATGCGGTCGCGCCGCTCCTCGATCACCTCGGCGACACGCGGCAGCGACCAGCGGGACAGGATGAAATAGAGCGCGCCGAACGTGATTGCGAGCCAGATGAGCTGGGGCGCGAAATCAGGCGCGTAGAGCTGCGGGAGCCCTCCGCTCTGTTCCGTCGCCTCTGCGGTTGCCGCGGCGAGCACGGCGAGGCTAGCGAGCATGGCAGTCTCCGGGCGGAGGGGAAGTCGATCGCGAGGCGGCGGTTGCGCCGGGGCCTTGCGACCGACCTCCGATCAGCCGAACAGGATGATGAGCGCGACGAGCAGGCCGAACAGGCCCGTCGCCTCGGCGAGCGCGAAGCCGATCAGCAGGTTGGTGAACTGGCCCGGCGCCGCCGACGGGTTGCGCAGCGCGCCCGACAGGTAGTTGCCGAAGATGTTGCCGATGCCGATGCCGGCACCGATGAGGGCGAAGCAGGCGAGGCCCGCACCGATGAATTTAGCAGCCGTCGGATCCATTCACAGTCTCCCTTCAGAAGGTCTGAGCGTTGCGAAAGAAAGCATCCGGGGTGCGAAGCCCCTGGATCAGTGGTGCATGTTCACCGCGTCGTTGAGGTAGATGCAGGTGAGGACGGTGAAGATGAAGGCCTGCAGGATGGCCACGACGAACTCGAGACCGGTGAAGGCGATCGTGAACAACAGCGGCGCGATGCCGAAGACGCCGAGGCTGACCACGAAGCCGGCGAACACCTTCAGCATCGTGTGTCCGGCCATCATGTTGGCGAAGAGACGCACCGAGAGGCTGACCGGGCGGATGAGATACGAGATGAGCTCGATGGGCACGATCAGCGGCATCAGCCAGACCGGCACGCCATCGGGCACGAACAGGCGCAGGTAGCCGAAGCCGTGGCGGGCGAAGCCGATACCGGTGACGACGACGAACACCAGGGCCGCCAGAGCGAAGGTGACGATGATGTGGCTCGTCACCGTGAAGGTGTAGGGGATCATCCCGATCAGGTTCAGCACGAGAATGAACACGAACAGGGAGAAGACGAAGGGGAAGTACTTCATCCCTGCCTGCCCGACGTTCTCGCGGACCATGTTCGCGATGAACTCGTAGGACAGCTCGGCGACGGACTGGATGCGCGTCGGGACCAGCGAGCGGCCGGTCATCGACAGCGCCAGGAAACCGACGATCAGCACGACCGCCAGCACCATGAACAGGGATGCGTTGGTGAAGGAGGCGTCGAAGCCCAGAATCTCGAGCTCCGTCAGCCGGTAGATCTGAAACTGATGCATGGGGCCATGCGCCCCTTCAGTCACAGCCCCTTCAGTTGCGGCAGTCGCCACTCGAGCCCCCTACCTGTCGTCCTCGTCCGGCTCCACCGGCGCCGCCGCACGCTGCAGCGGCTCGGCGGCGGCCTGCATGCGCCGGGCGGTACGGACCACGTTCATAATGCCGGCGGCGAAGCCGAGCACAAGGAACAGAACCAGAAGCCAGGGCGCCGAGCCGAGATAACGGTCGAGCGCCCAGCCCACCAGCCCGCCGAACACAACGCCCACCACCAGCTCGATGGCGATCTTGAACGCCTGACCGAGCGCTGCCCCCCGGGCAGAGTTGTCGAGCTGCGGCGCCCGTCTGGCCTTGACCTGCTCGAGGCGGTCGCCGAGCCCGGCCGCGCGCGCCCTGAGCGCCTCACGATCCTCCCGGCTGATTTCTCCGCGACCCGAGCCGTGGCCCTTGCCGTTGTTGGACATGGCAACGCTTGCCCGAACTCATTTAGGTTGGGCCGATGCACGGCGGGTATTCGACGGCGCGCACCTTAGAGAAGGGCTCCCCGGGGTGTCAAGAAATCGCCATGGCTCGGGCGTGCGGGTCGGGTATGGCGAAAAGGCGCAGCCTCGCCGGGGCCGTCCTCGAGGGCAGCGCACGCGGAGGCGGCGGCTCCACTATCATTGGCCGATGCCGGGCGCGACAACTTCGCATTCCGCGGTCGAGCCGGCCAGCGATCAAACAAGCGTCACATTTTCCAGGGCGAGAAGGTACGAGAAATCAGCTCGGGAAACGTCCATGAACTCACCACTCCGACTTGGCCTCTGCGCCTGCCTGATCTCGTCCGCCTGGGCCGCGAGCCTGGCGGAGGCGGCTGCGGCGAATCCGGAACCAGCCATTGGCCGCTCCTGGCAGGTTGCCCAGGCCCCGGGCAAAGATGACGCGGCCAGCGAGGAGGAGCAGCGCAGGAAGCGCCGCGACGACAAGCGCGACGCTCGCAAGGAGCGCCAGGAGGACAAGCGGGACGTCCGCGAGGAGCGCCGCGAGGACAAGCGGGACATCCGCGAGGACCGGCGAGAGACCCATCAGGAGCGCCGCGAGAACAAGCGGGACGTCCGCGAGGACCGGCGAGAGACCCATCAGGAGCGCCGCGAGGACAAGCGGGACGTCCGCGAGGACCGGCGAGAGACCCATCAGGAGCGCCGCGACGACAGGCAAGAGGACAAGCGCGAGGTTCGCGAGGAGCGTCGCGACGATCGCCGGGACACCCGCGAGGAACGTCGGGATACTCGCGAGGGTGGCCGGGAGGAGAGGGTGGAGCAGCGCGTCCGCCGTCTCGAGGATATGAAGCGGATGCGCCGCGAGCGTGTCGAGGACGGCGGGCGGCGCACCATCATCGAGGAGCCGGACAAGCGCGTCATCGTTCGTGAGCAGGGCCGGACCATTATCCGTCATGACGAGTCGGAGCGGTTCCGCCGGCGGTTCAAGGAGACACAGGTCGACCGGCGGCGAGACGGCAGCACACAGACGACGTTCATCCGTCCGGATGGCGCGCACATCGTCTCCGTCGTCGATTCACGCGGGCGGCTGCTGCACCGTTACCGTCGTCATCGGGACGGTCGCATCGTGGTCCTCATCGACAACCGCCGTTATCATCGGCCGGGCTTCGTCGAGGGATTGATCCTGGGCGCCTTCCTGGACCTCAGGCCGCCAGTCATCCGCATCCCGCGTGAGAAATACATCGTCGAATACGATGATGCCTCGTACGACGACGTGTACGAAGCGCTCTCGGCCCCCCCGGTCGACGCGCTGGACCGCGGCTATTCCCTCGACGAGATCCGTTACAACCGCTATCTCCGCGAGCGGATGCGGCGGATCGATCTCGACTCGATCAATTTCGAGTTCGGTGCGTGGGAGGTCAGCTCGGACCAGTACCCCAAGCTGGAGCGGATCGCGCGGGCCATCAACCGCCTGCTGGAGCGCAACCCGGACGAGATCGTCATGATCGAAGGCTACACGGACGCCGTGGGCGCCGAGGACGACAACCAGTTGCTTTCGGACCGCCGCGCGGAGAGCGTCGCCATGATCCTGTCCGACGAGTTCGGGGTGCCGCCCGAGAACCTCATCACCCAGGGCTACGGCGAGCAGTTCCTGAAGATCGAAACGGAGGCGCCGGAGCGCGCGAACCGGCGCGTCGCCGTGCGGCGCATCACGCCGCTGCTGTCGCGGTCGGAGCGCTAGGTATCTCGACCCGACTCGAAGCATATCAGCTCACGCCTGATCTCCCTTCCAGGAGAAGGCTGGGATGAGAGAATGGTGCCCTCCCCTTGACGGGGAGGGCGGCGCGCCGCAGGCGCGCGGGTGGGGTGGGGCCACAACTGAGACGCTGGTGCAGAGGCACCCCCACCCCCGGCCCCTCCCCGCAAGGGGGAGGGGAGACGTGGTCGTCGCTGCTGTTTCAATCTCACTGGAAAGCCTCTGTCCGGTGTTGCCGCGTCTGCGGCAGTGGCGGCCGCGGCATGGGGCGGGAGAAGCGCATGGCTCGCCTGAATTGATGCCGATAACGGTGAAGCCGGCATCGGTCCGGCTTCATTCTGCCACGCGAATCGCTCGATGCTGTCCGCAGCGGGCAAGCTGGGAACGAAAGCGGGTCGAGCGATGTCCGAGCGTGTGCCGGATGGAGAGCAGGGGAGAGCGGCCAACGACGACCTTCCGCTGGCGCGCGCCGGCAAGGTGGCGCGGGCGGCGCCGGCGGCACGGCCGGGGTTCGACCGCAAGACGATCGCGCTGGTCTACGACTTCGACGGCACGCTGTCGCCGAGGCCCATGCAGGAATACACGTTCCTGCCCAAGATCGGCGAGGATGCCAAGAGCTTCTGGGCGGAATCGAACCGGCTGGCCAGGGAGCATGCCGCCGACCCGCTCATCACGTACATGCATCTCATGTACAAGAAGGCCAAGGCCAAGGGCGTGCGCATCGATCGCGAGGACCTGGTGGCGCTGGGCCGCGGCGTCGACCTGTTCCCCGGCGTGACGGAATGGTTCGAGGCGATCGGCGAGTACGTGAAGATCCGCGCCGAGGCCCCGGGGGTTGCGTTGCGGCACTATCTCATCTCGTCCGGGCTCACCGAGATCATCGAAGGCACCGCGATCTACCCGCACTTCCACAACGTGTTCGCCTCGGAGTACTGGTTCGACGCCTACGACCTGCCCTTCCCGAAGCGGGTCATCACGGATACCGGCAAGACGCAGTACCTCTTCCGCATCAACAAGGGCGTGGAGGACCTGCGCGAGAGCATCAACCAGCACATGCCCGAGGAGAGCCGGCCCATCCCCTTCGCCAACATGATCTATTTCGGCGACGGCGATACCGACGTGCCCTCGATGGCGGTGATGCGCAAGAACGGCGGGCACTCGATCGCGGTCTACCCGCCGGGCAAGCCGAAGGCGAAATGCGTCGATCTGTTCAAGGCCGCCCGCATCGATTTCTTCGCCCCCGCCGACTACCGGCGCGGCTCCGACCTGTTCCGCCGGACCTGCCTCATCATAGACCGCATCCTGGCGGACATCCGCGTGCAGGAGGAGGTATGGCGGATCGGGCGCGAGGTGGCGAGGTCCCGCTGACGGCGGACGGGAGAGGCGCCGCCTCCCTCCATTCTCATGCCCCTCTTCTCATGCCGCCAGAGCAATCCGGATCCACGGCCGGGCCGGGCTCAATTGCCGAATACCCTGCGAATCCAGTCCGGCTGCTTCGAGGGCGATGACCAGGAC
The DNA here is from genome assembly GCA_023384095.1 of Hyphomicrobiaceae bacterium. Classification (GTDB taxonomy): domain Bacteria; phylum Pseudomonadota; class Alphaproteobacteria; order Rhizobiales; family Hyphomicrobiaceae; genus ZC4RG25. Next base: position 16,407 of record JAHDXT010000062.1, read on the forward strand.
GGGCCCGACTCGGCCAGCCGGCTCAGCACTTCCGCCCGCACTGGCCCGAGGTCCTCCTTCTTCCTTGCGATCAGGTGCGCCTTGCCCTCGAGCCCCATCTGGATGCGCTGCTCGTGGCCGTAGACGTCCGGCCGCGTGCTCACCTTGCCGTCTTCATCGACCCAGGCGGTGAAGTAGGTGATGTGCACCGGCACCTTCGCGTCGAGCGTGATGTGGTTGTTGCTCGGTCCGCCCTTCACCAGCGACGCCACCCGGCCGTCGTCCCAGCCTTTGTCCCGCGACAGCAGAATCTCGGCGAGCCGCACCGGATTGCGCACGCGCATGCAGCCGTGGCTGAACATCCGCTGCGAGGCCGCGAACAGGTTCTTGGTCGGCGTGTCGTGCATGTAGACCTGGTGCTCGTTGGGGAACAGGAACTTGACGACCCCGAGCACGTTGCCGCCGCCCGGCGGCTGATAGACGTGGAAGTTGCGGATGTCGGTCCTCGCCCAGTCGACGCTCGCCGGATCGATGTCGCGGCCGCGATACTGGATGCGCAGGTTGTTCTTGGCGAGCACACTGCCGCCGCGGGCGAGGCTCGGCAGGAGCTCCTTGACCTTGATGCTGTCGGGCACGCCCCAGAACGGATGCACGACGATCGTCTCCATCTCGTCGGAGAAGATCGGGGTTTGCGTATCCCGCTTGCCGGCGATCAGGCGCTCCGTGTGGATCGGCTCGCCGTCCTCCATGACCCGCAGCGTGAACTCCGGAACGTTGGCCCAGACGTAGAACCGGCCCAGGTCCTCCGGCATCCAGCGCCACTGCTCCATGTTGTGCAGCAGCTTGCGCAGGGTCGCCTGGCCGTCGGCCGGCTGTTTGCTCTTCTTCTTCGCCGCGGCGCCTGCCGGCTCGGGATTCTCGTCGGCCGCCTCCGGCGGCGGCGCCCCGCGTTTCGTGGCGAGGTAGGCCTGGCGAAGCTTCTCGAACTGCGGATGACGTGGATGCAGACCCCGCAGATAGCCGTCGGCCGAATCCGTCGTCGCCAGGCCGGTGAGCACAGCGCCCGGCGGCAGCAGCGGCGGCTTGCGGTCGATGTAGTTGGAGAGCTGCTTGGGATCCATCCGGCCGCCGCGGGCGTGACTTGCGTATTTGAGCACGGCGAGCGTCAGTTTCAGCTCGACATCGGCGACATCGGCCGGCTCGCTGGACCGCGGCGAGGACGGCAGCTCGAAGGCGGAGGCCTCCAGGCCCCAGTCGTCCGCGCGTCTGATCTCGGCGATGGCCGACTCGGAGCGCGCGTTGAGAGCCGCGCCGGTGATCCAGAGCAGATCCTCGCCGCGGCTCTGGTAGAAAGCCGTCAGCGCATCCCGCTCCTCCGAAGAAAGGGCTTTGGCCTCGGAGATCAGCCGCAGAAGCTCAGACTGCAGCTTGCTCTCTCCGGCAGCAGTCTCGGCCGTTGCCGCACCCGCTGGCTGGTCCGGCTTGGCCTCGGAGGCGGTCGGGGCTGGCGCAGCGTCAGGCCCGGTGGAAGCGGATGGCGGCTCGGCGGAGCCTCGTGTCTCGGACCCGGCCGCCGCGTCCGGCTTGGCTGCCGGATCGGGGACCTGCGCGTCGGCCGCCGGCGCCATCCTCGTCTCGCTGGCGGGCAGGGTGATGGGTACTGCTTCGCTCGGCCTGGGTTCCTCCGCCCCCGATGGCGCGGGCTCCGTGGTGGCGAGCGCGCTGCCGGCCAGGGCACCAGTGAGGACGAGACCGCAGGCCATTATCCAAGCAGATCGCATCATCGTTTCTCCTTGCGGCGCAGACGCTAGCTTACGATTTGCGTCGCGGCCAGCAACAACGATTCTGATCTGTTCTGATAGACCTCTTTTGTCGGAACTGTGGCCGAAAACAAACGCCTCGGCTTCAGGCCGTCGTCGCCGCACCGATCGCCTGGGATGCGCCTCAGCTCGGCCGCGGCTCCAGCCCGTACTCCTGCATCTTGCGGTAGAGCGTCGAGCGGCCGATGCCGAGCCGCCGGGCGACCTCGGTCATGTGTCCGCGGTAGCGCCCGAGCGCGAGGCGGATCATGTCGGCCTCGATGTCCACCAGGGTGCGCACCTCGCCGCTGTCGGTGACGGCCGGAATGCCGATCGAGCCGCCGCCGTCCGCCTGCTTCACCTCCATCGTGCGGGGCACGACGCCGTCGGCGCCCAGCATCGCCGGGCCGGTGTAGGCAGGCCGCTCGTGCAGTATCGGAGCCGGGGGGATCTCGGCCGCGAACCCTTCGACGTGCATGGCGATCTGCGGGAACTCCGCCACTGCCAGCTCGGGGCCGTCGGCCAGCACCACCGCCCGGAAGACGGCGTTTTCGAGCTGGCGGACATTGCCCGGCCAAGGGTATCGGGTGAGCAGCCGCATGGCCTGCTCGCCGATCGAGGTGACGCGCTTGCCTTCCTCGGCGGCGAACCTCGCCAGGAAATGGTAGGCGAGCTCCGGCACGTCGTCGAGGCGCTGGCGCAGCGGCGGCATCCAGATCGGGAAGACGTTGAGCCGGTAGAACAGGTCCTCGCGGAACCTGCCGGCCTTCACCAGCTCGATCATGTCGCGGTTGGTGGCCGAGATCAGCCGCAGATCGACCTTCACCGGCCGCTTGCCGCCGACCGGGTCGATCTCGCCGTCCTGCAGCGCCCGCAGCAGCTTCACCTGCGCCTCGAGCGGCAGCTCGCCCACCTCGTCGAGGAACAGCGTGCCGCCATCTGCCTCCTGGAACTTGCCGATGCGCTTGTCCACGGCCCCGGTGAAGGAGCCCCTTTCGTGGCCGAACAGGATGCTTTCGACCAGGTTCTCCGGGATGGCGCCGCAGTTGACGGTGACGAAGGGCTTGCCCGCGCGGTCGCTCTCGCCCTGGATGGCGCGCGCGATGAGCTCCTTGCCGACCCCGGATTCGCCCTCGATGAGCACCGGGATCTGCGAGCCGGCAGCGCGCCTGCCGAGCGACACGACCCGTTGCATGGCCTCGCCGGCGATGAGCTCGCTGAAAGTCAGCGTGCCCTGGCTTTTCTTCTTCAGCCTGGTGATCTCGCCGGTCAGCGCCTGCACCTTGAGCGCGCTGTTGATCGAAACCTCCAGCCGCTCGGGGCTGGCGGGCTTGACCACGAAGTCCGTTGCGCCCGCGCGCATGGCCCCGATGGCGCTGTCGATGGAGCCGTGCGCCGTCTGCACGATGACGGGGGGGACTCCCGGAATGCCGCGAAGCTGATCGAGCACGGCGATGCCGCCGGCGCCCGGCATGACGAGGTCGAGGAGCACGAGGGCGATGTCGTCCTTCTCCGCGCCGGTCAGGATCTGCAAAGCCTGGTCGCCGGAGGCGGCGGTCCTCGCCTCGAGGCCGAACCGCTTGATGCACTCTTCCAGGATACGTCGCTGGGCCGGATCGTCGTCGACGATCAAAACGCGCTTTGCCATGATCTACTCGAACTGGACGCAACAGGGCCACTGTCGGCGCCGGCACGAGCGATCGCGCGGCCGGCTCGACGCACAGTGCACGACAGCAGTAAACAACCGGTTGCTGCTGGAACCATGGTGGGTCTAAGTCGAATTGACCTGCTGCGCCCAACTCTTGATATACTGCCCTGATGAGGGTCAAGGACGTCATTAGGGCCGAGAAGGCAGTCACGAACTGGGGGGAGTGGAGGCAAACCAAAATGCCACCCGGTGCGTTCCCCATGTCAGCTAAGCCGAAGCGTTCGTTCAGGCTCGGGTCGGCATGGCGTTGGCGGATCATCCATTTCTCTGCACTTGAACACGAGTTCCGCCTCCTTGTGGCTTACCGCCAAGACATCGATGAGTATCTCGCGATGGTTGGCATGGTCGTAGAAAACGACACTCGTATCATTGCTGAGTTGTGTTTCCACGGAAGTCATCCGGGGTGGCACATGCACTTCGACTGTGGAAATCTCACAAATGCCCCAGTTGGCGTGCAGCGTTGGCCCGGTATGAGTCGGCGTCCAAAAGGTTGGTCGCAGCACCGCAGCATAAAGCTCACCGCAAGCGGTGCGGAGATGAACGATAATCATGCGTTAGACATAGCTGCAAATCGATTTCAGCTGCATACGGATGATCTTCTAAGTTACCGACAGAGCGTGTTACCATGAAGGACCGAATCTGCCAGGCATTTTGCCAAGATCTCTCGGTTCGTGAGATCGACGCTGGCTACGCAATAAGCGTCCCGTATGAAGATCTTTTTGGTGACCCGATCGGATTTTATGCGATCGGTTATGGTGACGGTCGTTATAAGCTGGTGGACAATGGAACGACGGTGGCTTTTCTAGAGGCGGCAGGCGCTACATTGGATTCGCAGACGCGTTCAGAGGCACTTGAAGAGATTTTGAGTGAATACGGCGCGGAGTACGATCATGAGCGCGGTGAGCTTTACATCCCTTATTTGGAGGTGCGCGAGCTTCCCCGGGCTAGTCTTCGTTTTATGGCACTGATGCTCCGCTTGAAAGACTTGTTGCTGATGACGCGGGAGAGAGTGGAGAGCACTTTCCGCGAAGATGCCATTGCGGCAATTTCCGAGCGATTGGTTGGGAAGGCGCAGATCGTCCGCGACCAGCCCGTTTCCGAGAGATTGGAAGACGTTGTCCCAGATTTGGTTCTGTCAGCCCCTGACAGAGACCCCGTTGCCGTTTTCCTTGCGACCAATGAACAGAAACTTAGCGAGGCCATTTATTTGCAAATGGTAGCTAGGCACGAAGCCCTCGTGCCTGTGAAGGTCATTGCGATGCTCGAAACGGATTCTTCGGTAAACCGCAATATCAGGCAACGCGCTGACAATCGCCTTGATGCCGTGCCCCGCTACCGGCGAGATGAAAGAGCAGCTATCGATCGTATCGCAAGAGAAGTGGTTGGTCGTAACTTCCGCTACGATCAGGTTTGACCTGCTCCCCGGAATTCCCTCCACGTGATAGTTGAATCCATCCGTGGAGCGAGGAGCATGAGGAAGAGTCGTTTCAGCGAGAGCCAGATCATCGGCATCGTCAAGGAGCACGAGGCGGGCGCCAAGGTGGCCGACCTGTGCCGCCGGCACGGGATCAGCGCGCCGACGCTGTACAACTGGAAGGCCAAGTACGGCGGCCTCGAGGTGTCGGAGGCGAAGCGCCTGCGGGCGCTCGAGGATGAGAACCGGCGGCTGAAGAAGCTGCTGGCCGAGCAGGTTCTCGACAACGCGGCGCTGAAGGATCTCGTCGGAAAAAATTTCTGACGCCTCGGGCACGCCACGCGGCGGTCCGGCACGTGATCGAGCATCACGGTCTGTCGGAGCGCCACGCCACGAGGCTCCTGTCAGTGGATCGAACTGCCGTGCGGTACGAGAAGAAGCGCAAGGGCGACGAGGTCGAGCGGGCTCTCCTGAAGGAGCTCGCCGGCGAGCGGCGCCGGTTCGGCTATCGCCGCTTGCGCGAGATGGCGCGGCGACGCGGCGTCGTGATGAACCTGAAGAAGGTCTACCGGCTCTACCGCGAGCTGGGCCTGGAGGTGCGGCGCCGTGGCGGCAGGAAGCGCGCGATCGGCACGCGGGCGCCGCTGGAGAGAGCTCTGCGTCCCAATGCGATCTGGGTGCTCGACTTCGTGTCGGACACGCTCGACGGTGGCCGCAAGTTCCGCGTCCTCAACGTCGAGGACCAGTTCACGCGGCGGGGTCTCGGCGTGGAGGTCGACACGTCGCTGCCGGGCCAGCGGATCGTGCGCGTGCTCGACCGGCTGGTGGGTATGTGGGGCAAGCCGGCGATGATCGTGTCCGACAACG
>JAHDXT010000063.1 GCA_023384095.1 Hyphomicrobiaceae bacterium
GCCCATTGTCTCGGGGCCCGGCCCCCCCCCCACCGTGCAATTACGCGGTTTTATGTGAATCACGGATCTACCCCCCCCCCCGGGGGGGGGTGGGTTGGGGGGGGGGGGGAATCCAGAACGTCAGAGGGCGGGGTTCCCCCCACCCCTGACCCCTCCCCGCCAGGGGGAGGGGAAAAGCAGGGCTCTTGTTCCGCAGAGGCCCCGCCGCCCACCGCCTCGACTTCCACGGCGGCGATGAACACGCGCTTTTCCGGGGATACGAAGCCGAAACGCTGGCGATGCTGGCGCTCGAACTCGGCCCGCATCTCGTCCGGACCGGCCATCCGGATGGGCAGCGCCGTGTCGGTGCCTTCGTAGCGGAGATGCAGGTTGACGGTCGTTGTGATCTCGCCGGCCGATACGCCCTCGGCCGCCACCTCCGCCGACACATCCGCGCTGAGCTTTTCGGACAGGGCCTCCACATCCTGCATCGATGCGGCATCGAGCGGCGACTCGACCGACTGCTCGCGGCTGGCGCGAATGCTGGCGAGCCCCATGCCGTATGCGGACAGAAGCCCCGACAGCGGATGGATCAGCACCCTCTCCATGCCGAGCGTGTCGGCGATGAGGCAGGCGTGCTGGCCGCCGGCCGAGCCGAAGCAGTTGAGCGCGTACTCGGTGACGTCATAACCGCGCTGCACCGAGATCTTCTTGATGGCGTTGGCCATGTTCTCCACCGCGATGCGCAGAAAGCCGTCGGCCACCTCCTCCGGCGTGCGGCCGTCGCCGATCTCGGCCGCCAGATCGGCGAAGGCCGACCTGACCGCTTCCTCGTCGAGCGACTCGGTGCGATCGGGACCGAAGATCCTCGGGAAGAATGAGCCGGAGAGCTTGCCGACCATCACGTTGGCATCGGTTACGGTCAGCGGTCCGCCGCGCCGGTAGCACTTGGGGCCGGGATTGGCGCCGGCGCTGTCTGGCCCGACGCGGAAGCGCGTGCCGTCGTAGGTCAGGATCGAGCCGCCGCCGGCCGCGACCGTGTGAATGCGCATCATCGGCACACGCAGCCGCACGCCCGCCACCTCGGTTTCGAAGGCGCGCTCGTACTCGCCGGCGAAATGCGAGACATCCGTCGATGTGCCGCCCATGTCGAAGCCGATGACCCTGTCGAAGCCGGCGATGCGGGCCGTCTCGACCATGCCGACGATGCCGCCCGCGGGCCCGGACAGGATGGCGTCGCGGCCCTGGAACAGCCCGGCGGACTTGAGCCCGCCGGACGACGCCATGAAGAGGATCTTGGGGCCGGTTTCCCCTCTCCCCGCTTCGGCGGGGAGAGGGTTAGTGTGAGCGGCCGAAGCTGGCGCCGTGGTCTGTTGCTGCCCCTCACCCCGACCCTCGCCCCGCGGGCGGGGAGAGGGAGAGGAAAGTGCCCCCGCCACCTTCTCCACATACCGCCGCAGGATCGGCGACAGGTACGCATCCGCAACGGTCGTGTCGCCGCGGCCGACGATCTTGATCAGCGGCGAGATCTCATGGCTCACCGAAATCTGCGTGAAGCCGAGATCGCGCGCCAATGCCGCGGCCTGCCTCTCGTGCTCGGGAAATGCGTAGGCGTGCATGAGCACGATCGCCACGGCGCCCATCCCGTCCGCCCTGGCGCGTTCGAGATCGCCTCGCAGCTCGGCGACGTCCAGTGGCGTCTCGACGGTGCCGTCGGCCCGCACGCGCTCGTTGGCCTCCAGCACGCGCGTGTACAGCATTTCCGGCTTGATGATCTTCTTCGCGAAGATGTCGGGTCGCGCCTGGTAGCCGATCTCGAGCTGGTCCTTGAGCCCCTTGGTGATGACCAGCACGGTCGGCTCGCCCTTGCGCTCGAGCAGCGCGTTGGTCGCGACCGTGGTGCCCATCTTGACGGTGGCGATTCCCCCGGACGGGATCGCGTCGACGGATCCGAGCCCGAGCAGGCGGCGGATTCCCTCGAGCGCAGCATCCTCGTAGGCGCCGGGGTTCTCGGACAGCACTTTAAGCGCGTGAACGCGTCCCTCGGGATCGCGGCCGATCACATCGGTGAACGTGCCGCCCCGATCGATCCAGAAGTGCCACTGCCCTTGAGCACCCATCGCTGCAGACCTCACCACCCCCGTCGCCTCGCCCGGTTCAACGCGCCAGAAGACACCTGAGCCTCGATTGTGCAAGGATGCCGCAACGTCCGAGATCAGTTCCGTCCAGCAGCAATAAAACAGGGAGGTCGATATCCGATGTTCAGACTCGTGACTCTGGGGCTGCTCGCCGCAGCTCTCGCCGCAGCACCGGCCGCCGCGCAGACCAAGTGGGACATGCCGACGCCCTATGGAGACGGCAACTTCCACACCAAGAACGTCAGGCAGTTCGTCGAGGACGTCGACAAGGCCACCAGCGGCCAGCTCAAGATCGTCGTGCACTCGGGCGGCGCGCTCTTCAAGCATCCCGAGATCAAGAAGACGGTGCGCCAGGGCGTCGCTCCGATAGGCGAGATCCTCGAGTCGATCGCCTCCAACGAGAGCCCGATCTACGGCGTCGACTCCATTCCGTTCCTGACGGCGAGCTACGCCGACGCCAGGAAGCTCTACGCCGCGCAGAAGCCGTTCCTCGAGAAGAAGCTCGCGGAGGACGGCCTGATGCTGCTCTACTCGGTCGCCTGGCCGTCGCAAGGTCTCTACAGCAAGAAGGAGATCAAGTCGCTCGAGGACATGTCCGGCCTCAAGTTCCGCACCTACAACGCCGCGACCAGCCGCATCGCCGCCCTCATCAAGGCGGTGCCGACGCAGGTCGAGGCGCCCGACATCCCGACCGCGTTCTCGACCGGGCGCGTCGAGAGCATGTTCACGTCGCCCTCGACCGGCGCCGACTCCAAGGCCTGGGACTTCCTTTCCCACTTCCACGACCTGCAGGGCTGGCAGCCGCGCAACATCGTGTTCGTGAACAAGGCGGCCTTCGACAAGCTGACGCCCGGGCAGCAGAAGGCGCTGAAGGATGCAGCAGCCGCCGCCGAGGCGCGCGGCTGGACGGCGTCCGAGGAAGAGTTCACGACCAAAAAGAAGGAGCTCGCCGACAACGGCATCACCGTGGTGAAGCCGGCCGCCGCGTTGCTCGACGGCCTCAAGGAGGTCGGCAAGCAGATGACGGTGGAATGGGAGAAGTCCGCGGGCGCCGACGGCAAGGCGCTCCTCGACGCCTATCGCAAATAGGCCAGCGAACAGGGAGTTGCGGATCGCGAGCAGCGAGAAGCGAGTGGGGCAGCGCCAACGCCGCTCCAATCGCCACTCGCCATCCGCCGTCCGCTCCAAATCGACATGCGAGCCCTACTGGACGCACTCTATAGGCTCTGCGGATGGCTCGCGGCGCTGTGCCTTGTCGTCATAGCGGGGATGGTCGGCGTTCAGATCTGCGGCCGAATCGCGGATGGCGCGATGAAGCTGACGGGCTACCCTCCATACGGCCTCCTGGTGCCTGGGCTCGCCGAGATCGCCGGCTACCTGCTCGCGGTGTCGAGCCTGCTGGCGCTCGCAGCGACGCTCAAGGCAGGTGCGCACATCCGCGTGACCGTGATGCTCTCGATGCTGGGCGAGCGCGCGCGCCGGGTTTTCGAGCTGTTGGCCCTGACCGCCGCCGCGGCATTCTCGGCGTACATGACGTGGCGGTTCGGGCTGCTCGCTTACGACTCCTGGATGTTCGATGAGGTCTCCTACGGCCTGGTGCCGCTCAGGCTCGCCTGGCCGCAGGCAGCGATGGCCATCGGCCTCGCCGTGTTGACCATCGCCCTCGTCGACGAGTTGGTCCTGACCGTGCAACGCGGGCGACCGAGCTACCGGAGCGTCGAGGACGCGATCGCGCTGGGGCGTGAGGGCTAGCGCATGGACCTGATGACCCTGACGGCGCTGCTGATCGCCCTCCTGTTCGCCCTGCTGGCAGGGGGCGTGTGGGTCGCCCTCGCGCTCGCGGCCGTCGGGATGGTCGCCATGGCCCAGGTCGCCGCGCCCGCCGGGCCGGTGATGGCCACCTCGATCTGGCAGTCGCTCAACAACTGGGACCTGACGGCCCTGCCCATGTTCATCCTCATGGGCGAGGTGCTCTACCGGACCCGGCTATCGGAGGACATGTTCGAGGGCCTGGCGCCGTGGCTGTCGCGCCTGCCCGGTCGGCTGCTGCACACGAACATCGTCGGCTGCGCCATTTTCGCGGCCGTTTCAGGCTCCTCCGCGGCCACCACGGCCACCATCGGCCGGATCGCGCTGCCGGAGCTGAAGAAGCGCGGCTACGACGAGCGCATGACCATCGGCACCCTGGCCGGCTCGGGCACGCTGGGGTTGCTGATCCCGCCTTCGATCATCATGATCGTCTATGCCACAGCGACGGACCAGTCGGTCGCCCGGCTCTTCATAGCGGGCGTCGTCCCGGGCCTCATGCTGGCCGGGCTGTTCATGGGCTACGTCATGCTGTGGTCGATGGCATTCAAGCACCGGATGCCGCCGGCCGAGCCCGCCACGACATTCGTCGACAGGGTGGTGGCGACGCGCCGGCTCATCCCGGTGATACTGCTGATCGCCGGGGTCATCGGCTCCATCTACGGCGGGCTGGCTTCCGCGACCGAAGCGGCCGTGGTCGGCGTGTTCCTGTCGCTCGTGCTGTCCTGGTCGATGGGCACGCTGACGAAGGTCAGCGCGACCGACGCGCTGTTGTCGGCGACGCGCACCTCATGCATGATCTGCTTCATCCTGGCCGGCGCGGCCTTCCTGACGACGGCCATGGGGTTCACGGGAATACCGCGCGAGCTTGCGGAATGGGTCGGCAGCTTCGACCTGACCCAATGGCAGCTCCTGGTTGCGCTCACCCTGTTCTACATCCTGCTCGGCTGTTTCCTCGACGGCATCTCGATGGTCGTGCTGACGACGTCGATCATCATGCCGATGGTCGAGAAGGCCGGCTTCGACCTCATCTGGTTCGGCATCTACGTCGTGATCGTCACCGAGATGGCGCAGATCACGCCGCCGGTCGGCTTCAATCTCTACGTCCTGCAGTCCATGACCGGGCGCAACCTGTTCATCATCGGCTGGTACGCGCTGCCGCTGTTCCTGCTGATGGTGGTCGCCGTTGCGCTGCTGGCCCTCTTTCCAGGGCTGGCGCTGTGGCTGCCTTCGACCATGCTCGACGCGCGCTGATGCTGCCGCAGTGCGCCGAGGGCGCGAGCGGCTCGCCTCCATCGGTGCCCCGGCCCCGGTCGCTATTTGACCCGGTTCCAGGTCACCGTCTTGCAGAAGACGACGGCCGTGCAGCCCTGAAGGTCGATCGCGTCCTTGCTCTTGACGGTCAGCGTGCCGGTGTAGGTGCCGCCGTCGGCGCGATTGTAGAGCGAGCCCTTCCAGCGGTCGGGCGCGACCTTCTTCGCCCCGCTCATGATGACGAGCCCGACGATCGGCCGGTTGCGCTTGCTGGCATCGGGGTTCTTGTCGTCCTTCTTCTGGTCGTCGACGACCTTGACGATCCTGGCGCACAGCCCGTCACCGCATTTCGTCATCTCGACGTGGCTGCCGTTCTCGGGATGGCGCCAGACCCCGAACGCATCCTCGGCGGTCTGCGCCTTGGCCACCCCCGCCGCGAGCGCGATCATGCCAGTCGCGGCAAACGCGTAATAGAGCGTTCTCATGGCTCCCCTCCCGTGAACGCAAGGCCCACTGCACGCCGCCATCGAGGCTAGCACGAGCCGGGCGGGGGAGGGCAGCAAAATGGTGCAGCGCGACTGCAATCGTGTCGGGAGTGTGGCGGCCGGACAGCCCTGCCCGCCCGCGCGGTCTTGGCGCCACCGGCCTGCCGATCGAGAGCCAGACGGTCTGCCCTGCCCGCCCGCGCGGTCATGGCGCTTCAATGCCGCCATGTTTGCGGGTAAAGCAGGCGCATGCCTTGGAGAACGATGACGCGAGCCATGGGCCTGGGAGAGGGCGGCGGCGTGCGTGCGGCGATCGAGAGCCTTTGCGCGAACCTCGGCTTCGACCGGGCATCCAGATCCCGCTCGCAGCGCAACAGCGTCGCGTTCACGATCGCCGTCATCTCGCTCTGCGCGAAGCTGTCCAAGGCCGACGGCGTCTCCTCCCAACTGGAGGCCAGGGCTTTCGAGGAGGTCTACCATGTGCCGCCGGAGGAGAAGGCCAACGTCGAGCGCCTCTACGACATCGCCAGACAGGACGTCGCGGGCTACGATGCCTATGCGGACAGAGTCGCGAGGCTGCTGGCCGACGAGCCGGAGCTGAAGCGCGACGTGCTCGAGGCCCTGTTCCACATCGCCGCGGCGGACGGCATCTTTCACGGCGCCGAGGACGAGTACCTCGCGGACGTGGGGCGGAGGTTCGGGTTCACGGAAGCAGAGTACCGCTCCATGCGCGCCCTGTTCGTCCGGGTTCCGGACGATCCCTATATCATCCTGGGCGTGCCGCCGGAGGTCTCGGATGCGGAGCTGAAAGCCCGCTACAGACGGCTGGTTCGCGAGAACCATCCAGATACATTCCTGGCGCACGGTGTGCCGGAGGAGTTCGTCGACGTGGCCGACCGCAAGCTCGCAGCCATCAACGCCGCCTACGACCAGATCGCCAGGGAGCGCGCGCTGTGACGTTCGACCCCGACAGCCTGCTGGCCAGCGAGGTCCGCGCGTCGCCCAACTGCGAGCCGCGCCGCGGCGGCCCGCAGCCTTCCATCCTGCTCCTCCACTACACGGGAGTGCCGACCTGCGCCAGGGCGATCGACTGGCTGTCGCGGCCGGAGAGCGGCGTGTCGTGCCACTACGTCGTCAGCGAGGAGGGGCGGGTGGTGCAGATGGTGCGCGAATCGATGCGCGCCTGGCATGCGGGCCTTTCGAGGTGGGCCGGCGAGGCTGACATCAACTCGGCCTCGATCGGCATCGAGATCCACAATCCCGGCCACGACGGCGGCTATCCCGAGTTCTCAGGGGCGCAGATGGAGGCCGTCGAGGCGCTCTGCCGCGACATCGTGGGCCGGCGCCGCATCCGTCCCGAGCGTGTGCTCGCCCATTCCGACGTGGCGCCGGTGCGCAAGAAGGACCCGGGAGAGAAGTTCGACTGGGCGCGCCTGGCCCGGGCCGGCATAGGTCATTGGGTCGAGCCGGAGCCCATTTCGCGCGGCGACCGCGGCATCGGGATGGAGCACGGCGGCCAGCTTGTCGTGGCGGTGCAGGAGTTGCTCGCGAGCTACGGCTACGATCTGGAGGTGAACGGTGATTTCGACGAGAAGACCTATTTCGTCGTGATGGCCTTCCAGCGGCACTTCCGGCCGGCGCGCGTCGATGGGCGGATCGACCAGTCGACCATCACGACGCTGGAGCGGCTCATCGCCGCCCTCGAAGCCCCGTCGTCCACGTGATCTAGCGGGAAGAAGGCTGATGCAGAAGGCCACGCCCGGAGCCTTGCGCCCGATCGACGGCTGGGCGGCGCTGCTGATCGTCGCCTGCTGCGCCTGCTGGGGGTTCAACCAGGTCGCGGTCAAGATCGCCAACGCCGGCATCCCGCCGCTGTACCAGGCGGGGTTGCGGTCCGTCTGTTCCGCATTGCTGCTCTGGGGCTGGGCGCTGTATCGCGGAGTGCCGCTGTTCGGCCGCGACGGGAGCCTCGTGGCGGGCATCGCGGTCGGACTCGCATTCGCCGTCGACTTCCTGCTGCTCTATCCCGGATTGGCTTTGACGACCGCCTCGCGCGGGGTGCTGTTCCTCTACTCGATGCCGTTCTTCGTCGCCATCGGCGCGCACCTGCTCGTCCCCGGCGACCGGCTCACAGGGCCCAAGTGGGTCGGATTGCTCGCCGCGTTCGGCGGGCTCGCCATCGCGCTCGGCGACGGACTGGTCGGGACGGCCGGCGATGGCGACCTGATCGGCGATCTCATGTGCATCGGCGCCGCCGTCTCCTGGGCCGCCTCCATCATCATCATCCGCACGACCGTGCTGAGATCGATTTCGGCCGAGAAGGTCCTGTTCTATCAGCTCGCGGTGTCCGCGCCGCTGCTCATCGGCGCGTCGATGATGGCCGGCGAGGGACCGGCCTCTTTCGCGGACCCGGGCGTGGTCCTCGCCTTCGCCTACACGGTGGTGCCGGTCGCCTTCGTCAGCTACGCGGCGTGGTTCTGGCTGCTGTCGCGCCATTCCCCCTCCGCCATGTCGGTGTTCACGTTCCTGACGCCCGTCTTCGGCGCGATCGCCGGCGCGGCCATCCTGGGCGAAGCGCTCACGAGCCGCCTCGTCGCCGCGCTCGCCCTGGTCGCGCTCGGCATCTTCCTCGTCAACAGGCCCGGCGGCGCCAGGCCGTCAAGGGCTTGACGCAGGCTGCTTTGGCCCCCTTATTCGCATGACCAGCCGGCCGGACGGCCGCCGCCGGTGCCCAGCCGCGTCTTGTGGCCGGTGCACCGGCGGAGGAAAGTCCGGGCTCCATGGGAACACGGTGGCGGCTAACGGCCGCCGGGGGCGACCCCAGGGAAAGTGCCACAGAGATCAAACCGCCGACGGCGGCTCCAGCGGAGCCGCACGGGCAAGGGTGAAACGGTGCGGTAAGAGCGCACCGCGCGACTGGCGACAGGAGCGGCACGGCAAACCCCACCGGGAGCAAGACCAAATAGGGGTGGTCGGGCGCGCAGGCGGCAGCCTGTGGCGCCAGGCCCGTTTCCAGGCCCGCCACCCGGGTTGGTTGCTCGAGGCGCGCAGCGATGCGCGCCCCAGATGAATGGCCGTCGCGGAGGGGTGACCCTCCAGACAGAACCCGGCTTACAGGCCGGCTGGTCGCAATGGGGGTCGGACCCAGCCGGGTCCGACCCCCATTCCGTTCACGAGCGGGACACCTGCTGCTCGCCGGGGACGTGCACTGCAGAACCGGTGGCGACTGCTCGTCAATCCCGGGCGGATCTTTGCTGAATACGTGATCTGATTGGTCGGAGCGGGGAGATTCGAACTCCCGACCCCTTGCTCCCGAAGCAAGTGCGCTACCAGGCTGCGCTACGCTCCGCCCGACCGAAGTGGCTTGATTTCTGGTGGTTTTTCGCTCGGAGGTCAAGCCCGTTACCCGCCTGAGAATAGCACAAATGTGGAACAATGGCGCAAGTTTCGACCAGGGACTCCCGGAGATGTCCCGGAGGGACAATTGCGGACGTGCTTTGTTCCAGTCCACCCTGGAGCCGCAGGAAAGCCGATGCTCGTCATCGATCACCCTCCCGGTTTCGGACCGGCACACTCATGCTGCTGCTCAAGGGCCGGCACAAAGACGGCCTCGCCCGCGAGCGTGGCGTCTCGCGCGTGACGCACTCGGCCGAGGAGTTCGACTGCACCTTGCGGGAGCTGGCCGACATGGCCCAACTGGTGAGCAGATTTATGCCTCGACCGCAGACTTCAACGGCCAGGCGGTCCGCCGTTTGACATGGTTCCGCAGCCCGGGCGCATGGCCAGCGGCGTCGAACCGCATCATGGTAACGCCGCGAGGCGGCGTCGTTGAAGGTTTTGCTCACAGCCGGTTTTTCGCGCGTCAGCATCCGATGGTGCCAGATGGCAGTTAGGTCGATGTTGATTGACTGAGCTCGCCGATGGTTCGGCTACGGAATGGCGCATCTACCAGGGACGGGAGCTTTCTCTCGCAAGCCTCTTGGGGCTTGTTGCGCTTGCTTCGGCGCTTCCCCTCATGCTGCTCGGGGCCCATGGCCTGACGCTATTTCGCCCAGGAGCGGGCCGAGGAGCTGGCCAAGCTCGCGGCCCATGCCGAAAGTCTTGCCCGCGCCGTTGACCGCGAGCTGAGAGGCTACATCGAGATTGCCGAGGTGCGGCCAGGTCGCGGCACCTGGGGACCGGCAGCATCAGCGCCTTCGAGGACCTCGCCCGTTACGCCTCTGGGGAGCCCGCTGGCGGGCCGGGCGGGTACTTCGCCCTCCTGGATCGCTCGGGGCAGCATCTCGTCGACACGCGGGGTGCCTGCGGGCGCTGCCTTGCCGAGCACGCTCAACCCGGAAGCGCACCGCCGTGTCATCGAGTCGGGCCGCGTCAGCGTCGGCGATCTGGAGCTCAGTCCGACGCCCGGCAATTTGCCTTTGCGGATCGGGTGCCGGTCATCGTCGCCGGCGAGGCGAGATACGTGCTGGTGTTCGCGCCCCATCAGTATCTCAACGACGACATCCTGCGCGACGCCGATCGGCCGCGCCCGTGGCTCGCTTCCATCGTGGACGGCGGCGGCTACAACATCGCCCGGTCGGACGGCCGGCGCGGATCGTTCAGCACGAGCTCTCATTGGGATGAGCTGCGGCGGGCAACCAACCTGAGCGGGAGCGGCCTCTTTGAAGGGGAGAGCCGGGAAGGTGTTCCCACCATCGTCGCCTTCCACGGCTCGGTGCTGCAATTGGCGCGTGTTCGTTTGGGCGCCGAAGAACGGCTTCGAGGCGAACGGGCGCGCAGCGTTCTGGCTGGTCCTCGGCTTTCTGGCGGTCGCAGTGCTGTCCCTCGCGGCAGCCGCCTTTGCCGCCGGCCGCGGCATCCAGGAGCCCGCTCGCCGCGTGCTAGCTGCCGCACAGGCGCTGGGCGAGGGCAAGCCGGTCAGCTTCAAACGCACTCAGATGGGGGAGGCCAATGTGCTCGGCGCGGCGCTCGTCGAAGCGGCTGGCCGGATCGCCACGCGGGAAAAGGCCCTGCGGGAGCCGGAGCAGCATACGCGCCTCTTGCCGCGGGAGCTCTCCCACCGCAGCAAGAACCTGCTCGCCGTCATCGAGGCCATGGCCCGGCAGTCGGACCGAAGCTCCAGTAACCGGGCGGAGTTCCTTGAGCACTTCAGCGCGCATCGCCAGCCTGGCGCGATCGCATGACCTGCTCGTGGAGCAGAACTGGCAAGGGGTGCGCATGATCGACCTCATTCGAACCCAACTGGCTCCGTTCGTGGATGCCATCAGCCGAGTCACGAATGCACGGCCCCGAACTCGTGCTTCGGCCGGAGGCAGCGCAGAACCTCGGGATGGCGCTGCATAAGCTGGGGACGAACGCCAGCAAGCACGGCGCCCTCTCGCTCGCCGCGTGCCGCATCCGGATCGAATGGGAGGAGTATCGCGATGCGAGCGGGACTGCCTGCCTCCGGTTCCGTTGGCAGGAAAGCGGTGGTCCGCCTGTTTCGCCGCCACCGCGCCAGGGTTTTGGTCGCGCGGTCTTGAAGCAACCCGCGCGCTCGGCGGTCGCGCGCACCTCTACTGGAGGGCGGAGGGCCTGGTCTGGAAACTCGACGTGCCCGCAGGATCCGCTGTGGCGGTGAAGTTGGGCTGATGCTTTGCGGGACCCGAGGGGCAACGCTGTCGTTGGCACTTCGTCCCTCGCAACCCGAGCCAACTGCGATTCTGACCTTGCCCGTTCGGCGTCGCTTTGGACGCCGTGAGGAAAAAAAATGGGCTTCGAGCGACCCTGCTCTCCGGTCGGCCCATGGCCTCCCTCCACGCAACGACGCCGCCTCCCTCCTACACCCACCGCGGGAGACGAACGTGCGGGCGTGTCGTGATTGCATCCGCGCGCGGCAACCGGACTCCGATGCGGGGGACGGCCGCTGTTCAGCGCTTGTGGACTGGAGGAACAGGTGCCGAGGCGCCACTGCTCGAGATCCGGTGCTCCACCTACTCGAAGCGCAGGCGACCGAATGCTGGAGACAGCCATCGCTATGAAACTCCTCAAGGGCATCCTAAAACATCCGGATGTAAGGCTTCGCTTGTCCGCCGACCAAAGCCACCACGAGGAGGTCGACGTCCACGGTACGAATCGCTCGAAAGCAACGCACGCTGAGACGACCTAATCGAGTTGAAAACCGTGCAATCGCGGTCGTCGGGGTCGAGATCGCGGACGGCGATATCGTGCCGCTGCGTGTCGAGGGGCCCGATTGACCGCTGCGAGTATTGCGGAATTCAGCTCGCAAGCAGATCCTTCTTCTTGTCGAAGCCTTCCTGCATGATGTGCATGCCGCTGGCATCGAAAGTGCTGATCAGAACTGCTCTATCAGAAGCGCTGGCGCGGCGCCCCTGAGCCCCGCGCGGTGAATAGGCGCATCGGTCGGTCGTAGGGCAGCGCGCCGATGGGAGGAAGTGACGAATTTTAGATATCAAATAGCTGCGGAAACGGTGTTCCTCTCTCGGCCAGGGTGGGTCTCCGCAACCGCCACTTTCCTCCAGCAAGCCGCAAGCACGATGCCTACCCGCGACAACACGCATACCATGTTCCGGCGTCAGCCCATCATTGACAGGCATTGCTGAGCCCGCCGATGCTGAACCCGTAGATCCCCGAGCTGTCGTCCAGCTCGTTCATGAGCCGCTGACCGATGAGGTCGCGCAAGGTCTCCGTTGTGCCGCCTCCGAGCGACCCGTAGCGGGCACCGCGATAGAACCGCGAGACGGGGAATTCGTCGGTGAAGCCGTAGCCCCCGTGGATCTGCACCGCCTCGCTGGTGACCCGCAGCGACATCTCGTTGCAGTACATCTTCGCGGCGGCAGCCAACACCGGGTCCGGGAAGGGGCGTGCCGACGCGCAGGCGCGGTAAAGCATGCTGCGTGCGGTTTCAATGGTAACGTACATGTCCGACAGCTTCCATCGCATGCCCTGGAAATCACCGATCAGTTGCCCGAAAGCCCGCCGTGAGCGCAGATAGCGAACAGATTCGTCGAACGCGCCCTCTGCCAACCCAAGCGAGATGCTGGGGTTGAGGCAGCGCTGCGTGTTGAACGCGGTCAGGAGCCGCTTGAAGCCATCGTCTCGGATGATCAGGTTCTCGGGCGGTAGCTCACAGTTGTCGAAGCGCACCTCGTGCAGGTTCTCGCCGCCCATCGTGTGGAAGGTTCCCGTGACGGCCAGGCCCGGGGTCCCGCGCTCGACCAGCACGCAGCCGATACCCTCCCGGCCGGGCCTTCCGTCAAGGCGCGTGAAGACGACGAATGCCGACGCCTCCTCGGCCCGGCTTATGAGCGTTTTGGTGCCGTTGAGCACCAGCCTGCCACTTCTGATCTCCGTGTTGGTGGTGTAGTTGCCAACGTCGGTGCCGGCGTGCGGCTCGGTCATGCAGACAGCAAGTATGCACTCCCCCTTGCATACCCCCGGCAGCAGCCTCTGCTTGATCGACGCAGGCGCATAGGTGGCGATGATTCGGGTCTGCACCCCGACTTCGCCGAGGACGGCCATGGCCGTCACATAGCACCCCTTGGCGATCTCCTCGAGCACCAGCGCGGTATCGAGGACCGGCAGTCCGAGCCCGCCATACTCCTGCGGAACTGCCATGCCGAGCACGCCTATGTCCGCGAGCTTGCGAATGTTCTCCCAGGGAAACTTGCCGTCCATGTACTTGAGCGAACACTGACGGAACTCGTTTTGCGTGAGCTCGCGCACGGTCTGCACGATGGCTCGCTGCTCATCTGACAGGCGGAATTCCACGGGTGCTGCTCCTACGGCCTATGTGCAGTGGTCACTGCGTCGACGAGATCCTGAATGCGCCTGAAGACGCGTGCGCCCGCGCTCTCCAGCGCCTCTTGCTTGGACCGCATTGTTCCCGCGCCGGAAAATACGAGCGCACCGGCATGGCCCATGGTGACCCCTTCTTTTGCCGTCTGGCCGGCGATGAGAGCGTAAACAGGCTTGCTGCAGCCCAGGGCGGACATCTCGGCTGCAAGCTCTTCCTCTTCCGTTCCCCCGATCTCGCCGACGACGACGATCATGTCCGTGGCCGAGTCGCGAAGCAGGAACGGGAGAACGTCGGCAAAGCGCGTGCCCTTGACGGCATCTCCGCCCACACCGACCCACAGGCTCTGGCCGTGACCGCGCAAGACCAGCCGATGGCACACCTCGTAGGAGAGGGTTCCGCTCTTGGCCATCACACCGATGCGGCCGGGCCTGAGCGACACGTCGGGGAGAAAGCCGAGCTTGGTGCGTCCCGGTATGGCGATGCCAGGAGTGGAGGGGCCGATCCAGCGCACCCCCGCCGATCGGACGAGGCCGAGCGCCCTGACGGCATCCGCAACGGGCATTCCTTCTGCAACGGTGACGATCAATCCGATGCCCGCGGAGACTGCCTCCTCGATGGCCCCCAGGACCGCGAGCGGAGGAACAAAGGCGACGCCGGCCGACGCGCCGGTGCGCGCCACCGCATCGGCACAACTGCCGAACACAGGAATGCCGTCGATGTCCTTCTCGCCGCCGGTGCGGGCGACACCCGCCACGACTCGCGTGCCGTACGCTCGCATCAGCGCCGCATGCTGACGGCCCATTCGGCCCGTCGCACCCTGGATCAGCACGCGGACATCGGGTTCCAAGAACCGCGAGCTACCTGTCTCGATGGCCATCGGCTCGCTCATGCCTTCGATCTGGCGAGCGGCTCGAGCGCCAGCGACACGGCGCGCTCCAGATCCTGCTCGACGGCAAGCCGCGTCGGGGCCGCACGCAGCACCTCGAGCGCCTCGTCGAGCCCGTTGCCGATCAGCCGTACCGTGATCGGCATGCTGAGCTGCGGCGCCCGCTCGAGCGCCGTGAGGAGCAGGCGCGAGAGCTCTCCCAGGTGCGTCACGCCGGCGAAGAAGTTCATCAGCACGGAGCGTACCCTGGAGCCGCTCGCGATCCGGCTCAGCACTGTAATCAGCCGTGCAGGGTCGCCTCGGAACTGCCCGGTGCGGATATCGCAAAAGTTGTAGGCGCTGAAGCCGCGCGCGGCGATCTCGTCGACAAGTTGCATGCTGAGGCCAGCACCTGTCGTGACCAGGGCGATCTCTCCGCAGGGATCGAGCACGACAAAATCAAAGCCGTGCTCGAGTTTCAGGCTGGCCTCGGGATAGGCGGCGGCGCGCTCGCGAAGGAGCGCGGCAAGCTGCGGGTTGCGCACCACAGCATTCTCGTCGATCACCAGCTTGGCGTCACCGGCGACTGCAGTCCCGTCAGGGCGGACAAAAAGCGGATTGATCTCGAGCAGTATCGCCTCGAATGTGAAGAATGCGCGGCTCACCGGCCCGGCGAGGCTCTGCAGCGCGGGCTCGAATGACCCGCCGGTCTTGGCGCCGATGGCCCTGATGGCGTCCTCAACGCCTGCCTGCGAAAACTCTGCAGTGCGCGCCAAGATGCCCGATCTGGCATGCTCCTCGACGTCGATGCCGCCGTGGTCTGACGCCAACACCCGCACGAGCCCAGTGCGGGGGTCGAGTGTGAGGCTCAGATAGCACTCGCTGCCCGCCGCCAGCTCCTCGATGCGGATCTCGCGTACGATGTGTCCCTTGATTGTCTTGCCCAGCAGCTCTCGTGTCGCAAGCATGGCTGCGCTCGGCGCGGTCGCGCGAACGATGCCCCCGGCCTTCCCCCGGCCACCCACGGGTACCTGGGCTTTGACGACCGCCGGAAGAGGAATTGGCGCACGCGCAACCTCCTCGTACGAGCTGATCAAGCATGCCTTCGGCACACTGACGCCGCATTGCGCCAGAACGGCCTTTGCATCGTGCTCCAAGAGCATCAGGGGCATCGTACAGGTTCCATGCAGCGCGTGGCTCACTTGACCCTAAGGTGGCCGGAGCCGAGGCGCCGAAAGCAAATCCGCACTGAATGTCGAGAGGCTGCGGGATCGAGGCAAACGATTTTTCCTCAGGTCGCCCAATGACCAATGATCATGGCCGGCCTGTTTAACGGTGGACCTCGATGCTAGTATTCGGCCTCTGCGGTCCGACGCCTCTTGACCGCAGTTGCCCTTGGACGCGGCTCGAGACGGAGGTCTCGGCAATCGCGTCGGCCGGGGGACCGGGCAAGAATTCGCCACCTAATGGATGAGACATGTCGAGACGAATGCCGCCACTCAATGCGTTGAGAACGTTCGAGGTCGCGGCGCGCAACCTGAGCTTCACAAAGGCCGCGGCGGAGATCAACTTGACGCAGGGAGCCGTCAGCCGGCAGGTCAAGGTGCTGGAGGACTTTCTCGGATTCGAGCTATTCGAGCGCACGCCGCGCGGCGTGGAGCTGAACCGGGCCGGCGCCATCTATGCCGCTGCGCTGACGGACGCGTTCCAGCGCATCGTCGATGCCACCGACGAGCTTGCCACGACCCACACACACAGCATTCTTACGATCCGCGGCTATACGACTTTTATCGTCCGCTGGCTGCTGCCGCTGCTACCCGATTTCCACCGGCGGCATACCAATATCGACATTAGTTTGGTGTCGGCGAGCGATCCCGTGGATTTCGAGCGCGATCGCGTGGATCTGGGCATTCGATACGGATACGGGCGATGGAAGGGGGTGGTTTGCTTTCTTCTCTTCAAGGACGAGCTGCTGCCGGTATGCAGCCCAGCTTTGCGGGACTCGGCGCTTCTCAACTCGCCGCCCGACCTTGCCCGGTGCAAGCTGCTGCACATCAACTTGCGCCAAAGGGACTGGCCGGACTGGCTGGCACAGGTCGGCATCGAGGGTTCCATCGGCACCCAGAACCTCTACTTCGAGGATCTCGGAATCGCCTACGAATGCGCACTGGCGGGCCAGGGCGTGATGATGGGACAGCGAGCCTATGTGGCGGCGGACCTTGCCGCCGGCCGACTGGTCGCACCGTTCGACACCGTCCTGCGCCGCGACACAGGCTACTACCTCGTCTGCCCGAAGGAGCGGGTCGAGCTCGCGAAGATCAAAGCGTTCACGGCATGGCTGATGGAGGCCATCGGCCGCTGACCTCGCGCCTCCGTGCCTGCTATGCCCTCCGCTCATTGCGGCAATCAGTAAATATCGATTGTCGGCACATGTAGCCGGACCATAACCTCCGCGGCTGAGCGGCTGAGCGGCTGAGCGGCTGAGCGGCTGAGCGGCTGAGCGGAGCGGCATGCATTCCTGTACTGCGCTAGGCGCTACTTGCCAGACCGCCGGCAACCTCGCTTGCGGACTTGAACACGCAACAGAGGGAAGCGAGCGCCAGCGACGCGACCATCCCGCCCAAGGAGAAATCCATGCCCGAGCGCAAGGGCGCTGAGATCATCGTCGATCATCTCACCCAGCAGGGTGTGCCCTGGCTGTTCGGCCTTTGCGGTCACGGCGACGTCGGGCTGATGGACGCTGCCTTGCAACAGCAGGACCGCATCAAAACGCTGTCCGTGCACAACGAGCAGGTTGCCGGGTTCATGGCCGACGCATACTACCGGGTGAGCGGGCAGCCGGTCGCCACTTTCACGTCGTGTGGGCCAGGCTCCGTCTCCATTCAGGCCGCCATCGCCTGCGCCATGGCCGACTCCTCGGCAGTTTTCGCCATTACGGGCAATGTGCCCACCCAGCAATTCAACAAGGGGCCATTCCAGGAGCTCGGCTATCATTATCAGGCCGATTTCGTCTCGGCCATGCGCCCCTACGTCAAGCGCAGCTTCCAAGCCACGCGCGCCGACATGCTGCCGGACATGATGCGGCATGCCTACTCGCACATGCTGTCCGGGCGTACCGGTCCGGTCCATCTCGACGTGCCCTTCAACGTGTTTGTGGAGAAGACGGAGGAGCGCGCGAGCGTGAGCGACGGCTGGCGAGCTGGCGTGGCTTATGAGTGCCAAGGCAGCCCTGACGCCATCGAGGCCGCTCTCGACATCCTCCTTTCCGGACGGCGCAGGCTTATTTTAGCGGGTCACGGCTGCCTTATCGGCCGCGCCAGCATGGAGCTGACCGAGCTCGCCGAGCTGCTGCAGATACCCGTTGCAACAACACCCCAGGGCAAGGGCGCGATCGACGACAGACATCCGCTGAGTCTCGGCCCGACCGGGAGAGACGGCGTCTATCCGGCAAACCGCGCGGCGCGCGCCTGCGACGTCCTGCTTGCGCTCGGCACCCGCTTCGGCGATCGCAGCACCAGCAGTTGGGCCGACGGCATAACCCACAGCATACCTCCTACGCAGTTGATCCATGTCGATATCGACGGCGGACAGCTCGGAAGGAACTACGCGCCGACTGTCGGGATCACGGGCAGTGTGCGGCTCGTTCTCTCTCAGCTCATTGCGGCCGCGAAAAAGCGCCTGGTGGCCAACCAGAGCTTCGGCGACAACAACAACTGGCTGTCGCAAACCGCTCATTGGAAGCACCTGTGGGACAGCGCTCTCGCCGAGACAAAGGACGTGGACGGCCAACCGATCCATCCCGACCGACTCATCGCCGAGCTGCAGCGCGCCGCACCGGAGCGCACGCTGCTGCTGTCCGATATCGGTGCTCACCATAGCTGGGTTGTCCAGCAATGGCGCATCCGCGAGCCGCGCAGCCTGCTGCAATCCGGAGGCTTCGCCTCGATGGGATTCGGCATCTGCGGCGCGCTTGGAGCACAGCTCGCGGCGCCCGACCGGCCGGTCCTGGCGGTCGTCGGCGACGGTGGCTTTCTCATGCATGCGAGCGCCGTTGCCACGGCGGTCGAGTATGAGCTGCCCGTGGTCTGGCTGGTCTGGAATAATTGCGGCTACGTGTCCATCCGCGACCTGCAGGTGGGTTTCCTCGGTCGGGAGTTCGCTTCGCGATTTCGCAACGCGCGCACGGGTGAGCTCATCACAACCGACTTCGCGATGCTGGCCCGATCGATGGGTGCCGAGGGCAGACGTGTCGAGCACCCCGACGAGATCGGCGATCATCTGAGGGCTGCATTCGAGTCGCGCAAGCCGACCGTTCTCGACGTCCGGGTCCAGGCCGATGTCAAACGGCGCACGGCCGGAGGTTGGGCGATGCCGCCGCTTGGGGTTAGCGGGCCGAATTTCGATCCCGACCCCTGGCGGAAGGAAGACTGATATGCGCCATGCGCTCGTCGTTGGCGCCTCGGGCCTGCTCGGGACCAATTTCGTGCGTCACCTCCAGCGCACGCGCGATTGGCGGCTCACGACGCTTTCGCGCAGACCTGTCGCCGAGTTCGAGCCCGCCACCCACATGGCTCTCGACCTGCTCGATCAGGCCGCATGCGAATCCTGTGCGCCGCGTCTGTCGAGCATCACGCACGTGTTCTTCTTGGCGCGGGTGGTGGACAGCGGGTATCGGATCGCTGTCGATCCGAACCTGGCAGTGCTGCGCAACCTGATCGATGTCCTGGCTTCATCGGCCCAAGACCTCGCTCATGTCCAGCTCATGCACGGCTGCAAATGGTACGGCGTGCATCTTGGTCCGTTCAGGACGCCGGCCAGGGAGACGGACCCGCGGCCCGCGAGCGAGAACTTCTACTACGGCCAGCACGATTATCTGGCAGCCAAGCAGGCCGGCCAGCGCTGGAGCTGGTCGACGCTGCGGCCGCACTTCATCGACGGCGTCGGCGTCGGGAGCCCGAGCAATCTTGTCGGCGCCATCGGCACCTATGCTGCTGTTCAGCGCGAGCTGGGCCAGCCGCTGCACTTTCCAGGTAACGAGGCCGCCTTCAATGCTCTCTTGATGCACACCCATGTCGATCTTCTCGCCAACGCGATGGAGTGGGCCGCAACGGAGCCGCGCTGTGCCAATCAGGACTTCAACGTGGCCAACGGCGACTACTTCCGCTGGCGCGACGTCTGGCCGAAAATCGCCGCTCACTTCGCCATGCCTGCGGGACAGCCGTCAGCTCTCAAGCTCGAGCAATGCATGGCGGACAAGCGGCCCGTCTGGAACAGCATCGTCGAGCGCCACGAGCTCAAGCCGGTCCCGTTCGAGATGGCGGCAGACTGGGCGTTTGCCGACTCGGTCTTCCGGCTGGACTGGGAGCAGGCCGTGAGCGTGGTCAAGGCGCACCAATACGGTTTCAGCCAGATGATGGACTCCGAGCAGGCGTTGCTCGCATTGCTGGCGCAGTATCGAGAGCAAAAGCTCCTCCCCTGACCGGGCGAGAGATGGAGGCAGCACAATGGCGCAGACCATGGCCCGCAACCGGCAGGGCGAGTTCGGCGGGACGCCGGCAGCCGGGCCTTCGATCGACCGCTTCGATGATGTCATCGAGTGCGACGTGGCCGTCATCGGCTCGGGAGCAGGAGGCTCGGCGGCCGCGCTTGCCGCAAAGTCCGCCGGCTTGGACGTGCTCGTTCTGGAGAAGGACGCCACTTGTGGCGGGACGACGGCAGTATCGGGGGGATGGGTGTGGGCGCCAGGCAATCACCATGCCAGGCGCCAAGGATTGATGGATTCCAAGGAGGAGGCACGCGCCTATCTGCAGGCTGAGGCCGGCAACCACTTCAAGGCCGAGCTGGTTGATGCCTTCCTCGACTATGCGCCGCGCATGATCGCCTTTCTGGAGAACCAGACGAGCGTACGCTTCAACTGCCCGACGATCTCACCCGACTATCATTTCGAGTACCCTGGCGCCAAGGAAGGCGGGCGGGCGCTCATGGTGGAGCCCTTCGACGGACGCGAGCTCGGTGCCGATATCGCAGTTCTCAGGCCGCCTCTGCGCGAGCTGACGGTGCTCGGAATGATGCTCGGCTCGGGCAGGGACGTGCTCCACTTCATGCGCGTCACACGCTCGGCGACATCGGCGTGGTTCGTTATCCGGCGCCTTGCCCGACATTGCCGCGACCTGGCTCTGCATGGCCGCGGTATGGAGTTGACCAACGGCGCAGCCCTGGCCGGTCGCCTGCTGAAATCGCTTCGCGACATGGGCATATCCGTCAAGCTGCAGGCGCAGACGGAAGAGCTGTGCGTCGGAGAGGGGGGGAGAGTCACCGGTCTGATCGTCAAATGTGGCGAGAGGCGCGCGCACATCAATGTCCGGCGGGCCGTGGTGCTGGCGTGCGGAGGCTTCTCCCATGACCTTGCCCGCAGGGAGGCCCTGTTTGCCCACGCCCGGCGTGGCCCCCACTCGTCGTTGCCGCCCAGCTCCAATACGGGCGATGGCCTACGCCTCGCCCAATCGGTGGGGGCCTCCATGGAAACGTCGTTGTCGAACCCAGCAGGCTGGGTGCCTGTCTCCCGTGTGCCGCGCGGAGACGGGTCGTACGGGCTCTTTCCACACTTCGTGGACCGTGCAAAGCCTGGTGTGATCGCCGTTACGCGACAGGGGCAGCGGTTCACCAATGAAGCGGCGACCTATCACGATTTCGTTCAAGGCATGTTCCGCGCCGCGCCGAGCGACGAACCAGTAACCGCCTACCTCGTGTGCGATCATCGGGCGCTCCGCCGATACGGGCTTGGTGCCGTGAAGCCCTCGCCCGTGCCCATATGGCACAAACTGCGCTCGGGATATCTGGTGCGTGCCCGGACGGTCGACGACCTTGCCCGGACGCTGGCGATGGGCCCCGCGGTCCTCCGCGCGACCATCGAGAGCTACAACCGCGACGCCGCGCTCGGGCACGATCCGGCCTACGGCAAGGGAGGCACCCGGCACAACCGGTATATGGGCGATCCTGAATGGCAGCCGAACCCCTGTAATGCGCCGTTGCAGACGCCGCCGTACTATGCGGTCGCCATCGAGCCCGGGGATCTCGGCACCTTCGCCGGCCTGCGCACGGACGCAGCGGCTCGCGTGCTCGATACCGAGGGACGTCCGGTGCCGGGGCTTTACGCGGTCGGGAACGACATGGCCAGCGTGATGGCCGGGAGCTATCCCGGCGCCGGCGCAATGCTCTCTGCAGCCATGACCTTCGGTTACATCGCCGCGCAGGACATTGCTGCCTCGCCCCGGCACGAGATAGCCATCGGTTGAGGCAGCACCGGAGTCGCCCGCCTCACTGCAGACCAGGCGAAATCAGCTTTCCGGCGGATCGGAGCAAGCCTGTAGGGGTCCCGTAACCCAGTGGTCGAAGGAGTTGCTTCCACGTCGGCCGCAGGACGAGCACGCCTGACGTTGCGGCTCTCACCACCCCCGCAGAGTGCTGTCCGATGCCGAGCAGCGGCTCGACCTCGTGTCACATTAAAGTCAGAGACCTAACCAGCGTCAAGGCAGGAACGCGAGCCTTGTCAGTAGCACACGATCTGTCCGGTTTAGGTAGCGCACAAGATGTCCGGTG
>JAHDXT010000064.1 GCA_023384095.1 Hyphomicrobiaceae bacterium
CCGCGGGAATGACGGTGTGGGTATGCAGTGGCAATCGTTTCGTCATCGAGGGTCGACAAAGCCGGTGAGCGGCTGACCCTACCGCCCCATTTACCATCGCGCCGCCTTCGGGATCAGGCCCGCGGGCCTGATCCCGAAGTAATCTCACATCCTGCCTCGGAATCCGGTCGCAAGCACATAGAGCTCGGCGCTGTCGGAGCGGCTGGCCGGGGGCTTGACGTGGCGCACCTTGGCGAAGTCGCGCTTGAGGCCTGCCAGGAGCGCGTGCTCGGCGCCGCCCTGGAGCACCTTGGCAAGGAAGGCGCCGCCGGGCGAGAGCACCTCGGCGGCGAACTCTGCCGCCGCTTCGGCGAGCGCCATGATGCGCAGGTGGTCGGTCTTGGTATGCCCGACGGTCGGGGCCGCCATGTCCGACAGCACGACGTCCGCGCCGCCTTCGCGCAGCCGCGACCTCAGCTCGGCGGGCGCTGCCCGGTCCATGAAGTCGAGGTGCAGGATTTCGACGCCCGGCAGCGGCTCCATCTCCGTGATGTCGATGGCGACCACCTGACCGCGGCCTTCGATCGACATCACCCGCTTCGCCGCCACCTGGCTCCATCCGCCGGGAGCCGCGCCGAGGTCGACGACTCTGAGGCCCGGCTTCAGGAAACGGTGCTTGTCGTCGATCTCGATCAGCTTGTAGGCGGCGCGGGAGCGATAGCCCTCACGCTGCGCCGCTGCGACGTAGGGGTCGTTGAGCTGCCTCTCGAGCCAGCGCCGCGAGGAGGCGGTGCGCCGCTTGCCGCTGCGCACGCGGACCTTGAGCTGCCGGTGCCCGCCTTGGCTGCTGCTGCTGTGCTTGGGTGCCTTGACCATGGCCGGCCTTTTCGGAGCGGATGCGCTGACGCGCGCTGCCCGTCCTCAGACGGGCCTGCCGTCGCGGCGATGCGGGCCGCGATGGTTCGCGTCCTCGGCCATCATGGTGGCGAGCATGCCTTCCCGCAAGCCGCGATCCGCGACCCGCAGCCGCTTCGCGGGCCACATCCTGAGCAGCCCTTCGAGGATCGCGCATCCCGCGAGCACCAGCTCCGCGCGGTCCTCGCCGATGCAGGGCTCGGCGACGCGCTGCTCGTGCGAGCGCGCCAGCAGATCGTAGGTGACGGCGCGCGCGTCGGCGGCATCGAGCCAGCAGCCATCGACGCGGCTGCGGTCGTAGCGCGGCAGGCCGAGCTTGATGCCGGCTACCGTCGTCACCGTCCCGGAGGTGCCGAGCAGATGCGCGTGCCCCTTCTCGACGCGCGCCCTGAAGCGATGCCTGGCCTCGAACGGCTCCAGCAGCTCCGTCACCGAATCCACCATCGACTCGAAGCCGGCCGGCGTCAGGTGACGGCCCCCGAACCGCTCGGCCAGCGTCACCACGCCGATGGGAAGCGAGGTCCAGGCCGCGATGCAGTTCATTGCCTCGAGCCGGTGGCCCAGCGACCGGCGCCAGTTGCCGCGCTTCTGTGAGAGGTCGAGCCAGACGAGCTCGGAGGAGCCGCCGCCGATATCGAAGACCAGCGCCAGATCCGAATCGTCGTCGAGCAGGGTGGCGCACCCCGACACTGCCAGCCTCGCCTCGGCCTCGCGCGACAGGATCTCGATGTGCAGCCCGAGCCCGCTGCCGATGCGGCCGAGGAACTCGGGGCCGTTTCTGGCCACCCGGCAGGCTTCGGTCGCGACGAGGCGCGCCCGCGCAACGGCGTGCCGGCGCATCTTGGCGGCGCAGACCCTGAGCGCGTCCCAGGTCCGGTCCATGGCCGCATCGCACAGGCGGCCGGATGCGGTGACACCCTCGCCGAGCCGGATGATCCGGGAGAACGCATCCACGACATGGAAGCCGCGCCGCGAAGGGCGCGCGATCAGCAGCCGGCAGTTGTTGGTGCCGAGGTCGAGCGCGGCGTAGACGCGGCTGCCGTAGTCCTCGGCCGGGCGCTCCGGCCGGAGCGAGATGCCGGCGTGGCCTGCGGGCCATACCGATTGCAGGGCGGGTGATGTGCTGGGTGGAGCCTGCAGGTTGCTCACCGTGCGACGGCTCAAATCTTCGGACGCCGACTCTTCCTCGGCTGGCCTCAGCGGCTCCTTCTCGTCGCCTGGCGCCTCCACGGTCCTTCCCCAGCGCCTGGCTTCGGCCACTCGGCGGGATTTCCGCGCGCGGAGCTTCTGTCATCAGGCGTCGTCTGGTTCATACTTGCAGAGCACTCTAGCAGTTCGGCGGGCGCGGTAAACACCTACTTGCGCATTACCTCGGCGTAGCCAACGGCTTGAATAGCCGCGACTTGCGGCTGCGTCCTCACAAAGCACTTCACATCGTGGACCGGACACGCGCGCCGACGTCGCGGCCCTGGTCCCGAATCAGACGACCTGATTGCGCAGCTCGGTCTCGCCCCGCCACAGCCGCTCGAGGTTCTCCATCATGAAGTCGAGGACGTTGTCCTCGTAGCGGCGCGTCTCGCCGGCCGTGTGCGGGGTCAGCAGGACGTTCCGCATCGACCATAGCGGGGAGGACGGCGGCAGCGGCTCCTCGCGGGTCACGTCGATTCCCGCCGCGGCGATGCGCCCGGCGCCGAGCGCCTCGATCAGCGCGCCCTCGTCGACGACCCTGCCGCGCGCGACGTTGACGATGTGCGCCGACGGCTTCATCAGCGACAAGGCCGCCGCGTCGATCAGGTTTTCCGTTTCCGGACCGAGCGGGCAGGTGAGTGCGACGATGTCGGCCTGCGGCAGCAGCGCGTGAAGCTCGCTCTGGGCGTGGACGCGGTCGGCGGACGCGCCGCCGGCGCCCGGATCGCGCTTCGTCGCGATCACGGTCAGGTCGAACGCCTTGGCGAGCCGGGCCAGCCGTGCGCCGATGCTGCCGAGCCCCACGATCAGCAGCGTCTTGCCGCCGAGCTCGTCCTCGCGCGCGGCGGGGTCGCCGATCATGCCGCGCCAGTGCTTCGCCGTCTGATGATCGCGGCCGGTATGGAGCTGGCGCGCAAGCGCGAGGATCAGCGCCATCGCATGCTCGGCAACGGCGCTGGCGTTGGCGCCCTTGGCGCTGGCCAGCCGCACGCCCTTCCGGCGGAAGCGGTCCTGGTCGTACTGGTCTGTGCCGGCGCTGATCGACTGGACGAAGCACAGGCCCGGGGCCGTATCGAGCAGCTCGTTCTGCCAGAGCCCCGAAGCGACGACGACGTGCGCCGCGGCCGCCGATTCCCGCAGCTCGTCGGCCGAGCGCACCTCCATGTGCCTGATCCCCGTCCGGCGGCGTGCGAAAGCCTCGCCCATCCGGTAGGCGACGTGGGCGAAGCAGATGACGAGCTCGTCCCGGCGCGGCAGACATTTCGACGGCATCGTGAAGTCCTCTCGCAAAACGCGCGATCCGGCTGGCGCCGGGTCAATAGATCCGAATCGGGAAATACCGCAGCACGAGCTCCTCGTAGCGGCCGCTGGCGCGGACGCGCTTCAGCGCCTGGTTGATCAGGCTCTTGAGCTGCTGATCGCGCTTCGGCACCGCGATCGCCAGCCCGTCGCCGAAGAATTTCGGCTCGTGGAAGGCGCCGCCCTTCAGCTCGCAGCATTCCCGCGATGCGGTGCCGGCGACCCAGAAGCCGAGGCTGATGCCGTCGTCGAACACGAGATCGACCTCGCCGCTCGTCAGCGCGTCCCGTGCCAGCTCGGGGCTGTCGAGCTCCCTGATGACGCTGTAACGGAAGAACGCCTTGAGGTAGGCCTCGTGCGCCGTTCCCCTGGCCACACCGATCCGCTTGCCGTCGAGGTCCTCCGGCGTGATCTCGACCTGCTCGGCGTCGCGCCGGCCGGCGAACCGCGCCGGGGTGTGGAAGTAGCGCTCAGTGAAGTCGACCGACCGCAGCAGGGTCGCGGAGACCTTGTGGCCGGCGATGACCGCGTCGGCATCGCCGCGGTTCAGGGCGTGCATGAGCGTGTCCCAGGGCCGGACCTGTATGTCGCAGGACGTATTCGTCTCGAGGCAGATGGCGCGGGCGAGGTCGACGTTGAAGCCGGTCAGGACTCCCTCCTCGTCGAAGTAATTGAAAGGCGGGAAGTCGCCGTCGGTCAGGAAGCGCAGCACGAGCCGGCGCGTCGCCTCCTCGGCGGTGGAGCTTTCCGGTGGCGGCGACTGCGCCGCCAGACGCGACCCGCCGGCCGCGATCAGCACGATCAGCATCACGATCAGAAGGTGTTGACGTCGCCTCATGTCGCCTTCAGCTCCGAATCGCTGCATCCGCGATTGCCTGGCGCGCCGGCCTGGCCGGCCTAGGTCGATACCCAGGTACCCGCCCGACGCTCAAGACTTAGTCTGCTCCGGCTGCTCCGACAACGAGTTCCGGTCTTAATCCGTCAGCGAGTGAGTGAAGGCGAAGGAATGCCGTACGGGCGAAGCGGCCAGCGACGCGCGCCGAACGACCCGGTGGCCGAGTACGAGTTCCTTGTCGGCCAGCTGCTCGACCGCAACACGCTGCGCCAGGCCATTGCGACCGCGGAGAGCTGGGGGGTAGCTCCCCACGAGGTGCTGCTGGCGCGCGGCTGGATCTCTGAACGCGCCTACGTCGAGGAGCTGGCCGGGCACCTCGGCGTCAGCGTGCTCGGCAGGGCGCCCGCCGAGACGGGGCAGGGAGCCATCCTGCTCGACGGGACCGCTGGCACGCCGGGGCAGATCGCCCGCCGCGTGGCCCTGGGCGAAGGGGCTGGAGAAGCAATCCTGCTTGCCTGCTCCGCCGACCTCCAGCAGCAGGAGCCGGCCGAAAGGAAGGATTGGCGGCAGAGGCGGGCCATCGCGGGTCTGCTCCGGCTCAGCCCCGCGCTCTCGGCGGGAACCCCGACGTGGAGCTGGCAGCTCCTCACCGCGGCGGTGCTGGCGGGGCTGGCGGCCGGCGCAGCGGCGACGGCGCCGGATGTCGCCTACGACGTCCTCGTGGTGCTGCTGACGATCGCGTTCCTGCCCGTCATCCTGCTGCGCCTCGTCGTCGTCGCACTGGGGCTGGCGCAGCAGCACGAGCCGCGATCCGCAAACCGCATTCCGGATGCGGACCTGCCCGTGTACTCGGTCCTGATCCCGATGTTCCGCGAAAGCCAGGTGCTTCCGGACCTCGTCACCGCCATCTCCGCCCTCGACTATCCCACCGCCAAGCTCGACGTGCTGTTGGTGCTGGAAAGCGTCGATGCGGAGACCCGCCGCGTGGCCGCATCGCTGGAGCTGCCGGGCTTCATGCGCGTGATCGAGGTTCCGGACTCGCAGCCGCGCACCAAGCCCAAGGCGCTCAACTACGCGCTGCAGTTCGCCCGCGGCGATTACGTGGTCGTGTACGATGCGGAGGACGTGCCGGAGCCGGACCAGCTCCGCCGGGCCATCGCCGGCTTCTGCGACAGCCGGGCGGACACGATCTGCCTGCAGGGACGGCTCAACGTCCATAATGTGCGGGACGGCTGGCTCGCCCGCCACTTTGCGCTCGAGTATACGGTTCTGTTCGACGTAACCCTGCCCGGGCTTGCAAGGCTGGGCCTGCCGATCCCGCTCGGGGGCACCTCGAACCACCTCCCGCGCGCCGTGCTCGACCGCTGGATCGGATGGGATCCGTTCAACGTCACAGAGGATGCCGACCTCGGCATACGGCTGGCGCGGACGTGCGGCCGGGTCGAAATGCTGGATTCGACCACATGGGAGGAGGCTCCCGTACGCTTCCAGGTCTGGCTCCGGCAGCGGACGCGCTGGCTCAAGGGGTGGATGCAGACCTATCTCGTGCATACCCGGCAGCCGAGACGGCTGCTCCGCGACCTCGGACCGGTCGCCTTCGCGGGCTTCCATCTCTATTCGGGCGGGCTCTTGCTGTCGGCGCTGGTATTTCCGGTTTTCTTCGGCATGGCGGTCCTCGAGCTGATAGGGGGCGACTGGCTGACACCACCGGATTTGCTGCCTGGACGTGTGCTGTGGACCCTCGCTGCATTCAACATTGCGGCAGCGTACGCTGCGTCCGTGCTGGCTGCCGTCGTGGCGGTCCGGCGCCGCGGGCGGGCGTGGCTGGCGCTCGGGGCCCCGTTCGCGCCTGTCTACTGGCTGCTCATCTCCGTTGCGGCCTATCGCGCGCTCTTCCACCTCGCGACCGCGCCGCATCTGTGGGAGAAGACAGAGCACCGCTCGCGCAGCCGGCCCATGGATGGATGACCGCCGACGCAGGCGCCGCTAGAGTCTTTCCGATCGAATCGAAACGGTTCCTCTCCACGTGCGGGAGCCGCGAGCACGAATTTCTGCCCACCTCTTGGGGTCAGACCCGGCTGGGTCTGAAACGAAACCTGGCTATTCGGGAGGCCAGAATCCGACTGACTCGGCGAGCTTCAAGGCATCTAAACCCCGTCGCCGCCGAAGCGAAGTGGCGGCGGATCGCAGATACCCGCCTGCGCGGGTATGACGGTAAGTGTGGGGGATGAAACGGTGCGCCAAGCAGGCGTGCGGCCGGATGGCCCCAACGTTGCGCCCACCCGATCCGTCATTTCCGCGAAGGCGGAAACCCGTGATGCGTTCCAGCGGGCAAGACGGGGTCGAACCCGGCGCGGCCGGCAGCGAACCTTGGCCGACCCACGAGCACCCAAGCATCAGGAAACCGGGGCGGCCTCAGCTACACCCGTTTCGTTATCGAGGGTCGGCAAGGCCGGTGAGCGGCTGACCCCGCTTGGAAATGCCCGTAGCAGGGTTTGGAACCGCATCCTCGAAGGACCCGCCGTTCACACCCCGGTCTCCACAATGACCGTTTCGTCATCGAGGGTCGGCGCAGCCGGTGAGCGGCTGACCCGCCCGGAATAGACCACGCAGATCGACTTGTATTCCGGGCGGTTCGAGACTCACGGCCTGATCCCGCACGATACGCGTAACGATCTCGTCACCTCGCCCTCTGCCGTGATGAATGACGAGCCGTTTGTCGGGGTCGATGATCAGATAATGGCAAATGCTCGGCAGGTTGAAGTAGCCGGCAAGCTTGGCAGCGGCGTCGACGTGCCGGGTGCTCGGTGACAGGACCTCGACGACTATCACGGGCTGAGGAACTTCTACGACATCCTCCGGCAATCGCTCGCCGCAGTAGACGAGGGCGTCCGGTTCATAGGCCGTGTCAACGTCCACACGCACCGTCATGCCGTCTGGAAGCACCCAGGAGGTCAGGCCGGCACGCGCGATAGCGGCCTCGAGGGCCTTGGCAATGGCAAACTTGGTCTCCGCGTGGACAGCGCGCTCAGGGGTCATCGCGTAGACCGTGCCATTGAACAGCTCGTAGCGCCCCGGCTGGTGCTCAGCCCAGGCCAGGAACTCGTCGACGGTCATCTTATGCCGTGGCAGCGCAGTCATGAATGCAGCATATCATTGGCTGTGATAGGCCTCCACCGGCAGTCACCATATGAGGAACAAATGCCCGCCTATCGCCTTCACTGCTTCGCCCAATCCGGCAACGCCTACAAGGTCGCGCTCTACATGAGCTGCGCCGGCCTCGAGTGGGAGCCGGTCTTCGTCGACTATATGACCGGTGCGACCCGCGACCCGGCATGGCGCGCCCGCGTCAACCCGATGGGCGAGGTGCCCGTGCTGGAGGCGGACGGCAAGCGCCTCACGCAGTCGGGCGCGATCCTGCTCTGGCTCGCCGAGAAGACCCGGAAGATGGCGCCCGGGACCGAGGACGAGCGGTACGAGGCCCTGCGCTGGATCCTGTTCGACAACCACAAGTTCACGAGCTACTTCGCCACCTACCGCTTCCTGCGCTCGTTCGCGCCCCAGGAGCCCGACCCTGCCGTGATGGCGTTCCTGAAGACCCGCGCCGACGGCGCGCTCGGCATCGTCAACGAGCATCTCACGAAGACGCCGTTCGTGCTCGGGCCGGAGCCGACGATCGCCGACTTCTCGCTCGCCGGCTATATGTTCTTTCCCGAAGCGGAGCACGGCTACGACTTCGAGACGAGCCACAGGAGCATCTTCACCTGGACGCAGCGTCTGAAAGCGCTCCCCGGGTGGAAGGACCCCTACGACTTGTTGCCAGGAGAGCGAATCGCACCACGCGGAGCCGCCAGGGCGTGACCGGATGCGGCTCAATGCGCGGACCGGCTGCGTCCGGCCAGCAGCCAGAACGCGGCGAGCGCCACTGCCGTCGTGAGGACAGGGTGCATGGCGGCGCGGGTGTAAAGGCTCATCGACGCGACGTGGCCCGGGGTTCGCGCCGTGCACGATGCCGCTGCTTTCGGAGGGCCCTCTACCTTCGGCTCCTCCCGGACCAACGGGCGAGTGATCGGCGAGTTCCTGGGCCCCGGCGCGAGCTCAGCCGCGCTGGCGTCCGCCATTGGGGTCGAACAAGGGACTGGTTTGGATGACGGCCGGGCGCTCCTTCCCGAAGATGTCGATCGAGAACGTCTCGCCGTCGCGCGCGAGTTCGGCGCGCACGTACCCCAAGGCCATGCTCCTGTCCGCCCAGTGCGCATAGCCGCCCGACGTCACCTGGCCGACGGCGGCGCCGTCCTTGATGATCGACTCGTAGCCGACGACCTCGACATCAGTGTCGACGATCAGGGGCACGAGCTTGCGGGTCGGCGGGCTCGCTCTGTCCTCGAGAGCGGCCGTGCGCCCGATGAAGTCGGGCTTGTCGTAGGCCACGAACCGCGACAGGCCGGACTCCATGGGCGTGTAGTCCGGCCTGAACTCGCGCAGGAACGCGCCATAGGCCTTCTCCAGCCGCAGCGACATCAGCGCGCGGCTGCCGGCATGCGCCAGTCCGAGGTCCCGCCCGGCCTTCACCAGCGTCTCGTAAAGCGTGACCTGATAGTCCGGCGTCACCCAGATCTCGTAGCCGAGGTCGCCCGTGTAGCTGGCCCGGATCACCGTCGCCGGCACCATGCCGACGGCCATCTCCCCAACCGAGAAGAAGCGGAACGCCTCGTTCGAGATATCCTCCCGCACGAGACGGGCGAGCAGCTCGCGCGAGCGCGGCCCGGCGATCATGAAGCCGGTCAGGGCATGGGAGAGCGGGCGAATGGCGGTGCCGAGCGGCGGCGCGTGCTGTTCGAACCAGCGCATGTGGTAGACCTCGGCCACCGCCGATCCGATCATCAGGAAGCGGTCCGCGGCCAGCCGGGCGACCGAGAAGTCGCCGATGATGCGGCCGCGCTCGTTCAGCATCGGCGTGAGCGCCACGCGGCCGACCCGCGGCAGGCGCCCGGCGAGCATGCGGTCGAGCCAGACCTCGGCGTCGGGGCCTGCGATCTCGTACTTGCCGAACCCCGATATCTCCATCAGGCCGACGGCGTTGCGGATGGCGAGGCATTCCGCCTTGACGAACGGGAAGGCATTGGAGCGGCCGTAGCTCGGCGCCTCGACCGGCTCCACGCCCGCCGGCGCATACCAGAGCGGCACCTCGAGCGCGAAGCTGGCGCCGAACACGGCGCCGGCGGATTTCAGCCGGTCGTAGACCGGGGTGCGCCGCAGCGGACGCGCGGCCGGCAGCTCCTCGTTGGGGAACGCCATCCGGAAGCGCCGCTTGTAGTTCTCCTGCACCTTCGTGTTGGTGTACCTGGGCGTTGCGAAGGCCCCGAAGCGGGCAACGTCCATGGCGAAGATGTCGGAGCCCGGATCGCCGTTCGCCATCCATTGCGACAGCGCGAGGCCGACGCCGCCGCCCTGGGCGAAGCCCGCCATCACGCCGCAGGCGCACCAGTAGTTGCGGAGGCCCCGCACCGGCCCGACCAGGGGGTTGCCGTCCGGCGCGAAGGTGAAGGGGCCGTTGACGACCCGCTTGATCCCGGCGCGGCCGATCGGCGGGAAATGCTCGAACCCGATGGCCAGGTGCGGCGACAGGCGCTCAACGTCGTCCGGCAGCAGCTCCATGGCGAAGTCCCACGGGGTCGTGTCCGGCGACCAGACGCGGCAGTCTCGCTCGTAGGTGCCCATCAGCACCCCTTTGCCCTCCTGGCGCAGATAGATCTCGCCGGAATAGTCGGTCGTCGGCAGCAATTCGCGCGAGTGCGCCGCCACCTCGGGAACCTCGTCGGTGACGATGTACATGTGCTCCATCGCCAGCACCGGCAGCTCGATGCCGGCCATGCGCCCGACCTCGCGCGCCCACAGCCCGGCCGCGTTGACGACGTGCTCGGCGACGATGTCGCCCTTGTCGGTGACGATCCTCCATGACCCGTCCTGACGCGGGTGCAGCTCCAGGACGCGCGTGAAGCGATGCACCTCGGCGCCCGCCGTTCGCGCAGCGATGACGTAGGCCTGGGTGACGCCGTTCGGGTCGACATGGCCGCCGTCGTGCCGGCGCAGCGCGCCGATGAAGCAGCGCTCGTCGATGAGCGGATTGAGCTCCTTCGCCTGCTTCGGCGTCAGCATCTCGACCTCGAGCCCGAGATAGCGGGCGCGGCTGGCCATCATCCGGATGTTGTCCATCACAGTCTGGTCGGCGGCGAGCACGAGATTCCCGGTAGCGTGAATTCCGCACGACTGACCGGAGATGCGCTCGATCTCGCGATAGAGATCGATCGTGTACTTCTGCAGCCTGGAGACGTTGGCGTCGGAATTGTAGGTGTGGACGTTGGCTGCCGCATGCCACGACGAGCCGGAGGTCAGCTCGTGCTTCTCGAGAAGCACGACGTCCGTCCAGCCGATCCTGGTCAGGTGATAGAGGACGCTGGCGCCGACCACCCCGCCGCCGATGACGACGGCGCGTGCATGAGACTTCATCGATGCCCCCCTGGCTGCTGCCATTCTGTTGCCCGTCCGAAAACGGGAAGCCGCCATCGCTACCGGTCAGGCGCGCTTCCCCTGTGCAGCATGCGCCTGACGAATCTGGGAGGCGATCAGGATTGCGACCTTCCTGGGCTCCCCGGAGAGCGTGATCGGGCGTCCGACCACGAGGTAGTCCGCGCCTTCGGCAATGGCGCGTTCTGGAGTCACGATGCGGCTCTGATCGTCGGAGGTGCTGCCGGGCAGGCGGATTCCAGGCGTCACGATGAGAAAGCCCGGGCCGATCTCGGCACGGATCGCGGCTGCTTCCTGCCCCGAGGCGATCACGCCGTCGCAGCCGGCCTCGTGCGCCATTCGCGCCCGGCGCAGAGCGAGCTCGGCCGTCGACAGCGTCGTGCCCTGCTGCCTCAGGTCGTCGGCCGTGAGATTGGTCATCACCGTCACCGCCAGGATCTTCAGCGGGCTCGCGCCTCGCCCTGCCACCGCGGCCCGCAGTGTTTTGACGTCGTGGCCGTGCACCGTCACGAAGGCGACGCCGAGCTCGGCGACGTTGGCGATGGCGCGCGAAACCGTGTTGCCGATGTCGAGGAGCTTCACGTCGAGGAAGACGCGCTTGTCGAGGCCGCGTAGCTCGTCGACGAAGCCGAGCCCGCCGGCGAACAGCAGCTCCAGGCCGACCTTGTAAACGCCGACGCTGTCGCCGAGCTCGCCGACCAGGCGGCGGGCCTCCTCGACGGTGGGGACATCGAGGGCGACGATCAGGCGGTCGCGAGCCGCGGGACGGATCATGTCGGGTCGAACCGGGTCGGGAGCATCAGCCTTCACCGTGCAGTACCTTGGCGGCGCGCGCGAGCTTGCCGACGACCGTCTTGACCAGCTCCTGCCGCGGCTTGTCCTTCAGATGGCCCTTCTCGTCGAAGGCGCCCTCGGCATGCGGCACCGAGACTTGCTCCGGCAGCACCAGCGCGCCCAGGCCAACCGCGAGGACCTGGCGCAGCGTGATGAGGCCGCGCACGCC
The DNA here is from genome assembly GCA_023384095.1 of Hyphomicrobiaceae bacterium. Lineage (GTDB taxonomy): Bacteria > Pseudomonadota > Alphaproteobacteria > Rhizobiales > Hyphomicrobiaceae > ZC4RG25. The sequence continues at coordinate 11,748 of JAHDXT010000064.1, forward strand.
TCCGAAGCGCCCCGGCGAGGCGGAGGCGATCGCGAACACACGTGTCTTGAATACTTGCAGCGGCGGCTCGCCCTCGTCGCGCACGCGCGAGACCCAATCGAGCGTGTTCTTGAGGAGCGGCGTCACCGAGGCGTTGTATTCGGGCGCGGCTATGAAGATGCCGCCGTGCACCTGCATCAGCGCCCGCAGCTTGCGGGCGTTCTCCGGTATGCCCTCGCTCGCCTCCAGATCGCGATTGAAGAGCGGCATCGGATAATCGCCCAGGTCAGCGAAGGTCGCAGCGATACCGTTCGCTTCGGCGATATGCACCGCGAGTTGCGCCAGCTTCTTGTTGAACGAGCCCTCGCGGGCGGACCCGGCGAAGAACAGGAGCTTGTGTGTATGGGGCATCATGAGTCCGGATCCGGTCGCGGATTTGCTGCCGCATCGGCATCCGGATTATCCATGGCGGACCGCCACTGTCGAGGCCCCTGAAAGAAGTGGCGTCCGACGAGCGCTCGCTGTCACCCGCGGCTCGGCTTTGCGGCTGATGGGCCGGCCGCCGAGGCAGAACGTCAGGAGCAGGTGTTGCCGTTGTACTCCACGTAGCTCGACAGCCGCGGCTTCAGAAACAGCTTGTCCTCGAGGAAGATCGACTGGATGAAATAATCGAAGATGATCGGCTGGTAATCGTAGGTGACCTCGGTGATGATGACGCTGCCGCCGGGCTCGATCATGCCGGCGGGCAGCGGATAGGACGCGCCGGCGGCGTAGCTCCCAGCCCCCCCGTTGTGCTCGTAGGACCAGCACACGGTGGTGTTGTTCGCATCGTCGACGTCCGCCATCACGTTGAGCACGGTGACCCTGAGCCGCGTCGGGTCGTAGGGCCGCAGCAGGTGGTCGATGATCTTCATGATCCCGGCGACCTCGCTCGTCGTGATCGCCTTCTGCCGCGCGATGAGATCGGCCGACGAGCTTGCAACCTGCGACACGCGGCGATCGACCGTCAGGGCCTGGCTGAACTCCACGGTGCCGACCAGCAGCATGAACATGATCGGCACGATCAACGCAAACTCGACCGCAGCCACGCCGCGCCTGTTGGCGATGACGCGATCGACGAGCGCCCTCGAGGGCCTGTCGAGCCTGACGATGCTCGGAATTCGCATTTGGGTTCCTTTCTCTTCCGGCCGTCAGTCTTCGTAAGGCTCTGACCGGAACGTCGTGGATGCCTGGATCAGAGCGGAGCCGTTCGGCATCGAGCCGAGCGTGAGAAACGGCATTTTGCCTGCGAAATCCCACTCGTAGCAGACGGTGACGAGGACAACCTCGCTCGCAGAGCCGGCACTGTACGTGGTGCTTGCCGGCGGAATGAGATTGCCGCCGCTGTCGGTGCACGACGGGGTCACGATGTCGGCGAAATCCGAGTAGCTCTGGACGTTGACCCGCATCTTGCCGTCGCAGTCGACGTAGCCCGGGGAGCGGCTGCAGACCTCCTGCTTGAACTCGGCTGCGGTCATGCCGCTCTGCTGGACCTGGCCGATGCGGATCAGGCGCGAGGACTGCTCGACCGCGTTCTCGAGGGCGAACGTCGTGAAGAAGAACAGGCCGACCGCGATCGTGCCGATCATCAGCATGAAGAACGGCAGCGCGAGGATGCCGAACTCGATCGCCGTCGCGCCTCTGCTGTCTCTCTGCCAGCGCCCGCCGAGGCGGAGAAGCCGGCGGCCAGCCAGCCGGACCGGACCGATGCTGCGGAACATTGTCGCTCTCTTGAGCTGGTGGTCGTGTTCAAGGAGCCAGCAGACCGCAGATGTCTGAAGAGAGTCTTGAAGCCGGCAGACGCGGCAAAGGGCTGGTTAACGGCCGCTGCCGCGCGGACCGGCTTTCGCCCGCTAGTGTTGTGAATTTTCCGTCATCCCGGACGACGAGCCACTCTTCAGTGGCGAGGAGGTCCGGGAACCAGCACGAGAAGTGCCGAAGGCTCGATCATTTCGTGTCCTCCGGACGATTCTTGCGCTGGATCCCGGATCGGCGGTCGCTTCGCTCCCTGGTCCGGGATGACGGAGCCAAGCGTTTGGTGCGGACCTACTGGCCGCCTCCGGCGCTGCCGGTGCCGCCGCCGGCCTGGCCTTCCGACAGCTTCATCTTCCGCTCGGACAGGTTGGCGACCATCTCGAAGTACTGCGAGTCGTCGCCGATCGTGATAGTGGGGTTGCATTGCGGCGAGCAATTGTAGGACTCGCGCTTGCCGCCCTTCTGCAGGTTGACGACCTTCAGCACGTCTCTCTGGACGAGCACGCGCCGCTCCTCGATGACGTTGCGCTCCGCGTCGAGCACGATGATGTTGGTGATCCCGAACGACTTGCCCGTGACCACGAGCAGGTTGCCGCTCTGAATCGTCACGTCCGCGATCGAGGGGTTGCCGATGATGACCTCCGCGGCGGGCCGGCCGAGCCGCAGGAGCTGCGACTGGTCGTACTTGACCAGCAGGTCCTCGGCGCCCGCCGGACTGGACAGCGCCAATAGCAAAGCCACCGCGCTTGCGGCGGCTCGGGCGCGCGACAGCCGCTGCACGCGCGGCCGATGCGAGGAGAGCTGATCAGCCATGGCCGGACCCCTGGATTGCCGTCATTGGGTGACGATTAGGCCAGCAAATCGTGAATGAACCGCAAACGGCCGTCGCGCCATGAGGCAGGCCGCGGCGCCCTCGTCCGGCAGCAAGTCGCGGCGAGATCATCGGGCCGCCCCCCGAGCCCGCCGGGCAGCATTCCCGATGCGAGGCGCCGGCAGCTGCTATCTCCTGGACCCGGGAATGATCCGGCCCGCGCCGTATTCGTCTCGCCGCTCCGCCGGAAACAGTCGGGGTTCACCCGATATTAGTCACGATCTAGCGTTTCGATTCTGCATGCGCGATTGCCGGATACGAGCAATAGAGGCGAGTCTACAGATAATTGTGCAAAGTAATTCCAATTTCACCAATTGACCCGCAAAAGCTTCACTTGCTGCAATTGGACAAGTCATCGCTTTTACTTGTCGGCAACACCTCCCCCATAATGTCGGACCGTGTTCGGCTTCATCACGCAACCGAACGTGGCGCGGAAGCGCCAATCAACACAGTGGGAGAAGAGTCACATGAACCTGTTCGCGCGTTTCCTGAAGGACGAGTCCGGCGCCACGGCCATCGAGTACGGCCTCATCGCCGCTCTGATCGGCATCGGCATCATCACCGCGGCCACGACCCTCGGCACTGAGCTGGCCGACACGTTCAAAACGATTTCGGATAAGCTCGCCGGCGCGAGCGTCTAAGCTGATCCAGTCGGCATAGCCGGCGGTCAGGATCGCCCGGTTCCCCACGGAACCGGGCGATTTCGTTTTCCCCAATATGGGTCGAATCGGAGGCGGCGGGTACAGAAGTTTGCAGAATATTCAGGGTGCGAATATTTAGAGCTCGGGCCTGGACGTTCTCTAATCCGCCTTAAGGCGGTGAAGGCTAAGGTCCTCCTGCAACGTGACGAAGAGCGTCGTCGTCCAACCATGCCCGGGAGAGTGCCATGGAGTCCTTGCGGAGATACCTGCGCGATGAGCGAGGCGCCACGGCGATCGAGTATGCCCTCATCGCATCGCTGATCTTCGTCGTGATCGTCACAGCAGTGACCGCCGCAGGTCAGAGCCTGGGCGAGGTGTTCCAGAGGGTCGCCGACGAGGTCGGCAAGGTCACGTAGTCCGGAGAGGCCGGCAACGCCCGCCGGCAACTCGCGAGCCGCCATTCGGGCGATGGGCGGCGTTATGCCAATCTTCACCGGCCCCCGGCCAGAATGGCAGTCGATGTCCACTGGAGGAATTCCCGTGCTCGAGTATCCGCTGCTGTTCCTCTTTCCCGCCGCGATGGCCTTCGCCGGCGCCATGGATTTGCTGACATTCACGATCCCCAATCGGGTTTCGCTGGCGCTGCTCGCCGGCTTCCTGGGCGCGGCGCCGCTCGCGGGCATGCCCATGGCGGAGCTCCTCGGCCACCTCGGCGCGGGGCTGGCGATGCTGATGGTGGGGATGGCCATGTTCTCCCGCGGCTGGGTCGGCGGCGGCGACGCCAAGCTGCTGGCCGCGGCCGCTCTCTGGCTCGGGTTCGACAACCTGGTCGTCTACGTGCTCTGGACGGCCGTGCTCGGCGGCGTTCTCGCACTGGTGCTGCTGATGTACAGGCGGTTCTTTCCTCCGCTCTGGCTGGCACGCCAGACGTGGGCGATGCGCCTGCACGATCCGAACGAGGGCATTCCTTACGGGATGGCGCTGGCCGCTGCCGGCCTGGTCGTCTATCCCTCGACCGCGTGGATGGCGCCGCTCGCCGGTTGAGCCGAGCGGGTCCGGTGCAGCCTCGGACAGGCCCGGATGCCGCGTTCCGGCACGCCAGTTAACCGCGTGTTGAGGATTATCGCGCAATGTCGCTCCTGAAGGCGGGGCATCCCCCCGCCTGCTGAAGGGGGCAATGCTACTATGAAGCGAGCTCAGGTGGTAGGGATCTCCGTTGCCCTGGGCGCCGGGGCTCTGGCGTTCGTCGGCATGCGGGGCCTGCTGAAGCCGCAGCAAGCGACGGTGGTCCAGACCGAGCGGGTCGACGTCACACAGGTCCTTGTCGCGCGCGTCGACATTCCGCTTGGGCAGGTCGTGCACGAGGGCACGTTCCGCTGGCAGGACTGGCCGGCCGATGCAGTCGGCAATTCCTTCATCACGAGGACGGGCAGGCCAGGGGCGCTCAAGGAGCATGCGGGTGCGATCTCGCGCGCGCCGATCCTCGCCGGCGAGCCGATCACCGAGAACAAGATGATCAGGGCGGGCAGCGGCGGCGTGCTCGCGGCCATTCTGCCACCCGGCATGCGCGCCATCTCGACGAAGATCACCGAGCACACTGCGGCCGGCAAGCTCATCCTGCCCAACGACCACGTCGACGTCATCCTGATCCGCCGGCTGCGCAGCCGCACGTCCGACGAGCACGTCAGCGACACGCTCTTCCGCAACGTTCGTGTGCTGGCGATCGGCCAGCAGATCGAGGCCCGCGAGGGCAAGAAGGGCTCCGAGGGCAACGTCGCCACGCTCGAGCTCACCCCGCAGCAGGCCGAGGAGCTGGCACTCGCCAACTCGCTGGGGGAGATCACGCTTTCCCTGCGCAGCGTCGCCGATCTGGCGGCCGAGGGACCGAGCTCATCGGACGGTCTTGACAAGCCGAGGGAGGACCGCGGCAACGCCATCGGGGTGCTTCGGTACGGAGTGAAGTCCCGCGACTACGGCGTCAACTGACCCGGCGCCGCCGCAGGTCATGTGCGAGTTCGCGTGAGCGTTGGATTCTTCTCGCGTCGATAGCCCGTCAAAGGTTTTGATCCATGCGGACTCTATTCAGGAACTGCGCCGGCGCGGCACTCATCGGCGCCACTTTGTCCGGCGCTGCGATGCCGGCGCTCGCGGATGGCCCGCTGGGGCTCGTGAAAGCTCAGCCGCTCGTCGTGGAAGGGGCAGGCCACCAGTCGGTGCTCCGCCTGCGCGCCGCGGACCTCGGGCAGAGCCGGGCCGTGCTGCTGGGACGCAACAAGTCGATGCTGGTCGAGCTGCCGAGGGACCTCAGGGACGTGGTCGTCTCCAACCCGGAGATCATGGACGCCGTCGTGCAGAGCTCGAACCGCGTCTACCTCATCGGCAAGAAGAACGGTCAGTCGAACGCCTTCTTCTTCGATGTCAACGGCGAGCAGGTCCTGACCCTCGAGGTGCTGATCGAGCACGACACCGCCGCGCTCGACGCCATCCTCAACCGGCTGCTGCCGGGCGCCAGCATCAAGTCGGAGATCCTGAACGAGACGGTGATCCTGACGGGTAGCGTGCGCAGCCCCGTGGACGCCACCCGCGCCGCCGACATCGCCTCGCGCTTCATCGTCGGGCCTGCCTCGCACGCCAACGACCGGCACGAGGCCAAGGTCATCAACATGCTCGCCGTCGACGGCGAGGAGCAGGTGATGCTGCGCGTCACCGTGGCCGAGGTGCAGCGGTCGGTGCTGAAGCAGCTCGGCATCAACGTCGGCGCGATCGTCAACTCGGGCAACTTCGTCACGGGGCTCCTGACCGAGAACGCGCTGCCGCTGACGGCGGCGCGCGGCCTGGGCACGCTGCCGATGCCGGGGGTGCCACTGGGTGGCGACACCTCACCGCTCAAGTTGTTCAACCAGGGTCCGTTCCCCAGCACGTTTACCAACTCCGGCCTTGTCGCCGACTGGCGTAGCGGCGGCAACGTCGTCAACGGCGCGATCCGGGCACTCGAGCGCGATGGCCTGCTCAAGACTTTGGCGGAGCCGAACCTCACCGCGGTTTCCGGCGAGAGCGCGAAGTTCCTGGCGGGCGGAGAGTTCCCGATCCCGGTACCCGACGGGCAGGGCGGATATACGATCATGTTCAAGGAGTTCGGAGTCGGACTGACGTTCACACCGATGGTCCAGTCGGAAGGGCGCATCAGCCTCAAGATCGAGACGGAGGTCAGTGAGCTCACCAACGAGGGATCCATTGTTCTGGAGCGAGTGGCGGTGCCGGCACTGAAGACGCGCCGCGCAGCATCGACCGTCGAGCTCCCGTCCGGCGGCTCGCTGGCCATCGCCGGGCTGATCCGGGACGAGACAAGGCAGAACATCGACGGGTTCCCCGGGCTCAAGGACGTTCCCGTGATCGGCACGCTGTTCCGCAGCCGCGACTTCATCAAGGAGGAGACGGAGCTCGTGGTGATCGTGACGCCCTACACCGTGCGGCCGGTCCCGCGCCAGCAGCTCGTCCGCCCCGATGACGGCCTGGCCCCGGCCACGGACATGAAGGCGAATTTTCTCGGCCACTTGAACCGGATCTACGGCAGAGGCTCGTCCCTGCCCGACGGCGGGCTCAAGGGCGACTACGGGTTCATCGTCGAGTAGCGGCAAGGGCGGGAGAGGTCACATGAGCTCCGGATACGACATGATGGCACCTGGCCGGCGGCGACTGCGGCGGCTCGGCATCAATGTGGCGGCGGCCTCGCTCACCGCGCTTGCGGCCGCGGCCTGCATCCATGACGACCACGGCCCCAGGGTCGCCGGCTGGGCCATCACCGACCCGGCGCAGCGGCACCCGATCCTGGTCTCGCAGCAGCCGGCGACGCTGTCGCTCAGGGTGCCGCGCGGAGCGCACGGGCTCTCGCCGCAGCAGCGCGCGCAGTTGATCGGCTTTGCCGAGCGCTACCGCGCAAGGGACGCGGGCAACAGCAAGCTCGTCATCCTGGCGCCGAGCGGCGGTCCGAACGAGGTCGCATCGGTGCAGGCGGTCGCCGAGATCCGCCACCTGCTGCGCGATTCGGGATTCGACGAGTCCTCGATCATGGTCGAGGCCTATCACGACGACCGCAGCCAGCAGCCGCCGATCCGCGTCTCGTACCTCCAGTACGTCGCCGAGGCGCCGGAATGCGGCCACTGGGGCAGCAACCTGGCCGAGGACCCGCTGAACGTCGGCGTGCCGAACCTCGGCTGTGCGCAGCAGGCCAACTTCGCGGCCATGGTGGCGAACCCGGCCGACCTGCTCGGGCCGCGCAGCGAGACGCCGCGTGCGTCGGAGCGCCGTGACGTGACCTGGGCGAAGTACGTCAAGGGCCAATCCACCGTCGCCAAGAAGTCTCAGGACGAGAGAGCCAAGGTCGACGTCAAGGACTGAGGGGAGTCGATATGAGCAGGCACGCGCAACCGCAGATCCTGGAAGTTCCGGCGGACGCGGCCGTCGCCGAGGCATCCTCGGGCGGCAGCAGCGCCGAGGCTCTGCAGATGCGGGCCCGGCCGATCCCGCGCATCTCGATCCAGGCCTTCGCCGAGGATGCGCGCACGGTCGAGGCGCTCGAGAGCGCGGCGGAGGATCGGCGTCTCGCCAAGGCGCACGTCAGCATCCACCTGGGCGGGCTGCAGGCAGCCGTGGCGCACTACGCCTCGAACCCGACGCCCGGGCTGATCGTGGTCGAGTCCACGCTCGATCGCCGCGCCATGGTGGCCGAGCTCGACCGCCTCGCCCAATCCTGCGACGCCGGCACGAAAGTGATCGTCATCGGTCACGTCAACGACGTGCTGCTCTACCGGGAGCTGCTGAAGCGCGGGGTCGGCGAGTACCTCATCGCGCCGGTCGCGCCGCTCAACGTCATGGAGAGCATATCGAGCCTCTACACCGACCCCCAGTCGGACCCGGTAGGCAACGTGCTCGCCTTCATCGGCGCCAAGGGCGGCGTCGGCTCCTCGACAGTCTGCCACAACGTCTCCTGGACCATGTCGGAGGCGCTGAAGACCAATGTCGTGATCGCCGATCTCGATCTCGCGTTCGGCACCACCGGCCTCGACTTCAACCAGGACCCGGTGCAGGGCATCGCCGAGGCGCTCGCCAGTCCCGAACGCCTCGACGAGGTGCTGCTCGACCGGCTGCTCACGAAGTGCTCCGAGCATCTGAGCATCTTCGCCGCCCCGGTGGTGCTGGACCGCGACTACGAGATCTCGGCCGACGCCTGCGATCACGTGCTCGACGTGGTGCGCCAGAACGTGCCGTTCGTCACCGTCGACCTGCCGCACACGTGGACGGCCTGGACCAAGCGCGTGCTGCTCGGGGCCGACGAGGTGGTGATCACGGCGGCGCCGGACCTCGCCAACCTGCGCAATGCCAAGAGCGTGCTCGATCTCCTGCGGCAGTCGCGCCACCACGACGGGCCGCCGCATCTCGTCCTCAACATGGTCGGCATGCCGAAGCGGCCGGAGATCACGGTCAAGGAGTTCTGCCAGAACCTCGACCTGAAGCCCGGGGCGGTCATCGAGTTCGACGCAGAGAGCTTCGGACAGGCGGCCAACAACGGCCAGATGGTCGAGGAGCTGAACAAGAAGTCGAAAGCCGTGCAGCCGATCCGCGAGCTGGCGATGGCGCTGGCCCACCGCAAGGGCGTCGTCGCGCAGCAGGCGAGATCGCCGCTCGCGCCGCTGCTCGAGAAGCTGAAGCTCAAGCTCTGAGGGATACGCCTCGATGTTCGGGAAACGCTCCAGCGATCCTGCGCCGCGCAAGCTCTCGCCGCCGCAAGCTGCGGCCGCCACGAACGCTGCCGCCGGCGAGGCCGCCGCAGCAGCGGCCGCGCAGCGTCGTGCGGAGCCTCTTTCCGAGCCGCAGCGGCGGCATTCGGAGGAATACTACGACGTCAAGACGACTGTCTTCAACGCGCTGATCGACACCATAGACCTGGCGCAGCTCGCGAAGCTCGAGTCGGCGGCGGCGCGCGAGGAGATCCGCGACATCGTCAGCGAGATCATCCAGCTCAAGAACGTCGTGATGTCCATCGCCGAGCAGGAGGAGCTGCTCGAGGACATCTGCAACGACGTCCTCGGCTACGGCCCGCTCGAGCCGCTGCTGGCCCGCGACGACATCGCCGACATCATGGTCAACGGCGCCGGGACGACCTACATCGAGGTCGGCGGCAAGGTGCTGCGCACGGGCGTGCGCTTCGCGGACAACGCCCAGCTCATGAACATCTGCCAGCGCATCGTCAGCCAGGTCGGGCGGCGCGTCGACGAGTCGAGCCCGATCTGCGACGCGCGCCTGCCGGACGGATCGCGCGTCAACGTGATCGCGCCGCCGCTGGCCATCGACGGGCCGGCGCTCACCATCCGCAAGTTCAAGCGGGACCGGCTGACGCTCGAGCAGCTCGCCAGGTACGGCTCCATCTCGCCGGAGGCCAAGACGCTGCTCGAGATCATCGGACGCGTCCGCTGCAACGTGATCGTCTCGGGCGGCACCGGCTCGGGCAAGACGACGCTGCTCAACTGCCTGTCGAGCTGCGTCGACAACGACGAGCGCATCATCACCTGCGAGGACTCGGCCGAGCTGCAGCTTCAGCAGCCCCACGTCGTACGGCTGGAGACCAGGCCGCCCAACCTCGAGGGCGAGGGCCAGATCACTATGCGCGATCTCGTCAGGAACTGCCTGCGCATGCGGCCCGAGCGGATCATCGTCG
>JAHDXT010000065.1 GCA_023384095.1 Hyphomicrobiaceae bacterium
GCGCTATTTTTCCGCACTGAACGCTTTATTCCCGTCATCCCGGACCAGGGAGCGAAGCGACCGCCGATCCGGGATCCAGCGCAAAACACGTCCGGAGGACACGATATTATCGAGCCTTCGGCACTTCTCATGCTGGATCCCGGATCTCCTCGCCACTGAATGGTGGCTCGTCGTCCAGGATGACGGCAGGGTATCGCGCGAAAGAGTCACAACACTACGACACTCCCGTTGACGGCGGACGCTTTCGGCTCGCTGCGGCCGATTGGAATCGGTCTCGATTAGGCCCACGCGGGCCCGGCGGCAAGATGCTATAGAGCCAGCGGCCAGAATACCTCGCCAGGTTCGACACGGCAGCCCGGCATGCATCAGTTGGATAACAGAGCATCGGATCGGCCGCTTGACCCGCCGGGCGTTGCGGTGGCCGGATCAGAAGCGCCATCGGACCAGGCGGCCCGCTGGTCGATGGCCCCCGTCGCTGCGGCAATGGCCTTGTGCTGGCTCGCCTTCTCCTGGCCTTGGCTGTCCGGAGCCGTCACGATCCCCTGGGACGCCAAGGCGCATTTCCAGCCGCAGATCCAGTTCCTGGCGGCGAGCCTGGCGCGCGGCGAGCTGCCGTTCTGGACGCCCAACGTGTTCGCCGGACACCCGCAGATCGCCGACCCGCAGTCGATGATCTTATCGCCGCCGATGCTGCTGCTGGCCCTGCTCGATTCCGCACCCAGCCTGCGCGCGGTCGACGTCGCCGTGCTGCTGAGCGTGCTGCTCGGCGGCGTCGGCATGGCGCTCCTCTGCCGCGACCTCGGCTGGCACTGGGCGGCGGCTCTGGTCGCCGCGCTCGCGTTCCAGCTCGGCGGCTCCATGGCCTGGCGGGTGCAGCATTTCGGGCAGGTGCTGAGCCTCGCCTATCTGCCGTTCGCGCTCTTCTTCCTTAGGCGCGCGCTCGTCCGCTCGAGTCCGGCCCATGGCGCCGCAGCCGGCCTGTTCGCGGCCTTCATCGCGCTCGGGCGTGATCAGGTCGGCCTGCTGTCGCTCTATCTGCTTGCCGGCTATGTCGCCTGGCATTGGCTCAGCTCGGGCTCGGCTGCATCCGCGATCCGGTCGAGTGTCGGGCCGCTGGCCGCGGGCGCCGTCACCGGCCTCGTCGTCGCCGGCGTCCCGACCGTCCTGACGATCCTGCTCGCGAGCCAGTCGAACCGGCCCGAGATCGACTTCATCGGCGCCGGCCGCGGCTCGCTGCATCCGGCCCTGCTCGTCACGGCGGCCGTCCCGCATCTGTTCGGTGCCGGGTTGCGTACTTCGGGGTACTGGGGACCGCCGAGCTTCGCCTGGACCGGCACCGACCTCTTCATCGCCCAGAACATGGGCCAGCTCTACCTCGGGGCCATTCCGCTGCTGCTGCTCGTGATCGGGCTCTCCCGCGGCCTGCTGTGGTCGCGCGAGGTCCGCTTCTTCAGCCTCGCCGCGCTCGTCGCGCTGCTCTATGCGCTCGGCTGGTATACGCCCGCGTTCCGCGCCATGTACGAGGCGCTGCCCGGCGTCGCGCTCTATAGAAGACCGGCTGACGCGACGTTCCTGCTCGGAGGGCTCGGGGCCATTCTGGCGGGGTACGTCGCGCACCGGATGTTCATCGGCACGCTGCCGCCGGCAGCCCCCTGGCGCCGGTGGCTGGAAGCCGGCGCGGTCGCGGCCGTCTTCATCCTGGCACTGACGTTCGCGCTGCGGCTCGACCAGGTCGGAGTGGCGGTCCGGCCGATGCTCGAGGCCGCGGCCTGGACTGGCCTGGGCGGCCTCGTGCTCATGGCGGCGATGCGGCTCGGGCCGGCGCGGCCGTTGCTTGCGGGCGCAGTCCTCGTCACTGTGCTGACGGCCGACCTCGCGGTCAACAACGGTCCCAACGGCGCCACCGGATTGCCACCCTCCGAGCTCGACATGCTGCAACCGGACACGCGCAACGAGACCGTGGCCATCCTGAAGCGCAAGCTGGCGGGGACGGCCAGCGACACGCGCCGCGACAGGGTGGCCCTCGTGGGCCTCGGCTTCCACTGGCCCAACGCCAGCCTCACCCACGGCTTCGACAATACGCTCGGCTACAATCCCGTCCGGCTCGGCCTCTACACGGCGGCGACGGGCGCCGGCGATACGGTCGGCCTGCCCGAGCAGCGCACGTTCACGCCGCTGTTCCCGTCCTATCGCTCCGTGCTGGCCGATCTGCTGGGCTTGCGGTTCATCGTCACCGGGGTTCCGGTCGGAGAGATCGACCGCAGGATCGAGCCCGGCGACCTCGAGCTGATCGCCCGCACGGCGGATGGCTACGTGTACGAGAACCCGCGGGCCATGCCGCGCGTCCTGTTCGCCCACCGCGCCGTCGAAGGCGACTTCGACGCCCTGCTGAAGCACGGCAACTGGCCGGCAATCGACCTGGCGACGACGGTTGTGATCGAGGACGGCATGCCGGCACGCGACAGCCGCCCCGGCGCGGCGCGCATCCTGAGCTATCGCAACACCGAGGTGGTGATCGAAGCCGACAGCCCCGACGGCGGCTGGGTCGTCCTTAACGATACCTGGCATTCCTGGTGGTTCGCCGAGGTCGACGGGTTGCCTGCGACACCGAAGCGGGCGAACGTGCTGTTCCGAGCCGTCGAGGTGCCATCAGGCCGCCACACGGTACGGTTTGTGTTCCGGCCGCTCGCCGGCGCGCTGCGCGAGATCCTGAACCGGATGTGACGGACTGGCCCCGAGGGCTTTCCCGTGCTGCCATTCCCCCGCGACAGACACCGATGAAGCTCATCGACGCACATCTCCGCGCCCTGGGACTGCTCGTGTCCGAGCGCTGGCTCGCCGGCTCGCTCGTGTGCGCCAACGTCGGCATCGGTGTCGTGCAGCTCGCCGAGCCCATCCTGTTCGGACGGGTCGTCGACGCGCTCTCCCAGGGCGGCGCGGTGTTCTCCCTGATCCTGCTGTGGGCGGCGCTCGGGCTGTTCGGCATCACGGCAGGGGTGCTGGTCGCGGTCGCCGCCGACCGGCTCGCCCACCGGCAGCGGCTCGCCGCCATGAACCGCGCCTTCGAACGCACGCTGACGCTGCCGATCAGCTACCTCGCCGAGCGCGGCACGGGCGCCACGGTGCGCAACATCCTTGCGGGCACCGATGCGCTGTTCGCCACCTGGCTGACGTTCGTGCGCGAGCAGCTCTCGGCCATCGTCAGCATCCTGTTCCTGGTGCCGACGGCCGTCTACATGAACTGGCGCATGGCGAGCCTGCTGGCGGCGCTGGCGGTGGTCTACACCGTCCTCAACATCACGGTGGTCTACCGCACATCCGGCGGGCAAGCCTCCGTCGAGCGCCACTTCATCGACGTCTACGGCCGGGTCGGCGACGTGATCGGCAACGTGCCCGTCGTGCAGAGCTATGCGCGGCTTTCGGCAGAGGCCTCGGCCCTGCGCGGCCTGATGGACCAGCTCCTCGCGGCCCAGTACCCGGTGCTGACCTGGTGGGGCCTGCTCAACGTGCTGACGCGCGCGGCCTCGACCATCACCATGGTCTCGATCTTCACGCTGGGCGCCTGGCTCGCCAGCCGCGGCGAGGTATCGGTCGGCGAGATCGTCAGCTTCGTCGCGTTCGCCGGCCTGCTGATCGGCAAGCTCGATCAGCTCTCGGGGTTCGTGGCGCGCATGTTCATGCAGGCCCCCACCCTGAAATCCTTCTTCGATCTCATCGATGCGACCGTCGCCATCGTCGAGCGGCCCGAGGCCGGGACGCTCCAGCACGTCGAGGGGCACGTGCGCTACGAGAGCGTCACGTTCCGCTATGGCGAGGGCGAGCAGGGCGTTTTCGAGCTCGACTTCGAGGCGCGGCCCGGAGAGACCGTGGCGCTGGTCGGGCCTACCGGCTCGGGCAAGACGACGACGCTCGCCATGCTGCAGCGCCTGCGCGACCCGGAAGCGGGCCGCATCCTGATCGACGGTCAGGACATCCGCGAGGTCACGCTCGATTCGCTCCGCCACGCCATCGCGGTCGTCTTCCAGGACGCCGGGCTGTTCAACCGCGGCATCGCCGAGAACATCCGCATCGGGCGCCCGGACGCGACCGACGCGGAGGTCGAGGAAGCGGCGCGGCAGGCGGAGGCGCACAACTTCATCCGGCGCAAGCCGCGCGGCTATGGCTTCGCCGCGGGCGAGCGGGGCGCGGCCCTCTCGGGCGGAGAGCGGCAACGCATCGCCATCGCGCGCGCCATCCTCAAGCAGGCGCCGATCCTGATCCTCGACGAGGCGACGAGCGCGCTCGACACCGAGACCGAGAGCAAGATCAAGCGCGCGCTCGACACGCTGCGGCAGGGGCGCACGACCTTCATCATCGCGCACCGGCTGTCGACGGTGGCCAACGCCGATCAGATCCTGGTCTTCGACCAGGGCCGCATCGTGGAGCGGGGCACGTTCAAAGCGCTGGTCCAGCGAGGCGGACTGTTCGCGCGCCTCGTCGCGGAGGGCGGCTTCACGGAGCCCCGCTCGCCGGAGCTGCCGGAGGCGGAGAGCCTCGAGACCGACGCCGTGGCATAGAAGAGAGCGGCCCGGCTGCGTCCGGCTTGAGCCGGAGCGGGCGCCGCGCCATATTGCGGCGCATGGCGCGTTCCCCAAAAAACGAGTCGATGCCCAAGCCCCGCCCGTCGCGCGGGCGGTCGGGAAAGCCTGTGCCGCCGCCGCGGGAGACGGCTGCCGGCACGCCGGCCACGCGCGGGTTCGGCGAGGCGCCGCAGGCGGAGCTCGTGGCAGCAGAGTTTGCGTTGGCAACCCCCACCCCTAACCCCTCCCCGCAAGGGGGAGGGGGATCTGGAGTGCTGCCGGCGCTGCGCCAGAGCGGGCCGCGGCCCGAGCGCGGGGAGAGCATGACGGCGGCGCTCGAGGCGCTGCTGGCACGGCCGGAGCAGCGCTCGGACAAGGGACGGGCGCTGCTGGCTCGCGAGCCGATGATCGCCAGTCACCCGCTCGTCTCCGGCGGCATGCCGGCGTTCATGCCGCACCGTCCGCCGCGGCCGGAGAAGTCCGAAGGCGGCATCCCGTTCGCGCTCGTGTCGGAGTTCGAGCCGAACGGCGACCAGCCGCAGGCCATCGCCGAGCTGGTGGAAGGCGTCAGCCAGCACGAGCGCGACCAGGTGCTGCTCGGCGTCACCGGCTCGGGCAAGACCTTCACCATGGCCAACGTCATCGCCGCCACCCAGCGGCCGGCGCTGATCCTGGCCCCCAACAAGACGCTGGCGGCCCAGCTCTACGGCGAGTTCAAGAGCTTCTTTCCCGAGAACGCGGTCGAGTACTTCGTCAGCTACTACGACTACTACCAGCCCGAAGCCTACGTGCCGCGCACGGACACCTACATCGAGAAGGAAAGCTCGATCAACGAGCAGATCGACCGCATGCGGCACGCCGCGACGCGCGCCCTTCTCGAGCGCGACGACGTGGTGATCGTCGCCTCCGTGTCGTGCATCTACGGCATCGGCTCGGTCGAGACCTACACGGCGATGACGTTCACGATCCGCACCGGCGAGCGGCTCGACCAGCGCCAGCTCCTGGCCGACCTGGTGGCCCTGCATTATCGCCGCAGCGACCAGGGCTTCATCCGCGGCACCTTCCGCGTGCGCGGCGATACCGTCGAGCTGTTCCCGGCCCACTTGGAGGACCGCGCCTGGCGCTTCTCGCTGTTCGGCGACGAGATCGAGAGCATCACCGAGCTCGACCCGCTGACCGGCCACAAGACCGACGAGCTGAAGCTGGTCAAGGTCTACGCCAACTCGCACTACGTGACGCCGAAGCCGACGCTGCAGCAGGCCCTCAAGGCGATCAAGGCCGAGCTCAAGCAGCGCCTCGACGAGTTGTACAGCACGGGCAAGCTTCTGGAGGCGCAGCGGCTGGAGCAGCGCACGATCTTCGACATGGAGATGATGGAGGCGACCGGCTCCTGCGCCGGCATCGAGAACTACTCGCGCTATCTCACCGGCCGCAACCCCGGCGAGCCGCCGCCGACGCTGTTCGAGTACCTGCCGGACAACGCGCTGGTGTTCGTCGACGAGAGCCACGTCACGATTCCGCAGATCGGCGGCATGTTCCGCGGCGACTACCGGCGCAAGGCGACGCTGGCCGAGTACGGTTTCCGCCTGCCCTCCTGCATGGACAACCGGCCGCTGCGCTTCGAGGAATGGGAGGCCATGCGGCCGCAGACGGTGCACGTCTCCGCCACGCCTGGCGGCTGGGAGCTTGAGCAGACCGGCGGCGCCTTCGTCGAGCAGGTGATCCGCCCGACCGGCCTGACCGACCCGCAGGTGATCGTGCGGCCGGCCCGGAGCCAGGTCGACGACCTCGTCGACGAGGTGCGCCAGGTGGCGCGCGCCGGCTATCGCACGCTGGTGACCACGCTCACCAAGCGCATGGCGGAGGACCTGACCGAGTACATGCACGAGCAGGGCATCCGCGTGCGCTACATGCATTCGGACATCGAGACCCTGGAGCGCATCGAGATCATCCGCGACCTGCGGCTCGGCGCCTTCGACGTGCTGATCGGCATCAACCTGCTGCGCGAGGGCCTCGACATCCCTGAGTGCGCGCTGGTGGCCATCCTCGACGCCGACAAGGAAGGCTTCCTGCGCTCGGAGACGTCGCTGATCCAGACCATCGGCCGCGCGGCGCGCAACGTCGACGGGCGCGTGATCCTCTATGCCGACCAGATGACCGGCTCGATGGAGCGCGCCATCGCCGAGACGGAGCGCCGCCGCGAGAAGCAGAGGGCCTGGAACGAGGCGAACGGCATCACGCCGGAGAGCATCCGCAAGAACATCTCCGACGTGATGGCGTCGATCTACGAGCAGGACCACGTCACGGTCGACGCCGGGCTGGCGGAAGCCGGCCAGCCGCTCGTCGGGCACGACCTCGCCGCCGTCATCGCCGGCCTGGAGAAGCGGATGCGCGAGGCGGCCGCCGACCTCGAGTTCGAGACCGCGGCGCGACTCAGGGACGAGATCAAGCGCCTGCGCGAGACCGAGCTCGCCCTGGCCGACGATCCGATGGCCAGGCAGGCGGAAGTGGAGGAGCGCGCGGGCCGCTACGAGGGCAGGCGCAAGTATGGTGGATCTCCGGCGATCCGCGAGCGACGGAAAAGTTCCCCTCCCCCTGGCGGGGAGGTGCTAGGGGTGGGGGGAACCACACCGCCCGGTCATCTGGGGCACCCCCCTCCCCAGCCCTCCCCCGCAAGGGGGGAGGGTGCACTGGGTACATCCCGGATCTCGCGCGAGTACGAGCCCGTGCAGCCGACCTACGCGCAATCGACCGTCGAGCCGAGCCCGCGCGTGCGCAAGCCGACGCTCGACGAGATGACAGTTGGCCGGACCGAGGTGCCGCTCGAGAAGCTGCGGCCAGCGGTCCGCCCCGACCTGAAGGCAGCGCGGACGATCGACGTGCCGGGCGAAGCCGAGCGCAAACGCCGCCGCGGCCGCCCGAAGAAGACGGGCCGGCCGGGCCAATAGCGCCGGGACCGCAGCCAACTCGCCTGCGCGCGCCAATTCGCGATGGCGCGCCACTGGCTGCTCGAACGGATCCCGAATGCCGGCGGGGGCGTTATCCGGGCGGGCGCTGGAACCGCAGCGCTGCGCCGGGAGATCGCGTCATGGCAAACCCTTTCGTCCACGTCGAGCTGATGTCGAGCGACGTCGCCAAGGCAAAGGCCTTTTACGGGAAGCTGTTCGACTGGAAGTTCTCGGACTCCACATCGGCGGGGAACACGCCCTACACGATGATCGATGTCGGAGAGGGGACGGGCGGCGGGCTGATGAAGAACCCCATGCCCGGCGCACCCTCGATGTGGATCGCGTACGTCAAGGTGGACGACGTGAAGGCCGCAACCGCCACGGCCAGCACTCTCGGCGCCGGCGTCGTGAAGGACGTGACGGAGGTGGGCAAATACGGCTGGTTCAGCATCATCACCGACCCGACCGGCGCGATGCTCGGCCTCTGGCAGTCGAAAACGGCGTGACTTCGCTGAAAGCGCCGATCGCGACCCCTATCGTCGACTGAGGATCGGGACTAGAGTCCGTCGCCTGGCAGACCGGGGGCACCGGATCCGGAGGAACGGTCATGGCCAACTACATATTGCTCGCGACCTACACGGAGCAGGCCCTCAAGAACATCTCGGAGTCTCCAAAGCGCGCCGAAGCCGTCAGGGAACTCGCCCGCAAAGCCGGCTGCACCATGAAGGAGACCTACTGGGTGCTGGGCGCCTATGACGTGGTGGCGGTCTTCGAAGCGCCCGACGACGAGACGATGACGGCGTTCGCGCTGTCGCTGGCGCGGCTCGGCAACGTCAAGACGCAGACCATGCGCGCGTTCTCAGCGGCCGAGATGGGCAAGATCGTGGGCAAGCTGGTCTGAGCGCAGCCGCAATCCGGGATCGCCGGGTTGCGGCTCGTATACGGGAGGGGACATGCGCAGCCTGTTGTTCGTCGTCGCCTGTGTCTGGATCGCAGGGGTCGCCTACGCCGCCGGGGTCTCCTGGCCCGTGTTCCCGCTCGACATGCCGGCGGGCGACCCGCAGGTCCGCGCCGCCTACGACAGCGCGGTCTGGGCTCACGTCGTCCGCTATGGGCTGATCGCGCTCGTTCCCGCTGCGGCGCTGATCGGCATCGGATGGTCGGTCTCGAGGCGGAAGCGGATCGCGCCATGAGGCTCGGATGATGCGGTCTGTGGCATCGCGACCGCTGGCGCAGAGCTGAATCGTTCCGTGTGCGCCGCGACGATTGGCAACGCATTCTCGCCTGCCGCAGGAACGCAGAGTGCGGATCGAGCGTTCGAAGGAGCGCGAGCCCTGCCCGATGCGCAGCCGCGATCCATGGGAGACTTGCCGATGCAAACCCGAAGCGTCAAATGGCCCGCGCTCACGGCGGGCGCTGCGGCCCTGGCAGCCGCGGCGGTGCTCGCCGGTTCGGCCGCCGACGCGGCGAGCCCGTTCGCCACGCTGCACGGGAGCTGGTCCGGCGGCGGGAGCATCCAGTTCGAGAGCGGCCAGTCCGAAAGGCTGCGCTGCACTGCCTATTACACCAGCTCCAATGGGGGCAATCAACTCGGCCTCGCCATCCGCTGCGCCAGCGCCTCGAACAAGATCGAGATCCGGGGGCGGCTCGACTACAGCGGCGGCGGCAGCGTCTCCGGCGTGTGGGAGGAGCGGACGTTCAACGCCAGCGGCACGGCAACCGGCCAGGCGAGCGACAGCCGGGTCTCGCTCCGGCTGTCGGGCGCCATCCCGGGCGCCATGAACGTCACCGTCGGCAAGGGGCGCCAGAGCGTCGCGATCAGCACCCAGGGCTCGACGTTGAAAGCCGTGCAGATCGGCCTCAGCCGCCGATAGCCGGATGGCGGCGGACCCCGGCGCTCTCGCCGTCGCGCGCCACGACCAGCGAGGCGTTCTGCCCGCCGAATCCGAACGCATTGACCTGCAGGAACCCGATCGGTCCGGGGGCCGGCCGTTCGAGCACCAGCCGGAACCGTGCCTCCGAGTCGACGCGACGCGTCTGCGCAGTCGGGACGAGGGCGTCGTTCGCCATGCTCGCCAATCCTGCAGCGAGCGACAACACGCCGGCGGCGCCGGCGGTGTGACCGATGTGGCCCTTGATCGAGGTGACGCGAAGCGATGGCGCCCGCGCGCCGAACACGCCGTCGATGGCCCGCATCTCCGCCGCATCGCCGAGCCGGGTGCCCGTGCCGTGGGCGACGACGGCGTCGATCCCTTCTCCCGCCGGGCCGAGGCCGGCCTGGGCGATCGCCATCTGCATCGTCCTGATCTGCCAATCCGCGGCCGGGTCCGGCGAGGTGACGTGGGATGCGTCCGAAAGTGAAGCATAACCGCGGATGCGGCCCCAGATCCTGGCACCGCGCGCCCGGGCGAGGTCGAGCCGCTCCAGGAAGACGGCCCCTGCCCCCTCGCCAGGCATGACACTCCCGCGGTCGGCGTCGAACGGGCGGCAGGCGGCGAACGCCGGGTCAGGATGCGGCTTCGTGAGCCGGTAGCTCAGGGCGGACAACACCTGCACCCGCTCGCACGCCGCATCGCTGCCGCCGGCGATGGCGTAGTCGGCGCGACCGGCGGCGATCATCTCCGCGGCGATCCCGATGGCATCGAGAGAGGATGCGCAGGCGGTGGAGACCGTCAGCAGCGGCCCGTGCATCCGCCAGCGAAGCGCGATCTGCGCCGCGGCCATGTTCGGCCACGCCTTGATCTGGAATTTCCGCGGCACGCCCTCGGGGCCCAGCGTATCGAGAGCGTGCTGAGAGCGGGCAATCGTCTCGAGACCCGCGAACGCGGTTCCCATCACGATTGCCGTCCGCAGCGGGTCGGGCGCCGCGACGCCCGCGTGCTCTACCGCCTGCACCGCCGCTGCCAGGCCGAGCTGTGCGAAGCGGTCGGTGCCGTCGGCGACCTGGGGCGGCATCCAGCGCTCCGGCTCGAAGTCGTCGACCCAGGAGACCCAGACGTTCTCGAAGCCGGGCTCGCCGGCCCACGGCGTCAGGTCGGCCTTGGCGCGGTTCGCCGCCAGCGCGGAGTGAAAGGCGTCGAGCCCCGTACCGATTGAGGTAATGACCCCGACACCCGTGATGGCGACGTCCACCGCCCGCTGTCCCTTCAGCTGCTCGCCCGAACCTTGCGGGAGGCGATCACGGCAGGTGGAAGCCGTCAAGCCGGCGCGCACCCGCGCGCCGCAATGTCCGCGCAACGGCCCGCACCGCCCCGCGTTCGTCAGGTATCCTCAAGGCCGCCATCCCGCGCGCAAGGCGGCCTGCGCCCGCCTGAGCCGGCCTGGCAAAAAATTGACCGGAGCCGCAGGAACCAAACAAGCGCTGCGGCGTTGGTGTGCTGCTGGCGGGCGCGCATACCCCTAAGAATGCGCGCCTGGCGGACTGGGGGTGCCCGGGATCGATCCCTTCTCCCGCGGCATCCCCCCTTCACAGCGATGGGTTCACGAACGGGGGGCGCTGGCGTGACGGTATTGGACCACCTCTGCGACACGACCGTAGACGCGCTTGCTTTCCCGGCACGAACACGTCATATGAGCCTGCCGGTGCCCGCTGCTGTGGCGTGCGCCCTCACGATTTACGGATAGCTGCGAGACCCTCACCGGCCGTTTCTTTCCCGACATCTGAGATCTCTGGGTCTGTTGCGTGGGACCCGATGACTGGCTTTCTGCACGCGTTTGAACGGGAAGAAGGTATTACCCAATGCGAATCACAGGCACAGTGAAGTTCTTCAACACGGCCAAGGGCTTCGGATTCATCCGACCCGAGGAGGGCGGCAACGATGTGTTCGTGCATGCGACCGCTCTCGAGCGTGCCGGTATCCGCTCGCTCAACGAGGGCGATCGGGTGAGCTTCGTGCTCGAGGACGACCGCCGCGGTCGCGGCAAGCAGGCCGGACAGATCGAGCTCGCCTGAAGCATCATCGACACCGACTGCCTACTCACAGGAACCGTCGCCAGCCCCGCTGGCGGCGGTTCGCCGCATTGGGGCCTCATTCGTGCGGACCGTGAGATTCCGGGGGATGTGTTGCGGTTTTGAAACGACAGCGCCTTGCGGCTGACGGGTCGGCCGGTCCAAACTGCAGAATTGAGGCAAAGCCAGCCATAGCTGAAGGGGAGACCGCCGTGTCATCGCGCCTGCTGCTCCGTGCATTTGCCCTGGCGGTCACGATAGCGGCGTCCGCCGGCGCGACCGCAGCATACGCGCAGACGGCGCTGGTGAAGGCGGCTAGCCCCTTCTCCGAGCTGAGCGGCAGCTGGAGCGGAGGCGGCAAGGTCCGCTTTTCCGACGGCAAATCCGAACGGATCACGTGCCGGGCGTACTACAATCCCAAGGGCGACGGGGAAGAGCTCGGCCTGGCGATCCGTTGCGCCTCCATCAGCTACAAAATCGACATTCGCGCCAGTCTGCTCAACGAGAACGGCAGACTCTCCGGCCGCTGGGAGGAGCGGACCTTCAACGCCGAAGGCGATGTCACCGGCAGGGCGTCGAGCGGCAGCATAAGGATGGACATCGCCGGAGGCGGGCTGTCCGGCTCCATGTCGGTGTCGTACGGCAGCTCGACGCAGGCGGTCTCGATCTCGACGGAGGGATCGAACCTCAAGGGCGTGGTCATCAGTCTGTCGCGCGGCTGAGCCGGCCATCGGCTCCCCGACAGCCTCGGGCCATCATCCCGGAAGTGCGGCCGAGCCGGCCGTTGCCGCAGTCTCGGCGCCGGCCGAAGGACTTGGATTCTGCAAATTCCCCGGACGCAAACGGACGTTCCGTTCACCCGCGGCCGACGAACGGCATCTTCGTCGCCATGATGGTCATAAACTGCACGTTCGCCTCGAGCGGCAGCTTCGCCATGTAGGCGACCGCGCTGGCGACGTGCTCGACGTCCATGACTGGCTCGGGCGCAACTACGCCATTTGCCTGCGGGACGCCGGCCTTCATGCGTCCTCCCATGGCCGTATCGGCGTTGCCGATGTCGATCTGCGAGCAGGCGATATCGTGCTTGCGCCCATCGAGCGAGATCGACCTCGTCAGTCCGGTGACGGCATGCTTCGTCGCCGTGTAAGCCACCGAGTTCGGTCGCGGCGCGTGTGCGGAGATCGAGCCGTTGTTGATGATCCGCCCACCCTTCGGCGTCTGGGCCTTCATGATGCGGATCGCCTCCTGTGCACAGAGGAAGCAGCCCGTCAGATTGACGTCGACGACCTGCTGCCACTGCTCGAGCGGCAGTTCCTCCATCGGTACGGCCGGGGCGCCCGTGCCGGCGTTGTTGAAAAGCACGTCCAGCCTTCCGAATGCCTCCTTCGCGGCAGCGAAGAGTGCCCTGACCGACGCCGGGTCGCCGACGTTGGCGGGAACCGCAAGCATGCGCCCGCCGGAGCCGGCGGCCATGCCGGCCGTGCGCTCGAGCTCTTCCCTGCGCCTCCCGGCAAGCACCACGTGGAAGCCGTCGCGCTGCAGCGCGAGCGATGCGGCCCGACCGATCCCGCTGCCGGCTCCCGTCACGAGGGCGACTTTCCCTGTGCTGCTCATGTCTGGTGATCCTTTACGCTCAGATCCCTGCCCTATGATTATCCTAGCGCGTTCCCCGCAAATGCCTAGCGCGATCGGCTGAGGTCCGAACAACCGAAGCTCCTAGTCGCATGGCAGAACCGATGGTGCTGCCCCGGTGGCCCCGAGAGGGTCGCGCGTTGCAGGGCGGCCGGTCAGCACAGCCGGTCCGACACGGGCCGCGGCGGAGTGGCGGGCAAGGTAATGCCCCGCCGGACGAGAACGGACCCTGCGATATCGCGCACCTCGCGCGTCCTCTGCAACGCAGTCTCCGAGACATCCAGGGTCGCTACGACGCAGGAGGCTGCCCACAGCACCTCGGGGATCGCCAGCGGCTGCGGGTTCCAGCCGAGCTCCAGAAACAACGGCAGGACGGACATTCGCGACAGCAGCGTCAACTGCTCGATGTCCTCGGCGAGACAGTATTCCTGGATCCCGCAGAGTATGGTGGCTGCCACCATGTTGAGGCTGCTGTTCTCGCGCCGGTCGGCAACGACGATGGTGCGCGAGAGATGGAAGACGAACGGCGATCGCGGCAGCGGATAGCCGCCCGCGAGGCTCTTGAATTCCCCGAGCACCGGCGCATTCACTGTGGACACGAGGCGCGCCCCGCCGACGAGCCGCCGGCTGCCGTCCTCGATCGCCAGGAGATAGATCGCGCCGGCGTTGTCGTACTGGTCCATCTCTCGATGGTCCGGGCTGCGGAACTCGTCCCAGTGCCGTTCGGTCACGTAGACCTGGTGCCGCAGCCGGAAGCTCGCTTCCAGCTCCCGCTCATAGAGCGCCCGGTTCTCGGAGGTGACGACGTGGATCGAGCAGGGTGGGTGTGGCCGGATCGCCATGCGGCCGCCGCCGCCAGCCATTGCGCCGGCCCCGGCGCGGCCGCGGTTCGAGCGTCTGGCCCAGAGCCGTGTCGAGGCTGCCTGGCGCTGTCCGTCGTCCCTCATCGCGGTCCAAATCCCGGCCGGTTCACTACGGACGGATCTCGCCCAGCACCGCAGCCCTCACCGATGCTTCCGCCGAGCCGGCGATGCCCAACACGAACGCCGCGCGTCTGCATGCCCTGCGCACCTCATCGGAGTTGAATGCGGTAAGCCTGGCGATCGAGTCCGCCTCGTGCCCCATGAACGCGTAGCAGAGGCAGTCACGCTCCGCCCCCGTCAGCGCAACCTCTGCGAGCGCCGAATCGGGCTTGCGGCGGCGGCGGATCGCGTGATGGGCATAGAGGCACATGAGATGCAACGCACGCCGGTCGCCGTCCTGCAGGCGCGAGCGCCGCCCTGCGAGGCTGAGGCAGCTCTGCTCGCCTTCGACACCCACGATCGGCACGACGAAGCCATCGTCGAGCCGGAACTCGGCCGCTTCATCGATGACGCGCTGCTCGGGCGAGTTCCGGCTGCGATCCCAGTGGACCTCGGACCAGACGAACGGCTCGATGCTGCGGCCGGCATGCCGGGCGATCGGATCGTGCGCGTGCAGGCGCTCGCGGTAGCGGTCGAGCAAGGGCTGCGGCCAGTTGCAGCTCTGCACCGCGAACGTCTGCCCGGGCAGAGGCAGATCACAGACGATGACGAACTCGAAACCCAGCCTCGCGCAATGGCGAAGCAGCAGATCGCGGATGGACGGCTCGTCCCGGGAAGCCGTGACCTCGTCGACGAAGTCGAGCGCGAAATCCGCAAGTGGATCGGACGCCATACCAGCTCCCACTCCGCCGGAGACAGCAGAAAAAGCACGGGGCTTCATGCAAAACCGCGAGCCCGCTTGTTTCGGCTTGGCCCGCTTTGAACGATGCGCTAACCCGATCAATGTATATGATCATGACCGAGGTCATGCAGTCTACTAAAGGGGAACTCTATGGCGTGCTCGAAGGCGCTGCTGACGGCAGCATTGGCCGCCGGCTGCGTATCCGCCGGGCCGGCCTGGGCAGGCGGCTCGCCGCGCTTCGATAGAACGGCCTATTATGCGAGCGGTCCGCTCGCGGGCTATGTGGTGGCCGAAAGCCGCTTCGGTCATGGCGTCGTCACGGGTCCGGTGCGCCGTGTGCGGACCGGATACGAGGTGCGCATGCCGGGCGGCACCTGGATCGCCTGCCGGCGGAGCTGCTCCGAGACGCTGCGCGTGGAGACCGTCGATTTCTGGGAGAACCGCGGGGCCGGCCGCAGCGCGATAGACAGCGAATGCGGACTGCTTGGCTGCCTGACGTGGGAGCGGCGATTCTGATCCCCTGCTCCGGCCAGGCGAGGTCTATGGCCTTTCCGATCGAAATCGAAACTTGCCCGAGATCCCCCTCTTCCCGCGTGCGGGGAGAGGGTCGGGGGTGGGGGGCAGCCGCGAGCACGGCGCGAATTTCTGCCCCTCACCCTAACCCTCTCCCCATTGCAATGGGGAGAGGGTACTTGGATGTTTCCATCTGAACCGGAAAAACTCCAGCGCGGCCCGCGCGCGACTCAGATGATGAACGGGTTCGAGGCGCGCTCGGCGCCGATGCTGCTCGTCGGACCGTGGCCGCAGACGAAGGTCACATCGTCGCCGAGCGGCAGCAGCTTGCCTTTGATCGCCTGGATCAGCGCATCGTGGTCCCCGTAGGGGAAGTCCGTGCGGCCGATCGAGCCGCGGAACAGCACGTCGCCGACGAGCGCGAGCCTCATGGCGGCATTGAAGAGGACGACCGAGCCGGGAGAGTGCCCCGGACAGTGCAGCACCGAGAACCGGTGGCCTGCGACCTCGACCTCGTCGCCCTCCTCGAGCCACCGGTCCGGGACGATCGCGCGCGCCGGCATGCCATAGCTCCGTCCCTGCGCCTCGAGGCCGGCGAGCAGGAACGCGTCGGCCTCGTGCGGCCCCTCGACGGGGACGCCGAGCGCGTCGCGCAGGTCCGCGGCCCCGCCGGCATGATCGATATGGCCGTGCGTGAGGATGATCTTCTCGACCGTGATGCCGACCTGGGCGACGGCCGCCTGGATGCGGTCGACATCGCCGCCGGGATCGACGATGGCCCCGGCCTTCGACTGCTCGTCCCAGATCAGCGTGCAGTTCTGCTGGAACGGGGTGACAGGAACGATGGCGGCCTTGAGACCGCCCGACCGCCCCGGCTGCTCACCCGGATCTGCCGCCATGCCCTGCTCCCAGTCGCGTCATTGCGGGGAGCGCCTGCATAGACCAGCCGGCGGCCGCACTCTACCACTTTCGCAGACGTGATCGCCGCAGCCCGGCGTACCGGCCCGCCCGTCGAAAGGGGGTGGAAACAGATCGGGGGCCCCGAAGCCCCCCGACACACCGCCGATGTGATCCGGCCCCGGCGCGCGCCGCAGCTTCAAGCCGCCGCGTGCGCGTCGTTGGGATCGCGCAGCACGTAGCCGCGCCCCCACACCGTCTCGATGTAGTGGTGGCCGCCGGTTGCCGTCTGCAGCTTCTTGCGCAGCTTGCAGATGAAGACGTCGATGATCTTCAGCTCCGGCTCGTCCATGCCGCCATAGAGATGGTTGAGGAACATCTCCTTGGTCAGCGTCGTCCCCTTGCGCAGCGAGAGCAGCTCGAGCATCTGGTACTCCTTGCCCGTCAGATGCACGCGCTGGCCGTGCACCTCGACCGTCTTGGTGTCCAGATTGACCCTGACCTCGCCGGTCTCGATGACCGACTGCGCGTGCCCCTTGGAGCGCCGGACGATGGCATGGATACGGGCGACGAGCTCGTCCTTGTGGAACGGCTTGGTCATGTAGTCGTCGGCGCCGAAGCCCAGACCCCGCACCTTATCCTCAATTCCTGCCAAACCAGAGAGAATGAGGATCGGAGTAGAAACCTTGCTGACCCTGAGCGTTTTCAAAACCTCGTATCCGCTCATGTCCGGCAAGTTCAAATCCAACAAAATAATGTCGTAGTCATACAGCTTGCCGAGATCAGCGCCCTCCTCGCCGAGGTCGGTCGTGTAGACGTTGAAGCCTTCCGACTGGAGCATCAACTCGATGCTCTGCGCCGTTGCGCTATCGTCTTCGATCAGAAGGACTCTCATGCTATTCCTCTCTTCGAGGACCCGGGTCGCCCCCCAGGCCCGCCGCCCCTATTTGAAGAGCACGCAACCGAACCTTGCCTAAATTATCGTTAGAGTTCTACACTGGATAGGTTAACAAACATTGAGCGCATTGCTCTACTGCGGATGATTTCGGGACTCGACAGAGCCACTGCACGACATCTGAGCGCCGATGACCCTTCGTCTCACGAGGAAACCTGGCACAACGCTACTGCAACGGGCGCCCGAGGCGGCGCCCGTGCATTCGCAACGTGGTTTTCAGCAATTCCCCAAGGCGACCAGGTCGGCTACCGCGCACAGTCCGGACTCGATCTCCCTCGTGATCTGGTGCCACACGCGCGGGCTTGCGACGAATCGAACGATTAACAGAATTCGCCCGGTTGCCCTAGAGTCCGGTGGCCGGATTGCGGCTCTGCCGGGCCTCGGAAATTCGTCAGTCATCTGTCGTGACTTTACCGCAACTTAATCGGTGGTCTGTACGTTCACGTCCCATAACCCCTCGCCGGTCGTCGATACGATTGCGGAACCGGTCAGAAGCGGGGAAGCGGCAACAGCCGCAGGCGTCGCCCGGCACGGATCTTGAATGTTGTGGTTCATGTCGGGTCCTGTTCGAACATGTCAGGGGTATCGAACGTGAAATCACGGGAGACCAGCTTCCGCCTCAAGCGCTTCGAGGCCGAGGAGAAGCGCCGCAAGGTTGCCGACCTCGAGCATATGATCCGGGAGTTCGAGCACATGGCGATCGAGCTCGACCGGCAGGTCCAGTCCGAGGAGGACCGGACCGGAGTCAAGGACAAGTCCCATTTCGCCTATTCCACGCTGGCCAAGGCGGCGGCACAGCGCCGTGACAACCTGCGCGCGTCGATCGCCAATCTGCAAGTCAAGCTCGAGGTCGCCGTTCGCGAGCGCGACGACGCCTGCGCCGACCTCGACAGGTCGGCACCCGATACCCAGCGCGACCTCGATCGCCTGCCGCGGCGCTCGGATCGGGCCTCGAACCTGATCATCCGCTGAGCTCGCTCGCACCTGCTGCCCGGCTGTCGCGAAGCCGCCGACCGGCTTCGCAGACTTGCCGGCGCCGGCCGCGTGTGAGACATCTCGCTGCCAGTTCGACATTCGGCCCGGGCCGATCGCCCGGCAGGTCCTGGATGGCGGGAGATGGTCCGGCCGCGCGGCATATCCCTCACGGCTCTGCTCACGGCCGTCCTGGCGGGGGCGTGCAGCGAGGGCGTCAAGCTTCCCGCGCTGCCGGCGTTGCCGGGCACGAGCGAGCCGCTCAGAGCCCAGGGCCCGGTCGTGGACGTCTACATGCGCATCGCACGCGGGGCCATGGCGTGCTGGTTCGGCGCCGATGGAGCCCTCAGCGGCAGCCATATTTTCCATGCCGATGTCGAACCGGCCTCGCGCGGCGGGACGGCGGAGGTGGTCGTCCATGAAATGGACCACGCACAGCCGAAACCGTGGGGGCGGCGCGCCTTCCGGGTGCTGCTCGGCCCCGCCGACGGCGCAACGGCGATTTCGGTCGAGAACCTCGCCATGCCGGACGAGGTGGCGACCCGGATGCGCGCCGACGTCTTCCAGTGGATCGAGAGCAAGGCCGCCTGCTCGACGAAACAGAGTCCGGCCATTCCTGCGGCACGGGGCGGCTCCGGCCCGGCGCCGCAACGTCCCGGTCCGCCTCCTGGAGCGCCGGCGGCCAGCCCTTCGCGGCCGCGCTAGAGTTTTTCCGGTTCAGATGGAAGCGTCCAAGTCCCCTCTCCCCATTGCAATGGGGAGAGCGTTGTGGTGAAGCACGCACGTGAGGCTCAGTCGCGGTAGTCCTGCACTCTGGTGGCCCGCAGTCCCGGCAGACCGTGCTTGTCGATGGACCGCTGCCAGCTCAGGAACTCGTCGACGGTGAGGGTATAACGCTCGCAGGCTTCCTCGAGGGTGAGCAGCCCGCCGCGCACTGCGGCCACCACTTCCGCCTTCCTGCGGATGACCCATCGCTTGGTATTGCGCGGAGGCAGATCCGCGATCGTCAAAGGGCTTCCGTCGGGCCCGATGACATAGCGCACTCGCGATCTATACTGTTGCTCGGCCATGATACTCTACGCACACTCGCTCATGATGCCGGTATGCTGGATCAGCGACCTTAATTTGGCTCTAAGTCATTAGGTAAACATACCATCTAGGATTGTACCGTGCATTCCGGCACCAGCATTAACCTTTACGTTGACTGTGCATGGCGGGCGTGCAATCCCGCCGGTCAACGCGGCAAGAGTAGCATGGCGAGTGTGCTTTCAGGTAGCTTGCCTCGGCGGGGCAATGAGGCCATATGTGGGGCGCCGGGCTGTCGGTACACCCCTGTATCTCAGCCGGCCAGTGGCGGCGCCCCTCGGCGCGGCGGACAGCTTCGGGAAGGATGCCGGTCAAGGGCATGACAGCGCGTGGGGCGACAGCGTCATCGGGTGGAGGCGATCCCGCCGCGCGTCCTGTGCCGCGCCGGGTCGTGGTCGCCATGTCCGGCGGCGTCGACTCCTCCGTTGTGGCGGCGCTGCTGAAGCGCGCAGGCCACGACGTCGTCGGCATCACCCTGCAGCTCTACGATCACGGCGAGGCCACCGCCAGCAAGGGGAGCTGCTGCGCGGGACAGGACATCCATGACGCGCGGCGGGTCGCCGAGGCGCTGGGCATCCCCCATTACGTGCTGGATTACGAGCACCGCTTCGAGCGGTCGGTGATCTCCTCGTTCGCCGACAGCTATCTCGCCGGCGAGACGCCGATCCCGTGCGTCACCTGCAACCAGCAGATCAAGTTCCGCGAGCTGTTGGACACCGCGACCGAGCTCGGGGCCGACGTGCTCGCCACCGGTCACTACATCCAGCGCCGCGATCGGGTCGACGGGCCGGAGCTGCGACGGGCTCTCGATGCCGAGCGCGACCAGAGCTATTTTCTGTTCGCCACCACGCGCGAGCAGCTCTCCCGCCTCTGGTTCCCGCTCGGCGCATTGCGCAAAGCCGAGGTGCGTGAGCTCGCCCGTGATTTCTCGCTGCCCGTCGCCGAGAAGCCGGACAGCCAGGACATCTGCTTCGTGCCGGCCGGCCGCTATGCCGACGTCATCGAGCGGCTGCGGCCGGGCGCGGCGGAGCCGGGCGACATCGTCCACGTGGACGGCCGCGTGCTCGGCCGCCACGACGGGGTGATGCGCTATACCATCGGCCAGCGGCGCGGGCTCAAGCTGGCGGGCGACGGCCCCCTCTACGTCGTGCGTCTCGAGGCCGAGCGCCGGCGCGTCGTGGTCGGCCCGCGCGATTGCCTGCGCACCGAGGTATTGGAGCTGAGGGACGTCAACTGGCTCGGCTCGCCGGTCGAGGCCGAAACGGCCCGCCGCCGGGGTCTCCAGGTCAGAGCCAGGATCCGTTCCACGCACGCGCCGATCGACGCGGTGCTCGTCCTCGATGAACCACCGGGCCGGGCGCGGGTTCTCCTTCCCGGAGGGGAGCACGGCGTGGCGCCGGGGCAGGCCTGTGTGCTCTACGAGGACGCAGGGGCCGAGGCCAGGATACTCGGCGGCGGCTGGATCGCGCGCACGCAGGCGGCGATGGGCGAGGAAGTTTCACGGCTGGCGGCAGCCCCCGTTGCGGCGGGCCTTGCAGGCTAAGTCGAGCGAAGGCAATCCAGGAAAGGTGGGAGAGCACAGTGGTTAGCGGTCGAGTTCGAACGGAGAAGCAGAGCCGTAGCCTGCTCGGTGGCGCGCTGGCGGCCAAAGCCGCGGCCCTGGACGAATCGTCTGTGCTCAGCGCATACCGCCGCTGGGCGCCTATCTACGACCATACGTTCGGCAAGATCGCCACGGAGGGCCGCAAGCACGCCGTCGAGATCATCAACGCCAGGTCGGGGCGGGTGCTCGAGGTCGGCGTCGGCACCGGCCTGTCGCTGCCGCTCTACGGCAGGCATCTGGAGATCGTAGGCATCGACCTGTCGCCGGAGATGCTCGAGAAGGGGCGTGCCCGGGTCGCCTCCGAGGGGCTCGACAACGTCGCCGGGCTATATGAGATGGACGCCGGCCACCTCACCTTCTCGGACAATTCGTTCGACACGGTCGTGGCGATGTACGTGCTGACGGTGGTGCCCGAGCCGGAGCGCGTGATGCGCGAGCTGGCACGGGTGTGCAAGCCCGGCGGCGAGGTCATCCTGGTCAACCATTTCAGCCAGGACGAGGGCGTGCGGGGGTGGGTCGAGCGGCGCATGGCCCCCTTTGCCGACCATCTCGGCTGGCGGCCGGTGTTCGACCTCGACCGCGTGCTGGTCTGCGACGAGTTGCAACTCCTCGAGCGCCGCGCCCTGCGGCCGATGGGGCTGTTCACGATGCTGCGGATGGGCAAGCTTCTGCCGGCCTGAGCGGCGCCGGCTGCCCGGTCCCACTGCGCCCAGGGCCTGCCGCGCATGGTCTGGCGCGGATCGACCGCAGGCTTCGCAACGGCTGGACCAAGCCTGCCTCGGCAGCGCCGGGCATAGGCTCGCTTGACAGTCGGCGACGGCGCTTCTTATATCGCGCCGGCCTGATGGCGGGATAGCTCAGGTGGTTAGAGCGAGGGTCTCATAATCCCTAGGTCGGCGGTTCGAGTCCGCCTCCCGCTACCATC
>JAHDXT010000066.1 GCA_023384095.1 Hyphomicrobiaceae bacterium
ATCACCGGACATCTTGTGCGCTACCTAAACCGGACAGATCGTGTGCTACTGACACGGGCCGGCGCACGGCTTGCTGCTGGGACTTGTTTCTGCGATAGTGCCCGACAACTTTTCGGGCGCGGCCAGGGGCTGCGAAGGAGTTCCATAGAGATGGGCGCAACCAGCATCTGGCACTGGATCATTGTCCTGTTGATCGTCGTGCTGCTGTTTGGCCGCGGCAAGATCTCCGACATCATGGGTGACGTTGCCAAGGGCATCAAGAGTTTCAAAAAGGGGATGTCGGAGGACGAGGCCGCCGCCAAGTCCGCGGACCCCAAGGTCATCGAGCAATCGGCGGCCAGGCCCGTCGAGCGGGCCGAGACCGAGAGCAGCAAGGCGAGCTGAACAGCCCGGCAGTCTGCTGGAGGCCGAGCCCTGCTGGGGCGAGGTATGCCGGACGGCTCATCCGTTCGGCGGGTGAGGGCGCGGGCAAACGCATATGTTCGATATCGGCTGGTCCGAACTGGTTGTCGTGGGCATCGTGGCGCTCCTGGTCGTCGGACCCAAGGAGCTGCCGGCGCTGCTGCGCACGATCGGCCGCTACATCGGCATCGTCAAGCGGCAGGCGAACGAGTTCCGCGCGCAGTTCGACGAGGCCATGCGTGAGACCGAGATCGATCAGCTCCGCAAGGAGGTCGCAGCGCTCAAGACCGAGGCCGAGACGAGCTTGCGGTCGGCCGAGCAGTCGGTCGAGAGCGAGCTGGCCGAGGCCAGAAGCGAGCTCGACAGTGTGGCCGCCGCTGCGGCGCCCGCGGTCGAGCAGCAGCCGCAGCCGGCCCTTGCAGTCTCCGGCGACCCCGCGGCCGAGCCGCCGGCGTCGGTCAATGGCGCCGGCGCCAATGGCTATGACGGCGCGGTGGCCCGTCCGGACGAGGCCGAGGGCGACAGGGCCGTGAAGAGCGGGACGTGACGGCGAATGACCGACACAACAGACCAGGCCGACCGGGCCGGCCAGGACGAGATCGACGCCTCCAAGGCGCCGCTGATGGATCACCTGATCGAGCTGCGGCAGCGCCTCGTCCATGCGCTGATCGCCATTTTCATCGGCTTCGCCGCCTGCTTCGCCTTCGCCGAGGAGATCTACAACATACTCGTCCAGCCCTACCGCTGGGCGGCGGGCGCCGACGCCAGGATAGAGATGATCTACACGGCGCCGCACGAGTTCTTCTTCACCCAGGTCAAGCTGGCGCTGTTCGGGGCGGTTTTTCTGGCTTTCCCCATCATCGCAATTCAGGTCTACAAGTTCGTCGCGCCGGGCCTTTACCGCAACGAGCGCGAGGCGTTCCGGCCCTACCTCATCGCCACGCCCGTCCTGTTCCTGCTCGGCGCCTGCCTCGTCTACTTCGTCGTCATGCCTCTCGCCATGACGTTCTTCCTCTCCATGGAGTGGAAGACCGGGGATGTGCAGATCCACCTGCAGGCCCGGGTCAGCGAGTACCTGTCGCTGATCATGGCGCTGATCCTGGGCTTCGGCGCCATATTCCAGCTTCCGGTCGTCCTGACGCTGCTGGCGCGCGCGGGCATGATCGATGCCGATACGCTGCGCGAGAAGCGGCGCTGGGCGATTCTCGGCGTCTTCGTCGTCGCAGCCGTCCTCACCCCGCCCGATCCCATCAGCCAGATCTCCATGGCGCTGCCGACGATCCTTCTCTACGAGGCCTCCATTCTCGTCGTCGACCGGGTCGTGAAGGCGCGCCGGGCCCGCGAGGCCGCAGCGGCGGCCGCCGAGTAGCCGCCCGCCCAGCGGCGCTCAGCGACGCTCCGGCGGCTGGACCGGTCTGCGCCGAGGCCCTATAGGTCGGCGTCTCCATTGATCGGCATCCGTCGAGGCCATCGCCCGTGTTCGACATCAGGTGGATTCGCGACAATCCGGAAGCTTTCGACGAGGGCCTTCGCAAGCGCGGTCTCGCGCCGCTCTCGGCGAAGCTCCTCGAGATCGACGAGGCCCGGCGCCGGAACCTCACGGCGCTGCAGGACGCGCAGTCGCGCCGCAACGCCGCCTCCAAGGAGATCGGCAAGGCGAAGGCGGCCAAGGACGAGGCGCGGGCCCGGGAGCTCATGAAGGAGGTCAACTCCCTCAAGGAGGCGATTCAAGCGGGCGAGGCGGAGGCGCGGGAGATCGAAGCCAGGCTCAATTCCGAGCTGGCCCAGATTCCCAACCTGCCGCTCGCCGACGTGCCCGTTGGCGCCGACGAATCTGGCAATGTCGAGGTGCGCCGGGTTGGGATTCCGCCCGCGTTCGACTTCACCCCGAAGCAGCACTTCGAGATCGGCGAGGCGCTGGGCCTGATGGACTTCGAGACGGCGGCCAAGCTGTCGGGCGCGCGGTTCGTGGTGCTCAAGGGCGCGCTGGCGCGGCTGGAGCGGGCGCTCGCGGCGTTCATGCTCGACCTGCACACGACGGAGTTAGGATATACGGAAGCGAATCCGCCACTCCTCGTTCGAGATGACGCAGCTTTTGGCACCGGCAATCTGCCGAAGTTTGAGAACGACCTGTTTCAAACAGCTTCCGTGTCATTCGAAGATGTCTGCGGTGAGATTTTCGCTGCCTTTCCTAAGGATGACGACTCGTCACTCGTCCAGAAAATCAAGCGGAGGCATCTAGAGAGTGCGATAAGACAGCGCTTGAATGCTCTTTACTGGACCCGGCACCGAGAGCGATTCTGGTTGATCCCCACGGCCGAGGTT
This sequence comes from Hyphomicrobiaceae bacterium, assembly GCA_023384095.1. Taxonomy (GTDB): domain Bacteria; phylum Pseudomonadota; class Alphaproteobacteria; order Rhizobiales; family Hyphomicrobiaceae; genus ZC4RG25. The sequence goes on from JAHDXT010000066.1 coordinate 2,728, forward strand.
TCCCTCACCAACTTCGTGCGTGAGCAGATTCTGGACGAGGCCGCCCTGCCGCTGCGTTACACGGCCTGGACCCCATGCTTCCGCTCCGAAGCCGGCGCCGCCGGCAAGGACACGCGCGGCATGATCCGCCAGCACCAGTTCTCCAAGGTCGAGCTGGTCTCCATCACCACGCCAGAGCAGAGCCTCGCCGAGCACGAGCGCATGACGGCCTGTGCCGAGGAGGTGCTGAAGCGCCTCGGCCTCGCCTACCGCACGATGCTGCTCTGCACTGGCGACATGGGCTTCGCCTCGCAGAAGACCTACGACATCGAGGTCTGGCTGCCGGGGCAGAACGCCTACCGCGAGATCTCGAGCTGCTCGGTGTGCGGCGATTTCCAGGCCCGGCGCATGAACGCGCGCTACCGCCCCAAGGACGGCAGGCCGGCGTTCGTGCACACGCTCAACGGCTCGGGGCTCGCCGTCGGCCGCACGCTGATCGCGGTCCTGGAGAACTACCAGCAACCCGACGGCAGTGTCGGCATCCCGGAGGTGCTGCGCCCGTACATGCGGGGGCTGGAGCGGATCGAGAAAGCGAGCTGAGGAGGCATCCCCTCTCCCCGCTTGCGGGGAGAGGGTCAGGGTGAGGGGCGGCCGCACGCGCCGGCTGAATTGCTGCCCCTCACCCCGACCCTCTCCCCATCATGGCCATGATGGGGAGAGGGAGTTTGATGCGCATTCTTCTGACCAACGACGACGGCATCACCGCGCCGGGCCTCGAAGCCCTTCAGACAATCGCGCGTGAGCTGTCGGATGACGTATGGACCGTGGCGCCGGAGTTCGACCAGAGCGGCGCCTCGCACTCGCTGACGCTGCGCGAGCCCATCCGCATGCGCAGGCTCGACGAGCGCACCTACGCGGTGCGGGGCACGCCGGCCGACTGCGTCATCATGGGCATCCGCTACCTGCTCAAGGACGACCTGCCGGCGCTGGTGCTCTCGGGTGTCAATCGCGGCTCCAACATGGCCGATGACGTCACCTACTCGGGGACCATCGCCGGCGCCTTCGAGGGCACGCTGCTCGGCGTGCGCTCGATCGCCATGAGCCTCGCCTGCGACCCGCGCAGCACGATCCACTGGGACACGGCGCTCGCCCATGGCCCGGAGATCGTGCGCCGGCTGCTCGCGGCCGAGTGGCGCGCGGGCGTGCTGATGAACGTCAACTTCCCCGACTGCGCACCGGAGGAGGTGGCGGGCATCACGGTGACCGAGCAGGGCCGCCGCGATCACGACCTGATGCAGATCGACCAGCGGCTCGATACCTGGGGCAACCCCTATTACTGGCTCGGCTACGAGCGCAAGCGCTCCAACCCGCGCGGCGGCACCGACCTGTGGGCCGTCTACACCGGCCGCATCTCGATCACGCCCCTGTCCCTCAACCTGACGGCGCGGAACGTGGCGGAGAAGCTGGCGCGGGACTTAGAGGCGGGGGCGGAGCGTGATGGGAAGGGGGCGCTGTAATCCGGCTAAGCCGCTTGCAGCCGCTCCAGCTCAGCCTCGAACTCGAAACGAAGCTGGGCGCTCTCCTCCTCCGGCAGCCAGAACGACAACTGAGGGAAGAGCCCGCGGTAGAGCCGGGCAGTCAGCGGCGGCCAGGGCATGGTCTCGGCAGCGCGCGCCTCTGCCAGCAGGCCGCACAGGAACTCGCGCATGTCATCCGCAGTAGAGCCAGACGCGGGCGCTGGCTCGCCGCCGAACAGCTCGAGCTGGTTGCCCCTGAATGCCTCCGGCGGATGGTCGTTTGCCATGGTCTCCCCAAGCAGGCCTGCAAACGCGGCAAGCTTGGTTGATTCGCTCAAGTGACGCGATAGCCGCCCGAGCTTTCCCCCATGAATGATGGTCACACCACCGGCGCGCCGTCTTTCCATTCGACGGCCACGGCTTTCGATACGGCGTAGTTGTCGTCGAGCCTCGGCCCCATCAGCAGAATGGCGGCGATGCGGCGCACCATCTCGGAGACGTAGATCACCTCGTCGGGCTTCAGGGCGCGGCCGAGCACGGCGCGCTCGCGGTAGGAGAGCCATTTCTTGATCACCTGATACCCGCCGAGCGTGTAGTCCCAGACGCGCGCGGGCGCGTTCGACCACCAAGCGTCGGAGTTGAGGTGAACGTCGAAGGTCTTGTCGCCGACGAGCGCCAGAACCTCGTCCAACGAGAGGCCGACCGTCTTGCCCTCCTGGGCGAGCGCGGCCAGCTCTGCGTTGGTGTAGGCGCGCTGAGTGACGAGGCCGGGGCCGGGCATGACGATCCGGCTGCCGTTGTTGTTCTGGGTGTAGCCCCAGCGGGCCGTCAGCTTGAGGTCATCGCCGTCGAGGCCCTTGCCGTCGCGCCGGGCCGGCAGGCCCAGGGTCTTGAGACCGGCGCGAAGCGTGCCGGTGGAGACGCCCGGCGCGGCCGTCTCGGGGTCGAGCAGCGTGGCGAGCGTGGCGCCGAGCGCCGCGGAAGCACGCAGGATGTTGGCGTCGCCGGGGAGCGGCACGCGGGGCCAGTCCAGCGCAATGGCTGAAAAGTTATCGACTCGGTACGCAGGTGCGTTCAAGATCGCGACAATATGGGAGAACAACTCGCACACGCTCGCGCTGTGTTCCTCCAAAAATCGCTCCACCACCGCTGAAATGTTTGGCCTTAGCGGCGAGCTGAGATGCTCTGGGAAAAAGAGCGCAGCTCGTTCAATCACATGGTAGGATCCGATTGCCGTGAAAACTGCGTATTGAGGCTCCGCAGCGCCTCTTCTTAAGGCCTGAGCAGCAGAGATCCACCGATTTCCCGGAAAAACATGTGGTGTGTAATCCGCCCGCTTTTCATCTAATAGTTTGGTCTCTGGCTCCCAGTAAAGCCAGCGGACATCGAAAGGCCGGTAGACGTAGCGAACGATCTTGCCAACACCTAGGCCTCGGGACACGAGCTCTTTGCGCGTTTTCTTCGCATCAAACCGGTCCGTGGTCATCATCGCCACTGGATTGCGGCGCACAATTTCGTCGTCGGGTAAAGCAGGATTGAAATAGTCGTCAATCCTTGCTTCAAGCGCCAACCGGTCAATATCGACCAGGAAGTCATCGCGCGCAGTTTTGACCCCGGAGAACGAGGTCATCAGCAGCTCAGGCAACTTGGGCCAAGTCAGGTAGCCTGGACTCACGGACGCGACCTTGAACGGCAGGCCAAGCTCCAGAACCGGCATCACGGTCGAATAGAGCGGTTTCACTGCAGCGTCGGCATTGGCCAGGAGGTCTTGGCGCTTGCTAGCCCCCCAAAACTCTCGGAAAGCAATTTCTCTGACTGACTTGTGGTCGTGCTTTCGAATGAGCAGCGAAATGGCGGTGCCTTTCCTGATGCCCTCGCGGTTGTGCTCTGTTGAGAAAATCGAGGGATCAGGCTTTCCGTCAGGAGTCGTTTTTCCCGTCTCGCGGCTGTCGCCATTGAGGCAATCGATTCTTATGCCGTCGAACACATTCAGAAATCGCTCGCGCATTCCTGTGTGGGATGATCCATCCAGCCATTCGAAGTTGGTAATGAAGCACACGATGCCGCGGCCGGTCTTCTCGACGATGCGCCGCTCCGCCATGCGGTAGAAGCGCACGTAGAGATCGTTGAGCCCCTGGCCTTCGGGCTTTCGCACATGCTCGGTCTTGCGATATGCCTCCGACAGGTCGCGCTCCTCCCCGATGGTCACGCCCGCAAAGCCGTTGTAAGGAGGATTGCCGAGAATGACGAGGATCGGCGCTTTCTGCTTCAATTGCTCGGCCTTCTTGCGCTCCTCCTCCAGGCCCGGAAACGGCAACGGCTTTCTGTTTTCGGGCTCCCAGCCGGTCAGTGCATTCGTGAGATAGACGCTGGCGCGCTCGTGGTCCTTGAGACTTGCGCCAAGCCGCTGCAATTCGCTGCCGACCCGCAGGTGCGCAACGATGAACGGCGCCGGCATGATCTCGAAGCCCAGCACGCGTCCGAGCGCCGCCTTCTTCACCATCTGTCCTTTGAGGCCGCCCAGACCCTTCTCGTCGAGCGTGCGGTCGATGCGCTTGAGGACAGCCGTCACGTAGGCCCCGGTGCCGCAGCAGGGATCGAGCACGTAGACGTTGTCCGCCGCGAGCCCGTCGGCGACGCCGAGGTCGTCCTTCAGCGCCTTGTCGACCCGCGCCACCATGTAGGTGACGACCTCGCTCGGCGTGTACCAGACGCCCAGCTCCTTGCGCAGGTCCGGATCGAAGGCCTCCAGAAACGGCTCGTAGAAGAACTGCACCGCGTCGGCGTCGTTGAACTTCTGCAGGAATTCTTCCTTGACGACCCGGTTGAGGGTGGCCTCAGTCCAGTCGAGCAGCTCCACGAGCCCGAGCGGTTGCAACTGTTTCGGGGACGCGAGCTGCTGGAAGAGGGCACTGACGAACGGCACATGGAGATACCAGATCGCCTGCCGCCACTCGAAGCGCTCTGTCGACGGAGGCGTCTGTCGCGCCCACAGCACCCACGAGGAAAACACGCCGTAGAACAGCGTCTGAACGAGAGTAGAGCGAAAGAAATGCTCGCCCCTTTCACTCTCGAACTTCATCCCGAGCGCATCCTCGAGCGCCGTCTTGATGCTCGCGAGTCCCGGCAGCTCGCGCTTCGCTTCGACCCGCTGAAGCGCGTCGCGCGCGTAGGAGGCCAGGAACCAGGCGAGGTCCTTGGGCTCGCGCAGCGCCACCGACTGGGTGAGGGCGCGCTTCAGGTACTCACCGAAGGCGCGGCCGAGACGCTGCGCCGATTTTCGGGGCGTCGAGACCAGCTCCCAGAACGCGGCTGCGTCCTTGGCGAGGCGGAGGCTCTCGCGCTTCTCCGCCTTCCCGTTCGGCGCCTCGCCGATGATGAGAAAGTCGCGCAGGTTTGTGACAATCACCAGCCGGTACTTGGCAAAGTACCCGGTGACCTGCTTCGCAACTGCCGTTAGCCAGGCATCGTCAGCAACCGGCTTCATCTCGATGACGCCACGCTCGGGCATCTGTCCCTTGCGTGGCGTGCCGCTTTGAAGCTGGCTTTTTGTATATAGCCCGAAGTCCGGATGACCAGCCCCCGTGTTCCCGAGGTCAGGCAGACAAATCACGCGGCCCTTCAGGTCGGCCCCTATGTTGTCCAGGAGATTGTCGAGCGCGGAATAATAGGAGCGCTCAGGCGTCCCCGCGCCCAGGCGACGCACATCGCGCAACGCTGTGAAATACTCCTCGACAATCTTGATGAGCTTGTCGGCCACGTCGCCCCCCACCGGCACGAATCGGACCTTACCAATTCGGCCTCTGACGGTACAATCCGAACGCAGCGACAGCGCCTGGCCTCAACTCCCTCTAAACCTCCCCACGATCACCGCCAGCCGCGCAAAGTCCTCCACGTCGAGCTGCTCCCCCCGTAGCTCGGGCGCGATGCCGGCTTCGCGCAGCAGCAGGTCGGGCATGGGCGTCAGCGCCTTGAGGCTCGAGCGCAGCATCTTGCGGCGCTGGCCGAAGGCGGCGGCCGTGACCTCGCCCAGGATTTTGGCCGAGCAAGGCGGGTCGGGGCTTTCGCGCGGACTGAACTCGACGACCGCCGAGGCGACCTTGGGCGGCGGGGTGAAGGCGTCCGGCTTGAGACTCATCACGATGCGCGGACGCGTGCGCCACTGCGAGATCACGGCAAGCCGCCCGTAGGCCTTCGTCCCCGGCCCGGCGACGATGCGGTCGGCGACCTCCCGCTGGAACATCAGCACCATGCGCTCGTACCAGGGCGGCCATGGCTCCGTCTCGAGCCAGCCGATCAGCAGCATCGTGGCGACGCTGTAGGGCAGGTTGGCGACGATGCGCGCGCGCTCCCCCGGCGGCGCTGAGCCGAGCAGGGCCGGCCAGTCGGCCTCGAGCGCGTCGCCGAGGTGGACCTGCAGCCGTCCGGGATAGCGCTCCGCGATCTGCCGCAGGGCCGGCAGGCAGCGCTCGTCGCGCTCGATGGCGACGACGCGGGCCGCCCCTTCGAGCAGCAGGGCGCGGGTGAGCCCGCCCGGGCCCGGGCCGACCTCCACCACCGTGCGGCCGGAGACGCCGCCCGCCGCCCGCGCGATCCGCCGCGTCAGGTTGAGGTCGAGGATGAAGTTCTGGCCGAGGCTCTTCTTCGCCTTGAGCCCGAGGTCGGAGATCACCTGCCTGAGCGGCGGCAGGCCGTCGGTGCTCTGCGCCTCGCGCGGGGCCTCGTCGCCGCCGCGGGTCACGCTGCAGGGGCCTTTGCCCGGTTCGCCGCCAGCCGCGCCGCGAGCGCCAGGGCGGCGGCGAGCGAGGCCGGGCTGGCGCGGCCGCTGCCGGCGATGTCGAACGCGGTGCCGTGGTCGGGCGAGGTGCGCACGAACGGCAGGCCGAGCGTGACGTTGACCGCCCGGTCGAAGGCGAGCGTCTTGATGGGGATCAGCGCCTGGTCGTGATACATGGCGACCGCGGCGTCGTAGCCGGCGCGCGCCTCGGCGTGGAAGAGAGTGTCGGCCGAATGGGGGCCGGTCACCGCGAGCCCCTCGGCCCTGAGGTCCGCGATCGCCGGCGCGATGATCTGGCGCTCCTCGGTTCCGAGCGCGCCGCCCTCGCCGGCGTGCGGGTTGAGGCCCGCCACTGCGATCCGCGGCCGGCCGCCGCCCAGCGCGAAATCGCGCAGGAGCGCTTCCTCCAGGATGCGGACGGTCTCGACTATCAGATCCCGGGAGAGGCCGCGCGGCACCGCCGCCAGCGGGATATGCACGGTCAGCGGCACGACGCGGAGCTCGTCGCTGGCCAGCAGCATGACGGGCCTCCAGGTCCTGCCGCCGACGAGCCGGCCGGCCAGCTCGGCCAGGAGCTCCGTGTGCCCGGGATGGGCGAAGCCGGCACCGTAGAGCACGCTCTTGGCGATCGGGTTGGTGACCAGCGCGGCCGCATCCCCGCCGACGACCGCGGCGGTGGCCTCCTCGATGGATGCGATCACCGCGGCGGCATTGGCCGCGTCCGGACGGCCGGGCTCGACGGCGCACGCCAGGCGGACCGGCATCACCGGCAGACGCTCCGGCCACAGTGTGCGGGCCTCACGGGGCGTGGCGACGACGGCGCACGGGTCAGGCAGACCGGCGCGCCCGGCATAGGCGGCCACGGCGGCAGGATCGGCGTAGAGCAGAAGGGCATAGGGCGGCGCGGCCTGCGGCGTGGTCGCGGCTGCGCGCCAGATCTTCAGCGTCAGCTCGAGGCCGACGCCGGCGGGCTCGCCCATGGTCAGGGCGAGCAACGGACTCTCAGAGCGGCTCTCCGGCGCATCGGACACCGCTCAACGATACTCGATATGCGCGTCCTGGCGTAGATCCCTCAGATGGCGCTTGGCCAGGACCTCGAACTCCTTCTGCTGGAGCTCCTGGGCGACCTGCTCGCGCACCTTGTCGTCGGCCTTGGCCACGCTGCGGCCGCAGACGGCGTAGAGCTCGATCCCCCGGCTCGACAGGTTCGGCGGCACCATCTCGCCGTGCTTGGCGTTGAGCAGCAGGCTCCGGGTCGGCTCGGGGATGGACGATGGCCTGCTGGCGCCGAGATCCTCGAACTTGGCGTCCTCGGCCTTGGCCAGCGCCGCCGTGGTGCTGCAACCCTTGAAGTTGCGCCACAGCCGCTCGGCTTCATCCAGGCGCCGGGCCATGACCTTCTGATCGATCTTGCCCGTGACCGGCAGCGTGATGCGGTGCAGCCGCAGCTCGACCTCGTCCTCCTTCTCGGCCGCCGACGTCGAAACCATCCGGTCGATCTCGCGCTGGCTCACCGCCACCTGGGCGCTGAACCGCCGCCGCACGGCGGCGCTCCAGGACAGGGTGGCCCGGAACCGCGCCCGCATGGATTCGATATCGGCCCCCATGCTCTTGATGTGCTTTGCGAACTGGTCCGGCGTCATCTTGTTGCGATCGGCGATGCCCTTGATGATGTCGTCGATCTGCGCGTCCTCGATGCTGACGTTGACGCGCTTGGCTTCCTGGACCTTGAGGCGCTCCTCGATGAGCTCGTCCAGCGCGTTCTTGCGATAGGCTGGCAGCATCGCGGCCTTGGCGCTGTCGAGCGCCTGGCGCTGCAGACCCTGGGCGTATTGCTTCTTGCGCTCCTCGAAAATGGCGAGGATCTGCTCGCGCGACTTGCCCTGGTTGGCCTGGATCGTCTCCTGCAGGATTTCGCGCAGGCGGTTGTTGGTGCTCTCCTGCTGGATAAGCCGCTTGAAGTTCTCCTGCGCCCGCTCTCCGACGTTGGCCTGCAGGGCCATCAGCCGCGATCGCTGCTCGATCTCGTAGGCGGTGATGGGATCGTCGTTGACGAGCACGACGATGGACTGGGTCGATCCGTGTCGGCTGCCGGAGCCGCCGGGGTCCAGGGCCGCCGATTTGCTCTTGCTGCCGCCGGACTTGGCGCCGGCCTTGGTGCCCTTGTCCGCAGCGCTCTTGCCGGCGGGCTTCTTTTCCGCCGGTCGCTCGCCATCGGCGGGCGGCACGGCCACGACGAGCCCCGGCAGGGTCTGGGAGCTGCCCTGGGCGCGAGCCGCCGCCGGCACGGCGAGCGTCAGCGCCAGCGCCAGCAATGCTGCGCCATGGCTCGATCGAATCAGCAGGTTGACGCCTCGCCTCATTCGTCATCCGTCTGTGGCTGCCTGACCGCCCGACTCGGGACGCCCGAGCATAGCGGCTACTCGGGTCCCGGGTTTGGCATTATCCACACCTCGCGTGGCGATGCGAAGGCAACACGGAGCGCTGATCGCTCCAACTCGCGCCAGGTACAGCATGCCGCCCCAAACTTGCGAAGGCCGGCGGTGGACGCGGCGCCTATTTCGGAACCGGCTGGTTCTCGGCGAAGAAATGGTCGAGCGCGTCGGTCTTGTAGCGGAACTCGCCAAGGTGCTTGAGCTCGAACCGCACCATCAGGCTGCGGTCCTCGGCGAGCTGCCGCAGCGGATCGTCGATGAACGTCTCGGTGTAGGTCGCGGTCAGCACAAAGCATTCGTCGGCATAGCGCAACTGCAGCGCGTCCTGGATGCGCGCGCCGGCGTCGATGTCGTAGCGGATCGAGCCGAGCACGCTCCAGCGGTCCGTGAGCTGCAGCCCGACGAGGCTGAAGATGTCCTCCTGGTCCGTCCTGAGCCCGTCGATGGGGTTGAACGTGCTGTAGCTGTAGGTCGCCTGGGCCACCAGCGGTCCGTAGCTGACCTCGCCGAACAGGTCCATGCGCCTGAGATCGAGACCGCTCTCGTCGAAGCGGGTCTGCGCAATCGTCCGAAACACGGAAGAGGGGGCCAGATAGGCGGCCAGAACGTAGTCCGAGCGGTCGGATTCCAGCCCGTTGATCGGCGAATAGATCGGATTGCCGTCCGGATCGACCTCACCCTGGTAGCGGTAGATGTTGTCGCCGGCGAGGTGATGGCTCTGACCGGCGAGGACGCGGGCGAAACCGCCACTGTTGGCCTGGAACGTATATTGCAGGCCGACGTTCGCGCGCGTGCCCGTCTCGACCCGGTCGAGTCCCGACATCTTGTCGAGCTCGAACAGGTTGGTGTCGTCGAAGACGATGCTGCGTGAATCCTCGTTGGGCATGTCGCGCTGCGGCACGCTCTTCTGCCGGGCGATGATCTGCCCCACGGGCTCGACGACGTGCGAGCCGCGGCTCGAGTGGGCGACGAACGGGTAGGCGTAGAGCAGCCCCGCCGTGGCGAGCCCGCGTGTGACCGTCTCGTCGTCGATAAGCTCCAGGGTGGTCGGATCGACCACGTTGTGGAGCGTGTAGATGTCGCCTCTGAGGCTGGCGAACGGCGTGTAGGTCTGACCGAGCGGGTCCGTGAAGCGGCGGCGCCAGTTGACGTCGGCGACGACGCGGTTCATGGCCGTCTCGCCCGACCAGACGTTGCTCATGCTGTCCGTGAAGGTCAGTTCGCGCGAGAAGCTCAACGCATTGACGTTGAACGTCAGCTCTCCGCCCAGCACCGGATCGGCGAGAACGTAGTTGTAGTCGATGATCGGGTGAACCCGGCCCTCCGTCACCGGCGTGTCGTCGAAACGCAGACCGCCGAAATGGTAGAGGTGCGCGCCGAAATAGTTCCGGTCGCTGAGGCCGGTCAGATAGACCTGGTTGATGCGGTCCGTCTGCAGGGCATTGTCGAGCTTGTAGAAGCGGCGGAACTCGTCGTCGCTCTCGAGCGTCACGTCCCAGCCGAAGTTCCACCAGGACGACAGCGAGAACTTGCCTTTGCTCTCGATGCTGCCGCGCCAGCCGTCGAAGCGCTCCGTCATGGCGGCCGCGCCGGGCAGATCGGTGTGGTCCTGCTCGATGCCCGCGAACTTGACCGTGTAGGTGCCGGTGACGCCGCCGAACGACAGCCGGTGCCGCCAGTCGCCCTGCCACAGCACGCCTTGCCTGGCGGTGTACATCGGGTGGAACGTGAAGTCGTAGTTGGGCGCCAGCGCGAAATAGTAGGGGACCTCGACGCCGAACCCGAGGTTGGTGGAGGTCGAGTAGGACGGCAGCAGGAAGCCCGACTTCTGCTTCACCGACGGGTCTGCGTGCTGGAAATAGGGCAGATAGAGCAGCGGCATGCCGAACAGCTCGAACTGCGCATCCTGATAGGTGATCGTCGCAGCGGCCTGGTCGTGAATGACGCGGGCGGCGCTGATGCACCACAGCGGCGGCATGCTGCCGTCGCTCTTGCACGGCGTGAACCTGCCGTTCTGGAACTCCGTGGTGTTGCCGTCGCGGCGGATGGCGCGCTCGGCGGCGATCCGCGTGTCGTCCCGCGCCGTCACGCTGAGGGATTGCACGAAGCCTTCGCGGAAGTCGTCCGTCAACGTGATGCGCTCGCCGCGCGTGACGAGGCCGTTGGGCTCTTTCAGGGTGACGTTGCCCGCCGCCGTCAACGTGTTGGCGCCCTGGTCGTAGGTGACCTCGTCGGCGAGCAGGATGTAGTTGTTGTAGTAGATCTCGACATTGCCGCGCGCGGTGACGCGATTGCCCTGGCTGTCGTAGATCAGCTCGTCTCCCTGCAGATAGAGCGGCTGCGTCTGATCGATCTTCTTGACCGGGCCGAAGAGACCGTTCTTGGCCTTGGGGAAGGCCGAGGGCGTCTTCGGCTGCTCCAGCCTGTTCGGCATCACCGTCGTCGCCGGCGCGATCACCGTCGCGTCCTGGGCACGGGCGGGAGGGGCAGTCGCCAGCGGCAGGCAGGCCGCGAGCGCAACAAGACCTGCGCCCGCCAGCGAGTGGCGGGCCGTGGCACGTCGCATTGCGCTACGACCTTGCGGTGTCCGCGCTCGACGCATCACCTAACCGTCCTCCTGGTGCAAGAGCACCGTCAGCGACACCAGGGCGGCTACAATTACCGGCGCCCATACCGCCACCCTCGGCGATACGAGACCGGCAACCCCAACCTGTCGGGATACCTCTGCCAGCAGAAAGAACCCGAAGCCCCCTATCATTCCTGTGACGACCATAGAATGGATGCCGCCCGACCGGAATGACCTCAACGACACAGTGGCAGCCAAAAGAACCATGCAGATCAAGAGCAGAGGCCGCGACAGCAGCAGCTCGTACTGGATCCGGTAGCGCGCCGCCGAAAGGCCGGCCCGCTCGGCCACCTCGATGAGGCCTGGAAGCTGCCAGAACGACACCGATATGACGCTCCCCAGCGCGTCCTGAAGCTGCTCCGGCGTCAGATAGGTGCTGACCAGGTACCGCTGGTAGCGCTCGGGCTCGCGGCCGGCGCCGGCGACGAGGACCTTCTCGAGCTGCCAATAGCCCTCGTGGAGAATGGCCCGCTCGGCATCGATCCGCTCCATGAACCGGCCGTCGCGGTCGAAGTGGAACACGGTCACCGTGAACAACCGCAGGCCGCCGTCGGCAACGCCGCCGGCGCTCATCACCGAGGAGCCGTCGGCGCCGTCCTGGCGAAGCCACGACCCGCTGTTCTTGGTCCTGAGGAAATTCGCTTCCTTGCCGAAGGCTTCGGCGAATAGCTCCTCCGCTTCCGTGCGGGCCGAGGCGGCGAGCGGGTTGTAGAAGACGACGGCAAGCACGCCGAGGACGAACGCGACGAACAGCCCCGGGCTCAGGAACTGCCAGGCCGACATCCCCGCTGCCCTGATGACGGCGAGCTCGCTCTTGCGGCTGAGCTGGAGCAGGCTGGCGATGCTGCCGACGAGGACGGCGAACGCGAGCAGGATCTCCGTATAGGCAGGCAGGCGCAGCAGCGTCAGCCAGACGAGCGTCGTCGCCGGGACGCTGCCGTGCTTGCCCGACTGGCGCAGCATCTCGACGAAGTCGATCATGAAGATCAGCACCGAGCAGATCAGGAACGTGCCCAGCATGGCGAGCAGGAAGTGCCGGGCGACATAGATCTTGAGCGTCAGGGCGCGCGGCATGGTGTCATCCCGTCCGCTGTCGGCGCACGCCGCGCGGCGCCGCGCGGGACGCCAGCACGGGCGCCGCGGCCCCCCGCATCGCATCGGCCGCCAGCACCAGCCGGTCCCACGCGCTAGGGCCGCCTCTCGGGCGCGCATTGAGCCGCATCACGACGAGCGCCAGCGCGATGCCCCCGAGCGGTAGCAGATAGAGCAACGGAACGGCCGAGGCACGGATCACGACGAGGTTGTTCGCGGCGAGCCCGCCCAGCCGGATGGCGGCCGCCAGCAGAAAGGCGAAGACCACCGCCTCGACCCTGTTCTGGCGGGTCGAGCGCGCCTGCCCGGCGAAGGCCACCGCGATCATCACGAACGCCAGCGGGTAGAGCGGATTCGCCAGCCGCTCATGAAACTCGGCCCGGAACTGCCCCGGCTGGTGGCGGAGGTAGGGATCGTCGGGCTCGGGAAAGGCGAGCTCGCCGAAATAGCGCTCGCGCGGCTTCAGCCCGTCCCGTTCCCCTCTCGGCTCGAACCGGTTGAGGTCGATGGCGTAGCTCTCGAAGGTGACGACCTGGGGCGGCTCGCCGGTGTCCGGCTGGCGCACGATATGGCCGCCGGTCATGACGAGCAGGGTGGCGTCGCCCTGCTTCACGATGACGCCGCGCTCGGCCAGATACGACATGATCTGCTTCTCGTCGCGGGCGTCCTGCATGAGGATGCCGAGCAGCTCGCCGCTGTACGTGCGGTCGCGGATATGGAAGGTCAGGTTCCGCTCCGGGCTGGAGAACTGGCCCGGCTGCAGCACCTGCGAGATGAGGTCGGTGCGCACCTGAATGATGTAGTCCCGCAGCAGTCTGAGGCTCCACGGCATGCCCACGTGGTTGACGAACGAAACCGCGAGGGAGACCAGGAGCGCCAGCAGGATCAGCGGACGAGCGACGGTCCAGACCGTCGCCCCCGAAGCGGTCAGCACGATCAGCTCGCTGTCGCCGTTGAGGCGGTTGAGGGTGTGGATCGCCGCGATCAGCAGTGCGATGGGCGCGATCAGCGCCATCAGGTTCGGCAGCGCCAGCGTCGTCATGATCAGGAACACCCAGGCGTCCTGACCCTGCGTCGTGACGAGATTGAGCTGCCTGAGGGCGAGGGCGATCCACACGACGCCCGACAGCGACAGGAGGATCAGAAGCAGCGCACCGGCGACCTGCCGGAACAGGTAGCGCCCGAAGATGCTCATGGCTGGGCAGCATCCCGTATCTGCCGAGGCTCGCCCCCCGAATGCGCCACCGCCGTCCCTGCCGCTCCGTGCTCCACCCGATCGCCCCCGCGTCTCACAGCACGGTGGCGGAATTTCGGCTCCCGTCACGTGCTTGCCAGCCGAACCGGCCATACCCGGCATCGAAGCGCCGCTTGGACATTTCGCGGGCGACCGATTAAGGTCTCGCGGACTGCAGTTTCGCATCGATCAGCCCCGCCAGCCGTTATGTGCAGGGTCCCTGGAGATTCGCAACCTGGGGACGGGTCGCTGCTGCAAGTCAGGTTCAGTCCAGAATACGAACTCAGCCCGAAAACTCAGCCCAGAGCTCAGCCCGAAAACTCAGCCATGTCGGATCGCATCGCCATCGACTTCGTCCCCCTGTCTGCGCCGCTGCAGCCCACAGCCGCTCTCCTGTCGGCGCAGGACCTGGTGCTCAGCCCGGAGGCCCGCGCGCTCAATGGCAAGTCGAACGGGGCGGTCCTGCGTGCGGCGGAGGCAGGCGACTTCAAGGGCAAGGCCAGGACATCCTACGAGATGCTGGCCCCGGGCGGTCTCGACATCCGCCGTCTCGTCGTCATCGGCGCCGGCCAGCCGGACCAGAGCAAGGAGACGGACTGGGTCAATCTCGGCGGCTACCTCTACGGCCAGATCGCGGCCCGCAAGTGCGAGACCGCGAGCCTCGTGGCCGAGATTGCCGATCCCCGGAGCCGCTCCGCCGCCGACATCGCCGCCGATCTCGCCTTCGGCGCGGTGCTGAGGAGCTACAGGTTCCGCAAGTATGCCTCGAAGCCGAAGGAGGAGAACGGCGATCAAAAGACCGACGGTCTCGCCCGCCTCGTCGTCCATACCCAGGACCCCGACGCGGCGCAGATGGCCTTCGCCCGGCGCGCGGCCGTCGCCAACGGCATGTTCCTGGCGCGCGATCTCGTCAACGAGCCCGCCAACATGCTGGGCCCGGTCGAGTTCGCCGACCGTGCGCGCGAGCTGGCTCGGTTCGGGGTGGAGGTCGACATCCTCGACGTGGACGCCCTGAAGGCATTGAAGATGAACGCGTTGCTGGCTGTCGGTCAGGGCAGCGTCCGGCCCCCCCGGGTCGCGGTGCTGCAATGGAATGGCGCCAGATCGCGCCGCTCGAAGCCCTTGTGCTTCGTCGGCAAGGGCGTCTGTTTCGACAGCGGCGGCCTGTCGATGAAGCCCGCGCAGGGCATGGAGGACATGAAGGGCGACATGGGCGGCGCGGCCTGCGTGGCGGGCCTCATGCAGGCACTGGCGGAGCGGCAGGCCAACGTGAACGCAGTCGGCCTGCTGGGGCTGACCGAGAACATGCCCTCCGGAACCGCCCAGCGCCCCGGCGACATCGTCACCTCCATGTCGGGCCAGACGATCGAGGTGCTGAATACCGACGCGGAGGGCCGGCTGGTGCTGGCCGACGTGCTCTGGTACGCGCAGGAGCGCTTCAAGCCGCGCCTCATCGTCGACCTCGCCACTCTGACCGGCGCCATCATCATCGCGCTCGGCAAGGAGCACGCCGGACTGTTCGCCAACGACGACAGGCTCGCTGCCGATCTGACCGAGGCCGGCACCGCCACGGGCGAGCTCGTCTGGCGCATGCCGCTGTCGTCGGCCTATGACAAGCTCATCGATTCGCGCACTGCGGACATGAAGAACATCGGCGGCCGGCACGGCGGCGCCATCACGGCGGCGCAATTCCTGCAGCGCTTCGTTCGCGACACGCCCTGGGCCCACATCGACGTCGCAGGCGTGGCCATGGACTCGAGCAAGACCGACATCAGCCAGGGCTGGGCGTCCGGATGGGGCGTGCGGCTCCTCGACCGGATGATCGCCGACAAGCACGAGAAGCCCGAGAAGCCCGAGAAGTAGCCGGGCGGCCGATCGGGCCGGCCACTTCCGGTCCAGGCCGGTCCGCCTGCGGATCCGACCGGCGTCCGATAGCCTCTTGGGGACGTGACGCAACTGGCTCAGTTGCCTGTCCATAAACTGTTCGATTTTCCATAATATAGATTATGCGAATCGTTTCGGTCCCGACCGAGGATCGTGGGGTTTCGTAATAGTGCAGCCGGGCCATCTCCTGCGGGCGGCCGTCTGTGCTGCCGTCTCGGGCGGAGTCCGCGGATCGGGTTGCCCGCACCCATACGCGTGCGCTGCACACGCAGCACGTGAGCGCCTGCCATATTTTTTTTGCATCGCAGTAGGTCATCCGAGGAACCGGCTTTCCGCTCGCCACGTTTCGGCGGGACCAGCAACTCATTGCCACAGGAGTGCGTCGTGAAGAAAACCGTTCACCTTGCGGTCCTCTGCCTTGGTACGGGATTGGCGCTTTCGGCAACTGCACAGGCTCAACAGGGTCAACAGCTCGGCGGCCAGCAGATGGGCCAGCAGCAGTTCGGTCAGCAGATGCCGGGGCAGATGCCGGGGCAGATGCTCGGGCAGCAGACGCAGTTGACCGAGCAGCGCATTCGGAATTTCTTCAAGCAGGCCGAGCGCGTTCTGCAACAAACGGCGCGCAGCCAGGATCCGGGCCAGCTCCAGCAGTACCTCGACCAGTTCCTGGCCCCCGACGCAACCATCACCTCGGCTTCCGAGCTCTACTTCGGCGACACACACGTGGCGACCACGATTGCTCACATCTCCGACGAAACGGTGATCGATGCTCTGGGCCATGCGGCGACCGCCCTGCAAGGCCGCAAGCTGGTCAGCGACTACGATCTCGACATCCGTGTTCGCAATGTCAGGATGATGCCGGGCAACCAGGCGGCCCGTGTCACCACCGTGATCCAGGAGACCGGCGTTCTCGGCGGGCCGGCTGCGGCACCGCGCGTGGCGCAGGCGCCCGGCCAGCAGTTGGATGGCCAGCAGCAGTGGGGGCAGCAGGGACAGCAGCCGTCGTTCGGCGCCATGGGAGGGCAGCCCGGCCAGCGGCAGCAGGGCTGGGGCCAGATGCAGAACGGTCAGTTCCAGCAGGGCACTGGCATGGGCTTTGGCGCCGGCCGCGGCGGCGCCCCCGAGCAGGGTGTGCGGTTCCAGACCCGCGCCACCTGCATTCACGACGTCGGCCTCGAGCAGGGCCAGATCAGGATCGGCAACACCTTCTGCCGCGGCGCCATGCGCCTCGGATAGCCGACCTCGCGGGCAGCCTGTGCTGTCTCCCGGCCTCTCTCACGAGGCCGGGAGGCTCCGCTGCGGATGAGGCCATATGCGCGCCCGCTTGCGGGCGCGCTCGTGTTAGGGGTGACGCCGGCTTCGACCTCAGAGGCGTCCATGACCGCGTCCCCCCTCATCCCCTCGCGCGACATCGAAGGGCTGCTCGAGATCATGCGCCGGCTGCGCGCACCGGGTACGGGTTGCCCCTGGGACCTGGAGCAGACCTTCGAGACGATCGCGCCTTATACGATCGAGGAAGCCTACGAGGTCTCCGACGCCGTCACGCGCGGCGACCTCGGTGATCTCCGGGAAGAGCTGGGCGATCTGCTGCTACAGGTCGTCTATCACGCTCAGATGGCCGGCGAGCAGAATGCCTTCGACTTCGGCGACGTGGTGGAAGCCATCACGGCCAAGATGATCCGTCGCCATCCGCACGTGTTCGGCGACGAGGCGGCGCGGTCGGCGGGGGTGCCGGAGGATTTCTGGGCACGGGCCAAGGCGGCGGAGAAGGCGGCGAGAGCGCAGACAGGGCCAGATGGAGAGCCGGAGAAAAGCCTTCTCGCGGATGTGCCCCTCCCCCTCCCCGCCCTCACCCGCGCCGTCAAGCTGCAGGACAAAGCGGCCGGGGTCGGGTTCGACTGGCCGGGGCTCGTCCCCGTCATGGCCAAGCTCCAGGAGGAGCTGGCCGAGCTCGACGTCGCCATCGCCGCGGGGCAGCAATCCAAAGTCGCGGAGGAGCTCGGGGACCTGCTGTTCGTGGTCGCCAACGTCGCCCGTCATCTGAAAATCGATCCCGAAACCGCGCTGCGGATCGCCAACGACAAGTTCTTCCGCCGTTTCAGCTACATCGAGCTGGCGCTCAAAGCCCGAGGCAAGAGCCTCGAGGACTCGGACCTTGCGGAGATGGACGCGCTCTGGGACGAGGCGAAGTCGGCCGAGAGCGGCAGTTGCAAGTAAAACGGGACCGGTCATTCGACCGGCGGCAGCTCCGGCGAGCGCACGTGCTCCGGCCTCAGCCCGAGACCTATGATGCGTCCCGCGAGCCGGCGCACGAAGGGAAGTCGCGCGGCCAGCCGCAGCAGCAGTGGCGGCCGCAGCGGCCGATCGGATGCCAGCGCCGGGCCGATGACGCGGTTCTGCACCAGGACCTGCAGCCGCTGGGTGGCGCGTGTCGGCCACTCGCGACGGCGCTGCACCGCGGCCAGATGCCGGATGTCGAGTTGCTTGTCCCTGAGTGGCTCCCAGAGGATGTTTGCGGCGGCGACGGCATCCTGGATGGCGAGGTTGATGCCGACGCCGCCGACGGGCGACATGGCATGCGCGGCGTCGCCGATCGCCAGCAGCCCGGGCCTGTACCATGTCTTCAGCCGGTCGACGCGGACGCTGAGCAGCCTGACGTCCTCCCAGGTCCTCAAGTCATCGGCGAGTCGCGCGACCGCCCACGGCGCGAGATCGCCGACCTGCTGCCGGAAGGCGTCGAGGCCGCGCTGCCGCACGCGGTCCGCCGCGCCCTTGGGGATCACCAGCGCACATTGCCAGTAATTCCCGCGGTTGATGTGGACCATCAGTCCGCCGGGCGCGAACCGGCCGAACGTCTCGCCTGGATCGCCGGGCGCGCGCGACAGTCTGAACCAGAGCACATCCATCGGCGCGCCGAGCACTTCCAGCTCGAGCCCCGCCTGGGCGCGCAGGTTCGAATGCCGGCCATCGGCGGCGACCACGAGATCGGCCTCGATCTCGAGCGGCCCGTCGGGGGTGCTCGCGCGGAGCCCGGTCACGCGCTCGCCGCTCCGGATGAGATCCCCGGCGACAGCCTGCATGATGAGGGTGAACCCCGGATAGCGCCGGCCCTGCTCGGCCACGAAATCGAGGAAGTCCCATTGCGGCATCATCGCGATGTAGGGATGGCGCACGGGCAG
>JAHDXT010000067.1 GCA_023384095.1 Hyphomicrobiaceae bacterium
TGTTTGGTGGAGGCCACGGCCGGAATCGAACCGGCGTGCGCGGATTTGCAGTCCGCTGCGTCACCACTCCGCCACGTGGCCGCCATGCCGGCGCAAGACGCACGCAAGCATCGCATGGTCTGGCGGCGCTTGCGAGGATTGCCCCCGGCGCGAACCCTCTAGCATGCCGGGGCGCGGCATTGCAAACGGATCGGGGTACGCCAGCCTGCCGGCGGCGGCGTCCTCCAGTTGGCCACGAGGCCTCTGGCCGAGCCGCCGGGCGTCCGTTAAGTTCCCCCCGCCGTGCCCGGCCTGCTCGGGATGGAACAATCGCGCGCACGTCGAGGAGGGGAGATGAGCATCTACGCGCTGCAACGCAAGAACATGGTCGAGAGCCAGGTCCGGCCGAGCGACGTCGTCGACCGGCGCATCCTGCGCGCCATGCTCGACATCCCGCGCGAGGCGTTCGTGCCGGAGGACGCGCGGCCGCTCGCCTACATCGACCGCGAGGTGCGGATCTCGCCGCGCGCCGAGCCTCTGGCTCGTTATCTCCTGGCGCCGAGCGTCCACGCCAGGCTGATCCAGTTCCTGGAGCCCGACGAGCACACGGTCGTCCTCGACGTGGGCTGCGGCACCGGCTACGGCAGCGCGGTGCTGGCGCGGCTGGCGCAGACGGTGGTCGGGCTCGAGGCCGATCCGGGGCTGGCCGACCAGGCCTCGAGGACGCTCTCGGCGCTGTCGGTCGACAACGTGGTCATCATCACCGGCAGCCTCACCGCCGGCTGGCCGGACGAAGGACCCTACGACGCCATTCTCCTCAACGGCTCCGTGCCGGAGGTCCCGGCCGCCCTGCTGAACCAGCTCAAGGACGGTGGCCGACTGGCCGGAATCCTGGCTGGCGGGGGCGTGAGCAAGGCGACCCTGTGGCAGCGCTCGGGTCCGCACTTCGCGTCACGCGCCCTGTTCGACGCCGCCGCCGCGCCGCTCCCCGGGTTCGAGCGCCGGGCGCAGTTCGTATTTTAGGCCGGAGCTCCGCGCCCCGAGGTGTGGATAATGGGCAACGCCGCCTGCGCCTTCGCGCGGGCCGGGGCCGATTTGGTGTCTGAGCCAGTCCCGGTTTGAGTTACCTAGGGATTCGAGCGGGTGCGTGCGAGTCCGGGGGGAATCAGTGTAGTTTGTTGACGTTGGCGGGTCCTGCCCGACACAGGGTCCACGTTGGCGCGTCCTGGAAGCGGCGGGGCGCGAAGACATCGAAGACCGAGGACGACATGCTCGCCAGCCACAGGCTCGTTGCACCGCTGCTGCTCGCCGCAATCACGGCGGCGCTCGTCGCGAGCATGCCAGGGACGGATGACGCTGCGGCAGAGACCCTGATGCAAGCGCTGACATCCGCCTACAAGTTCAATCCCAGGCTCGATGCCGAGCGGGCGCGGTTGCGCGCAACCGACGAGGAGGTGCCGCGGGCGATTTCGGGCTACCGCCCGCAGATCTTCGGATCGGCCGATGTCGGATACCGGAAGGTCGAGACGCGCGGCGGCGGGGGCGGCAGCAGCCAGGAGACCCACCCGAGAGGCTATGGCGTCGATCTCTCGCAACCGCTGTTCCGCGGGTTCCGCACGCTGAATACGGTGCGCGAGGCCGAGTCGGTGGTCCGCGCCGGGCGAGCCACCCTGCACATCATCGAGCAATCCGTCCTGCTCGAGGCGGTGATCGCCTATGCCGACGTGGTCCGCGATCAGGCCGTCGTGCGGCTGCGCGAGAACAACGTCAACGTCCTGACGCGCGAGCTGCGCGCAACGCAGGACCGCTTCGCCGTCGGCGAGGTGACGCGCACGGACGTGGCGCAGGCGGAGGCTCGCAGGGCAGGCGCGATATCGGCGCTCGATCTGGCGAGGGCCAATCTCCGCACCAGCCGCGCTGCGTTCGAGCGGGTGATCGGGCATCCGGCGAGCAACCTGGTCGATCCTGGGGTGCCGGAGCGAATGCTGCCCAGAACCCAGCAGGAAGCGATCGCAATCGCCGGGCAGGAGAACCCGAACGTCGTGGCCGCGCTCTATCGCGAGCAGGCGGCGAGGCACGTGGTCGACCGCATCTGGGGCGAGCTGCTGCCCGAGGTGAGCGTCGATGCGAGCTACAACCGACGCTTCGGCCTGTCCGAGAACATCTCCCAGTCGGACACCACCGAGGTCACGGGCCGGCTGACGGTGCCGATCTACCAGGGGGGCGAGGTCCACGCGCGTGTCCGGCAGGCCAAGCATACGCACGTCAGCCGGCTGCAGGAGGTCGAGCAGTTCCGCACCGAGACGCTGGCCGACGTCGTGGCCTCCTGGGCGCGGCTGGAGGCGTCACGGGCTCAGCTCGTTTCCGATACGGCGCAGGTCGAGGCGAACCGGATCGCGCTGGCCGGCGTGCGCGAGGAGGAGCGGGTCGGCCAGCGGACGCTGCTCGATGTGCTCAATGCCGAGCTGGAGCTGCTGAACGCCCAAGTGAACCTGGTGACGACTCGGCGCGACCTGGCGGTGAGCGCATACTCTCTGCTGACGTCCGTCGGGCGGCTGAGCGCCGAGCATATGGGCCTCGGCGTCGCAGTCTACGATGCGGAGGCGCACTACTTCGAGGTCCGCCGCAAGTGGTGGGGCATCAGCATCACCCACGCCGACGGCCGGCGCGAGGATGTGGACCTGTGGGAAACCCATGGGCAGGATGCTCCCGTGAAGTAGCGCTGCAGCGGCGCGGCCCTCCGGCGCCGGAGAAAGGACGGGGATATCCGTCATCCCGCTGCCATCTCGATACGCACGCCTTGCCGAATGCCTTTGCATTGAAGCGGCCGCGCAATCGTTGTACCACGGGCTGTGCAGCGGTCGTGGCGGTTGGGCGCGGCAGCAGCTTGGGGCCGGGCGGGCGATCGTAGAGCCGAGTGAGGGTGGGGATGCAAAGACCGGAGAAGGCCCCCGAGCCGAGCATGGAAGAAATTCTCGCGTCGATCCGCAAGATCATTGCCGAGGAGCCGGTCGGCGTGCGACCTGGCCAGGCGCCGGATTCACCTGGCTCCGACCGCTCTGCGCCGGGACCGGGCTTCGACAACCCTTCAAACCGTGCCGGCGCAGCACCCGCTTCTTCCGACCTGGACGGCGGTGAGCACGCCTCGGACGATCCTCCCTTCAGCGTGGAGGACGCTCTCGCAGATCTGATCGACGACACGCCGCATCACCGGATCGAACCGCTTTCAGGAAGGGACGCACTGGCGCCCAAGCCGGGAGCGCGACCCGCAGCGCCGGCCGCCGATGAAGGCCAGCGTCCGAGCTGGCTCTTCGCCCGGCCGGGCGCATCCGCGGTCGAGGCTCGCTCCGCCGCCGCGCGCGGGGTCGGCGACCATCCGGGTCGCCTCGACATCATGGCGGAACGGAATCCGAAGACGACCGGGACGCAGAAGCCGTCCGATCCGAGCGCGCTGTTCGGCCGGGAGAGAGAGGCCGGCCGCACGGGCGCCGGCGATCCCGCGGCGCTGCCGCCGGCTTATTCGCAGGACGTGCCCGGACCGGGCCCATTCCGCGTCCCGGCCAGGGAGACGGACGCGTCGGGACAGAACGGTAGCGTCGGCGCTGGTCTGGCGGCCCCCGCCGCTGGCCTTCGCCCCGGAACGACGTTCGCGCAGCCCGTGAAGCGAGAGCCGGCGCCAGACGCCGGTGCGGGCGCCAAGGCCGGCGCCAAGGTTGGCGATGGGCCTGCCGTCGTCACGGCCCCGCCCGCGGAGCGGCCGAAAGCGGCCGACCTCCAGCCGGCCGGGCCGAGCCGGGACAGCGTTCCGGCAACTGCGCCGCCATCCGGCAACGGGCAGGCCAAGGACGCCTCGCCGCTGAATTCGCCGGCGCGGGGGCTTGTCCCGGCGGCCCCGGGCATCGGCCCGGAAGCCGCCGGCAGCGCCGGCGACGCGCAGCCGAAGCCGGTGTCATCCGCGAGCGGGTCTGCCGCACGCACGCTCGAGGAAGCGGTGGCCGACTTGTTGCGGCCGATGCTGAGGGACTGGCTCGACGCCAATATGCCTCGCATCGTCGAGAAGGCGCTCCGTGTCGAGCTGGCGGCCGGCGGCAAGCGTCCGGGCACCGACGATCCGCGATGACCAACCGCATTGGCGCCTGACGGCCGGCGCTGCGGGACGCGACGAGCCGCAGTCTCTCGCCGCCGCCCTTTTTCCGCATGGGCTCGCTATC
Organism: Hyphomicrobiaceae bacterium; assembly: GCA_023384095.1. Lineage (GTDB taxonomy): Bacteria > Pseudomonadota > Alphaproteobacteria > Rhizobiales > Hyphomicrobiaceae > ZC4RG25. The sequence continues at coordinate 4,191 of JAHDXT010000067.1, forward strand.
GAGGCTGGCGATCATCCGGCCTCTTGTTGACAGGCGAGGAACGCGGGGCGTAGGACGCGCAGCGACCTCACGAATTGCAGCGGCCAAGCGCACCCATGCTCGAAAAGACCTATCAACCTGCCGAAATCGAGAAGCGGATCTACCAGGCCTGGGAGAGCGCCGGCGCGTTCCGCGCGGGGCGGCCGGAGCGGGCTGCCGCGAAGCCTTATTGCATCGCAATCCCGCCGCCGAACGTCACCGGCTCGCTGCACATGGGGCACGCGCTCAACAACACGCTGCAGGACGTCCTCTGCCGCTTCGAGCGCATGCGCGGCAAGGACGTGCTGTGGCAGCCCGGGACCGACCACGCCGGCATCGCCACTCAGATGGTCGTCGAGCGCAAGCTCGCCGGGGAGAACCGCACCGACCGGCGGACGATGGGGCGCCAGGCGTTCGTGGCCGAGGTCTGGAAGTGGAAAGCCGAGAGCGGCGGCATGATCCTCAATCAGCTCAAGCGGCTCGGCGCTTCCTGCGACTGGTCGCGCGAGCGCTTCACGATGGACGAGGGGCTGAGCCGCGCCGTCATCGAGGTGTTCGTCGAGCTCTACCGCAAGGGCCTCATCTACAAGGACAAGCGGCTGGTCAACTGGGACCCGCGGTTCCAGTCGGCGATCTCCGATCTCGAGGTGATGCAGGTCGAGGTCAAGGGCCACCTATGGCACCTGCGCTACCCGCTCGCGGAAGACCCGTCGCGGTTCATCGTCGTCGCCACGACCCGCCCCGAGACGATGCTGGGCGACACGGCCGTCGCGGTGCACCCGGAGGATGAGCGCTACAAGGCCCTCGTCGGCAAGACCGTGGTCCTGCCGCTGGTCGGACGGCGCATCCCGATCGTCGCGGACGAGCACTCCGACCCCGAGAAGGGCTCCGGCGCCGTCAAGATCACGCCGGCGCACGACTTCAACGATTTCGAGGTCGGCCGTCGCCATGACCTGGCCATGATCAACGTGCTCGCCGCCGACGCGACGTTGAACGAGAACGCTCCGGAAGCCTACCGTGGTCTCGACCGTTTCGAGGCCAGGAGTAGGATCGTCGCCGACCTAGACGCGCTGGGGCTCGTCGAGAAGATCGAGCCGCACACGCACGCCGTCCCGCACGGCGACCGCTCCAACGTGCCGATCGAGCCGTGGCTGACGGACCAGTGGTACGTCAACGCCGCCGAGCTGGCCAAGGACGCCATCGCCGCCGTCGAGGACGGGCGCACGGTGTTCGTCCCCAAGAACTGGGAGAAGACCTACTTCGAGTGGATGCGCAACATCCAGCCGTGGTGCATCTCGCGGCAGCTCTGGTGGGGGCACCAGATCCCGGCCTGGTACGGGCCCGATGGCGAGATCTTCGTCGACGAGACGGAGAACCTCGCGCTCGCCGCCGCGCAGCGCCACTACGGCGCGCGCGTCAACCTGGAACGCGACCCCGACGTGCTCGACACGTGGTTCTCGTCCGCGCTGTGGCCGTTCTCGACGCTCGGCTGGCCGGCGAGGACGCCGGAGCTCGAGCGCTACTACCCGACCGACGTCGTCGTCACCGGCTTCGACATCATCTTCTTCTGGGTCGCCCGGATGATGATGATGGGCCTCCATTTCCAGGGCGAGGTGCCGTTCCGCGACATCTACATCCATGCCCTCGTCCGCGACGAGAAGGGGCAGAAGATGTCGAAGTCCAAGGGCAACATCATGGACCCCCTGGACCTCATCGACGCCTATGGCGCCGACGCGCTGCGCTTCACGCTGGCCGCCATGGCCGCTCAGGGCCGCGACATCAAGCTCGCACGCTCCCGCGTCGAGGGCTACCGCAACTTCGCGACCAAGCTGTGGAACGCGGCGCGGTTCGCGGAGATGAACGAGTGCGTGCGCGTCGAGGGCTTCGATCCGGCCTCGGCCCGGCAGACCGTCAACCGCTGGATCGCGGGCGAGACGGAGCGCACGGCCAAGGCCGTCACCGCGGCGCTCGAGGCCTACAAGTTCAACGAGGCGGCGAGCGCCGTCTACGAGTTCACCTGGGGCATCTTCTGCGACTGGTACCTGGAGCTGGTGAAGCCGGTCCTCGGCGGCACCGACGAGGAGGCCAAGGCCGAGACGCGGGCCATGGTGGCGTGGACGCTGGACCAGGTCTTGAAGCTGCTGCATCCCTTCATGCCCTTCATCACGGAGGAGCTGTGGGCGCACATGATCGAGCCCGGCGTCGGGCGCGACGCCTTGCTGGCGCTGAGCGCCTGGCCCGAGCTCGACGGCCTCGCCGATCCGGCAGCCGGCGAGGAGCTGGGCTGGGTCGTTCATCTCGTCAGCGAGGTGCGGTCGGTGCGCGCGGAGATGAATGTGCCTGCCGCTGCCAAGGTGCCGCTCGTGCTGGTGGGAAGCAGCGAGCCGGTCCGGCGCCGCTCGGAGCGGCACCAGGAGACGATCGGCCGGCTGGCGCGCCTCAGCGCGATATCGTTCGAGGACGCTCCGCCGCGGGCCGCGGCCCTGATCGCCTTCGGGGAGACTACCGCTGCCCTGCCGCTCGCCGGCGTCATCGACATGAAGGCGGAGCGGGCGCGGCTGCAAAGGGAGATGGAGAAGGCGGCCGGCGACGTGCACAAGATCGACGCCAAGCTCGCCAACGCCCAATTCCTTGCCAAGGCTCCGGCGGAGGTGGTCGATGAGCAGCGCGAGCGCAAGGCCGAGCTCGAGGCTCTGTCGGCCCGCCTCGCCACGGCGCTCGGCCGTCTCGAGGATTGAGCGTCGCCGGGCAGGGCGCTCAGGGCAGCCGCGCCACCCGGCGGCTGTCGGAGACGACACGGAGGCTGGTCAGCTTCCAGGTCAGTCCGACCAGCTCCAGCACGCTGACGTAGCGGCGGTCGGGGTCGAGGCGGTCGGCCACCTCGAGCTCGACCCGGGTGAGGCTCTGCAACTCGGCCCGTTTCAGCCGTTGGTAGAAGGCTGCGAAGCGCTGGGGCCAGGGTACGTTTCCGGCATCCTCCGGCGCCGTCTGGCCGGTCGCGTGCTGCTGCAGCAGCGTTCGATAGCGGAACAGCTTCGGCAGCCCCTCGGGCGTCACATAGGTCTCGACGAACCGGTCGAGGACGGTGGCGCCGAAGACCGCCTTCACACGCTGCCACACGCTGGGGCGGATCTCGGAACCGACGGTCTCCACCTGTGGCATCAGCTCGGCATGCGCGGCCAGAGACCGCTTCAGGCTCTCCCGCACCGTGGGCCACTGCACCTTGTGCTCGATCACCGCCACGTCGCCACGCCGCACCGCGTCGCGCAGCGACCAGGCCGCCCAGAACGGTGACGCGATATAGAAGCAGGCACCGGCCGAAACCAGGGCCACTGCAACAACTCTGCGCATGCCCGGCCCTCCAGAAGGACGCTTATGCTCAATCTGTCCCTGGATTCTGGCCAATCAGCGGCACCGCGGATTACGCGGCGATGACCAGCCGCAATCGCATGCCGATCCAACACGAGCTGCGACTGTTGCGCGCCGGCCACGAAGTCGCGCCCGGATGCCTCTATTGAGCCACAAAGGCCGACCACGATGCATGAACACCGAATGAATGCGGCACCTTGCCCGCGAGAGCTCGCTTCCCGAGCGCCGGGCATTTGAACTGGATCATTGAGCCGAAGGACTGGCGTCCTTAGAGTGCGGGCGCGCGTGCGCGGGCATGCACGCCACCGGATGGTTACTCGCGGGAGATCAGATCGATATGGACGCCAGAACGTTCGACAAATCGAAGCTGCCGAGCCGCCACGTCACGGAAGGTCCGTCGCGTGCGCCACACCGCTCCTATTACTATGCCATGGGGCTCACCGAGGAGCAGATTCATCGCCCGTTCGTCGGTGTCGTCTCCTGCTGGAACGAGGCGGCTCCGTGCAACATCGCCCTGATGCGGCAGGCCCAATCGGCGAAGAAGGGCGTCGACGAGGCCGGCGGCACGCCCCGGGAGTTCTGCACGATCACCGTCACCGACGGCATCGCCATGGGCCACCAGGGCATGAAGTCCTCGCTCGTCTCCCGCGAGGTGATCGCCGATTCCATCGAGCTCACCATGCGTGGCCACTGCTACGACGGCATGGTCGGCCTAGCCGGCTGCGACAAGTCGCTTCCGGGCGTCATGATGTCGATGCTGCGCCTCAACGTCCCGTCGGTGTTCATGTACGGCGGCTCGATCATGCCCGGCCGTTTCCATGGCAAGGACGTCACGGTCGTCGATGTGTTCGAGGGCGTCGGGCAGCATTCGGCCGGCAAGATGTCGGACGAGGACCTGCACGAGCTCGAGTGCGTGGCCTGCCCGGGCGCCGGCGCCTGCGGCGGCCAGTTCACGGCCAACACGATGGCCTGTGTCTCCGAGGCGCTGGGGATCGCGCTGCCGGGCTCGGCAGGCGCGCCGGCTCCCGACACCAGCCGCGACTACTACGCGGTCGAGAGCGGCCGGGCGGTGATGCGGCTTCTCGCCGACGGCATCCGCCCGCGTGAGATCGCCACGCTGAAGGCGTTCGAGAACGCGGCGACGATCGTCGCTGCCACTGGCGGCTCGACCAATGCGGCGCTGCACCTGCCTGCCTTGGCGCACGAGTGCGGCATCGAGTTCGACCTGTTCGACGTCGCCGCCATCTTCAAGCGCACGCCCTACATCGCCGACCTGAAACCCGGCGGCCAGTACGTCGCCAAGGACGTGTTCGACATCGGCGGCGTGCCGCAGATCATGCGGGCGCTGCTGGACGGCGGCTACCTGCACGAGGACTGCCTGACCGTCACCGGCAAGACCATCAAGCAGAACCTCGAAGGCGTGAAGTTCAACGCCGGCCAGAAGGTCGTCTACCCTGTTTCCAACCCGATCTCGCCGACCGGCGGCGTCGTCGGCCTCGAGGGCTCGCTGGCGCCCGACGGCGCCATCGTCAAAGTCGCCGGCATGAAGAAGCTGCAGTTCCAGGGCCCCGCGCGCTGCTTCGACTGCGAGGAGGACGCGTTCGCGGCCGTGGAGAAGGGCGAGATCAGGCCTGGCGAGGTGATCGTCATCCGCTACGAGGGGCCGAGGGGCGGCCCCGGCATGCGCGAGATGCTGTCGACCACGGCGGCCCTCTACGGCCGCGGCATGGGCGAGTCGGTGGCGCTCATCACCGACGGCCGGTTCTCCGGTGGCACCCGCGGTTTCTGCATCGGCCATGTCGGTCCGGAAGCGGCTGTCGGCGGGCCGATCGCACTGGTGCGTGACGGCGACACCATCGCCATCGATGCGGAAAAGGGCACGCTCGACCTTCTGATCGACACACCCGAGCTCGAATCGCGCCGCAAGTCGTGGAAGGCCCCCGCGAATCCTTACCAGAGCGGGGTTTTGAGAAAGTATGCGGATCAGGTCGGGCCGGCGCGACGGGGCGCCGTCACCCACGCTGGCGGAAAGGCGGAAGTTGTCTGCTACGCGGATATTTAGGACCCTCGTCGGACTGGCGCTGTTCTCGGCGCTGGCCTCGACCGCCGGCCTGGCGGCACGAGGAGGCTCGTTCACCTCCCCGCAGGCGGCCTTCGAGCACGGCATGGGCGCGCTCAAGGCGGGACGCCTCGACATAGCCCTGCCGGCGCTCGAGCACGCTGCCGGCAAGGGACTGTTCCTCGCCGAGTTCTACCTGGCGCGGCTGTTCGCGGACAGCACCGGAACGCACACGGACCACGCCAAGGCGTACATGCTCTATCAGCGTATCGCCGACGAGCACGCCGACATCGATCCTGACGACGATCAGCGGGCGCCGTTCGTGGCCAAGGCGTTCACCGCGCTCGCCGCCTACCTGCGCCAGGGCATCCCGGTGATCGGTCTCTATCCGAACCCGGAGCGCGCGGCCGAGTACCTGCAGCACGCGGCCACCTTCTTCAACGATCAGGATGCGCAGTTCGAGCTGGCGAAACTCTACCTCAAGGGCGAGGGTGTGCCCGAGGACACGAAGCGGGCAACGCACTGGCTCTCCGTGCTGACCGAGGAGGGCCACGCCGGCGCGCAGGCGTTCCTCGCCGACCTCTACTGGCGCGGGAAGCATGTGCCGAAAGACTCGATTCGAGCTTATGCGCTGGTGACGGTAGCGGTCGAGAATGCTCCGGCGCACGAGCGCATCTGGATCGAGGACATCCACCAGTACATCTATTGCGGCCTGTCGGAGCACGCGCGCCGGAATGCGGAAGGACTCGTGTCGGACTGGCGCCGCCGCTACGGCCGGCAGTCGGTCGTGATCGACCGCTACGGATTGGCGCGGCTGCAACTTGGACCGGTTCGGACCTGCAGCAACGGTGAGCCGGTGCGCGTCATCAACCAGGGTCCCGGCGATCTTCAGTTGCCGTCTAACGTCGGCACTGGAGGCATTGCCACTTCGGCGCTGCGCGGGACCGACACGCCACCCATGGTCAAGGGCAACGTGCTGGGATTCGGCGTCCGCGAGGCCGGCGATACGGCGCCGGACCGGAGCCGCTGACAAGTCTCCTGCCTAGCGTCATCTTCGGTCGAGGTTGGAGCTCCAGCAGCGATCACTTCTCCCCTCCCCTTGACGCGCACGCGGGGAGTGGGGAATCGGGGCAAAAGAATCGTTTCGATTTCGTTCAGAAGGGCCATGGAGAGCCGCACGCCGCGACTCAGCCGCGCCCTTCGACGTCGGCGGTGAGGGTGTAGCCGACGCCGCGCACCGTCTTGATGAGCGTCGGGCGCTCGGCATCGGGCTCGATCTTGCGTCTGAGCCGAACGACGAGGTTGTCGATGGTGCGGTCGTAGGGGTTCCAGTCGTGCCCCTTGAGCCGGTCCATGATCTGGTCGCGCGACAGCACGCGGTTGGCATTGCTCGCCAGCAGCACGAGCAGGTCGAACTCACTCGTCGTGAGATCGCACGGCGCCCCGCCGGCGCTCCGCAGCTCCCGTTTGGCGACATCGAGGACCCAGCCTGCGAACGCCAGCGATTCCCGGCCGGGAGCGGCATGCGGCGGCGGCCCGTCTGCGGCCGCCCCGCCCCCCGAGCGGCGCAGGACCGCGCGGACCCGTGCCAGCACCTCGCGCAAGTGGAACGGCTTGGCGATGTAGTCGTCGGCGCCGAGCTCGAGCCCGACCACGCGGTCGATGGTATCGCCCTTGCCGGTCACCATCACGATCGGGACCGGCGAGCGCGCCCGGATCTCGCGCGCCACGGTCAGACCGTCGCCGTCGGCCAAGTTGAGGTCCAGCGTGACGAGGTCGAAGCGGGTGCTGGCCAGCAGCTCCATGACCTCGATGCTCCCAGCGGCCTCGGTCACCCTGTAGCCTTCGCCCTCGAAGCAGCGGCGAAGCAGCAGCCGGACCTTGGCCTCGTCATCGACGACCAGGATGTGCGCTGGCATTCTGCTCGTCATCCCTTCGGGCACCCGGGGCACCGTTCCACGCCTGGCAGTCCGTGGCTCCGACGGGCCAGAGCGGACACTATCTTACAGTTCATTACACGAATGCGATCCGGGCATGACAAGGGGCTGCTCAATTGCCCGTCGATCTGATCAGTCGACGAGAGGAATGGCCCCGATGCTCGCCCTGATGACACCTTCCGAGAATGTAGCCCGGGACACCGACGTCGGCGTGCGCCGCCCAGCCGCGGCCGACAGCGCCCTGGGCAGCCCGATGCAGGCCGGATCGCTCCAGGTCTCCGAGGCGCGCGAGGACATCTTCCTCGACGGCGACGACGCCAGGAACGTCTTCGAGGTGCTCGACGGCATCGTCTGTGCGTATCGCATTCTGCCGGACGGCGAACGCCATATCGTGTCCTTCTACTACCCCGGCGACGTTATCGGGCACTGCAGCCTGGGAACCTACTCCTACAGCGCCCAGGCCCTCACCCCGGTCAGGCTCCGTCGCGTCCCACGCAGCATCATCGAGCGGTCGATGGCGCAGCGCCCGGAGCTGGCGCAGCGCTTCCTCCGCCTCGCCGCTCTCGAGCTCGCCGCGACACGCGACCATCTCGTCTGCCTGGCGGCGAAGTCGGCGGAGGCCAAGGTCGCGGCGTTCCTGATGGCGCTCTCCCGGCGCAACGCGGCCGTGGGCGAGGACCCCGGCCGCATCAAGCTGCCGATGACCAGGCTCGATATAGCAGACTACCTCGGCCTGACCATCGAGACCGTGAGCCGCATGCTGAGCAAGTTCAAGCGCAAGGGCTTCATCGACCTGCCGCGCGCCACGCTGGTGGTCCTGAAGGACATGCGCGGGCTGGCCACGCTGGCCGATGCGTGAGCTGCAGAGCCGTCCAGAGACGGGGACTGCGGAAAGTGATCCGGATCAAGGCGCGGGCGACGCGTTCGGCGGAAGATGCCGCGAATGGCCACGGCGGACGTCGATGAAAATGAGCAGCAGCGACGACAGGAAGGTGCGGTATGCCCTCGGTCTCTTCACCCGGGTCGGCGACCTGGAGCGCGCCTTGCAGGAGCTCGGTGCGGCCAGACTGCCGCTCGCCCAGGTGAAGGTGATCGCCCCGCCGCAGGGTGCCGACGGCGCTCGCGGCGTCTGGAGCAGCAGCGGGGCGGCTCTCGGGTTCGACACCTGGATTGCAGCCGAGGCCGGCGGGGGCGGGCCATGGCAGTTCATTTCAGCGGACCCGGATCGCGCAGCGGACGGCAGCGGCGCCAGGGCCGAGGTGCTGCCCGGCTTCCACATCTGGGCGCTGGAGAGGCACGCCCGGCAACTCGACCGTCACTTGCGCAGCGGCGGCGGCATCGTCGTCGTGCAGTTCAAGTCCGAGGCCGAGGAGAGGACGGCCTGCACCACCCTCCTGCGCCATGCGACCGCAGGCGTGCAGACGCACGAGATCGGCCGGCAGTCTCCGGGCTAGTATCGCCATCGCATAGGGCCGCGGCCGGACGGCACGTCCGGCTCAGCGGACCGCAGCCTGCGGGCCTCTTGATCGAAATCAAGGCTCGCCCGGGGGGCGGAACGGGATAAGCAGACCGGTCCCAGCATGCGCGACCGGCCGGGCTGGACGGGGCGAGAAAGTACCGACGAGGGGCATCGAGATGGTGGACACGGCAGTGGAGCGGCGCGCCTTCGCGGATGCCGCTGCGGCTCTGGGGTGTGGGTTGGGGGTTGCGCTCGGCCTCGTCCTGGCCCTGAAGTCCACTGATCCAGTGATGGCTTTTCACGGATCGCTGCTGGCACTGGCCGGGTTGGCCGGCGGGCTTTTCATCCTGAAAAGCTCGTTCGGCCCGGACGGCGGCAAGCCGGCCGATGACGAAGACTACCTCGACGGCCCGATAAAGGTGGCGACCATCGCCGCCGTGGTCTGGGGCATCGCGGGCTTCGCCATCGGCGACTTCATCGCCTGGCAGATGGCATTCCCGGCGCTCAATTTCGACCTGCCCTGGACGAGCTTCGGGCGGATGCGGCCTCTGCATACCTCGGCCGTCGTCTTTGCGTTCGGCGGCAACGCGCTCATCGCCACGTCGCTATATGTCGTGCAGCGCACCTGCCACGCGCGGCTTGCCGGGCGCTGGTCGCCCTACTTCGTCGTCTGGGGCTATCAGCTCTTCATCGTGATCGCCGGCACCGGCTATCTCCTCGGCGTCACCCAGAGCAAGGAGTACGCGGAGCCGGAGTGGTACGCGGACCTGTGGCTGACGGTGGTCTGGGTGGTCTACCTGCTCGTGTTCCTCGGCACCATCGCCCGGCGCAGGGAGCCGCACATCTACGTCGCGAACTGGTTCTATCTCGCCTTCATCGTCACCATCGCGATGCTGCACATCGTCAATAACCTCGCGCTGCCGGTCTCGCTCACGGGCACGCAGAGCTACGTCGTCTTCGCGGGCGTGCAGGATGCGATGACGCAGTGGTGGTACGGCCACAACGCCGTCGGCTTCTTCCTGACGGCGGGTTTTCTCGGGATCATGTACTACTTCATCCCGAAGCGGGTGGAGCGGCCGGTCTACTCCTACCGGCTGTCGATCGTGCATTTCTGGACGCTGATCTTCCTCTACATCTGGGCGGGCCCGCACCACCTGCACTACACGGCGCTGCCGGACTGGGCGCAGACGCTCGGCATGACTTTCTCCGTCATGCTGTGGATGCCGTCCTGGGGCGGCATGATCAACGGCCTGATGACGCTGTCCGGCGCCTGGGACAAGCTGCGCACCGACCCCGTCGTGCGGCTGCTGGTGGTGTCGGTCGCCTTCTACGGCATGTCGACGTTCGAGGGGCCGCTGATGTCGATCAAGGCGGTCAACTCGCTCAGCCACTACACCGACTGGACCATCGGCCACGTCCACTCCGGCGCGCTGGGCTGGGTGGCCATGGTGTCGTTCGGCGCCATCTACTGCCTGGTGCCGTGGCTGTGGAAGCGCCGGGGGCTCTACTCGCTCCGCCTCGTCGAGTGGCACTTCTGGATCTCGACGGTCGGCATCCTGCTCTACATCACGGCGATGTGGGTGTCGGGCATCCTGCAGGGCCTGATGTGGCGCGCCTACGACAGTCTCGGCTTCCTGCAGTACTCGTTCGTCGAGAGCGTCGAGGCCATGAAGCCGTTCTACATGATCCGCGCGCTCGGCGGCCTGCTGTTCGTGATCGGCGGATTGATCATGGCCTACAACGTGTGGCGCACAGTCCGCGGCGACGAGCCCGTGGATGCGATGGAGCAGCCGCGCATCGCGGCGGCGCCCGAGCTGCGCCCGGTTGCGGCGGAATAAGGGGGCTCGCGAGATGAAACACGCAACGCTCGAGAAGAACTCGATCCTGCTTCTCGTCTGCATCCTGATCGTGGTGTCGATCGGCGGCATCGTGCAGATCGCGCCGCTGTTCTGGATCGACAGCACCATCGAGAAGGTGCAGGGGATGCGGCCCTACACGCCGCTCGAGCAGGCCGGCCGCGACATCTACGTGCGCGAGGGCTGCTACACCTGCCACAGTCAGATGGTGCGCACGCTGCGCGACGAGGTCGAGCGCTACGGGCATTACAGCCTCGCCGCCGAGAGCATGTACGACCACCCGTTCCAGTGGGGCTCGAAGCGGACCGGCCCCGACCTGGCGCGCGTCGGCGGCAAGTACTCCGACCAGTGGCACGTCGAGCACATGATCGACCCGCGCGCCGTGGTGCCCGAGAGCATCATGCCGGGCTATCCGTGGCTCGCGGCGCGCACGGTCGATGCGGCGGACGTGGCCGAGCGCATCAAGACGCTCAGGGCCGTGGGCGTGCCCTATACGGACGAGATGATCGAGAAGGCGAGAACCGATCTCGCGGCCCAGGCCGACCCGGAGTCCAAGGCCGCGCGCGAGCTGCTGCAGCGCTACCCCAAGGCCAAGGTCGCCAAGTTCGACGGCAGGCCCGGCGGCGAGGTGACGGAGCTCGATGCGGTGATCGCCTATCTGCAGGTCCTCGGCACGCTGGTCGACTTCACCAGCTTCGATGCCGCCGGCCCGAGCCTGAGGTGAGGGCGATCATGAGCTACGAGACCGTCGCGGCTTTCAGCCAGGTGAGCTCGCTCCTCTTCTTTCTCGCGCTGTTCATCGGCGTCCTCGCCTATGCGTTCTGGCCGGGCAACCGCCGGCGCTTCGACAGGGCGCAGGTGAAGGCGCTCGACCTGGAAAACGATTCGAACTCCCGTGGGGGCCGCACATGAGCAGGAAGGACATCGACGAGGTCACGGGCGTCGAGACGACAGGTCACGAGTGGGACGGCATCAAGGAGCTCAACAAGCCGCTGCCCCGGTGGTGGCTGTGGACGTTCTACGCCAGCATCCTGTGGTCGATCGGCTATTGGGTGCTCTACCCGGCATGGCCGACGCTGGCCGGCTACACCAAGGGCACGCTCGGCTACAGCCAGCGCGCCACCGTCGCCGAGGAGGTCGCGGCCGCCCGTGCGGCGCAGGGCAGGTTCCGCGAGGCGCTCGGCGCGACACCGCTGGAGCAGGTGAAGGACAACCCGGAGCTCTTGCGCTTCGCGATGGCCGGCGGCGCGGCGGCGTTCGGCACCAATTGCGCGCCCTGCCACGGCCGCGGGGCGCAGGGGTTCCCCGGTTACCCCAATCTCAACGACGACGACTGGCTGTGGGGCGGCGGCATCGCGGACATCCACCAGACGGTCCGCTTCGGCATCCGCTCCGGCCACGGCGAGAGCCGCGACAGCCAGATGCCCCGCTACGGCCTCGACAAGCTTCTCGACGAGAAGCAGGTCGCCGACGCCGCCGAATTCGTCCTGTCGCTTTCGAATCAGGGGACGGACGAAGCGGCGCAAGCGCGCGGCAAGGAGACCTTCGCCGAGCAGTGCGCCGCCTGCCACGGCGAGGCCGGGACCGGTAACGCCGAGCTCGGCGCGCCCGATCTCACCGACGCGATCTGGCTCTACGGCGGCACCAGGGCCGCGGTCATCGACAGCATCCGCACCGGCCGCGGCGGACAGATGCCGCTTTGGGAGGGCCGCCTCGACCCCGTGACCATCAAGTCGCTGGCCGTCTACGTGCACTCGCTCGGCGGAGGGCAGTAAAGCAAGGGGCAGGGGAGAACGCTCGTGCCCTCCCCTTCGACGGGGAGGGCGGCGTGCCGGAGGCGCAGGTGGGGTGGGGCGACGAGCGGCGCAGGCGGGATAGCCTCACCTCGACCCGCAGGGGCAGGGGAGCAGCTCAGGCGCCCATGGCCTTCTTCAGGTTCTCGTCGACCTTGTCGAGGAAGCCGGTGGTCGAGAGCCACTTCTGGTCGGCGCCGACGAGGAGGGCCAGGTCCTTGGTCATGAAGCCCGCCTCGACGGTCTCGACGCACACCCTCTCCAGTGTCTCGGCGAATTTCGCCAGCTCCGGGTTGCTGTCGAGCTTGGCGCGGTGCGCAAGGCCGCGGGTCCAGGCGAAGATGGAGGCGATCGAGTTGGTCGACGTCTCCTTGCCCTTCTGGTGCTCGCGGTAGTGGCGCGTGACGGTGCCGTGGGCGGCCTCCGCCTCCACCGTCCTGCCGTCGGGCGTCATCAGCACGCTGGTCATCAGCCCGAGCGAGCCGAAGCCCTGCGCCACCGTGTCCGACTGCACGTCGCCGTCGTAGTTCTTGCAGGCCCAGACGTATCCGCCCGACCACTTCATCGCCGAGGCCACCATGTCGTCGATGAGGCGGTGCTCGTAGGTGAGGCCGCGTTTCTCGAACTCGGCCTTGAACTCGGCGTCGTAGATCTGTTGGAACAGCTCCAGGAAGCGGCCGTCGTACTGCTTCAGGATGGTGTTCTTGGTGGAAAGATAGACAGGGTAGTTGCGGGCAAGCCCGTAGTTGAGCGACGCACGCGCGAAGTCACGGATCGAGTCGTCGAGATTGTACATGGCCATCGCCACGCCCGAGCCAGGCGCCCTGAACACCTCCTTCTCGATCACCGTGCCGTCCTCGCCGGCGAACCTCACCGTCAGCGTGCCCTTGCCCGGGAACTTGAAGTCCGTGGCGCGGTACTGGTCGCCGTAGGCATGGCGGCCGATGATGATGGGCTTGGTCCAGCCGGGCACGAGCCGCGGCACGTTGCGGCAGATGATGGGCTCGCGGAAGATGACGCCGCCGAGGATGTTGCGGATGGTGCCGTTGGGGGAGCGCCACATCTCCTTGAGGCCGAACTCCTTCACGCGCGCCTCGTCCGGCGTGATGGTGGCGCACTTGACGCCGACGCCGTGCTTCTTGATGGCGTTGGCGGCATCGACGGTGACCTGGTCGCTCGTCCGGTCGCGGCTCTCGATGCCGAGGTCGTAGTACTCGAGCTTCACATCGAGATAGGGATGGATGAGCTTGTCCTTGATGAGCTTCCAGATGATGCGAGTCATCTCGTCGCCGTCGAGCTCGACGACTGTTCCGGTCACCTTGATCTTCTGCATGGCGTTCTCACCAGATCGCGCGGGCTTCTAGGGATGCGGCGGCGCCGGCCCGCCGGCCAGACGCCCGTCGCCCGGCGTGATAGACGCATCGGCGCGGGAAGCCAAGTGGCGCAAAGGATGACAGCTCGCGGGGCTCAGGGGAAGCGGGGGTCTCGCGTGCCAGAAATCGCGATACACTGCGGCCGGCTGTCCTGCTCTGGATGGAGATCCTATGGCACTCTGTGCGTTCCGGCACCGGAGGCTTGCACCGATGCAGGTGCGACGTCGGCTCGTTTCAAGTGTCGTTTCCGGACTCGTCGCGCTGATCGGCGTCAGCAGGCGCGGGCGGAATGAGGCGCTTCGCGGTCTCCTCGACCGGCATCTCGCACGGGGCACGCTGTGCCTGGTGCCGTTCGACGATCACGCGCTCTACGTCGATCCGCGCGACGACAAGATCGCGCTGAAGCTCCTGGCGGGCCGCCCCTGGCAGCGGCGGGAGCTCGAGGGGGCGATCGCCATGCTGAGAGACACCGGCTCTCTGCGGCCGGGAGGCGTGTTCGTGGACATAGGCGCGAACATCGGCACTCAGACGACCTACGCGATGGCCTCGGGCGCATTCGCGCATGCCGTCGCCATCGAGCCGGATCCGCACAACTTCGCGATCCTGAAGCGCAACATCGCGCTGAATGGATTGGAGGGCAGGGTCACCGTCATCGCCGCCGCGGCCAGCTCGGCTGCCGGCCCTCTGACCCTCAGGCGCCACAGAAAGAACTACGGCGCGCACTCGGTCGAGGACCGGCTCGCAGCCCGGCGCGGGGAAGCGGTCCGGGTGGCCGGGGTGACGGTCGACGGCGCTCTCGAGGAGCTGGCGATAGCGCCGGGACGGGTCGCCCTGGTCAAGATCGACGTCGAGGGTCACGAGCTGGCAGTTCTCGAGGGCGCCGGGGCGCTGCGGGCGGCCCATGTCCCGATGCTGGTGGAGGTTACGGCGGAGGGCCGTGAGGACCCGCGCTTCGCCGAGTTGAAATCAATGCTTCTGTCGCACTACTGCCGCGTCGCGGACGTGAGAGGCACGGCCCCGCCGAAGCCGTTGTGCGATCTGGCATGGCAGGCTCACCAGGCCGACCTGCTCGTCTTCTGAAAGGGCGGTCGTGCCTGTGACGGCCGGTCCATTGCCCTCGCGGCCGGCATTCGCTACGCCACGGATGCGGCCCAGCAGGCCGCGCTCAGCCCGAGGGAGGTCCGCAAAGCCCGCGTATGCGCGCCGTCGACCCGAACCATCCAGAGAAACATGCCCCGGCGATCGCGACGACCCGGCTGACCGTCGCCGACGTCGTCGCCACGGCCTACCGGGAGACGGTGGAGGCAGCCGGCCGGCTCGCCGAGCCGCCGCTGACCCGCGAGGAGGTGCGCGCGGCGATCGACTTCTGCGCCGACGAGGCTTGCGCCGCGGCAGGTGTGTTCTGCCCCGGCTGCCGCAAGTGGACCGAGCGCGAGGGGCTGGCCACGCTCGACCAGCTCTGCGCGCGCTACCAGTCGATCACGTTCGCGGATACCGGCCTCGTGCTGTCGCCCGGCGGGCCGCTGCCGCCGGCCACCTTCCCGTCGCTCGATGAGCTGGCCAGATCCTGGGCCGGCGAGGAGGTCTGGTACCTGGCGCGGCGGGTGATCCGCCGCTTGAAGAAGCTCGACGACCCGCGACCGAAGCGGCTGACCGGCATCGCCGGCGAGGACTTTCAGGCCAGCCCGACGTTCGTCCTGGTCCGGCCGCAGCTCGCCGACAACATCGGCATGGTGGCCCGCGCCATGGCCAACTTCGGTCTCGACGAGCTGCGGCTCGTCGCTCCGCGCGACGGCTGGCCGAACGAGAAGGCGCGTGCGGCCGCCTCCGGCGCCAATTACATCATCGATGCGGCGGCGGCTTCGGGGACCCTGGCCGAGGCGATCGGCGATCTCAACTTCGTCTGCGCCACGACGGCGCGCCAGCGCGATCTCGCCAAGCCGGTGCTGACGCCCGAGCAGGCCGCGCAGGAGATGCGGCGGCGCATCGAAGCCGGGGAGCGGTGCGGCATCGTGTTCGGCCCCGAGCGGGCCGGGCTGGAGACCGACGAGGTGGCGCTCGCCGACGCCGTCGTCATGGCGCCGGTCAACCCGCGCTTCGCCTCGCTCAATCTCGCCCAGGCGGTGCTGCTCGTCGGCTACGAGTGGCTGAAGGAGACGAAGCGGGGCACCCTCGGCCGCGTCACGGCATACGAGGAGGCGCTCGCGCCGGGCCTCAACACGCGCGGCTCCCCGCCGGCCAGCAAGGAGGAGCTGTTGGGCTTCTTCGATCACCTCGAATCGGAGCTCGCCCGGCTCGGTTTCTTCAACCCGCCCCACAAGCGCCAAACCGTGATGCGAAACGTGAGGACGATGTTCGCACGCATGGGCGCGAGCGAGCAGGAGGTTCGCACGCTGCGTGGCATAGTCGCCACGCTCAGCCGGGGCAAGGGGACGGGCCGCAAGCCGCCCACATGACCCGCCTTGATAATGCCTACTTTCGAGCCGAACCACCGCTTGATGCAGTGGGACGTCGGAAGAGTTGCGACCCCGCAATATCGGGTTTCGAGGGCTGATTTGGATGGGCAAGATGTGGACGGCGGCGGTGCGGGCGGCGGGGCTCGCCCTCGGAGCTCTGATGCTGACGATGGCTCCCGCCGGCGCGCAGGAGCTGAGCGAGCGGTCGGTCAAAGCGTTCATGGATTACGCCTGGTCGCTGACGCCGTCCAAGTTCACCAAGCCCGACGGCACGTCGGTCGAGATCGACAAGAAGAACCGCAGCAAGGTCGAGGTGCCGCCTGAGACGGCGCGCGAGGTCATCAAGGTGGGGCGCCTGACGGCGCACGCGCAGATGTGCGAGCTGCCGGAGGACCAGGTCGCCAACTACCGCTCGCTGATGTGGCGCGAGGATGCGAAGAAGAAGTGGACCGAGCAGCAGATGATCTACATCAACCAGCTCCACCTGACGACGGTGATGCTGCTGACGGGAAAGATCAGGCTGGTCGAGAAGCAGGACGGGGCGAAGGACGTCGTCGTCGACGAGCCCAAGGGCGCGAAGGCACAGACCTGCACCGACGAGCAGCGCAAGAAGGTCAAGGAGCTGATCGCGGCCTATATCGCAACCGGTCCCGATCTGGCCGATTCGTCGAAGGCCACCAACGCCCCGGTCAAGAAATGAGGCGGCGGGGCGCGCACAGGGTGATTCAAAGAACCGCACCCCCTGGGGGCTGACAGGTCCGGCAAATC
>JAHDXT010000068.1 GCA_023384095.1 Hyphomicrobiaceae bacterium
ACCCTTCAGTCCCCCAGACGCCGCGAAGTCGACCATTTTTCAGCGACCTGCTAGAGCTTCGTGTATTTCGTCGCCTTGCCGCGTGCTCTGGACACGGGATACTTGACCTCGTTTGCCGCGATCTTCTGTGAGGCGGCGACCTGAATATCCAGCCCGATCCGTTCCGCGATCAAGAGGAGATAAAGCAGAACGTCGGAGCATTCCTCGGCGAGGCGTCGACGCATTGCCTCGCTTTCGGCTTCGGACTCGAACTCTGCCTCCGATTTCCACTGAGTCAATTCGAGCAGCTCGCTCGCCTCGAGATTCAACGAAAGGACGAGGTCCTTGAGTGAGTGGAACTGGCGCCAGTCGCGCGCATCCCGGAATTCGAGCAGGCGCTTGGTGAGCTCCTGAAGCGATGGCCGGTCCTCGGTCATGGCGATCTTTCGATCTGCTAGCGGATTTTGAATTGAAGATGGACGCGCGGTCGTGGTAATCGGCCGTCGTGGGGATCACCGGCTCAGGGGCAAGATGCGAGCGGACCGGCGCAAGTGCGAACCGCTGCGATCCGACGCAGTGGACTGAGTTCGACAGCCTTGCTGAATTGCGCATCAGAGTAGCTGTTGCCGCGCGATGAAAACGCCGGTACTGGATCGATCATGCGGATCATTCAAATCTCCGATACTCACATCTCGCGCGACCACCCGTCGCGAACGGCCGATCTAGAGAGATGCGTGCATTATGTCAACGCGTTGGATCCGCAGCCCGACGTCGTTGTCCATACGGGCGATGTTGTGCATGACGGTCTTGCCGAGGAATACGACGTCGCGCGGCGACTGCTGGACAACCTGTCTGCGCCCTATTTCGTCATCCCCGGCAATCGTGACAACCGGAACGAGCTGATCAAGGCCTTTGCCGACGGTCATCATATTCGGCATGGCATGGATTTTGTCCAGTATTCGGTCGAGCGCTTCGAGGCGCGGCTGATACTGGCCGATACGGTCAGCCGCACCAGCAATAAAGGGCGTCTTTGCCCAGACCGGCGAGCTCACATCGAAAGCATGCTGGCCGCGGATACGACCCGGCCGTCATGCCTGTTCTTGCATCATCCACCGTTCGAGGTTGCGGTCGCGCCCGATCCATTTCAGTTCGAGTTGTGGTCGGATGTCACAACCCTGGCGGCTCAACTCGGCAAGCATCGGCAGATCAGTGGCGTGTTCTGTGGACACGTTCATCGAAACGTACAGGCGGTCCTTGGCTCGGTGCAAGCGAGCACGGTGTCCTGCGTCGCAATCGATCTGAGAAAGGGCAATAAGGAAGCGTCGAATTGCGATCTGCCGACGTTCCATACTCACGTCATTCCGTGATCGTCGTCCTCGGCCCTGGGCCGAACCCTTGCGGCTCCAGCGAGCCATTCAGCGCGGCGGCTGATTCCATTTTGATGGATGTTCGCGACGCTGCTGGCATTGCGCGGCGAAGGGGCGACGGGCCCTGGTCGGACGCACTGGGCGCCGATCCAGCCGGGTATGTCTACATCGAGCGGCTGATCCACAGCGAGCGCGAGATCAGGTGCCTGAGCCGGATGTACCTGCCGGCCGGCCGTTTCGGGGCCGTGCTCGACGGGCGACTGCTGCGGCAGGTCAACCCGTTCAACGTGAAGCTCCTGCTGCGCAAGGAGTTCGGCGCCCACACCGTCGCCACCGAGCAGATCATCCGCTTCATCTCACTCGATGCCGGAGAGGCGGCAGCACTCAGGCGTAACGTCGGCGAAACGGCCATTCAGTTCGAGGCGACCGGGATCGACCAGAATGGAGTGCCGATTACATTTCACGAGATCGTCATCCCGCCATCGGATTGCCTGCTCGACCTGACCTTCACCGGGGTCCCCGGCAGAGCGCGGTCACGTGCCATCTCGGAGCCCGCTCCGCGTCCGCCCCGAGCCACTGACAGCCCGAGCCCGGGCGATCGTTGAGGCGTGTCAATCCCATCCGCGTCTTGGAGCCAGCACCCCCGCGCTCGCAGCATTGACTTCGTCCTCGCCGCAAGCATGCCATGGGTGCGCTGAATGAAGATCGGCCTATGGGCCTTTCCGATCGGAATCAAAACGATCCCCTCGCCCCGACCCTCTCTCCCATTACAATGGGAGAGGGGACTTGGCAGTTTCCATCTGAAACGGAAAACGTTGTAGTCACTGCGCGTCGGGTCGACGCTCGACCATCAGGATCTGGTCGACGAGAACGACGATCTCGCTCCTTTGGTTGAGAATTTCACATCGTTCGGTAACCCGGCCCCGCCGTGGGTTCTTCGCGTCGATCACTTTTTCTAGCACCGTTACACGCGTGCGAATGGTGTCGCCGATGAAAACGGGGCGTATGAACCGCACCTTGTCATAGCCGTACGCGAAAGCGGCCTCATTGACCCGGCCCGCCGTCAGACCGATGCCGATGGCGACCAGCATCGTGCCATGGGCGATGCGCCTGCCGAAGGGGCCCTTCCGTGCAAATTCCTCATCCAGGTGGTGGGGAAAAAAGTCCCCGGTGTGACCCGCATGGACGACGATATCTGTTTCGGTAATGGTGCGCCCGCCCGTTTCGCGAACCGCCCCGATCTCGTAGCCTTCGAAATAGGTCTTCTCCGCCACCGACTCCTCCTCGATGATTCCGCTGTTGGCGACTTTGCTATGAGCTCTCGCGCACGATCAGCTCGAAGCCGAGATCCTCGATGGGCGGCCCGCGATCATGTCCCTCGATGCGAGCCAGTATGCGCTTGGCCGCCCGCTCCCCGATAGCATAGCCTGGAGCCCGCACGGTCGTCAGGCGCGGCACTGCGTGCGCGGCGATGTCGAAGTCGCCGAAGCCTACGATGCGGACTCGTCGGGGCACGGCGACATTCATCCGCCGCGCCTCCATCAGGGCAGCGAGCGCCAGTGCGTCGTTGACGCAGAAGACGCCGTCGACATCCGGATGGCTTTCCAGAAGTGCTCGAAAGGCCCGCGTCCCTTCCTCAGTGCTCATGCCGTCGTCTACGAACTGGGTCATCACGCGAAGGCCGGCTGCATCGCAGGCCTGAGTGAAGCCGAGGATCCGCTTTCGGGAGCGGTGCTCGCCCTCTGGGTAGAGAGCGATGAGCGCCGGGTGACGGCTGCCGCGCTCGAGGAGGTGACGTGCGGCCGTTTCCCCAGCGGCCACGTTGTCGAATCCGATCGCAATGTCGATCGGCTCATTCGTTACGTCCCAGATCTCGATGGTAGGCACCCGCAACTTGGTCAGCAGCTCGCGAAGTGAGGGCTCGTGCTCCACACCGGTGAGCACGATCCCATCGGGTTGTCGCCCCAGCAGGGCGGGCACGAGAACGGCCTCTTCGGCTTCCGAGTAGCCGACATATCCCAGGATGAGGTGGTAGCGATGCTGTTTGAGCGTATCGGACAAGCCCTGGATCGTAGTGGCGAACACCGAATTGCGCAGAGTGGGCACGATTACAGTGACGAGTTGGCTGCGTCGCGAAGCCAGTGCCCCGGCGACGAGGTTGGGAAAGTAGCCCAGCGCCCGCACGGCATCCTCGACTCGGCGGCGGGTCTCGGGCGCCACCTTTTCGGGCGTACGAAGAGCCCGCGACACGGTGATCATCGAGACGCGCGCTCGACGGGCGACGTCCTCCATGCGAATGCCCGCGCTCGCAGCTTGAACTGGAGGCTCCTCGACTCGTGGATCGG
This sequence comes from Hyphomicrobiaceae bacterium, assembly GCA_023384095.1. Lineage (GTDB taxonomy): Bacteria > Pseudomonadota > Alphaproteobacteria > Rhizobiales > Hyphomicrobiaceae > ZC4RG25. The sequence goes on from JAHDXT010000068.1 coordinate 3,692, forward strand.
CGCGGCGGCGGGACACAAATGCTCTCGAGCTCTCACGGGGCATGTTGACACGCAGGTCAAAGTGCTGGACTAATGTTAGCGCTGTCAATCTAATCTGTCAGCTGAAATGTTAGCGCTAACTATCGTGGCGGCGGGGCTCGATCCTGATGGGGGCTCCGAGCCGCGGTATCGGGGGAGGGGAACGATGAGACATTTCTTCAAGGCCGCCTTTGCACTCGGCACGCTGATTGCCACCGTCACCGCTTCGCACGCTCAGCAGACGCTGATCATGGGCGGGTCGGACGCACTCGGCAGCATAATCGACCGCACCAATGCGATGTTCACGCGGCTCGTCAACGAGCGCGCGGCCGGCAAAGTCTCCGTGAACTTCATTCAGGGAGAACAGCTCGGAAACGACGTGCAGGTGATCGAGCAGATGATGCGCGGCGGCGTCCATGTCTATGGGGACGTCGTCGACTGGTACGCCAATTGGGTGAAGGACCTCTCCGTCCTGGCGTGGGGCTTCACCTTCCGCGATTTCGATCATATGCAGAAGTTCCTCGATTCGGACCTGTTCAAACCGTATGCCGAGGAGCTGCGCACCAAGCACAGTGTCCGCATCCTCGCCTCGGCTCCGACCCAGCCCCGCATTCTGTTCGCCACCAAGCCCGTCAAATCACCCGACGAGCTCAAGGAGCTCAAGATGCGCGTACCTGATATCCGCGCCTATCTGCTGCTCTGGCAGACGCTCGGTACGCGCCCGTCGCGGGTTGCCTGGGGTGAGGTTTTCCTTGGTCTGAAGACGGGCGTCATCGACGCCGCCGAAGGACCCGTGCTCTCCGCCTTCGCCGCCAAGTTCCACCAGGCTGCGCCGACCGTCATGCGAACCGACCACGTCATCGCCGGACAGATGATCTCGATCAACGAGGCGGCATTCCAGAAGCTGTCGCCGGAGATGCAGAAGATCGTGACCGAAGCGGCGCGTGAGGCGATCGCTTGGAGTGCGAAGCAGTCGAAGGCCGAGATCGACGATATCTACGGGACGATGAGGAAGGAAGGCGCCACCATCCTCGACGTCGACAAGGAGCCCTTCGCAAAAGCAGCACGCGCCGGCGTAGAGCAGATGGAGAAGGATGGGGTCTGGGCCCAAGGCCTGTTCCAGAAAATCCAGAACATCCGCTGAGCGACCGTCCAACGAGCGGAAGCGAGGGTGCTGCCATGGACAAGGTCCTGCGCCTGTGGTGGCAAGTGATCGCCGTGCTCGGCCGGCTGGAGCGGGCGGCTGGCATCGCGCTCATCGTGCTGATCGTGATCATGATCAGTGCCCAGGTCGTCTCCCGCTACGCCTTCAACCGCCCGATCGTCTGGGTCGAGGACGTCGCCACCTTCGCGTTCATTTGGGCGACGTTTCTTGGCGCGGCGGTCGGGCTGAAGGAGCTGCGCCACATCAAGATCGAAACCTTTCTGTCTCGCACCAGCCCGGCTGCCCAGTCCCTTATTCAAGCGGGTCTCTATGCGGTCATTCTGGTCTCATGTGCCGCCATTGCGGCCTTTGCTCTCGGGGTGATGGAGACGGAAGCTCGCAGCCAGACCATATCGCTGCCGATCAACCTGCCGCGACACTGGTTTTATTCGGTGCCGCTATTCGTCGGTCTGTGCTCGATGGCGTTCACAGCCGCCTACTTCCTGACCGCTCATCTCGTCCATGCGGCGACCACTCGCACTGTGGATGCAGTGAAGGCCGCCGAGATGAGGCGATTGCGGGAAATGGACCTTGACGAAGCCGAGGTGCGCATCGCCGAGGGGAGCCTGTGAGCATGGGAATCGCGGTTCTCTTCGGCATCTGCTTCGGCCTCATAGCGCTGCAACTGCCGATCGCTTTTGCGCTCATAACGGCGGCGCTCGCCTACTTCTATACCTTCAGCCCACTGCCGCCCGGCATTGTCGTACAGCGCATGGCGCCAGGCCTGGACAGTTTCCCGCTGCTCGCCATTCCCTTGTTCCTGCTCGCCGGCAATATCCTCAACCAAGGCGGCATCGCTGCCAGGATCTTCGAGTTCGCCGCTGCGCTGGTGGGGCACATCAGGGGCGGCCTCGCCCATGTGAACGTGGCCGCAAGCCTGATATTCGCCGGCATGTCCGGAGTGGCGCAGGCAGATGCTGCCGGGCTCGGCACCATCGAAATCCGCGCCATGCGCCGCGAGGGCTTCGACCCGGCTTTCGCCGCAGCCGTCTCGGCGGCCTCTGCCGTCGTCGGGCCGATCATCCCGCCTTCGGTGATCATGGTCATTTACGGGGTGCTGGCCCAAGTCTCGGTCGGCGACCTTTTCCTCGCTGGCATCATCCCAGGCTTTGCGATCGGCATTCTGCTCATGATCACCATCTGGGTCCTCGTGCAGCTGCGGTGGGTCCACGCCCCCGAGCCGGAGGCGCCCTCGTGGACGCGGCTCAAGCGCGCGGCCAAGCGCGCCTTCCTTCCGATGCTGGCTCCGATTCTCCTGACGGCGGGTCTCCTTAGCGGTGTCGCCACTCCGACGGAGCTGGGCGCCCTCGTGGTGGTCTACGCCATTGCCCTCGGCTTTCTCTTCCGCGACCTGACCTGGGCCAAGCTTCATCGCTGCCTGGGCGACACCCTCGTCGCGTCGGGCGTATTGGTCTTCATCATGTCGGCCGCGGTGCCGTTCGGCTGGATCATTTCGATCAACAACGTGCCAGCGAGTCTCGCTGCCACCATTCTGTCCTGGACGGACAATCCCGTCTTCGTCCTGCTCCTCATCAACCTGCTGCTGCTGCTGGTCGGCTGCATCATGGAGACCACGGCTATCCTGCTCATCGCCGTCCCGACTTTCCTGCCGCTGATCACGCAACTCGGAATCGATCCGATCCAGTTCGGCTTGATCATGATCCTGAACCTGTTGATCGGCGCCACCACGCCGCCATTCGGCGTCCTGCTGTTCATCGTCCAGGACATCGCCCAGGTCAGCTTCTTCCGGCTGCTCAAGGCGTTCTGGCCCTTCTACGTCCCACTCATCATCGCGCTCGCGCTGATCACCTATGTGCCCGGGCTCTCGCTCTGGCTGCCGGCCACACTGAAGAACTGATGCAGCGATGGTCGAACCCTCCATCATACATGCAAGGAGACGCCGCCCATGAGAGGCGTGCTCACTGGATACAAGGTTCTCGACTGCTCGATCGCAATGGCGGGGCCGTTCGCGGCACAGCGCCTCGGCGACCTCGGTGCGGAAGTCATCAAGATCGAGCCGACGACAGGCGAATGGCAGCGCCACGTATCGGCCGGGGGTGCGCGCGGAAATCGCATCAATGTCTCGTTCCTGTCACTCAACCGCAACAAGCGCTCGATCGCCGTCGACCTGAAATCGCCGGAGGGCCGCCAGGTCGTTCATGACCTCGTCAAGACCGCGGACATCTTCCTGCAGAACTACCGCACCGGCGTCGCCGAGCGCCTCGGCGTCGACTACCCGACCCTGTCGCGGCTCAACCCGCGAATGGTCTACGTCTCCATCTCGGGCTACGGCGAGACTGGACCCTACGCGCAGAAGCCGGGACAGGATCTCATCCTGCAGGGAATGAGCGGGGCGATGCTATCCGCCGGCAGCCTCGACCAGCCCCCTGCTCCCTCGGGGCAGTACGTCGTCGATGCCATTACGGCTTACTCGGCCTTCGAGGGAGCGCTCGCGGCGCTGTTCCATCGCGAGCGCACCGGCGAAGGCCAGCTCGTTCAGGTCAACATGCTGGACGCGATCACCACCATGCAGATGCAGGAGCTTTCCGTTTTCACCGTCGCGGGAAAGCCGCAGACGCGCTCGGCCGAGCCGCACGCGCACGTCTACATCCGTGCCCCTTACGGGGTGTTCCAGACCAGGGATGGCTACATCATCGTCGCCTTCCCGCCGCTCAGAAAGCTCGGCGAGCTCATCGGCGAGCCTTCGTTCCTGACCATGGACGACGAGGTCGACAGCTGGACGCGACGCGACGAGATCTTCGCGAAAACACGCGAGCGCCTGCGGACCGAGGCGAGCGCGGAATGGCTCGATCGCTTTGCCGCAAACGACGTCTGGGCCGGACCGGTATACGGCTTCGCCGACCTGGTGGCTGACCCCCAGGTCATCCATAACGGCACCTTCGTCGAATACGATCATCCCACGGAAGGCCGGGTCACGACACCCGGCTTTCCCATTCGGATGTCCGAGACTCCCTGCACGGTGCGCTACGGCGCGCCACTCGCTGGCGAGCACAGCCGCGCCATTCTTGCCGAGATCGGCTACCCGACAGAACGGATCGAGGAGTTGCTCCGTGGCGGGGTAATTGCCGAGACGCCGAGTCCGGCAGCCGTGGCCGACGAGTGAGGAGGCGCGCAATGGCTGAAATCCGCCTCGATGTCACCGATCACATCGCGACGATCACCATAGATCGTCCGGACAAGCTCAATGCAATGACGCCGGAGATGATCGAGACCGTCGTTGCGCATGCGGCAGCGATCAATCGTGACCGCGAGATCTGGGTCGTGGTGTTGCGATCGGCTGGCGAGCGCGCCTTCTGCGCCGGCTCCGACATCAAGGAGCTCGATTCCTATGGAACCGCCTGGGACTTCCGTTTCCGGCCCGATTACACCGACGCGGTGCGCTCGATCGATCGCCCGGTGATATGCGCCATCAACGGCTACTGCTTCGGGGGCGGCCTCGAAATGGCGTTGGCCACGGACATCCGCATCGCGTCCCCGAATGCGAGCTTCGCCGCTCCCGAGGTCAAGCTCGGCTGGATCGGCGGCGGCGGCATGACCACGCTGCTGGCGCATTCCATCGGCCCCTCGAATGCTGCTCTGATGACCATGACCGGGAACCCTGTCGATGCCGATCAGGCCCTCGCATGGGGCCTCGTCTCGGAGATCGTGCCGCTCGAGCGCCTGCACGAGCGGGCGGACGAGCTCGCCCGCACGATTGCCAGCCGGGCGCCGATCGCAGCACAGACAGCCAAGATGAACCTGCGCGCCGCGTACAGCATGACCCGCGAGGACGCCGTCCGCTACGAGCGCGACCTGCAGACCATCTGCTTCGCTACGGACGATGCCCGCGAGGGCCGGGCCGCCTTCAAGTCCAAACGCCCGCCGGTCTTCCGCGGACGCTGACAGGTCACCATCATCAACCAAGGCTGAGCATGACCCACCACGACCGCACGCCCGCCGCGACGGCGCCGCTCGCCGGCCTGCGCGTGCTCGACCTCACCATCGCCATGGCGGGCCCGCTCTGCACCCAGCGCCTGGGCGACATGGGCGCCGAGATCATCAAGGTGGAATCGCCCAACCGCCCCGACATCACCCGGTCCGCGGTGATGGCCGACGTGCTCCTGGACGGCGAGGCTACGCCCTACCTCACCCTCAACCGCAACAAGCGTTCGATCGGCATCGATCTCAAGGTGCAGGGTGCGCGCGCTGTGCTCGATCGCCTCGTGCCGAGCGTCGACATCGTCATCCAGAACATGCGGCCCCTGGTGGCCAGACGGCTCGGTCTCGACTACGCCAGCTTCAAGCGGCTCAAGGACAACATCATCTATGTGTCCATCTCCGGCTACGGCGAGGATGGTCCGATGGTGGAGCGGCCGGGGCAGGACCTTCTCGTTCAGTCCTTCTCGGGTCTGACCTGGCTCGCCGGGACGGAGGATGGCCCGCCCCACCCGGCTCCCGTCTACATGATCGACGTCATGACCTCGCATCTCGCCACGGAGGGCGTGCTCGCGGCCGTAGTCCAGCGTGATCGCACGGGGATCGGATGCGAGGTCAAGGTGAGCCTGCTTGGCGCCGCCCTCGAGGTGCAGATCCAGGAGCTCTCGACCTGGCTCACCACCGGTCGCTTCGTGAAGCGAGGCAAGGCGCCCTACGCCTCGACGTTTCAGGAGCCGCCGTACGGCATCTACAAGACCGGGGACGGTCATATTGCGATCGCACAATCGAGCCTCGGCGTCATCGCCGAGGTGCTCGGCTCGAATGCGCTGGCGGATCTCGCTGCATCGCGGCCAGTCCGGGAGGAGCACGCTGCGATCGACGAGTGGCGCGACCGCGTCTATCCGGTCATCGCAGACCTGCTGGCCGGTTGGGAAACGGAGGCGGCCGTCGAGGCGCTGCACGCGCGCGGGGTATGGTGCGGCCCGGTCAACGACTATCCGAGCCTGCTCGCGCACCCACAGTTGCAGGGCTGCTTTGCAACCATGGAGCATCCAACGGCGGGGCCGGTGACCACGGTCGCACCGCAGATCCGCTTCTCGACACAGCCCGAGCCGCAACTCGCTCCTGCGCCGGCACTCGGCGCCGATACGGACGACGTTCTGTCGGCGATCGGCTACGCACCACAGGAAATTGCAGCGCTTCGCGCTGCGGGAGCCGTGGCATGAGCTGCGAGAGCATCCGCGTCTCCATCACCGATGGCGTGGCCGAGCTCCTGCTCGACCGAAGGGAAAAGCACAACGCCGTCACTCCCGAGATGGCAGCCGCCATCCGAGAGGCGCGTCAAGCCATCGACGCCGATGCCCGCGCGAGCTGCGTTCTGGTGCGCGGCGCCGGAGACCGCGCCTTCTGCGCCGGGACCGATCTCAACACGATCGATGTCTATCCGGATGCCTGGGCCTGGCGGCACTCTGTGAACTACGCCCTTGAGTTCGGTGAGTTCCGCAAACCCGTGGTGGCGGCCCTCAAGGGTTGGGTCATGGGCGGCGGCTTCGAGATCGCGCTGAACTGCGACATCCGCGTCGCGTCACGGACCGCCAGGTTCGCTGCGCCGGAGGTCAAGCACGGCTGGCTCGGTGCCGGCGGCTTCTCGCAGCGCCTCACGCGTCTCGTAGGGTTTGGTCAAGCGAGCCGAATTCTTCTCACCGGCGATACGATAGATGCGGACGAGGCCTACCGCATCGGCATCGTCGAGCTCCTGGTCGACGAGGGTCAGGAGGTGGCGGAGGCACTCGCGCTTGCAAAGCGCATCGCCGCTCATTCCGAGGTCGCCACCGTCACCAACAAGGCCGGGATCCGCGCCGCTATGGAGGGCGGCCTTACGAACGGCCTCGCCATGGAGCGGGAGCTGATGGCGCTCGCGTTCGCGATGGGAGCCAAGGAGCGGGGAGTTGCCGACTTCAACAAGGCACAGGCCGTCAAGCGGGATTGAGGATCGATCGGATATGCACAACATCGTGCTGAGGGGCCTCGCCTGGGGCCATCGCCGTGCTACCGCGCCACTGAAGCCGCTTCTGGAGGCCTTCCAGCGCACGCATCCGCACGTGACAATAGAATGGACTGTGCGACCGCTCTCCGCATTCGAGCACCAGACGATCGGGGAAATCGCAGCTCAATTCGACCTCCTCATCATCGATCATCCGTTTTGCGGCGAGATAGCGGAGCGCCAGGCGTTCCTGGATCTCGCACGACCTCATCCGGAACTGTTCGGTCCGGAGGCCGACCGCCTCTATATCGGACCATCGCTGGCGAGCTACCGCTATGGTGGCGGCGTCTGGGCGGCACCAATCGATGGCGCCACCATGCACGCCCTCTACCGGGCCGACCTGATGCGTGAGGCGGACGAGGAGCTGCCCACGACCTGGGCCGATGCTGTCGCGCTCGGGGCACGGCTGCGGCGGAAGGACCTGTATCTCGGGATCGCAGCCCATACCCCGCACGCTGCCGCCGCCATGTTCAGCCTGATGGCGAATGTCGGCAAGTCGATCCCTACCGACCCGCACGCACCGTTCGCACTCGAGCGTGCAGCCCTCGAGGAGGCTCTCGACCTCGTCAAGCAGGTGGTCGCCCATTGCCCGCGCGATGCTCTCGACTGGTCCTCGATCGCGCTCCACGATGCCATGGAGGCGCGCGACGACATCGTCTACTGCCCCTGCGTCTACGGCTATGGCACGTACGGCGAGCCGGATTACCGGCGTCGCCTGTCATTCGCCGGCTTCGCGGGTGTGCGCGGCCCGGCAGGCTCGATGCTCGGCGGCACCGGTCTTGCCGTGTCGCGCTTCTCGCCGCATCCGGAGGAAGCGCTCGCCTTCACGGCCTTCGCGGCGAGCGCCAGCGCCCAACATGCGCTGATCGCCCGTTGGCACGGCCAGCCGGGTGCGGTCGATGCCTGGAGCGATCCGGTTATCGACCGCCACTTCAACGGCTACTTCTCCGGTGCAAGGCTCTCGATGGAGACTGCGTGGATACGTCCGCGCCGCCCGGGCTATATCCCGTTCCAGCACGAAGCGGGGGCGGCTATCGAGAGCCACCTCAAGGGTGAAATCGGTGAGCGCGCCGCCGTTGACGCCGTCATCGCCGCAGCAGAGAAAGTGCCGCAGTGACGCTGCGTCGACCCACAGTCGAGGACATCGTGAGGCCGGGCTTCTCGACGCCCTGGGATGCACCGCTCGTACCGCCGTTTCCGTTTGCATTTCGCGATGCCGAGATCCTGACGCTCGCATACCGGACCCGGCCGGATGCGATCCAGGCTCTTCTCCCGCCGCCGCTCGAGCCGACAGGCGACGTCGCCCTGATCCACATCTACAAGATGAACGATCCGGATTGGCTTGGTCCCTACGGCGAGGCCAACGTGATGGTCGCCGCCCGCTATCCTTCTACCGGGGAGAGCGGATCCTATTCGCCCTACCTGTTCCTCAGCTCGGACGGCGGCGTATCCCACGGGCGTGAAGTGCACGGCCAGCCGAAAAAGCTCGGTGAACCCAGCCTGGAAGTGAAGGGGGATCTTTGGGTCGGCACAGTCAGGAGAAACGGAATTGATGTCGTGACCGGCACGCTGGGCTACAAACAGCGCCGGGATTCCATTGCGAGCGTCGGCAATTACATGGATTTTGCGCTCAATCTCAATCTGAAAGCCATCGACCACATCGACGGACGCCCTGCGATCCGGCAGCTGACCGCACGTCGGCTGTCGAATATCCGTGTCCACGAATGCTGGTCGGGGCCATGCACGGTCGAGCTGAGACCCAACGCCCAGGCGCCGGTCCATCGCCTGCCGGTGGTGGAGATGCTCGAAGGCTTCTGGTGGCGCGCCGATTTCGAGCTTGTGTCAGGCCGAATCGTTCACGACTACCTGTGAGCTGGGCGAGAATCCCGTCATTGCCATTTCGAGCATTTCTTCGCTGAGCGCGATTGGTGAGCCGCCATCCGCTCCGATAGCGCCGTGCCCCTCGTCAGCCCCGACGGTCTCCCAACATCTCCCCGGGTGAATTTGCCTGCATCGAAGGAAGATGAATCTTCCCGCCCGGCTGGCCGCGGGTGACCGGTTTGGTCGGCGTCGCCGGGCGGCAAGCCGACGTGCACATCGGGCCTGATTGCGCTGGGTCGATCGAGGACGGCGTCGGTTCTCTCCCCAGGCAAAATGCATCTCGCGCGTTCCTAGGTTGACAAGGGCGATGCCAGCGCCTTGGTTGAGTGCTCGCCTTGACCGATGCACGAGCGGGGGACAAGCGATGACCCAAGGCGCCGTCAAGCCGTCGCGATACTGGCTGCGACCCCTTGTGCCGCTCAGCGCCCTGACGGCAGGTCTCGTTTCGGTCGGCTCGGTTTACTTCATCTACGATCTCTTAGCGGCGCGATACAGGCCCTGCGAAGCCATCTTCCGGCAAACGAGTGTGAGTTTGTCGACGAAGCTGAAGTTCCTGAAAGCGGAAGGCGAGCTGCAGATCGGCCGTGCTCCGCTTACCGAGCTCGACGAGCGCGCCCAGCTGACCGCGCTCAATCTGAAGACGTGCTGCACGGTCCTGGACGCAGGCCGTCTCGATCCCGAGCAATTCCTGCAGTGCAAAAGCAAGGCCGCGGCCTACACGGATCGCGTCGAGAACATCGTCACCATCGTGCAACAGGCGTCGGCCTCGCAGGCAAACGTGACGGCTCTATCGCGAGGTTCGGCGGCAGCCGCTGCACCGGCGCCGGCAAGCGCGACTGTCGATGAGCAGCTCGAGGCCGCACGGGCGGTCTCACGGTCGTTCAATCGCGAAATCGTAGCTGTGCGCCGTGCCCAGCAGCTCGAGGCCTTGCAGGCGCTGCCGCCGCAGCACGTCACGGTCGCCGCTCAGGAGCGCGAGCCTAACGACGATCTGCTGACCACGAACGTGATCGAGCTCGACACGTGGGTCACCGCCGGCATTGCCGACGGCAAGGATGCCGACTTTTTCACGTTCAAGACGCTGCCGCAGCATCGTGACCGGATCAGCATTGAGCTCGAGAACAGGTCGACCACGCTCGAGCCTCGCCTCGAGCTGTTCGACGCGGCAAAGTCCAGCCTGGGAAGCCAGCACAAGACCACCAAGGGCGCGGACCTCGCCTACACGTTGGTGGCGCCGCCGGAGACGCGCTACGTGTTCCGCGTCAGCAACTACTACGGTGAAAGCGCCGGCGCCTATCTCGTCCGGGTGCGAGCGACGAAGGCGTTCGACACCTACGAGCCGAATGACAGCATCCTCACAGCTCGTCCGGCATCGCTCGGCAGCACAGTGTCTGCTGCCGTCATGGATGGGCAAGACGTCGACTATTTCCGGTTCGAGGTGGCTCAGGTCGGGGCCGCCGGTTCGAGCGAGCGCCAGCTGTCCATCGAGGTCAAGAACACGTCGGCGACCCTGCGCCCCAGCGTTGCGGTCTTCGACGGCAGCAAGACCAATCTCGGTGGCCGGCATACGACCACGGCAGGCGGCGATCTCAAGTACGAAGCAAAGATCCGCGCCGACGCAGCCTACTATGTCCGGATCAGCGACTACTATGGTGAGGCGCCGGGCAGCTACGAGCTGACAGTCGACTTGCGGTAGGCTTGAAGTCAGTGGCGCACCGGGCAGGATGAAACTGCGAACTCGTATGTAATTGCTATCACTGCCGATTTTTGAGCAACAGTTCTGCTTTGCACCAGCTCTGGAGCTGGCGAGCGACACCGCAAGATCGCAAGCTCCGACCTGCCTCCCGCAGAAATCATGCAACCTTGCGAGCTCAGCGGCATACCCGTAATTTAAGTCGCGGGGGGCTTTGCGACCGATGTGCATGCCGTGCCGTCGTACGAACGTTGCCTTTCACAATCACAAAGGCCCCATCATGCCGGACAAGTCTGCAAAAGATATCGATCGCCGCGATCTGATATTGGCATCCATTGCCACGGTCGGCGCCGCAGTCGCCGTCAACGCTGGTGCTGCGAATGGCCAGGACGCAGCGACACCTCCTGCCAATCCGCCATCCGGAACGGTCTATACCGGCGATGTTATCGAAGGCAAAAAGGTCGTCAGCGCGCTCGACGTCAACGACCTGGAGCCCGGCAAGAAGCACCTGTTATATTTTCAGGGGGTTGAGATGCCGACCGGACAGCACTGGTATGTATCGGTAACGGTAGCCAAGGGCGCTCGGCCAGGCAAGCGCGGCGTCCTGACCAGTGGCGTGCATGGCGACGAGATGAGCTCTGTGCATACGGTCCAGACCGTGATGAACCAGCTCGACCCGGCACAGTTGTCGGGCACGGTGATGGCGGTCACGGACGTGTCCCGCCCGGCCCTGGAAAGCATGCAGCGCAGATGGCCCAACCAGGGCAGAGGCATCGATCTGATCGATATGAATCGGGAGTGGCCCGGGAACGAGAACGGCGTCACCGCACCCAACCGACACGCCGGGCTTCTCTTCAACCGGCTGCTGCGGCCGAACGCCGACTTCGCGATCGACTTCCATACCGGGACAACCGGATTCGAAGTCACCGCATTCAATATTGGCGGTATGGACGTGCCCGAGGTCAAGGCGATGATGGATCTCTATCCCGTCGGCCAGATCTTCGACAATCATGTATACCCCGGTGTCCTGCACAACGCGTTTATGGACGTGGGCATCCCGTCCTTCACGCCGGAAATCGGCGCTGCGCGCGTCCTGGACCCGGAGATGATCTCGCTCTTTGTGGAAGGTACAATGAACGTCCTCAAGCTTCACGGCATCGTTGCCGGGCCAATGGGACGTACAGGCAAGGACGTGACTGTCTTTGTCGGTAACAGCGCGTTCCCGATCCTGGCCACAGCGGGCGGGATCGTAGAGCATCTGGTCAAACTCAACGACAAGGTCGAAGCCGGACAGAAGGTTGCCATCCAGCGCGATAGCTTCGGCGAGGTGGTTGCGGAGTATACAAGCGGCGTGGCCGGAGAGATAACGGGCCAGCGCAGCGATGCAATGTCCGAGCCCGGCAACCCCCTGGTGTTCATCCTTTTCAACAAGCCGGAACCGGAGGACGTTCAGGTCTATCCCGAGTAGTTGTCGCATCGACCTCGAGGCCGGTGCCCCATTGCCCAGTTTTGTTCTGGAGTAGTGGAAATATGGCGCGCCCGGGGGGACCCTTGTCGAAGGGTTTGAGCGGATATTGTCACCGGGCGAACCGGAAGAGCGCGCCCGGTCCGGAGCACCACGCCAGAAGCCAGCGCGAACACGGCGAAGTGAGCTTCTGGTCAGCTTGTGCCCACCGCGTTGATTCTAAACTCGACTTTCTGGACCGGCCGGTGGCTTTGGGCTGACGTCTTACGGGCAGCGGCATCCATGAGCCGTCAAGCTCCTTCGCGCGCGCGAAGTGCCAACGAGCAGCCTGGTTGATCGCAACGGGAACGATAGTTGCGGATCAAGCTTTCCTCAGGGCTGACGTCCACAGACATAGCGGAGGATCACATGTCTTCTCGGCGCGACGTGCTCCTGGGATCACTCGGAATCGCAGCAGCAGCTGGTTTGAGGGTCGACATGGCCCGCGCGCAGTCGTCGTCACAGACGTCGTACGAGACCGGGACGGCGGAAGGGCCGCTCGACATCATCAACCTGTACGACCTCGAGGCGAAGGCCCGGGAGGTCATTCCGAAGGGGGCGTTTGGCTACATCAGAGGCGGGTCGGGGGACGAATGGACGCTGAAGGAGAATACGCGCGCCTTCGACGATCGCCAGATCCTCCCGCGCTACCTCGCGGGCTTCGACGCTCCGAATACCGAGATCGAAATCCTCGGTTCGAAGCTGGACGTCCCGCTTTTCGTCCCGCCAATGGCGGCGCACGGACTGGCGCATGTAACGGCAGAGAGAGGGAGCGCCAAGGGTGCTGGCGACGCGGGCGCTCTGTTCTGCGCACAGACCCTGGCGAACGTGCCGCTGGAGGACATCGCGAAAGCAAACCCGGGGCCGAAGTGGTTCCAGCTCTATTTCATGGAGGATCAGGGCGTAAACCGCGAGCTCATCCAGAGGGCGAAGGCCGCCGGCTGCACCGCCATTGTCTTTACGGTCGATCTCGAATGGCCGGACAACCGCGAGGCCGATGAGCGAAACAACTTCGTATTCCCTGAGTCACTCACATTCCCGAGCATCCCCAACGCTCCGGTCGGGGCAAGCCTCGCGGATCTCGGCGACATCTTCAAGAAGGACCTCAGCTTCGCGGACATCGAGTTTATCGCGAGAGAGTCGGGGCTGCCCGTCGTCGTCAAAGGGCTGCTGACCCCGGACAACGCGAGGGAGTGCGTGGCGCGCGGCGCCGCAGCCATCCAGGTTTCCAACCACGGTGGCCGGCAGCTGGATACGGTGCCCGCTGCGATCACCGCCTTGCCGGGTATCGTCGAGGCCGTCGATCCGGATGTGCCCGTGCTTCTCGATAGCGGTCCTCGCCGCGGCGTTCACGTTTTCCAGGCCCTCGCGCTTGGCGCACGGGCGGTGGGCGTCGGACGTCCAACTCTTTACAGCCTCGCTCTTGGCGGCGCGCCCGGCGTTCAATCCATGTTCGAGACCTTGAAGGAAGAGTTCCAGTTGGCGATGAAGCTCGCCGGCTGCGCCTCGATCCAGGACATCACACGGAGGTATGTCACGTAAGCCCATCTATGAGAGCGAGGAGTAGTTCTTCCTCTGCATGAAGCAGCATGCGTGAAGATCGCCTCGGCCGTCCTGTGGCCCGGTTGGACTTGGCACCTTTACGACGGGGACACCCGCGATTCGCTTGTTTGGATATGTGCCTCACCTGCTCCGCCTCTGGCTGATCCGCTGGTGGATCTCTCAGCGAGAGCTGAGGGTGTCCGCGACACTGGCCTAACCAGCCCAAAGAACAGATGGAGCCCGGCAGGCTACGCCTCTGAGAGCCCGCTGGAGAGCTCTCTCTCGGCGCGGTTCGGAACTAACCGGCCCGGTAGTACCCGTTGAATCGCGCCACCGGCGACCAGTCGGGCTGGACGGGCGGCAGCCCGGGCGCGAGATCCTCGAACGGGCCGGCGCCATGGACGATTTGTCCGCCCGTGACAGTGAGCACGCTTTCGATTGACTTGATACGGTCCTCGGGCACCGAGAAGTAGTCGTCCGAAAGCACGGCGAGGTCGGCGAATTGCCCGGGCGCGAGGCGACCCTTGAGCGCTTCCTCACCGGAGAACCAGGCCGCCCCGGTCGTACAGAGTCCGAGCGCCTCCTCGCGTGAGAGCTGGTGGCGCTGCTCGCGCTGGGGCGTGCCGCCCATTGTCTTGCCGGTCACCAACCACCACAGGGTAATCCAAGGATTGTAGCTGGCCACGCGCGTCCCATCGGTTCCGGCGCCGACCGGGATTCCGAGCTCGATCATGTCTCGGATCGGCGGCGCGCGGCGGGTCGTCTCATCGCCATAGCGTTCGGCGAAAAACTCGCCGGCGAAGGCCATCCGGTTCTGTATTGCAATGCCACCACCGAGGTTAGCGATACGCTCCAGATTACTCCGACTCACCGTTTCAGCGTGATCGATAGCCCAGCGGATGCCGCGGAATCCGGATCCGCCGGCCTCGACCTCCGCCCGGTGAGCGGCCTCGAACACGTCCATGATGTGGCCGATCGATTCATCGTAGGTGGCGTGAATGCGGATCGGCCAATGCGCGCGGAGCAGGAGGCGCGTCACTGCTGTCAGCTCCTCACTCCAGCCCTGGCGCTCGGCGATATTCGGTTTCGGTGCAGTGAAGTTTTCCCAGTCGCCCGCCGACTGGGTAAGGAACTCGCCTGCACCCTCGAGCACAAATCCGTCATCGAGCCGCTCGGCCAGGTTCAGGTTGACCGCCCATCCCTCAGTCCAGCGCTGGAAATCTTGCAGCTCTTCATTGGCCCGTTGGGCGAAGAGATAATAGGATATTCGGATCGGCATCTCGCCAGCTTCGGCCAGCACCTTGCTCCCACCGTAGTCGTCGGGAAACTCGTGGCCACCGCCGCCCGCATCGACCGCGCTCGTAAGACCCAGGCGATTGAGCTCGCGGTAAAAGTGGCGTGTTGAGTTCACCTGCTCCTCTGCAGAAAGCTGAGGCGGTGCGGCGATCATCTGATAGAGGATGGCGGGGTTCGGCTCGGCCCAAAGGATTGCGCCGCCATCGGGTGTGATCTCGTAGCGTCCTCCCTCGGGCGCCTGAGTCTCTGCGGTGATCCCGAGTGCTGCAACCGCGGCGCGATTGAGGAAGCCCCGGCTGTAGAGAAAGAGGACGAAGACTGGCGTATTCGGAGCGGCCTTGGTCAGCTCCTCCGGCGTTGGCATGCGCCGTTCTGCGAACTGGTAAGGCGACCAACCACCGATCACCCGCACCCACTGTCCAGAAGGGGTTCGCTTCGCCTGCTCGGCAATCATGGCGAGCCCACGCTCGAGCGACGGAACCCCATCCCAGCGCAGCTCGAGATTATAGAAGCGGCCACCGCGAACGACATGGGCATGACTGTCATTGAGGCCGGGAATCACGGTCCGGCCGCCCGCGTCCAAGACGCGGGTCTCGGACCCGCGCGAAGCAAGCGCCTCCTCGTTGGAGCCCACCTGCAAGACGAGGCCATTGCGGATTGCGATCGAGCTGGCCTGCGGACGAATGGGATCGAGCGTCGCCACCCGCGCGTTGGTGACGATCAGGTCTGCCGGGCCGGGCAGATCCTGCGCAACCACGCGCCGTCGCAGGGGCAGACCCGTTGCGAGGATCGCGCCGCCCAAGCCGAGCTGGATGAACGCGCGGCGCCCGATTCCCGTACGGGCTGCGGCAATCTTCGAACGATTAAGGCCGTCGTGCTTGCAGGATCGCACCATGGTTCGTAACCTCCTGCCTCGGCTCAGGGTATCGTCTTGGGCGGCGAGGCGCGCCTGCGGGGTAGCATTCGGCGCTGTAGAGCACCACAGCCAGCGCCTTCGCCACGCAGAACGGGAGTGGAGATCGCTGGTTCCCGCCCGCCATCGCACAATTCAGAAGTCGGCCGCGTCTTCGCCTTGAATGTAGACCCAATCACGGTGGTCTGCGTCGCCTCGGGTTACGAACCGGCCGCGAAGATTGATGTCGCAACCATCCGCCGCGCGGGGGAGTTACGCGCGGGGAAAGTACTGGGTTCGAGCACCTCGCCATTGTGGGCGGCTTTGCGATGGCTACCAGCTACCTAAGAGGTCGGAGAGCACCGGAGAGCCGCGCGCCACTCAAAGTATTGCTGATGGTCGGACGTTCAGCAGCGCTTGGCGATCAGCATCTCGAACATGTGTGTTCATTCTGCAAAGGAGGAAATCCCATGTGTGGTATCTTCAGGAAGGCCCTGCATGTATTTGCATTCATACTAGCCCTCGGTCTGCTTTCGCCGGCCGACCCTGTGCTCGCTCAAACACCGCCGCAGCAAAGTGAGCCATCGTCCAGCGTTCTTCCCACCGGGGGTGGCGCGGCATTGCTCAATCCGTCCGATACCGCCATTCTCCTCCTGGATCATCAGTCCGGGCTCTTCCAAACCGTGAAGGACGTGCCTATAGCGGAGCTTCGGTCCAACGTCGTGTTACTCGCCAAGCTGGCGACATTGATGAATATCCCCGTGATCACGACAGCTTCGGAACCGAATGGCACTAACGGGCCGCTGATGCCAGAAATCCACGAGCATGCGCCGCATGCCGTCTACGTGGCCCGCAAGGGTGAAGTGAACGCCTGGGATAACGAGGACTTCGTGCGCACCGTGCGCGATACCGGCAAGAAGACGCTCATAATGGCGGGAGTTTGGACGAGTGTGTGCGTCATGTTCCCGGCACTCGATGCACGCGTGGCCGGATATAAGGTATACGCGGTGATGGATGCGTCTGGCGATCCGAGCGAAATGGCCAGTCGTGCCTCGCTCGCCCGCTTTGTTCAGGGCGGCGTCATCCCTACAACGACAAATGCTGTGCTATCCGAAGTGCACCGTACGTGGAACCGCCCGGAAGCCGCCGAGATTGCTGCTCTCTATGCTCAAGTGTCACCACATTATGCGGCGGTCGTGGAAAGCTATAACAAGGCGCAACAAGTCGCTCGGGAGCAACCGCAGGAAAGGCAGTCGATTGGCGGGCAGTAGGGCGACATTTGGGAATTTCGAGCCGGCAGTCTTTTGTCTGCCGGGCCTCGCCCCCGCATCTTGCTGCATGAGCTAGCAGGTCGCTGAAAAATGGTCGACTTCGCGGCGTCTGGGGGAACTGAGGGG
>JAHDXT010000069.1 GCA_023384095.1 Hyphomicrobiaceae bacterium
CCGCAGATCAGGTGTGGAGAGTTGCGTGGATGGCCGCCTTCGCGGCCATGACGGTGTGGGTATGCAGTGGGAATCGTTTCGTCGTCGAAGGTCGGAGAAGCCGGTGAGCGGCTGACCCCGAGGAAGGCGTGAGGGTCAGACCCGGCGGGTCTGACCCTGGGAGGTGGGTGGGCAGGAATTTGCGCGGTGCTCGCGGCTGCCACCCCGAGCCTCTCGCCGCCCGCGGGGAGAGGGGATCTGGAGCCGTGGCCGCCAGCCCCACAAATCCCGTCATTGCGGTTTGAAGCGCGACAGCGATCGGTTACAGCTAATATCGAACAGCGGGGAAGTGTGGAGCCATGGCGAACAAGATCGACCTCGAGGGCCGGGTGGCCGTCATCACGGGTGGTGCGCAGGGCTTCGGCCGCGCCTCCGCCGAGCGGTTCATCGCTTCGGGCGCCACCGTGGCAATCTGGGACCGTGATGCCGAGCTGGCCGGGAAGACGGCGAGTGCGCTCGGCGTCGGAGTGAAGGCGTTTTCCTGCGACGTCACCGATCCGAGCGCCGTCGGGGCAGCCCGCGACCAGACCATCGCCGCCTTCGGCCGAATCGACATCCTCGTCAACAACGCCGGCATCGCCGGGCCGACGGCGAAGCTCTGGGACTATTCCCTGGAGGAGCTGCAGGCGACGATGCGGGTCAATCTCGAGGGGCCCTGGAACTGCTGCAAGGCCATCGTGCCGGGCATGATCGCGCAGAACTACGGCCGCATCGTCAACATCGCCTCGGTCGCCGGCAAGGAAGGCAACCCGAACGCCAGCGCCTACTCCGCCTCCAAGGCGGCACTGATCGGTCTGACGAAATCGCTCGCCAAGGAGGTCGCGACCTACGACATCTCGGTCAATGCGATCGCACCGGCGGTCGCCCGCACCGCCATCCTCGACCAGGTCACCGAGGAGCACATCAGCTTCATGCTGTCCAAGATCCCGCGCGGCCGGCTCGTCACGGTCGAGGAGGTCGCTGCGCTCATCGCCTGGGCGGCGTCGTCGGACTGCTCGTTCACCACCGGGCAGGTGCTCGACATCTCCGGCGGCCGGGCGACGTATTGACGGCTCTGGACCGGGGAGCCGCCGAGTGGGCACGGAGCTCACGCTCATTCTGCTGGGCGCCCTCGCCGGCGGCTTCGTATCCGGGCTGACCGGGTTCGGCACCGGCCTGACCGCGCTCGCGTTCTGGCTGCATGTGATCGGGCCGGGGCTGGCCGCGCCACTCGTCGTCGCGTGCTCGATCATCGCGCAGGTGCAGACGCTGCCGCGCATCTGGCACGAGCTCGACTGGCGGCGGCTGCGGCCTTTCATCGCCGGCGGCCTGGTCGGGGTCCCGATCGGCACTCGGCTCCTGACGCACATCGATCCGGGGACCTTCAAGGCCGCGGTGGGAGTCGTGCTGATCGGCTACTCCGTCGGCATGCTGCTCCTCAAGCCTCGGCTCGGGACCGCCTGGGGCGGGCAAGCCGCGGACGGGATCGTCGGGTTGATGGGCGGCATCCTCGGCGGCTTGGCCGGCCTGTCGGGGCCGCTCCCGACCATCTGGGCCGCCATCCGCGGCTGGGGCAAGGCCGAGCGGCGAGGCGTATTCCAGGCGTTCAACCTGGCTGTCCTGTCTGCCGCCATGGTGGCGTACGCGGCGTCAGGCATGCTGAATGTAGAAGTCGGCAGGCTGGTCCTGATGGCCGTGCCGGGGACGCTGGTCGGCGCGTGGGCCGGGTTTCTCGCCTACCGGCGGCTCAGTGACCGGCGGTTCCACGAGGTCGTGCTCTGCCTGCTCGCGCTCGCCGGCACCATGCTGATCGCGACCGGCTGACCCGCGAGAGCACCGGAAGGCCCGAAGCTGGATGGTTGCAGTTTCGACCTCCAGTCGCTCATGACGAGCTTGTAGTGTATGCGGATCGATGACCAGATGCAGCGGCGAGCCGCAATCTTTCGCCGGCGTCTGATAATCACGGGGGAGCAAGGCCGCGACGCTCCCATTCCAATGATCATCCGTGTGCAGCACGTTTCCTCACCGGCGCGCCGCAGGCACGGAGCGCGCTCGCGGGTCAATTCGAGGGGAGCGGGGCGACGAGGCGCCGCTATCCGATATCGAAATGCGGAAGGTGGTAGCCTGCGCCGCGGACGATCCTCATTGGCATTGGATGGCGAATCGCGCTCCGCTGAGATGGTGAACCCCCGCCGACGCCACGCAATCTGCCGCCGTGCTGATGCTCACCACACTCGGCCAGCCGTCGTAGTGGGGGGCGCGGACCGCCCCCCGATGACCGCCGCGACTCGGAACCCTGGCCGTCGCCCGCCGGTTCGCCTCCAATGACCCGCTTCCTAACCTTCCTCATCTTCCTCGCCGCCGTCGCTGCGGTCGGAGCGTTCGGGACGTGGTTCGAGCCGGGGGCGTGGTATGCCGCCCTGCAGAAGCCGGTCTGGACGCCGCCGGGCTGGCTGTTCGGGCCGGTCTGGACGGTCCTTTACGTGCTCATCGCGGCGGCGGGGTGGCTGGTCTGGCGCGCCGAAGGCGTAGGCGGGGCGCTGATCGCGTGGATCGTTCAGCTCGTGCTCAACGGGACGTGGTCGTTCGCGATGTTCGGTGCGCGCCAGATCGGCCTCGCGATGACGATCGTCGCCCTGCTCTGGGTGGCCATCGGCGCGTTCATGGTGCTCGCCCGGCCGGTGAGCCGCGCCGCGTCCCTGCTGTTCGTGCCCTACTGGGCCTGGGTGACCTACGCCGCGATCCTCAATCTCCGCATATGGCAGCTGAACTGATGCTTGTGCTCGCGCTGGCCGCGCGCACTTCTCCCTCTCCCCGCCTGCGGAGAGAGGGTCGGGGTGAGAGGCAGCGACAGTCGCAGCGCCAGCTTCTGCCCCTCACCCTAACCCTCTTCCCATTGAGAATGGGGAGAGGGGACCTCGATGCGTTTAGAACCCGCCATCTCACCCCGTCAGCAGCGTGCCGATCCGCTGGATGGCGGCGCGGATGTTCTCGATGGAGTTGGCGTAGGAGAAGCGGATGTAGCCCTCGCCGTGGATGCCGAAGCTGGTGCCGGCGACCGTCGCCACACCCGCCTCCTCCAGCATCCTGCTCTGCAGCGCCTTCGCGCTCATGCCGGTGCCGGTGATGTTCGGGAAGGCGTAGAAGGCGCCGCCGGGCTCGACGCACGAGACTCCGGGGAGCTGGTTCAGCATCGGCACGATCGCGCGGCGGCGCTCGTCGAAGGCCCGGACCATCGCGTGCACCTCGTCCTGCGGGCCTTCGAGCGCAGCGATGCCGGCGTGCTGCGTCGGCGCGTTGACGCAGGAATGGCAGTTGACGCACAGCCGCACCACCTTCTCGACCAGTGCCGGCGGCCACACGCTGAAGCCGAGCCTCCAGCCGGTCATGGCGTAGGTCTTCGACCAGCCGTCGAGCAGGATGAGGCGGTCGCGAAGCTCCGGATAGCGCAGGAAGCTCGTGTGCTCGCGGCCGTCGTAGAGCATCTGGCTGTAGATCTCGTCCGACATCACCGCGACATGCGGGTGCCGTTCGAGCCCTGCAACGAGGCGCTTGACCTCCGCCTCCGGCACCGCGCCGCCGGTCGGGTTGCCCGGGCTGTTGACGATGATGAGGCGCGTTTTTGGGGTGATCTCAGCCAGCACCTCCTCGGCGCTGAAGGCGAAGCCGTTCTCCTCCTTGAGCGCGATCGGCACCGGCCGGGCTCCGGAGTACTGGATCATGGAGCGGTAGATCGGGAAGCCCGGGTCCGGGTACATGATCTCCGTCCCCGGCGCACCGAGCATCAGGATGGCGAAGAACATGGTCGGCTTGCCGCCGGGCATGATGACGACCGTATCGGGGTCGACCTCGACCGCATGGCGGCGCTTCAGGTCCGCAGCCACGGCCTCGCGCAGCGGCAGGATGCCTTGCGCGGGCGTGTAGCCGTGGTGGCCGTCGCGCAGCGCCTTCACGGCGGCTTCGACGATGTGCCCCGGCGTCTCGAAATCGGGCTGGCCGATGCCGAGATTGATGATGTCCCGCCCCTGCCGCTGCAGGTCGGCGGCGCGGGCCAGCACCTCGAACGCCGTTTCCGTCCCCAGCCGGTCGAGATTGTCCGCGAGCTGCAGCATCGTCATTTCCCCTGGTGACATCAGTGCGCCCGACTCTTGCACGAGCCAGGGCTGCAGCGGAAGGGGGCGGGGGCAGACCTGCGCGGGTCAGATGAGAACGGCGTAGAGCGCGATGCCGATCGCGGCGGCGACCGACAGGCCGACCAGGAACGCCGCCGTGCCCCGCCCGTAGCTCGCCGGCAGCACGGGGCCGGCGGCAAAGTCCGTGGACTGCTCGCCCACGCGAGACAGCGGCGTCGAGATCCGAGCTGGACGCAGCACGGAGCTGCTGCGCGGGACGAGCGCGTTGCGTGCCGGCGCCAAAGCCCGCGGCGGCGCACGATGCTGGAACCTGGGTGTGTCGGCGAGCCGGCTCAGCCCCGCAGCAGGCGCATCGGAGCCCGCAGCATCGCTCTCCGGGACAAGCGGCGCGCGGGCCAGCGGAGCCAGGGCGACGAGGCGCTCGGCCAGCCGCGGCCGCTGCCGGTCAGGCTGCCTGGACGGCACGGTCCTTCTCGCTCGGCTGGCTATCGTCTCGTTCAGATCCGAAATGCGCTTGGACATGCGATTGTCCCGGGCTTCGCCTGCCCCCCGTTGGAGACTCTGTACCCGCTCGGGCCTCGCGGGCAAAGCCATAACCGCGAAAAAGCACAACAAAATGAATGCTGCCCGAAGGATTGCCTCACGTCAGGACTTGGCGAGGCTGGCAATCCGGTCGAGCAGACTCGGCCTGGTCTGCCCATTCCCCGCCGGCAGCGCCGTCTCTGCGGCCTCGCCGGCTGGCCCGCTGGCGGCGTCCTCGCGTCCTTCCGGGCCGGGCTTCGCGGGCCCGTTCGGCGGCGAGGAAGCCTGATGCGAGCTCCCGGCCACCACATCCGCCCCCCCGGGACGGCTGCGCTCGTCCTCTGCCGCGGTCGGCCTCCGGTCGGCGTTGCGAAGAGGAACAGGCTTCATGGAGGCGGCGAGCGCCGGCCTGGCCTCCCCGATCCGCTCGGCGAGCGTGCGCCGCGCCGACCCAGAGGCAGGCCGCCGGCCCTGCCCAGCCATCGGCGGCGTACCGGCGCCGAGGCGGCGCATCTCGTCCACGAAGCGGGCGGTCTGGATGGCGAGCCGCTCGTTGACGGAGGCGACCTCGGCGCGCAGCTTCTCGATCGTCGCGGTCCGGTCCTCGACGTCCGCCTGCAGGGCGGCGATGCGGGCCTTCATGGCGATCTTGCTGTCCTTGAGCGAGATCGACCGGCCTCCCGTCTCGCCCTGCTGATAAGCGGCCAGCGACGCCTCGAGCCGCCGGATCGTCGCAGCCTGCTCGGCGATGGTGGCGTCGAGCGGCTGCAGCTTTTCCCGGAGAGCGTCGTCGACGGCCTGCCCAGCCTCGGTCTCGTCGCTGATCGACTTGAGGGTCGCCTCGGCATCGGCGAGATCGCGCCGCAGCCGCTCGAGCTCGGCATCCTCGCCATGAGCCTTGCCTGCGCCGTTGGCGCGGGAGAGCTGGGCGCTCGCCGCGGGGCCGGCGACCAGCGACTGCAGGCGCGAGATGAGGGACTCCTGGTCGCGGGTCCGGGCCCTCAGCGCCTGCAGCTCGGACCTGAGCGCCACCTCGCCATCGAACCGCGCGTCCCTGGAATCCCCCCGATTGCGTGCCGCCCGGGTGGCGACAACCGCGTTCAGCCGCTCGATTTCGGCCCGCTGCTGGGCGTTGATCTGCATCACCTCGTCGAGCGCGCGGACCGACTTGCCCGTGTCCGACATCAAGGCCGCCAGGTCGCGGTCGCGCTGCTCCAGAAGGCTGCTCGTATCGGCGAGGCGCTGCTCCACCGCAGGCAGGCGGTCCATGATCGTCTGCTCGAGCACCCGGCGGGCGTTGACGTTCTGCTCGAGATCGGACCGGATCTGCGCCAGCTCGGCCTCGAGAGCGCTGACGCTCGCGTCGCGCCTGTTGACCTCGACCTGCTGGCGGGCGGCCGTGAGCCGAGCCTTCTCCAGCTTCGTCTCCAGATCGTGGATGCGAACCGCGTATTGCGCCTTGAGCCGGTCCTTGTCGGCCCGGATCTCGCCGTCGGTCAGCGGCATGATGCGGCGGAGATTGCGGTAGGTCAGCCTCACCGCGCGCGCCCGGTAGGCAGGCGCCAGCGCCAGCGCCAGCAGAATTGCCAGCAGGAAGCCCAGCGCCACGAGCATTACGGCCTGGATCGTGATCACTGAGGCATCCCCGAACGCAATCCTGACGCCAGACGTCCGAACGGGCCGGCGCACTTGGCCCGGCCCCCGCAACTGCTACAACGCAGTCGCCAACGATCCCGATCCGTCTCCCATCGCCGCAGACCGCGTCCGCCCGCTCAGAAAGGATTCCAGGTCGGAGTCCGGGTATACTTCAAATAGCCGATGTTGGCACCCAATCGGAATCCTATTCCTGAACGGATGGGAGCGAGCACCACGTCGCCGTGCTTCTGGAACTGGATGCCGACTCCGCCGACGAAGTAGGCTGAGCCCTGCACGCCGCCGAATCGATTGTAGATATCGTGGGGATGCCGCAAGTTGTAAATGAGGACCATCGTCTTGGAGCCCTCACCGCCGAAGTCGTAGCCGACGGACGGGCCCTGCCAGTAGACTTTATGGATGCCGGCGTCCTTCGTGTAGAGCGTGCCCTCGCCGTAGCGCAGGCCGGCAACGAAGGCCCCGCCTGCATCCTCGCCGAGGATGTAGCCGTTCGGCCGGCCGGCTTTCTGGAATGCATACTCGACGATATTGGCCAGTCCCTGGCTCACCGAGCCGAAGAAGCGGTGGCCGGTATCGAGGATCTCGTTGCGCGAGAAGGTGCGCCGGTCGTAGTCGTCGTAGTCCGGCGGCGGCGGCGGGGCGCCATAGTCCCGCTCGTAGGGCTCGGGCCGATAGCCGGGGTCGGGGGTGTAGCGCGGAGGCTCGCTCTCATATGCCTGCGCCGAGCCTGGGGGCGGGGGCACGTAGGTGTCGCGGCCGCCATACGGCTGGTACGGACCTTCACTCCGGTAGGCCTGCTGCCCCGCGTAGCTGCCCACTCCACCCTGGCCGCTCCCGGGTGAATAGGCGTCCCTCGGGGGATAGGTGTCCGGGATTGCGCCGGCCCGGGCTTGCGGTGGGCTTTCCCAAGGCAGCCGATCCTGCGCCTGTGCCGGGCCGGAAAGGGCTGCCGCCAGGGCGATCGAAACGGCCGCAACGCCGGCTTTCCAGGAATTCGAGCGTGATCCGTGCATGGCCTCACTCGTCAGTGGCCCGACCAGCCGGAAGCGACGGGCCGGTAATGCAAAATCAACCATTCCGCAAAAGTATTACCAAAGTGTGGCCGAAGGCCGTTCACAGACGGAACGATGCCGCGAGGGACTGCCGTCCCCAGACGACGAACGGCGGGTTGACGTAGGCGTCGCCGGCCTTGCCGTATTCCAGCGCGCTGCCGTCGAGGGCCGTCACCGCGCCGCCGGCGGCGAGCACGATGGCGTGGCCCGCGGCGGTGTCCCATTCGCTGGTGGCGCCGAATCGCGGGTAGATGTCGGCCTCGCCGCGCGCCACCAGGCAGAACTTGAGCGAGGACCCGATGCTGCGGCAGCTCGCGATCCGCGGGTCGGCGACGAAGCGCTCGTTCTCCGGCGTGCGGTGCGACCGGCTGGCCACAGCGACGAGGCGCCGAGCGTCGGGCGCGCGGGTGCGGATCGGGCTCGGCCGCGCGTCGGCGAGCCCGGCGGGCCTGGCGTCGGGGGCAATGCGCAGCTCGGCGGCCGCGGCCTCGCCCAGCGTCACGTAGAGCTGCTCGAGAGCCGGGGCGTAGATCAGGCCGAACTGCGGGACCCCACCGCCGACGAGCCCGATGTTCACGGTGAAGTCCGTCCCGCCGGCGACGAACTCGCGCGTGCCGTCGAGGGGATCGACGAGGAAGAACGCGTCGGCAAGCGCCGGGCTCTGCCCCCGGCTCGATGCCTCCTCGGCGATGACGGGAACGCCCGGCGCGCAGCGGCCCAGCGCCTCGAGCAGGATTTCCTCGGCCTCGTGATCGGCGATTGTCACTGGCGAGGCGTCGGCCTTCAACTCTACGGAAAAGCCGCCACGGCGGTGGTGCATGATGGCCGCGCCCGCGTCGAGCACAGCGCCGAGCAACTGATCCGCCAATCGGAGATGGTCGAGTGTCATGAGGCTGTTGGCAACCGAGCAGGCTGAATTGCGGCAGAGTCCGGGGGCGACCGTCGTGGCCGGCAGGACCCAATCCCCAGGAATTGCGGACGGCTGGCGCGCGTGGGGCGATCCGGCCTTGGCAACGGGTTGGCGGCGCATGTATCAACGCTCAAACTGCATTTGGCAAGCGAACTGTCGGCTCGCGTGAGCGCCTCCCGCGCCTGGGCCGTCGTAGAATTTTCCGCGATCAGGGAGGCTCCGATGAGCCAGCGCTCGCAACTGACCGATCTCGAGCTCGCAGCTCTCATATCGAGCAAGATCTGCCACGACGTGATCGGCCCCGTCGGCGCCATCCACAATGGCCTGGAGATTCTGGACGAGGACGAGAACGCGGACGCGAAGTCCTACGCGCTCGACGTCATCCGCAACGTGACACAGCAGGCCTCGGCGCGTCTGCAGTTCGCCCGTTTCGCGTTCGGCGCGGCGGGCTCGGCCGGGGCCGTGATCGATCTCGCGACGGCGGAGCAGATCTCGCGCGGATTCCTGGGGGCAAAGCACAGGCTCGGCTGGAGGCTGCCGCCGGGACAGATGGCGAAGGACCGGGTCAAGCTGCTGCTGAACCTGATCGCGAGCGCTGTCACCGCCCTGCCGCGGGGCGGCGACATCGAGCTGTCGATGGCGGGCTCGCTCGAGGCGCCCGCATTCGTGATCCGCTGCCGGGGCGCGGGTGCACGGCCGCCGCAGCATCTCGTCGAGTTCGTCAACGGAGGAAAGACGCCGCAGCTCGATGCCATGAGCATACAGGCCTACTACACATGGCGGCTGTCCGGCGCTGCCGGCATGTCGCTCGAAATCAGAAAGGACGGCCCGGACATCGTCCTGTCGGCACGGCCGAAATCGCAAGCGCGCCGGTGATCTCTCCGACAGCGCGCCGCCGCAAGATCCGCGCCAGACCGCCTGATGCTGCAATCGATCTCTGTGATGAAATTCCGTATCTGATCACACGACTGATGAACGTCGTCCATTTTTAATGGTTGACTGCGGAACTCTCGGGTGCTGTCCTCCGGCCCGCCAGACCAGGGGGAGTACAGTCGATCTTCACGACAGCATAATGGGTTCTGGCAATTCGCTTTGGCGGCCTCTTCATTCGATAGCTCGACGGTGAGCCCCGGCTGAGAAGGCTCACGTCGCCTGGGAAACGTCCTGCGGCCTTCCCCGGGCCGGTCAATCAGACAAAGGAGGTCTTCGATCCTGCCGCCAAGGCAATCGTGAAACTGCGTATGGAGGTCTCATGTATCGGATGCTCACGTTGACCTGGGCCATGGGGTTCATGTTGTTTGCCTCGCAGGCTCAGGCCGTGGCGCCCATGGGCGAGAAGATCGGTTCCGTGACGAACGCGGCCGCATCCGACTGGCAGAGGAGCAAGAAGGCTCGTTCAGCCAGGCGGCACACGAAAGCCACCCATCCAGCAAGCCGTGCCGCACGGGCGGCGCACAACAGGCGGGCAGTGCGGGCAAGCGCCCGCGTCAGGCCGAATCCCGTGGTCCGGACCCGTTCGGCAAGCCGCCGGGCCTGGCGCGCGACGCGCACCGCGGCCGCGCAAACGGTGCGCTCCCGCAGGCTGACGCTGGCGACCCCTGAGAAGAGCGTGAGCCTGAAACCGAAGCGGACAAGACAGGCCGCGGCCCGCACGCCTCGCCGCTCCGCGAGCGCGGTCGCCGCCGGCACGACACTGTCCGGCATCGCCTCCTACTACTGGCAGCCGCAGAAGGTCGCATCCGGAGGCTGGTTCAATCCGAGCGCAATGACGGCGGCACACAAGACGCTGCCGTTCGGCACGCGGGTCCGCGTGACGAACGCACGCAACGGACGCTCGGTCGACGTCACGATCAACGATCGCGGTCCCTACATCGCCGGCCGCATCATCGACCTGTCCGCGGGAGCAGCCGGCGTGATCGGAATGAAGAGCGCCGGCATCGCTCCCGTGAAGGTGGAGGTGCTCGGCAAATAGCGCAGCCGCGCGCGACACGCTTCGGGGTGCGGCAAAACAGGGTTCTTGCCGCTCCCG
This sequence comes from Hyphomicrobiaceae bacterium, assembly GCA_023384095.1. Lineage (GTDB taxonomy): Bacteria > Pseudomonadota > Alphaproteobacteria > Rhizobiales > Hyphomicrobiaceae > ZC4RG25. Next base: position 10,318 of record JAHDXT010000069.1, read on the forward strand.
CTCCCGGAGCACGTTGCCATCAGTCCACCCGAATCGCCGCGCAAGACCCGCCCAATGCCGGCCAGACGAATGCGCGCGATGCCGTCCACGCTCCTGATCTGCTTGGTGCTCGCGATGGCGGCGGCCGATGCCGGTGACTGCCTCGCCGGCCAGCGCTCTGCGCCGGTGCAGACCGGCGAATGGCAGACCACGGTCTTGAGGGCGCCGGCGGCCATCGGCTCACGGACCGGGTCGGTCCGCCAACACGCGCTCGAAGGCATCGCGTCCTATTACTGGCAGGGTCGCGTGACCGCCTCTGGTGAGCCGTTCGACAGGGCGGCCCTCACGGCGGCGCATCCGACGCTGCCGTTCAACTCCCTCGTCAGGGTGACGGACCGCACCAGCGGCAGCAGCGTCGTGGTGCGGATCAACGACCGCGGCCCGTTCTCGCCGGGCCGCGTCATCGACCTCTCCGAAGCGGCCGCGGAGATCATCGGCATGACGCGCCGCGGGCTGACGCCGGTCGGGATCGAGGTGCTGGCCGGTCCTTAGAGTCTTTCCGGCTGAGATCGAAACGGTGGCAGCGAGCACATCTCACCTCCCCCCTTGCGGGGGTGCTCTTGCGCCGACGTCTCGTCAGTGCCCTACCCCACCCGCGCGCCCGCGCCCCGCCGCCCTCCCCGTCGGGGGCAGGGCAACATACCGCCCGACGACCTCATCCCACCCCGACAGGCAAGCTTCAGGATGCTGGTTGGCGGATTGCGCCGGAATTGACGAGCGGTCACCTGGTCGGCAAGCAGGGCTGGCTGCAAGAGCCGAAAAGGGCAGGCTTGCGCCTGCCCTCATCCTGCCCGCGATACGATTCGCAGCGCGGCGCTATGCCGCCTGCTGGAGCAGGTTGCGGTTGATGAGCGTCTCGGCGATCTGCACCGCGTTGAGGGCGGCCCCCTTGAGGAGGTTGTCCGAGACGATCCACATCGCCAGGCCGTTCTCGACCGTGGCGTCCTCGCGGATACGGCTGACGAAGGTAGCGAACTCGCCCGCCGCCTCGACCGGCGTCACGTAGCCGCCGGGCTCGCGCTTGTCGACGACCATGACGCCCGGGGCCTCCCGCAGCACATTGCGGGCCTCCTCGACGGTGATCGGCTTCTCGAACTCGATGTTGACCGCCTCGGAATGGCCGACGAAGACCGGCACGCGCGCGCAGGTCGCCGTCACCTTGATCTTCGGATCGAGGATCTTCTTCGTTTCGGCCAGCATCTTCCATTCCTCTTTCGTGTAGCCGTCCTCCATGAAGGCGTCGATATGAGGAATGACGTTGAAGGCGATCTCCTTCGGGAACTTCTTCGGCTCGATCTCCTGGCCCGGGACGTACTTGCCCTTCGTCTGGTGCCACAACTCGTCCATGGCGTCCTTGCCGGCGCCGGAGACGGACTGGTAGGTCGCGACCACCACCCGCTTCACCGTCGCGTACTCGTGCAGCGGCTTCAGCACCACCACCAACTGCGCGGTCGAGCAGTTCGGGTTGGCGATGATGTTCTTCTTCCTGAAGCCCCGGACCGCGTCGGCATTGACCTCCGGCACGATCAGCGGCACGTCCTGGTCGTAGCGCCAGGCCGAGGAGTTATCGATGACCGTGCAGCCGGTCGCGGCGATCCTTGGCGACCATTCCTTCGACACCGCCCCGCCGGCCGACATCAGGCAGAAGTCGGCCCGGGAGAAGTCGAACCGCTCGAGATCGAGGCATTTGAGGGTCTTCTCGCCGTAGCTGACCTCCGAGCCGACGGAACGCCGCGACGCCATCGGAAAGACCTCGTCCGCCGGGAACTGCCGCTCCGACAGAACATTCAGCATCTCGCGGCCCACATTGCCCGTGGCGCCGACGATAGCGACCCTGTAGCCCATGGCTTGTGCTTCTCTCTCTCGAGTGGGCCGGCTTCATCGCCGGCACCGGCGCACGACTTAGCCGATCTGCATCAAGAATCAATATGCCGCGCGCAGAAATCTGCCGCTCGATGCTCCGGCTGCGGCAGAGTTGCCCACGGATCGTCCGCTGCCCTATGCTCGAGCCCGGCAGCTCCAGGAAGGTGGATGCGATGAGCCGCGATGCCGAGAGGGCCGACCGGCCCGTGACGCTGGTGACGGGCGTCAGCCGCGGCATCGGCATGGCCATCGCCCAGGACCTCGCTCGGCGGGGCCACCGCGTCGTCGGGATGGCGCGCACGCCGCCGGCGGCCTTCGAGGGTATCTTCGTCCCCGTCGACCTCGCGGACCCGGCGGCCACGGCGGCGGCGCTCGAGGAGGTCACCGGCAGGCATCGCGTGCTGCGGCTGGTCAACAATGCCGGCATGGTGCGGGTGGCCGGCGTCGAGGCGGTCTCGCTGGACGATTTCGACGCCCTTATGGGCGTCAACGTGCGCTCGGTGATGCAGTGCATACAGGCCGTGCTGCCCGCTATGCGCGCCGCGCGCTTTGGCCGCATCGTCACCATCGGCTCCCGCGCCGGACTGGGCAAGGAAGGCCGCCTCGTCTACAGCACCTCGAAGGCCGCGGTGCTCGGCATGACGCGGACCGTGGCCCTCGAATACGCGATGGAGGGCATCACCGCCAACTGCATCGCGCCCGGTCCCATCGAGACGGACATGATCCGGATCAACTATCCGCCGGGTTCGGAAAATCGCGCCGCCATCACCCGCCGAATCCCCTTGGGCCGCTTCGGCACGACAGCCGAGATCGCGCACGCCTGCGCCTATTTCCTGTCGGACGAGGCGGGCTTCACCACCGGGCAGGTCCTCTACGTGTGCGGCGGCATGTCGGTCGGCCAGGCCCCGATCTGATCCGGGCAGAGACGGACGGTCAGTTCCGGTCCTCGGGCAGCGGCGGCAAGGGATAGAACTCGATGCCCTCCTCGTGAAGGTCGCGAGCCTCCTCCTGGGTCGCCTCGCCGTAGATCCCGCGCCTCTCGACCTCCTCGTAATGCATCTTGCGGGCCTCCTCCGCGAAGCGGGGTCCGACGAACTCCGCGTTCTTCTCGACCTCGGAGCGGAGCTGGCGCATCAACGCCACGAGCTCACGCTTCTTGTCGGCCTGGGCGGCAGCCTCGGGATTGGCGACGGTCATCTCGGCCGGCTTCGACCGGCTCGCCGAGACGTTAGGGGCCATGATGGCCTTGGTCACCTTGGCGGAGCCGCACTCGGGGCAGGTGACGAGCTTGCGCCTGGACTGCCGGTCGTAGTCGGCGCTGCCCTTGAACCAGGCCTCGAACTCGTGGCGCTTGTTGCACTGCAAACGGTAGCGGATCATGTCTCGGCGTCCGAATCCTGAGCCGTATCTGCCCGGACGACCTCGAACGGGCGATCGTGCTGCAGCGATGGCACGCGGCGGCGCGCCTCCTCGACCGCCTTCAATTCAACATTGGCAAGTATGACCGAAGTCTCAACGCCATCGGCCTCGGCCAGCACCTCGCCCCACGGGGAGACGACGATGCTGTGGCCATAGGTGCTGCGCCCGCTCTCGTGCGCGCCGGCCTGCGCCGCGGCGAGGATGAAGCATTGCGCCTCGATGGCGCGGGCGCGGAGCAGAGCGTGCCAGTGCGCCTGCCCCGTCGGCACGGTGAACGCGGACGGCACGGCGATGAGCTCGGCCCCCGCCTTGGCCAGCGCCCGGTAGAGCGCCGGGAATCGCATGTCGTAGCAGACCGTCATGCCGAGCGTGCCCCACGGCAGGCCGGCGAGCACGGCCTTGTCGCCCGGCTCGAAGTTGCGGCTCTCGCGGTAGCTCTCGCCGCCCGGCAGCTCGACGTCGAACATGTGGATCTTGTCGTATCGCGCCGCGATGCGGCCCTCGGGCGAGAAGAGGAACGAGCGGTTGGCGATCTTGTCGGGCCCGACCAGCACGCCCATGGAGCCGAGGTGCAGCCAGACCCCGAGCTCGCGGGCGAGCGCCCGGCAGTGCGCGACGGCCGGGTTGCCCTCCTCGGGCCTGGTCTCGACGAGCAGCCGGGCCCGGTCCCGCTCCATCAGGACCGAGACCTCGGGGGTCTGGATATATTGCGCGCCTGCGGCCGCGGCCTCGCGCACGAGCCGGCTCAGCTCGGCGAGGTTGCGGGCGACGTCCCTGCCCGTGCACATCTGCACGAGCCCGACGCGAAAGCTGGCCATATCCGCCGGAGCGGGCATCGGGCACCCCATCTGACTTCAGGCGGACAGCAACCGGTCGAGCTCCCCCGTCCGGTCGAGCGCATAGAGGTCGTCGCAGCCGCCGACATGGGTGTCGCCGATCCAGATCTGGGGAACGGTGCCGCGGCCGGCCCTCACCGCCATCTCGCGCCTCAATGCTGAATTGCCGCTGACGTCGACCTCCTCGTAGGCCGCACCCTTGCGCTTCAGAAGCTGCTTCGCCATGAGGCAATAGGGGCATAACATCGTGGTGTAAATCGTGATCTTCGGCATTATGCGATCCCGGCGGAGCGGCGCGCGCGACACTATCGCCCCGGCGGCCCTCGCGAAAGGCGCTCCAGGGAGGAAGATCGTCGCAGCGACGTCACGGGTTGATCATGCTGTCCGGCGTGACGAGGCAGAGCGCCAGCACGTCGACCCGGCTGGCTCCGGCGCGCAGGAGCGCCCGCGCGCAGGCCTCCGCCGTCGCTCCCGTCGTGATCACGTCGTCGAGCAGAACGACTGCCCGGTCCCGGATGGCGGCGGCGCGGCCCGGCGCGACGGCGAAGGCCCCCCGCACGTTGCGCCGCCGCTGGTCGTGCGTGAGGCCGACCTGGCTCACCGTCCGCCGGGTGCGCTGCAGGACGAGCGGGTCCCAGGCGACACCGGTCAGCCGGTTCAGCTCGCGCGACAGGATTGCCGCCTGGTTGAAGCGCCGCTTGAGCAGACGCCAGCGGTCGAGCGGCACCGGCACGACGAGATCGGCCTGCCCGAGCAGCTCCGCGCCCGCCTCGGCGAGCCAGCGTCCGAACAGCCGCCGGGCGATATGGCTGTCGCCGTATTTGAGCTGGTGGACGAGGTCGCGCAGCACGCCGTCGAAGTGGGCGACGGCGCGGGCGCGGGCATACGCCGGAGGGCTCGCCGCCGCCTGGGCCGAGATCGCCGTGCCGCCGATGTCGAACGGCAGGGGGATGCCCAGCCGGTCGCAGAGCGGCGGGCGAATGAACTTGATGGTCCGCCAGCAGGACGCGCACAAGGCATCGTGCACCGCCAGAGGCTTGCGGCAGTAGATGCACGCCGGCGGCACCACGAGATCGGCGGCCCGGTGAGCGGCTCGAGCGAGGCGCTGGCCGAGGCTCGACAATCCGCTCATGGGATCGTTCAGGAGTGCAGCTACTCTGCCAAACATATGAACCCGCAAGGGCTCCCGGATCGGCGGCCGCTTCGTACCCGGCCCTGGATGACGAACCAGATGTCGCATGTGGAACACAAGTGTCCCGATTGCGAAGCGCGCCCGTGTTCGAGGCTGCGCGCGTAAGCGAGCTTCGGAATCATCAGGGACACCAGAATCGTGGAGTTGCCGTGATTCAGATCGCGAAATCCGCTTGGAGCGTCGCCGCCTGCACAGGCGAATTTCTCGAGCATCACACTAGAACCCCGCCTGGGCGACGCGCCAGAGCAGTAGAAGCCACATCGCGACCACGGCGACGAAGCCGACCAGGAACGCCGAGCCGCGCCACCGGACGACGTTCGTCGTCAGATGGACGATGCTGTGCGCGACGCGAGCCAGCACGAACAGCCAGGCCAGCGCGAACATCAGAGGGTCGACCATCCTGGTGACGAGCGCGAAGGCGGTGACGGTGTAGAAGAGCACCGGCAGCTCGAGCAGGTTGTTGTAGTTGTTGGACGCCTTCCGCGCCGTCGCGTTCCAGTCGGCGGCCGTCGCCAGCGACAGGTCCTGCGCGGTCTTGTCCCGCTCGCGCATCGACCGCTTGCGAGCGCGCGCCATGAGCACCAGCACGATGCAGGTCAGCAGCACCTGCGCCGCGACCGGCAGCAGGATCAGGTTCTGCGAGATGCGGGTGGCCAGAAGGTCAGCCAAGCGCCACCTGCATCAGCCGTTGCCCGGGTAATTGGGGCTCTCGCGCGTGATGCCGACGCCATGGGCGTGGCTTTCGCGGATGGCGGCGGGCGAGACCCGCACGAACTTCGCGCGCGATTGCAGTTCCGACAGGCTGGTCGCACCGAGGTAGCCCATGCCGGCGCGCAGCCCGCCGACGAGCTGATGCAGAACCGTGCCGACAGGTCCTTTATAGGGTACCTGCCCCTCGATCCCTTCCGGCACCAGCTTGAGAGTGTCCTTGACCTCCTGCTGGAAGTAGCGGTCGGCGCTGCCGCGCGCCATCGCACCGACGGAGCCCATGCCCCGGTACGACTTGTAGGTTCGGCCCTGGTAGAGATACGTCTCGCCGGGGCTCTCGTCGGTTCCTGCCAGTAGCGATCCGATCATCACGGCATCGGCGCCCGCCGCGATGGCCTTGGTGATGTCGCCGGAGAATTTCACGCCGCCGTCGGCGATGACCGGCGCCCCCGACTTGCGGGCCTCCGCCACGCAGTCGAGGATGGCGGTCAACTGGGGAACGCCGACCCCGGCGACGACGCGCGTGGTGCAGATCGAGCCCGGCCCGATGCCGACCTTGACCGCATCGGCGCCGGCGTCGAGGAGCGCCCGCGTCGCCTCCGCGGTGGCAACGTTGCCGGCGATCACCTGGGTGCTGTTGGACAGCCGCTTGATGCGGCTCACGGCATCGATCACGCGCCGCGAGTGGCCGTGCGCCGTATCGACGACGATGAGATCGCAGCCGGCCGCGATCAGGCGCTCGGTGCGCTCGTGCCCGTCCTCCCCGACGGTCGTCGCGGCTGCGGCGCGCAGTCTGCCCTGGGCGTCCTTGCAGGCATTCGGGAACTGCGCCGCCTTCTCGATGTCCTTGACGGTGACGAGGCCGACGCAGCGGTAGGCATCGTCCACCACCACCAGCTTCTCGATGCGGTACTGGTGCAGGAGCCGTTTTGCCTCCTCGCGGCCCACTCCCGCCTTCACGGTGATCAGCCGGTCCTTGGTCATCAGCTCCGAGACGGGCGTGTCGGGGTTGGTCGCGAAGCGCACGTCCCGGTGGGTGAGGATTCCGACGAGCTTGCCGCCGCGCCCGCCGTTCCCCGGCTCGACGACGGGAATTCCGGAGATGCGGTGCTCCTTCATCAGGTCCAGCGCGATCTTGAGCGTCGCCGACGGGGCGATCGTCACCGGATTGACGACCATGCCGCTCTCGAACTTCTTGACCGCCTCGACCTCCTTGGCCTGCTGCTCCGGCGTGAGATTGCGGTGGATGACGCCGACACCGCCGGCCTGCGCCATGGCGATCGCCAGCCGCGCCTCGGTCACGGTGTCCATGGCAGAGGAGATGATCGGGATGTTGAGCGCCACAGTCCTGGTGACGCGGGTCGAGACATCGACCTGCCCCGGCAGGATCTCCGAGGCTTGGGGCACCAGAAGAACGTCGTCGAACGTCAGCCCGACGTTTTCGATGAACTCGATCGGGCGTGCAGCCATGCGGGTGGCTCCTCCTGGGGTGAAACGGTCCGGCAAGGCGGACGATTTCGGAACGCGCATAGCACGTGGGGGGGAGCAAAGGAAGCGAGCCCGCGGTCACGCGCGGCGGACTTCCACTGCCTTTCCCCAGTCCTGGCAGCCCTCTTGCTCAGGCCATCGGTTTGCCTGCCCCACCCGGCAGCGGAGCGCGGAGGCTGCGCAGGCCCTGGTCGAGACCGACGCCCAGGATGATCAGTCCGAAGCCGGCGAGATCGGCGAGCATCGGCTGCTCGCCGAGCAGCACGATGGAGCCTGCGAGCGCGAAGACCGGGATCAGCAGCGTCCCCAGGGCGGCCGTCGCGCTCGGCACCCGCTCGAGGAGTTGGAACCACAGGAGGTACGCAAGCGCCAGCGCCAGAACGACATGATAGGCGAATGCGCCGGCGACGACCGCGCTGGAAAGGTCGATTCGCGGCGCCTCGAAGGCGATGGCGCCGGCACCGGCGAACGCAGCGCCGATGCCGAGCTGCCAGGCCGCGAGGCCGAGCGGGTCGCCCGGCAAGCGACGGCGCTTGGTATAGACGGTGCCCGCCGCCCACGAGATCGCGGCGCCGAGCACGAGCACGAGGCCGGCCGGCAGCGATCCCTCGGCAAGCGCAGGCCAGTAGGGCTTCGCCAGCAGGGCGAGGCCGGCCGCACCGCATACGAGCGCTGCGGCCCTGAGAGAATCGATCCGCTCGCCCGCGAACAGGGCCGCGAACAGGGCAGCCCACAGCGGCATCGTGAAGGTGAGAATGGCGGCGCGTGACGTCGGCATCGCGAGCTGGGCGAAGACCGCGCAGATGTTGAAGCCGGCAACCGACAGGAACGCGGCGATCACCAGCGCTGTCCGATGGCCGGCTGGTACGGCGAGCGGCCGCCGCATGGCCTTCGCGAGCGCCGCCAGCAGCACCGCGCCGAGCCCGAGCCCGACGGCGCGCAATGTCCACGGCGAGAAGCCCGCCAGCGCCAGCTTCACGGCCGGCCAGTTGAGCCCCCACAACAGCGCCGAAACCCAGATCCGCCACAAGGCACGCTCGCGCCATAAAGTTGGAAAGGGGGTCTGGAAAGGGGTCGGACCCGCAGGGTCTGAAACGAAACCGAGCCGAAGGGGTCAGACCTCCGATCAGCGTCGACGCCAGCGTTCCGCCTGGTCCCTTTGCCCTTCCTTCCGTCATGGCCGCGAAGGCGGACATCCACGCAACTCTCCATACCTGATCTGCGGCGTGTCGTGGATTCCCGCCTCCGCGGGAATGACGGGGTGGGT
>JAHDXT010000070.1 GCA_023384095.1 Hyphomicrobiaceae bacterium
GGCGCCGATGAAGGTCAGCCAGAAGTGCAGCTTGCCCCAGAACTCCGAGTACATGAGGCCGGTCATCTTAGGGAACCAGTAGTACCAGCCGGCGAAGATCGCGAACACCGCTCCGAGCGACAGCACGTAATGGAAGTGCGCCACGACGTAGTAGGTGTCGTGCAGCGCGCGGTCGACGCCGGCATTGGCCAGCATGACGCCAGTGACGCCGCCCACCGTGAACAGGAAGATGAAGCCGAGCGCCCACAGCATCGGCGTGCGGAACGCGATCGATCCGCCCCACATGGTGGCGATCCACGAGAAGATCTTCACGCCGGTGGGCACCGCGATGACCATGGTCGCGAACACGAAGTAGGCCTGCGCGTCGACGCTCATGCCCGAGGTGTACATGTGGTGCGCCCACACGATGAACCCGACCAGCCCGATCGCGACCATGGCATAGGCCATGCCCAGATAGCCGAACACGGGCTTCCTCGAGAACGTCGAGATGACATGGCTGATCATGCCGAAGCCGGGCAGGATCAGGATGTAGACCTCCGGGTGCCCGAAGAACCAGAACAGATGCTGGTAGAGCACCGGGTCGCCGCCGCCGCGCGCCTCGAAAAACGCCGAGCCGAAGTTGCGGTCCGTGAGCAGCATCGTGATGGCGCCGGCCAGCACCGGTAGCGACAGCAGCAGCAGGAAGGCGGTCACCAGCACCGACCATACGAACAGCGGCATCTTGTGCAGCGTCATGCCGGGAGCGCGCATGTTGAAGATGGTGGTGATGAAGTTGATCGCGCCCAGGATCGACGATGCGCCCGCGACGTGAAGCGCCAGGATCGCGAAGTCGACCGCCGGGCCGGGGTGCCCCGCCGTCGAGAGCGGCGCATAGACCGTCCAGCCGGCGCCGACTCCGGGAGTGCCGGGAGGCCCCTCGACGAACATCGACATCAGCAGCAGCGTGAAAGAGACCGGCAGCAGCCAGAACGAGACGTTGTTCATGCGCGGGAACGCCATGTCCGGCGCTCCGATGTGCAGCGGCACGAACCAGTTGCCGAAGCCGCCGATCATCGCCGGCATCACCATGAAGAACACCATGATGAGACCGTGACCGGTCACGAACACGTTGAACATGTGCGGATTGGCGAAGTATTGCAGGCCCGGCTCCTGCAGCTCCATGCGCATCGCCACCGACAGCGCGCCACCGACCACCCCCGCCATCATGGCGAAGACGAGGTACATCGTGCCGATGTCCTTGTGGTTGGTGGAGAACAGCCAGCGCGTGATGCCATAGGGCGTGTGGCCGTGATCGTGCGCTGCGGAAGCCGTGCTAGCCATTTGCAGTCACCTTTTCCCTCGGTATCCAGATCCCCAGACGTACTGCGCGCAAGCGGGCTTGGCGGCCGCTAGTTCTGTCCGGTCATGACTTTGGCGGCTCCGGAGGCCGCGACCCTGGCCGACCCCGGCTGCTCCGCCGCGGCGCGCAGGATGCCGCGCGCCCGCTGCCAGTCCCTCGCCTTGGCGGCCTCCACCCAGGCGTCGAACGCCTGCTCGCTGACGACACGGACGGCGATGGGCATGAAGGCATGGTCCTTGCCGCACAGCTCCGAGCACTGCCCATAGTACAGGCCGGGCTGCGTCGCCTTGAACCAGGTCGCCGTGACGCGGCCCGGGACGGCATCGACCTTCGAGCCGAACGACGGAATGGTCCAGTTGTGGATGACGTCGTTCGCGGTGACTAGCACGTGAACGACCTTGTTGACCGGAACGGCGATCTCGTTGTCGACGGACAGCAGCCGCGGCTGGCCGTTCTTCTGCCACAGCGGCCCGGCATCGACGTGAAGCTGGCGCGACAGCGCGGTGCCGGCGAGGTGGCCGTAGCGCTTGTTGAACCCGTCCTGGCCGAGCTCGGCGCGCAGCAGGTCCTCGTCGCGGACGACGTTGGACGTCACGGTGAACCCGCCGTGGTCGGGATACTGGTGCTCCCAGAACCACGTGTTGCCCACCGCCTTGATGGTCAGGTCGGGCTTGGGGTAGCTGTACTGCAGGTAGAGCAGCTTGAAGGAGGGGATCGCGATCACGACCAGGATCACGATCGGGATCACGGTCCAGGCTACCTCCAGCATCGTGTTGTGGGTGGTGCGCGAGGGAGTTGGGTTTGCTTTCTCGTTGAAGCGGATGAGGACGATCACCAGCAGGGCGGCGACGAACACTGCGATCGCGATGATGATGTAGTTCACCAGGTCGTGGAACTGATTGATCTGCTGGGCGACCTGGGTTGCCGCTCCCTGCATCCCGATCTGCCCGGGCGACGGCTGTCCGGTGCCCGCCAAGGCCGCCGATGCCGCACCAAGGAACGAGAACGCCAGGAACGCCGAAAGCGTCCTGAAACCCCAGCTCGAATTGCCCATTCCGTCGCTCCCACCGTCCCGCGATGCCGTAGCTGATGGCACCCCGACCGTGCATTCGGCCGCCAACCTACCGAGCCCGTGACAGAACACAATGCTCGCAGATGTCTCAAGCGCCCGGTTATGCGGCATTTCCACGCGTGAGACGTTCACGGGAGATTCCGTGTGCTGCGAACACCGGCGATGCTGTGGTGCCCACGCGCCGCCGGCGGCCAGGACGCCTTCTTGTTCCCTAGAGTGCGCGATCGCGCTAGGCTTCCAAGGACGAGCAGACGAGGCCAGCCCATGCATTTCGCCCTCACCGAGGAACAGGCCGCGATCCAGGAGACCGCACTCGCCTTCGCGAGGGAGCGGATCGCGCCATCCGCCTCTCACTGGGACGAGGCGGGCCACTTCCCGGTCGACGTGATCCGCGAGACGGCCCCGCTCGGCATGGCAGCCGTCTACGTGCCGGCCGAAAAGGGCGGCTCGGGGCTGTCGCGGCTCGACGGCGCGCTCATCTTCGAGGCGCTGGCCTACGGCTGCCCGGCCATCTCCTCGTACATCTCGATCCACAACATGGTCGCCTGGATGGTCGGCCGCTACGGCACCGACGCGCAGGTCTCGGCCTGGATGCCGAAGCTCGCCTCCATGGAGTGGCTGGCCAGCTACTGCCTGACGGAGCCGGGCGCGGGGTCGGATGCGGCCGCGCTGTCCACCCGCGCCGAGCGACGGGGCGACGCCTACGTCCTCAACGGCACCAAGCAGTTCATCTCCGGCGCCGGCGCCACCGACTTCTATTTCGTCTTCGCGCGCACCAGCGGCGAGGGCGCCTCCGGCGTCTCGGCGTTCGTCATCCTCGAGGACACGCCCGGGCTCTCGTTCGGAGCCATGGAGCGCAAGATGGGCTGGAACGCGCAGCCGACGCGGCAGGTCATCATGGAGAACGTCGAGGTGCCGGCGTTCCATCTCGTCGGCGGCACGGAGGGGGACGGCTTCAAGTACGCGATGAGCGGGCTCGACGGCGGGCGGGTCAACATCGGCGCCTGCTCGCTGGGTCCAGCCTGGGCGGCGCTCGACAAGGCCCGCGACTACATGCACGAGCGCAAGGCGTTCGGCCGATCCATCGCGGATTTCCAGGCCCTGCAGTTCAAGATCGCCGACATGGCGACCGACCTCGAGGCCGCGCGTCTGATGATCTACCGGGCGGCCGACGCGCTCGACCGGGCCGATCCGCAGGCGTCCATGTACTCGGCCATGGCCAAGCGCTACGCCACCGACCTCGGCTTCGAGATCGTCAACCAGGCGCTGCAGATCCACGGCGGCTACGGCTACCTCAAGGATTACGGGCTGGAGAAGCTCGTCCGCGATCTCCGCGTCCACCAGATCCTGGAAGGCACCAACGAGATCATGCGCGTCGTCATCGCCCGCAAGGTGCTCGGCGGCAACAGGGGCTGAGAAACGGCCGGGCTGGACAGCCTCGGCGTTGCGGCAGCGGCGTACCGGCGGCAATGTGCCGGCATCTGCATGTAGGGGTGTCCCCGGATATGCGTCGTTATCTGGTCCGCCTGGCCGCGCTGGTGCTCGCCGCGGGGGTGGTAGCCTCGAGCACGGCGCCGTCGAGCGCCGGCGGCTTCGTCCGCGAGATCAAGGCGGGCGCTCTCGCCCATGACGTCGACGGGTTGTGGAGCGGTTTCAGCCTGGAGCGCGAAGCCGCCGATCTCAACGTCGAGGTGATCTTCGCGCCCTCCCTGCCCTTCCTGTGGGGCGCCATCCGGCCCGCGCTCGGTGGCACGTTGAATGTCCACGGCGATACCAGTCACGCCTACCTCGACGCGCGCTGGGAGGTCGACACACCATCGGGGATATTCTTCGCGGTCGGCCTCGGCGCGGCGATCCACGACGGGCACCTGGACCCCGACGCGATGGACCGCAAGGCGCTCGGAAGCCGCGTGCTGTTCCACATCCCGGTCGAGCTCGGCTATCGCCTGGACCGGCACAACAGCCTGTCCATCTATTTCGAGCACATGTCCAACGCCGGCCTGGGCGACGCCAACGAGGGCATGGACTTCCTCGGCGTGCGCTACGGCTATCGGTTCTGACCGGCTCGGCCGCACCGCGCCTGCGGCAACCTCCTGCCTTGCTTTCGCCTGCTGGATCGCGGACACAGCATGGAGGGGTGCCGTCCGTCGGCCAGCGCCAGGGGTTCACCACTCAAGCATCGGAGTTCGACGACTGTGTTGAGCACGGTTCTCGAGGCGTGCATGCTGCTGGGCGCCGCCTTCATCACTGTCTACGCGATCGACATCGCCATCGCCGAGCGGCTGACGCGCGCAGCGGATCGCCCGCTTCCGCACGGCGCCGAGTGGACCGCCATGTGCAGTCGCATCCATCGGCGATTCATTCTCCCGGCGGCGGTCTCCGTGGTGGCGGCGCTCGCGGCGTCCGCCTACCTTCAGGACGACCGCTGGCAGGTCGGCGCCGGGCTCATGATCGGCGCGATCTGCTATACGTGGGACGCGATTCTGCCCGCGGGCACGGTGCTGCATACGGTCGATCCGTCGCGCGCGACGACCCGGCACCTCACCCGGGCGAGGTTCAGGGCCTATGCGGTCCGCCACTATCCGCTGATCGTGCTCGGGGTCGGCGCTCTGGCAGCCTACGCCTGGGCCCACTACTGAGGGAGACGTCATGCCCGAAGGCGCCCCCGAGGAGGTCATCATCCGGCGCGAGGGGCGCGCCGGCTGCATCACGATGAACCGGCCGCAGGCGCTCAACGCGCTGACCTATCCCATGGTCGGCGCCATCCACAGCGCGCTCGACGCCTGGGGGCGCGATCCCGAGGTGGCGCTCGTCATCCTCGACGGATCAGGCGGGCGGGCGCTGTGCGCCGGCGGCGACCTGCGGGCCATGTACGACAGCGCGCCTCGAGGCACGGCCTTCGCCCGCCGGTTCTGGGCCGACGAATACCGCCTCAACGCCGCGATCGGCCGCTTCCCGAAGCCCTACGTGGCGCTCATGGACGGTATCGTCATGGGCGGCGGCATCGGGCTCTCCGGCCACGGCAGCCACCGCATCGTCACCGAGCGCAGCCAGCTCGCGATGCCCGAAACGGGGATCGGGCTGATCCCGGACGTCGGCGGCACCTGGCTGCTGGCGCACGCGCCGGGCGAAACCGGCGTCTATCTCGGCCTCGTCGGCGAGCGGATGCGGGGCGCGGGGACGCTCTACGCGCGATTCGCGGACGCTTTCGTGCCGTCGTCGCGGCTGGCGGAGCTGTCCGCTGAGCTGAAAGCCCCCGATGCCGGGGGCGTCGACGGCATCGTTGCGCGCTTCAGCGAGCCGCCGCCGCCCTCGGACCTTGCCGCGCACGCCCGCCAGATCGACGCTGCCTTCCGCTTCGAAAGTGTCGAGGCGATCCGCGACGCGCTCGCGGACATGGGCACCGAATGGGCGCTCGAGACCCTGGCCGAGCTCGACCGCCGCTCGCCGCTGGCTCTCAAGCTGACGCTGGCCGCCATCCGCAATGCCCGCGCCCTGCCCTCGCTGGAGGCTGCGCTGAATGTGGAGTACAGGCTGACGGTGCGCCTCTTCGACCACGGTGAGTTCCTCGAGGGCGTCCGCGCGCTGCTCGTCGACAAGGACAAGTCGCCGCGATGGAACCCGCCGGATCTGGCCGGCGTGAGCGCGGAGATGGTCGCGCAGTTCCTCAGGCCCCTGCCGCCGCCGGATGCGCTCGACCTTGCCGCGCCGGCTGGATAAGAGGCGAGTGAGTCGCTAGGCTTGTGCAATGCCGCGCGACACCTGCCCCGCGCCTTCTCGCAAGTACCGGCGGATGAGGGGGCGAGCGAGTATCGGGATGCAATCGAAAGTGAACCGATGACAGCCAGCACGTCGAGCCTGAAGACAGTTCATCTCGAGCTGCCAGCGTCCACCGAGACGCTGGGCCGTCTCGAGATCGGCACTGTGGCGTATCTCAGCGGCCGCATCTTCACGGCGCGGGAGGGTGTCTACAAGCGGGCCGTGGAGGACGGATACGGATTGCCGGCGCCGCCCGCCGAGCTCGGCAGCGCCAATTTCCACTGCTCGCCGGCGGCCAGCATCGCGCCCGACGGCACCTGCACGGTAGGGGCCGTGACGGCGACGGCCTCCTTCCGCTTCGCCAAGTGGCTCGACGGCTGGTTCGATCTGTCCGGCATCAATATCGTCATCGGCAAGGGCGGGATGACGAGCGAGACTTACAAGCGCTCCTTCGTGCCGCACAACGCCGTCTATCTTACCACCGTCGGCTACGGCACGGGGGCCCTGCTCGGCCGCGGCATCAAGCGGGTGGCGGGTGTCCACTGGCTCGAGGAGCTGGGCCTGGCGCAGGCCATCTGGGTGCTCGACGTCGAGAACCTGGGGCCGTTCCTGGTCGAAAGCGACCTCGAGGGCAACAGCCTGTTCGAGCGCGAGAACGCTCAGATCGCGCCGGGGATCGCCAAGCTCTACTCCGGCACGCAGCCGGCCACCCTGCGCCGCTACGGCGAGACGGACGACAAGACGGACGAGGTGATCTGACGAGCCGCATCGCGGTCCGTCGGCGCGCTCAGTCTTGCTCCTCGTACTTGAACGAGACCTTGAGCTTGACGCGATATGCCTCGACCTTGCCGCCCTCGATCACGAGGTCCTGGTTCGTCACCTCGGCCACTCGCAGGTCCCTGAGCGTCCGCGCAGCCTTCTCGACTACCGACTTGGCGGCGCTCTCCCACGACTCCGGGCTGGTTCCCACGAGCTCGATGATCTTGTAAACGCTCATCGTCGGTTCTCCCATCTGCATGTCACTGGACGTAAACGCGCATAGACCTCCTCGGAACAAACCGATCCTAGACTTTCGCCGATCCCGGAACAATCAGCGGTTGCGGACGGCGCGGATTGCGACGTCTGACGAGCTCAACTCGACGGAATGCAATGACGAACTCGGAGCTCTACGCGATGCGCTCGCGCGCCCATTACAATCACTGGACCACGGTCACGCTTCGATACTGCGACCAGGACCCCCTGGGTCACATCAACAACGCGGCGACGGCGGCATTCCTCGAGCAGGCGCGGATCGCCCTCGTCTATCCGCTGCTGAAGAGCATAGGCGGCCCTCATCCGGAGCTCGTCGTCGCGCGTCTCGTCATCGACTACCTGAAAGAGCTGAGCTTCCCCGGGAACGTCGAGGTCGGGTCGCGCATCGACCGTCTGGGCGGCAAGTCTTTCACGCTCCGGCACGCGGTCTTCATGGCCGGCGAGGAGGGCTGCGCCGCCACCGCCGAGTGCGTCATGGTGTTCTTCGATCTGGTCAGGCGGGAGTCGATGCTGCCTCCCGCGGCGGTCCGCGAGGCCCTCGAGCGGTTCATGCGCGAGCAGCCGCCCTGATTGGCGCTGTTGCCGATCTGCCTCGCCGGAGGCTGGACTTCCGATCCGGGCGGAACCAAGCGGGCGTCCAGGCATTCCGTACAGGCCTGTGACACGCGTCAGGCAGCGGGGAAAGCCCCGGGGGACAGCGCGGCGCAGCTCTCCCGGGGCTGTACTTCTTTCTCTCGATTGCCCACGCCCGGTAGACGGCGGGGCGCTTGCGTGCGTCCGATCGCGACCAGCCCGCGTTCTATCCGGCTCGCCCTGCGCGACCATTCCACGCCCTGCGGATCGCCTTCTCCAACTCGACAGCGAGGAATATCAGCAAGCCGACTGCGAGAATGCGCCCCCACATGACGAGACTCAGGCCCTGCGTCCCGAAGAGGAACTGCATTTGAGGCAGGTATGTGAACGCGGCTTGCAACAGCAGCACGACCCCGACCGCGATAAGCACTGGCCGGCTGCCGAAAAGGCCCTCGATGCTCAACGAGCTTTGCCTCAGGAAGCGGCCGTTGAACAGATAGAACGCCTCCGCCATGACGATCATGTTGACGGTCGCGGTCCGTGCCTCCTCGAGCGGCGCCCCTTGCCCCAGGTCGAATACGAAGAGGCCCAGCGCCGGCACCGACATCAACACCGTCACCAGCAGCATCCGCCAGAGCCCGAACCGGGTCACGATCGGCTCTGACATCGGGCGCGGCGGACGCGCCATCACGTCCCTCTCGGCCGGCTCGAACGCCAGCGCGAGCGAGAGCGCGACGGTGGTCACCATGTTGACCCACAGGATCTGAACCGGAGTCATGGGAAGGTGATAGCCGAGCAGGATGGCGGCGATGACCGTCAACACCTCTCCACCGTTCGTCGGCAGGATGTGGAGTATGGCCTTCTGAAGGTTGTCGTAGACGACCCGCCCTTCGCGTACCGCGGCGGCTACGGTTGCGAAATTGTCGTCTGCGAGCACCATCTCGGAGGCTTCCTTGGCGGCCTCCGTTCCCTTGCGTCCCATGGCGGCGCCGATATCGGCACGCTTCAAGGCCGGCGCGTCGTTGACGCCGTCGCCCGTCATCGCGACGACATGGCCGTCGGCCTGCAGTGCCTCGACGAGACGCAGCTTGTGCTCGGGGCTGGCGCGGGCGAACACATGCACCTCGCGCGCGACCGCGCGCAGGTCCTCGTCGCTCGTCTTGTCGAGATCCCGGCCGTTCATGACGCGGCCGGCTGAGGACGCGATCCCCAGCTCCCGGCTGATGGACCGCGCGGTCCTGGTGTGGTCGCCCGTGATCATCTTCACGATGATGCCGGCCCGGTGGCAGTCCTGGACCGCGCGCTTCGCCTCGGCACGCGGCGGATCGATAAGGCCGAATGCCGCCAGCAGCTCGAAGCCATTATCGATGTGGCTATGCTCGAGCTGCTCCTGGCCGGGAGGCGCCGGCTTGACGGCGACCGCCAGCAGGCGCTGGCCCTGGTCCGCCAGCTCGTCCAGGCGCTTGTGCCAGTCCGCGACATCGAGCGGCCGCTCCCCGCCGCTACGCTCGGTGTTGCACATCTCGAGGATTCGTTCGGGCGCTCCTTTTGCCACGATGAAACGCTCACCCGTGCTGCTTCGATGCAAGGTCGCCATGAAGCGGTGCAGCGCCTCGAACGGAATTGCGTCGATCCGGGGGTGCGCCTCGTTCTCGGCGAGCTGGTCCAGCCCTGCCTTTGCGGCCGCCACGACGAGGGCGCCTTCCGTCGGGTCGCCGACGACGGCCCAGCCTTCCTCAGAGTTCCTTATCGTCGAGTCGCAGCAGAGCAGCGCCATGCGCAAGGCATCGAGGAGCTCACGATCCTCGTGGACTGCGAGCCGCTGGCCACGCTGCAGAAATCCGCCCTTCGGCTCGTAGCCGACACCTTCGACGGCGATATCGCGGCAGGGCAGCAGCACGGTGCGGACCGTCAGCTCGTTCCGCGTCAGGGTCCCGGTCTTGTCGGAGCAGATGACGGTGGCGGAGCCGAGCGTCTCGACGGCGGGGAGCCTGCGGATTATGGCGTGGTGGACAGCCATGCGCTGCACGCCGATGGCGAGCGCGATGGTCATGATGGCCGGCAGGCCCTCCGGAATGGCAGAGACCGCCAGGCTTACGGCGGCCAGGAACATCTCTTCTGCGGGCAAGCCTCGAACCAGCGTTCCGAACGCGAACGTTGCCGCCGAGACGACGAGGATGATTGCGCTGAGCCATCGACTGAAGCCTTCGAGCCGGCGCAGCAGCGGCGTCTTCAGGGCTTCGATGCTGCCCAATTTGCCGCTGATCTTGCCGATCTCGGTCTCGGGCCCGGTGGCGACCACGATGCCGGTGGCCTGTCCGTACGTGACGATCGTGGCGGAGTAGGCCATGGATGCGCGGTCGCCGAGCGTGCAGCTCACTGGCGCCGGCCCGACCTCCTTGGATGTCGGCAGCGATTCCCCCGTCAGCGCCGCTTCCTGGATCTGAAGATTGCGGGCTCGGGCCAGCCGCATGTCCGCAGGCACCTTGTCACCCGAGCGCACGACGACGATGTCGCCCGGAACGAGCTCTTCGGCGGGCAGGACGACCGGAACGCCGTCCCGTATCGCTGTCGCTTCCGGCGCCAGGATCTCCCGCACCGCTTCCATGGCGCGTTCTGCACGCCCCTCCTGAATGAAGCCGACGATGGCGTTGACGATCACGACGCCCAGGATGACCGAGGTGTCGACCCACTCCCCGAGCAGCGCCGTGACAGTGGCAGCCACGAGCAGGATGTAGATGAGGATGTTGTGAAACTGCAGGAGGAAGCGGGTCAGCGCCGACCTGCGGCCCTGCGCCGGCAGGCGATTGCGGCCATGCTGCTCGAGGCGCCGCTCCGCTTCCGCGCTCGTCAGGCCGCGCAGGTCCGTCGCCAGGCGCTGCAGCACCTCCTCCGCCGGCAGCGCATGCCAGCTCGCATCGTCAGCGCTTCCGGGCATTGGTAGGACCTGGTTCATCGCCCCTCGTCGTCGCGGGGCATAGCCGACCCACCGGCGTTCGGTATTGATCCAGGGCAAATCCGGCGCAGCGCCGCTGTCCCCGCACCGAGCCTCAAGGTGTGATGGCGACCTTGAGCACGCCGTCGCGCTGATGCCCGAACAGATCGTAGGCCGCTTCGATGTCGTCGAGCTTGAATCGATGCGTGACGAGCGGCTTGAGATCGGCGCGGCCGGAATTGATGACGTTCAACATGCGCCGCATGCGTTCCTTGCCGCCGGGGCAGAGCGTCGTGATGATGCGATGGTCGCCGAGCCCTGCCGCAATCGGCCCGAGCGGAACGGTAAGATCCTTGCTGTAGACGCCGAGACTCGAGAGCGTGCCCCCGGGCCTCAGCACCCGTAGCGCGGCTTCGAACGTGGCTTGCAGGCCGAGCGCCTCGATGGCGACGTCGACGCCGCGGCCATCGGTGAGGCGCATGATCTCCGCCACGGGATCGACTTTGGCGGAATCGATTGCGTGGTCGGCGCCGAGGCGGCGAGCCATGTCGAGGCGCTCGGGCAGCATGTCGGTTGCGATGATCGTCGTCGCACCCATCAGCCGCGCGCCGACAGTCGCACAAAGCCCGATGGGACCCTGCGCGAACACTGCAACGGTGTCACCAACCTTGATGGCTCCCGATTCTGCACCGGCAAGTCCCGTCGACATGATGTCGGGGCACATCAGCACTTCCTCGTCGGTGAGCCCGTCCGGTATCGGCGCCAGGTTTGCCATGGCGTCCGGGACGCGCACGAACTCGGCCTGGCAGCCGTCGATGATGTGCCCGAGCTTCCAGCCGCCGACGGGCTTCCAGCCGTGGGCCGTGCCGGCACCATCCTGGGCGTGATCGCCGGCCAGACTGGCATAGCTGTAACCGCTCGGCGTAATCGCGCCGGCGATGACGCGCTGGCCTTCGCGATAGCCCTTCACTGCCGAGCCGAGCTTCTCGATCACGCCGACCGGCTCGTGGCCGATAGTGAGCCCGGAAGCGACCGGATATTCGCCTTTCAGGATGTGAATGTCGGTTCCGCAGATCGTCGTCGTGGTGATGCGGACCAGCGCATCGAGCGGGCCGACATCCGGGACAGGCTTCTCGTCGAGCACGATCCGCCCCGGTCCGACGAATACCGCAGCCTTCATCCTCGCCGCCATCGCGCACACTCCCTTTGCCGGTGAACGGTGTGGCTCAGTAAATGTTCCGGCCCTCAGGCCAACGGACCTGGGGAAGCAAGCCAACTTCAGGCTGCCCGATCAGGCTTTGCCGTCGAGCTCGGCGAGCACGCGTCGCGCGATGCGGAAGCACTCGACGCCGGCCGGCATGCCGGCATAGACGGCGATCTGGTGCAGAATCGACTGGATCTCGTCCCGCGTCACGCCGTTGCGAATGGCGCCGCGCAGGTGCAGCTCCCATTCCTCCATCCGGTTCAAGCCGGCAATAAGGCCCAGATTGATCATCGAGCGCGTCCGCGCCGGGATGCGCTCGTCGCCCCAGATCGTCCCCCAGCAGTACTCGTTGAGCATGTCCTGGAACGGGCGGTTGAAGTCGTCGGCGCCCGCCATGGTCCTGTCCACGTAGTCCGCCCCGAGGACCGCCTTGCGCTTGGCCAGTCCCGTCTCCCAGATCTTTCTGTCCACCGTGCTGCTCCTGATGATGAGTTCCGGGCCGTCGCGGCGCCCAGGAGATTACACGGCTGAGCGGTTGAGGCGAAGCTGAGCAGGCCGATGCATGCCGCGGCGCGCCGGTCCGGCTCCTGACCGCAGGCCTTGGCAGACGGCGAGGCAACAATGGTGACATCGGGGCTGCCAGCGCGTATGGCTCACTTGCCACTCGCCGCAGCACTGATGAGATCCATGTCCTTCATCGGCATTCCGAACCCGCGCAACGTCACGCTGCTGGCGATCTGCCAGGGCTTCTTCATGTCCGTGCAGTCGATGGCCATCGCCACGACGCCGCTGGCCGGCCACGCGCTCCTCGGCGTCGACAAGACGCTGGCGACGTTCCCGCTGTTCATGACTCACGCCGGGGTCATGCTGACGACGGTCCCGGCCTCGTTCCTGATGGCCTGGATCGGACGCCGCGGCGGCTTCACGGTCGGCGCGCTGTGCGGCGTGGCCTCGGGTGCGATCTCGGTCGCGGCCATCTACCTGCAGAGCTTCCCGCTATTGTGTCTCGGCGCGCTCTTCCAGGGCATGGCCGGCGCCTTCGCCTGGTACTTCCGGTTCGCCGCGGCCGATGCGACAGAGCCGGGCCTGCGCGCCAAGGCCATCTCGCTCGTCATGCTTGGAGGCGTGATCGCGGGCTTTCTCGGGCCGCAGACGGCGAAGTGGGCGGTGCACTGGCTCGATCCGCTCGTGTTCGCCGGCGTCTACGTCATGGCCGCGGTGTTCTCCCTGTTGGTCATGCTGCTGGTGCAGGGCCTGCGCATCCCGCCGCTGTCGGCGGCGGAGAAAGCCGAAGGCGGCAGGCCGATGGGGGTGATCGTGCGCCAGCCGGCCTACGTCGTGGCGCTCGCCTCGTCGATGTTCGGCTACGGGGTGATGACGCTCGTCATGTCGGCGACGCCGCTCGCCATGCTCGCCTGCGGCTTCGAGTTCAACGACAGCGCGACAGTGATCCAGGCGCACGTGATCGCGATGTTCCTGCCCTCGTTCTTCACGGGCCATCTCATCACGCGCTTCGGCGTGCTTCCGGTCATCGCCTCGGGAGCATTGATCCAGATGCTGTGCGCGATCACCAACCTGGCCGGCATCGGGTTCTGGAACTTCTTCCTCGCCAATGCCCTGGTCGGACTCGGCTGGAACTTCACGTTCGTCGGCGGCACGACGCTGCTCACCGCCACCTATGCGCCCGCCGAGCGCGCCAAGGTTCAGGCGAGTCACGATTTCGCGGTCTACGCGGTGACGGCGACCGCCGCGGGCATGTCCGGCATCCTGCAGGCGAACGTCGGCTGGACCGTGGTCAACGTTGCAGCCCTGCCGCTCATGGCGACGGTTCTGCTCGCCGCCCTCTGGCTCAGGCGGCACCAGAGCAGCAGCGGGGGCCGGGCACTGCGGGTTTGACTGACGGGTCAGACCCTGCGGTGCGGGTCTGAAACGAAACTCAGGCTATCCGGGAGGCCCCGAATCCGCTTCAAGGCATCTAAACCCCGTCGCCGCCGAAGCGAAGTGGCGACGGATCGCAGATACCCGCCTGCGCGGGTATGACGGTAAGTGCGGGCGGGCGGATGGGGATGAAACGGTGCGCCAAGCAGGTGCGCGGCCGGATGGCGCCACCGTTGCGCCCACCCGATCCGTCATTTCCGCGAAGGCGGAAACCCGTGATGCGTTTCAGCCGGGCAAGACGGGGTCGGACCCGGCGCGGCCGGCAGCGAAACTTGGCCGACCCACGAGCTCCCAAGCATCAAGAAGCCGAGGCGGCCTCTGCTATCCCCGTTTCGTCATCGAGGGTCGGCAAAGCCGGTGAGCGGCTGACCCCCGGCGCGACCGCTCGCATGGAGCGCAGAAGGGGTCCGACCCTGCGGGTCTGAAACGAAACTGAGCCGAAGGGGTCAGACCCCGATCAGCGTCGACGCCAGTGTTCCGCTTGGTCCCTTTGCCCTTCCTTCCGTCATGGCCGCGAAGGCGGGAATCCACGACACGCCGCAGATCACAGGTGTGGAGAGTTGCGTGGATGGCCGCCTTCGCGGCCATGACGGTGTGGGTATGCAGTGGGAATCGTTTCGTCATCGAGGGTCGGAGAAGCCGGTGAGCGGCTGACCCCGCGCTACTGCCTTAACGGCGAAGCCGGGCAAAGTCCGGCACCGGGCGCGCGGTGGCCACATTCTCCGCCAGCACCTGCTCCAGCGCGTGCGCAACCGCGAGCACCAGCGCATCCGAGCCGTTGGGGCCGACGATCTGGATGCCGAACGGCATGCCGGCGTGGTCGAGGCCGCAGGGGATGACGGCCGCCGCGGGGATCGCCGTCGTCAGGGCGTAGGTGATCGCGAGCCAGCGCATGTACGTCGGCATCGGCTCGCAGTCGATCTCCGTCACGGTGAGCTCGGAGTGCGGGAACGGCGTCACCGAGGCCGCCGGGCAGATGAGCACGTCGGTATCCTCGAAAAAGCCGAGGAAGCGGCGATAGAGCTTCGTCTGCTCGACGTTGGCCCAGGCGATGTCGCCCGCCGTCCACGCCAGCCCGCGCTCGGTATTGTCGATGACGTTGGGCCCGAGCAGGTCGCGGTGCTTCTCGAGCCGCTCGCGATGCGCGCCGACGAAATAGACGCCGCGCAGGATCTCGAAGACGTCGTGCACCGGGCCGAGATCGGGATCGCGGTCCTGCGCGTCGGCGAAGACGCCCCGGAAGCTCTTCACCCGGTCCCGGAAGATGCGGCGGATGCCCTTGTCGATGGGCGCGCAGCCGAGGTCGGTCGAGATCGCGGCGCGCACGCTGCCGAGATCGACCGGCGGCAGCGCGTCGGGAATGCGCAGCGCGTCGTCGCTCGAGAACGGGTCGGCCTTGTCGAGGTCGACCTGGGCCCTGAGCAGCAGGTGCATGTCCGCCACGCTGCGGCCCATCGGGCCGTTGACTGAGAACGGCGTCAGCGCGGTCGACCGCTCCGGGCCGGGCACGACGCCGGGAGAAGGCCGGAACCCGCTGACGCCGCAGAACGCGGCCGGGGTGCGGAGGCTGCCGCCGTAGTCGGAGCCGGTCGCGAGCGACAGCATGGCCGTGGCGAGCGCCACGGCCGAGCCGCCGGATGAGCCAGCGCAGGTCTTCTCCGGATCGAACGGATTTCCGGTCGCCCCGTAGACCCGGTTCCTGGTATTGGCGCCCGCGCCGAACTCGGGCGTGTTGGTCTTGGCCAGGATCACGGCGCCCTGTGCCCTGAGGTTGGCGACGGCAGCCTCGTCCCGCTCCGGCACGTGGTCCTTGTAGATCAGCGAGCCCCATGTGGTCCGCAGCCCGCCCGTCGCCTGCAGGTCCTTGATGCCGACCGGCAGCCCATGCAGAAGGCCCAGCTCGTCTCCCCGCATGACGGCGGCCTCCGCCGACCTCGCCGCCTTCCTGGCCCCCTTCTCGTCCATGGCGACGATGGCATTCAGCGCGGGATTGACGGCGGCGATGCGCTCCAGGCAGCTTTTGAGCAGCTCGACCGGAGACAGCTTCTTGGTCCCGATCAGCCGGCGGGCATCGACGGCTGAGAGATCGCAGGGACTGGTCATCGGGAGGCGTGCCTTCGACTGGTGTGGGACTGAGCGATGAATCGAGACGGGAGTCTCAGGATCGCGCCGGCGTGCCGGACTCACCGAGATCCCAATAGAGCCCGGCCATCAGCTCGAGCGCGCTCCGGGAGACGGACATCAGGATATGCTCGTCCGGCGCGTGTTGCGAGCACGACGCGTAGGAATGCGGCACCCACAGCGTCGGCATCCCGAGCAGGTCGGTGAACACGTCGTTGCAGATGGAGCCGCCCATCTGCGGCACCACGGCCGGCTTCACGTTCGACGTCCGCCGGAAGGAGCCGACGGCCCACGTGACCCAGGGGTTGTCGGGCTCGGTGCGCGTCGCCTGGAAACTGCCGTCGTTGGAGCCCGGAGGATCCGTGACCTGCACGGTGTCGAAGCCCCTGGCGCCGAGATGCCGCTCGAGCGCCGGGCGGATCCGGGACACGTCCGTCCCGGCGACGAAGCGGAGCTGGCAGTGCGCAACGGCCCGCGGCGGGATTGCGTTGACCGGCTGGCCCGGCATGCCGGCGCCCATGGCGAGAAGGTTGAGCACGTTCGAGCCGTAGACGCGCTCGGCGGGCGTGTGCCCCGGCTCCCCCCACCATGCATCGACTTTCGGCCCCGTGTCGCCGCCGTCGATCTCCACGTCGGCGAGCGCGTCGCGCACGGCCTTCGACATCGGCGGCGCCCTGAGCTCCTCGACGAGAAGCTGTCCCGTCGGCCCGACGATCGATGCGATGGCGTTGGCGAGAACGATCGCCGGGTTGGCGATGAGGCCGCCCCAGTTGCCGGAATGATGGCCGCCCTGCCGCAGGTCGCAGACCAGGTCGAAGTTCACCGCTCCCCGGCAGCCGAGCGTCAGCGACGGGCGCTCGGGGCGGGTGCGCGGTCCGTCGGAAGCGATCAGGACGTCGGCCGCGAACTCCTCCCGGCGGGCCTCGACCAGCTCGTTCAGCCCCTTCGAGCCCGCCTCCTCGCCCATCTCCATCATGAACTTGGCGTTGAAGCCGAGCCGCCCGCCGCGCTCCTCGAGCACCGATTGCAGCGCCGCCATGTTGATCGTGTGCTGACCCTTGTTGTCCGCGGTGCCGCGTCCGTAGAGTCGGTCGCCGTCCCGCGCCGTGACCCATGGCCCCTTGCCCATGGTCCATTGCCCCTCGAGGCCACGGATGACATCGCCATGGCCGTAGCCGAGCACGGTCGGCAGCCGCGAATCCTCCATGCGCGTGGCGAGCAGAACGGGACCCTGGCCGGCGATCGGGTTCGGGTAGACGCGGCAGGTGAAGCCCATGCGGGCGAAGGCGGGCTGCATCTCGTCGCTGAGATAGGTCTCGAGGTGCGGCAGGCTCGCCGGCAGCAACTGGCTCTCGGTCCGGTGCGCGACGCGGCGCGCCAAGTCGGACTCGAATGCTCCGCTCTCCAGATATCGGCGTGCGCGCGCGATGGCGCCCGTCCTTGACCCGGCGTGTGCGTCTGCGGTCATGTCGTGTCCTCGTGGGGGCTTGGCTGGCGGACGAGCGGCGAAGAGTGGCCCACCGCCTCCATGGTGTCCAGCGGGACCGCCACTGGCGCATAACTGACATGCCCAGGCGAGCCGCTGACCGCCTTGCCACTGCCGCATGGTCAGCCGCATCTTGCAACGCGGTCGGGTGCAGATGGCGGAGGAAAGCAGGCGCGTGTCGTCAATCGAGAGCCGGAGGTTCGCCGGGCTGGCCGAACGGCTGCGCGCCAGCGGCACGGCGGGCAAGCGCAACGATCCGATCGCCGGCATCGTCTGGGTGACGTTCGCGATGGCGGCGTTCGCGGGCCTCGGCGCATTCGCCAAATATGCGATGCTGGCCGGCCTCGACCCGCTGCAGGTCATCTTCTTCCGGAACTTCTTCTGCCTCGTTCTGATGCTGCCGTTATTGCACTGGCGCGGGCCGTCGCTCGCCGTCTCCACCCAGCTCCGGCTTTACGGCGTCCGCGTCGGCCTCGCATTCGTCTCGATGATGGCCTGGTTCTCGGCGCTGTCGCTCATCCCCTTCGGCGAGCTGACCGCGGTAGGATTCCTGGCGCCGCTGTTTGCAACCGTATTCGCCGTGCTCTGGCTGGGCGAGGTGGTGCGGGCGCGGCGCTGGACGGCGCTCGTCATCGGCTTCATCGGCGCACTCATCATCCTCAGACCGGGCGGCATGGGTTTCGGGCTCGGGCAGATGCTGGCGCTCGTGGCGGCGCTGACGGCCGGCGTGGTCGGTCCCCTGCTCAAACAGATGACGGCCCAGGACGATCCGGACAAGATCGTCTTCATCACCAACCTGTGGGCCACGCCGGCGTCTCTCATCCCGGCGCTGTTCGTCTGGCAATGGCCGTCAGCGGCGCTCTGGCCATACCTCGGCGCCATGGGCGTGTGCGCGGTGCTCGGCCATGTCGCGCTCT
Organism: Hyphomicrobiaceae bacterium; assembly: GCA_023384095.1. Lineage (GTDB taxonomy): Bacteria > Pseudomonadota > Alphaproteobacteria > Rhizobiales > Hyphomicrobiaceae > ZC4RG25. The sequence continues at coordinate 18,377 of JAHDXT010000070.1, forward strand.
TGCGCGGGTTCGCATCGACCGACGCATCGCTGGTGTTCACGTTCGAGTTCTCGCGGCTGCCGTTCGCCGTCGCCGCCGGATATCTGGCCTTCGGAGAGGCGACGGACCTGTGGACCTGGGTCGGCGCCCTCATCATCTTCGCGTCGGCCGCCTACGTCACCCGGCGGGAAGCCCAGCTCGCGCGGCAGCGGCACGGGGTCCGCATCCGCGACGTCTCGGACCCGCTGAGCCTCACGCCGGTCAGGCTCCGGTTCTGATGGCTCGCAATGGACCCGCGAAACAGGCCATCGCGTCGCCTGCGCTTCCTCGGATCGGGATGCGAACGGATGCGGCCCGTTCTGCGTTCATGAAGCTGCCGATCGCCAGCAGGCCCGGACGCCAGCCTGCCTGTCGGTAGCTTTTGATCTTGTCCGGTTCTCGTAGCACACGAGTTGTCC
>JAHDXT010000071.1 GCA_023384095.1 Hyphomicrobiaceae bacterium
CTCCCGTGGAAAAGACGACAGGACAAGAATCACTGTTCGCGCCGCTTGTGAATCCCCCAATGATTCCAGTCAGCCTGAAAATGCTCTAGCTACCCGCCAGCGCCAGCGCGATCGCCAGCAGGCTCAGCGCCCCGACCCAGAGTGCGGCGCGGCCCCAGCGGGTGTGGCGCGCCTCGGCCGTGCCGATCCGCTCCACCGTATCGGCGTCGAGGCGGACGCCCGTCCTCGCCATCTCAGCCATTGCGGCGACCCCCTGCTCGGCGCCTTCCAGCAGGCCGGGCAGGTCCGAAAGAAGCTTGCCCAGCGACTCGGCGCCCTCGCCGGCCTCGCGCAGACGGCCGCTGACCCCGTAGTTCGCGTCGACCCACTCCTTGGCGACCGGCTCGGCGGCCGTCCACAGGTTGAGGTTGGGATCGAGCCCGCGGGCCACGCCCTCGACGATCACCATGCTCTTCTGCAGCAGGATCAGCTCGGGCCGGGTCCGCATGTCGAAGACCTCGGTGTAGGCGAAGAGCTGGCCCAGCAGATCGGCCATCGAGATCTCGGAGGCCGTCCGGCCGTGGATCGGCTCGCCGATGGCCCTCAGGGCCTGCGCGAACACGGCAACGGGATGATGTGGCGGCACGTAGCCGGCCCAGAAGTGGACGTCGGCGGCCCGCTTGTAGTCCCGGGTGATGATGCCGTGCAAGATCTCGGCCAGGAACCGGCGCTCCTTGAGGCCGAGCCGCCCCATGATGCCGAAGTCGACGGCGACGATGTGGCCCCGCTCGTCGACAAACAGGTTTCCCTGGTGCATGTCGGCGTGGAAGAAGCCGTCGCGCATGGCGTGCCGCAGGAACGTCCGCAGCACGATCTGGCCGAGCTGGCCGAGGTCGTGTCCCGCAGACTCCAGCGCCACCCGGTCCGAGATCGGGATTCCGTCGATCCACTCGACAGTCAGCACGCGCCTCGCGGTGCGCCGCCAGTCAACTTTCGGCACGCGGAACTCGGCGTCGCCCCCGCTGTTCTCGGCCATCTCCGAGATGGCGGCGGCCTCCAGGCGCAGGTCCATCTCGAGCTGCGTCGTCCGCTCCAGCGTGTCGACCACGGCCATCGGCCGCAGCCGGCGCGAGGGCGCGTGGAACCGCTCGATGGCTCGCGCCGCGAAGTAGTAGCTGTCGAGGTCGCGCTTGAACCGCTTCTCGATCCCCGGCCGCAGGATTTTGACGGCCACCCTGCGGCGCTCGCCGTTCTCGACGACGACGGCCTTGTGCACCTGCGCGATGGAGGCCGCAGCCACCGGCGGCCCGAACTCGGCGAAATGGCGATCGAGCCTGCCGCCGAGCGCTTCCTCCACCGCGAGGCGCGCCTCGGCCATGGAAAACGGCGGCAGCCGGTCCTGCAGGTGGCGCAGGTCCCCGGCGAGCTCGGGGCCGATCAGGTCGGCGCGGGTGGCCAGGAACTGCCCGAGCTTGATGTAGCTCGGCCCGAGCGAGGCCAGCGCGCTCGTAATCCGCGTATCGTGCGGCTTGCCGGCCCGCAGCGGCCAGGCCACCATCCGCACCGGCCACGTCGCGGCATGGGCCAGGGTCAATGCCAGCGGCACCTTCATCCCCGGCGGCACGAAGCGCACGCCGTGCTGCGCCAGCACGATGCCGGCGCGGGCCAGGCGGAGCAGGTTCATGATCGCGCTTGCCATCGCGTCCTAGGGGTCAGATCCGCCAGCCCGAGTGGATGGCAGCGATGCCGCCGGTCAGGTTGCGCCAGGCGACCTGCTCGAAGCCGGCGTCGCGCACCATGCCGGCGAAATCCTCCTGCGGCGGGAACTTGCGGATGCTCTCGACCAGATATCGATAGGGCTCCTCGCCCGTTCCGACGAGCTGGCCGAGCCGCGGGATCACCGCGAAGGAATGCCAATCGTAGAGATCGTCGAGGATCGGGACCCGGCACTGCGAGAACTCCAGGCAAAGGAAACGGCCGCCCGGCTTCAGCACCCGCCAGGCCTCGCGCAGCGCCCGATCGACGTGCGTGACGTTGCGGATGCCGAACGCGATCGTGTAGGCATCGAAGCTCCCGGCCGCGAACGGCAGCGCCTCCGCGTTGCCTTCCACGAACGCCACCTGGCGCGTGCGGCCCTCGGCCTCCACCTTGCCGCGGCCGACGCGCAGCATGTCCTGGCTGATGTCGCAGATGACCGCGCTGCAGCCCGCACCGCCGGAGCGTAGCGCTCTCAGCGCCACGTCCGCCGTGCCGCCCGCCACGTCGACGAGGCTGAACGGCTGATCGGAGCGCGGCGGGTTGAGCATGGCCACGAGATCGGTTTTCCAGAGCCGGTGCAGACCGCCCGACATGAGGTCGTTCATCAGGTCGTAGCGATCGGCGACCGTCGCGAACACCTGGTTGACGAGCCCCTGCCGCTCCTCGGGCCGGACCTCGCGGAAGCCGAAGGACGCGGCCGGGCCGTGCTGATCGTCGTGTGCCATCGCGCGCACCATAGCGGAGGCGTGAGCCGAGCGCCAAGCGCGGCAGCTTGCCAGCGTCAAGCCGTCCGGGGAACCGGCGCCCGGCGCACTTGGTTGGATTTCGAGAGTCCGGTCCAGCCTGGAGTGGGACGCATGACCAAGCAGCACACGCACGGGATCGAGAGCACCGCGCAATTCGCCGGCCACCCGGTGCACCCGATGCTGGTCCCGTTCCCCATCGTTTCGATCGTGCTCGCCCTGGTCGCCGATCTCGCCTTTCTCGGCACGCTGGATCCGTTCTGGGCGCGGGGCGCGTTCTGGCTCCTCGCCGTCGGACTGATCACCGGGATCGCTGCCGCCGTTGCCGGGCTCACCGATTTCCTCACCATCCGCCCCGTGCGCCGTGTCAACGCGGCGTGGGCGCACCTCCTGGGCAATGCCGGCGTGGTCGGGCTCGTCATCATCAACCTGCTCCTCAGATGGGACGATCCCGCAGCCGGGATCACCGGCGGCGGCCTCGTGCTGTCCATCATCACCGTGCTGATCCTGCTGGTCACCGGCTGGCTCGGCGGCTCCCTCGTCTACTCATATCACCTCGGCGCCATGGATAGTCCGTCTGCCGGCGAGGAGAACCGGCCTGCAGCTCGAACGCAAGGCGGTGCGGGGGACCGGGGCAGCCACCGCTGACCGGCGCATCGCCGCTGCGGCTCCTCACACCTTTTGCGGGCCTCGCACGGCGCGCCCATCCCGGCTAAAGCTGCTGCCTGCAGCGGGGATGCACCAGTCAGGGGAGCAGTCGTTTGCCGGAGCTTCCGGAGGTCGAGACCGTCCGGCGCGGGCTCGAGCCCGTGCTCGTGGGCCGGCGCATCGTCCGCGTCGAGCAGCGGCGCCCCGACTTGCGCTTCGCATTTCCGGAGCGTTTTGCCGCCCGGCTGAAGGGGCGGACGGTCATCTCGCTCGGGCGCCGCGCCAAGTACCTGCTGGCAAGGCTGTCGGACGGCGAGGTGCTGGTCATGCACCTCGGCATGAGCGGCCGCTTCACGGTCGCCGCACTGGGCTCCGGCGGCCCCCGGCCTCTCGGCGAGCTCGTATACGATACCGGCAGCGATCCGGCACATAATCACGTCGTGATCACGCTCGACGACGGCACGACCATCACCTACCACGACCCGCGGCGGTTCGGTTACATGCTGCTGCTGCCCGAGGCGGCACTCGACGGGCACCCGCTGTTCGCCGGCCTCGGCGTTGAGCCGCTCGGCAACGCGTTGAGCCCGGCCTACCTGGCCGCGAAGGCCCGCGGCAGAAGAGCCGACCTCAAGGCCTTCCTCATGGACCAGCGGATCGTCGCCGGGCTCGGCAACATCTATGTCTGCGAGGCTCTCTACCGGGCGCGGCTCAGCCCCTTCCGCGCCGCGGCGAGCCTCGCCACCGCCGCCGGAAAGCCGACGCGACGCGCCGAGCGGCTCGTCGAGGCCATCCGGTCCGTCCTCCGCGACGCGATCGCCGCCGGCGGCTCGACGCTGCGCGACTACCGGCAGGTGGACGGCTCCAGGGGCAGCTCCCAGCATGCATTTTTCGTCTATGGGCGCGAAGGGGAGCCTTGCCTGACACCCGGCTGCCGGGGCATTGTGCAACGCAGCGTCCAGGCTGGCCGCTCCACCTTCTATTGTCCGAGGTGCCAGCGATAGCTGGCCCCCCGGACCATTCCTTCCCGGCAATGCAGGGCTGAACCGACCGATGGCTTACCAGAACATCCTCGTCGAGACCCGTCGCAAGGTTGGTCTCGCCACGCTCAACCGTCCCCAGGCGCTGAATGCGCTCAACCGTGCGCTGATGGCGGAGCTCGGTCAGGCGCTCGACGCCTGGGAGGTCGACGATGCGATCGGCTGCATCGTGATCACCGGCTCCGAGAAGGCCTTCGCAGCCGGCGCCGACATCAAGGAGATGCAGTCCAAGACCTACATGGAGGCCTATCGCGAGGACTTCATAGGGTCCTGGGACCGGTTGGCCCGCTGCCGCAAGCCGGTGATCGCGGCGGTGGCCGGCTTCGCGCTCGGCGGGGGCTGCGAGCTCGCCATGATGTGCGACTTCATCGTCGCCGCCGATACGGCGAAGTTCGGCCAGCCGGAGATCAAGCTCGGCGTCATGCCGGGCGCCGGCGGCACGCAGCGCCTCGCGCGCTTCATCGGCAAGTCGAAGGCCATGGATATGTGCCTCACCGGCCGCATGATGGACGCGGCCGAGGCGGAGCGCTGCGGGCTCGTGAGCCGCGTCGTGCCGGCTGCGGAGCTCGTCGGCGAGGCCGTCAGGACGGCGGAGACGATCGCCGGCATGTCGCTGCCGGCCGTTATGATGACCAAGGAGAGCGTCAACCGGTCCTACGAGACCACGCTGGCGGAGGGCCTGCGGTTCGAGCGGCGCGTGTTCCACGCCATGTTCGCGACCGAGGACCAGAAGGAGGGCATGGCGGCCTTCGCCGAGAAGCGCAAGCCCGTCTTCAAGAATCGATAAGCCGTTCAGCGGCTCATGAGCTTGCGCTGCGTGCGAACTGCCATCGCGGACAGCGCCGCGATAGCGAGGCCGCCGAACAGGAAGATCTGGCTGGCCGCCCAATCGGCCCTGAAGCTCATGAGCTTGCCGGCGAAAAGCAGGTACAGCACGCCGCATGCGGCAGCGACGCCCTGCACGAGGGTGAGCTGCAAGCCCCCGAGCAGCAGCATCCGGCTCGTCGCGGGGTCCCGCGCACGCGCGATCGCAAATCCGTAGCCGAAGGCGATGGCCCCCAGCAGCGCCATGCCGGACCCGTACTGCCAAGCGTGGTACCACCTCAACCCCCCGAGCGTGTAGACGCCCGCCATCGCGGCTGCGCCCCAGGCCCAGGCGAGCGCTATCAGCCGGGCGTTGCGCTGGGCGGCGACGGGGGCTGCACAGCCCGTGACGCGATGGGCCTCGAGCACCCACAGCGGCTTGTTGATGCCGAGCCCGACGCCCACGATCGCCGCGGCGAACACGGCCGCCGCGACGCCGGTCGGCAACGGCAGGCCGCGGCCGGCGCCGGCGATCATCGATACCACGCTGGCGACGAGCGCCAGGACGAGCCAGGGCAGCATCCTCTGCAGAGACATGCGCTTTTCCCGTTGGGTTTCAGCTAATCGCGGCCCGCAGCGCCGAGGTGCGGCCGTACTCAGCTTCACGCGTGCTTGTTGTTGCGCAGGGCATAGGCGCTGATCACGGCGATCCCAAGGGCGCCGAAGAAGAACACGTTGTTGGCCGCCCAGTCGGTGAAGCGCGGGGTGAGGAAGCGCACCATCTTGCCGTCGACGACGAGGCCCAGCATGGTCGCCGCCATGCCGACGAGCTGCACGATGGCGAGATAGCGGGCGAGCCGCAGCATGCTCTCGTCCTCCTTGCCCGAGCGCGCGCCTCTCTTCAACGCAGCGGCGAAATAGAGCGACAGTCCGGCCGCCGCGCCGAAAGCCAGGACGAAGTGCCACCACTCTTTCCATGCCAGCACGCCCGTCCCGTAGGTGGCGACGAGCGCCAGCATTCCCCAGCTCCAGACGACACCCATGTACCAGGCGTTGCTGCTCGCCACCTCGATCGCCGAGCCGCCCTTGTCGAGCAGCCGCCGGCACTGGCGGACGGCGACGCCCGCCACGAGGAGCGCCGTCGCCGCTGCGACGGCGGCGTGAGCGTAGGCCATCCGCACATCGGTGGCGCGCCCGTCTGCCGTGAGGACGAGCAGGCCGAGGCTCAGGGCGACGGCAATCAGCGGGACGACTGTCGGCACGTGTTTCCCCCATTCGGTTGTCGGAAAGGTCGGGCCGGCTGTCACGCGCCCGTCCCATGATAGTCGCGATACCAGGCCACGAAGCGCTCGACCCCTACCTCGATCGGGGTCGCCGGCCGGAAGCCCACGTCATCGGCGAGCGAGGCGATATCGGCCGCCGTGCGCGGGACATCGCCGGGCTGCAGCGGCAGATAGCGCTTCACGGCAGTGCGGCCGAGCGCGCGCTCGAGGCAGGAGATCAGGTCCATCAGCTCGACCGGGCTGCTGTTGCCGATGTTGTAGAGCCGGTAGGGCGCCGGCGACGTGGCGGGGCTCGGTCGCTCTCCCGACCAGGCCGGGTCGGCTGCAGCCGGGCGGTCGAGCACGCGCACGACCCCCTCGACGATGTCGTCGATGTAGGTGAAGTCGCGGGCGTGCTCGCCGTTGTTGTAGACCTCGATGGGCTCGCTCGCCAGGATCGCTCTGGTGAACTTGAACAGCGCCATGTCCGGCCGTCCCCAGGGGCCATACACCGTGAAGAAGCGCAGCCCCGACACCGGCAGGCGATAGAGGTGGGCATAGCAATGCGCCATCAGCTCTCCGGATTTCTTGGTCGCGGCATAGAGACTCAGCGGATGGTCGACGTTGTCCTCGACCGAGAACGGCAGCCTCGTGTTGGCGCCGTAGACCGAGCTGGTCGATGCCAACACGAGATGGTCTACCTCGTGCGCCCGGCAGCCCTCGAGCACGTTGAGGGTGCCCACGACGTTCGACTGCACGTAGGCGTGCGGGTTCTCCATGGAGTAGCGGACGCCGGCCTGGGCGGCGAGGTGCACGACGCGCTGCGGCCGATGATCGGTGAAGACGCGCTCGACGCCGTCGCGGTCGGCCAGATCGACGCGGGCGAATCGGAAGCCCGGGCGCTGCTCCAGGCGCGCGAGCCGGGCCTCCTTCAGCCGCACGTCATAGTAGTCGCTGAGGTTGTCGAGCCCCACCACGCTGTCGCCGCGCGCAAGCAGTGCCTGCGCGGTATGGTATCCGATGAAGCCCGCCGCGCCGGTGACAAGTATCCGCATCGCTCCTGCCCGAAACCTGGTGAGATGGTTGCAGCCGGCGAGCGCCCCCGAGGCGACGCCTCGCGAGGCTTTTCGCCAAGCTGGCGCACTATAGGCGCCGCGGTGGGCGTTGACGAGTTGGCAAGCGCGCTACTCTGGCCCTTGGGTGAGCCGTTGACCCTCGTAGGCGACGGCGGTATAGCCATGGGCGACGTACCGCCCGGAACCCGCTGGTCCCGGGCGGTTTGGCGTGTTCTGCGCCACAGACGGAAGAATGCGGTCAGGCGTCCGAAGCAACGGCCCTGGCGACCCAGCACCAGAGAGGATCGAAGCTTATGGCGAATACGAGGTCGGCCAAGAAGGCCGCACGCAAGACGGTCCGCCGCACCGAGATCAACAAGGCGCGCCGCACGCGGATGAGGACCGAGGTCCGCAAGGTGGAGGAGGCTATCGCATCTGGCCAGAAGAACGCGGCCCAGGAGGCCCTGGCGGCCGCGGAGCCGGTTCTGGTGCGCACCGCGCAGAAGAACGTCATCCACAGGAACACCGCGAGCCGGAAAGTGTCGCGCCTGGCGGCCCGCGTGAGATCTATGCCCAGTTGAATCGCCCCCGATCGCTTGCTCGGGTTCATGTGACAGTTTCGCAACAACGCAACCGGCGCCCGGACCGGTGAGTCTTGCGAGCGCTGGCCGGGAACCGCTTCAAGAATCGAAGCTTCTCGACAGGTTTGCCGCGCGGCTTCGACAGGTTGCTCCGACCGGCGGACAACGGGTTGCAAAAGAAAATGCCGTTCACCAGGCGCCCCCTTCGGGGCGCCTTTCGTTTGTGGACGACGACTGGCGCCCATGGATTCTCATCGTGGACTCAACGCTGTTCTCCACGAGTCTTCTTGCTTCACACCCGTTTATCCAGAGTGCTGGGGATAGCTCCGCCGGCGGCGAACGGCGGGCGGCTCGACTTGGGCTGGTCTTGTCTGGCGGCCGCGCGTGTGGTTAATACGGACTCCATTCGGTTGGCTGATGGCGGCCATAATCCGTTTCAAGTTCTGCATAAGTTTGTGCGTCAGGATGAAAAAGTACTCAGTACTCCTGCGCGACTAGAATGAACTGATCATTACTTTTGTGTGCCCCGCGTAAATCCGGGTTATGACTTGGTTGTGCGTTGCGTCTCCGTTCCTTTGCTTCAGAAGGGCGCTGAACGGTCGGTGCGGTGAGCGTCGCGTGCACGAGTGGAGGGTTGAAGTGGGTTCAGGGCAAGCCATCCACATTGTGGATGTTGACGTCCGGGAAGTCTGGAGACGGCTGAAGGAGGATCGGGGAACGGTCCTCGTCGACGTGCGCACCAGGGCGGAATGGGCGTACGTCGGGCTCGCGGATCTGTCCTCGATCGGCAAGCGGCCGATCCTGATCGAGTGGCAGACATTTCCCGACAACCGGGTCGATTCCCGGTTCGTGGAGCGCCTCTCGGACGTGCTGGAGGTTGCCGGCGTCGGCCAGCAGGCGGAGCTGTTCTTCATCTGCAGGTCGGGCGGGCGCAGCAAGATGGCGGCGCAGGCGGCGGAAGCGGCAGGGTATGCGGCCTGCCGCAACGTCGCGGGCGGTTTCGAGGGGCCACTCGACGCCGACCGCCACCGGGGCCGGACGGCCGGCTGGAAGGCCGCCGGTCTCCCCTGGGCGCAAGGCTAGCGCCACCAAGACGATAGAAGCGTTGGCGGACGACCGTAGGCGGCGGTCGCACGCACGATGCCGTCGCATAGAGGGTCGAACACAAGCAGCGGGACGAATCTCATGAACAGAATGGAATCGACAGACACCGGCGCGCGCGGCGCGAGCAGTAGGAGCGAGCCCCGGGACAAGAACGACGGCAGATCCCCGAAACGGGCCGAGGGGACGTCCACGGCCTCACCCGCACCGCAGGAGCAGCGCGGACAGAAGGTGCGCAAGCTGCTGCGTGCGCAGCTCGGCGAGGACGTCTACACGAGCTGGTTCCATTCGATGGAGTTCGAGCCCTTCGACGGCACGACCGTCCGGGTGACGGTCCCGGTCAAGTTCCTGAAGAACTGGATCCAGTCGCACTATTCGGAGGCTCTGCTGAAGTGCTGCGCGGCGGAGTTCGAGGGCGTCGAGCGCGTCGATGTGGCGCTCAGGCAGCCCTGCCCGGCACGCTCAGCGCTCGCCGAGACGCCTGCGGCGGCCGAAAGCCGCCCCGCCGCGCACGAGGCGACGACCATGGACTGGTCGGCCGTGCGGCCGGTCGCGCTGCCGGTCATGGCGCGGACGCAGGCAGGCGGGTTCGAGGGCTCGCCGCTCGACCCCCGCTACACGTTCGAGAGCTTTGCGATCGGTCCGTCGAACCGCATGGCCCACGCCGGCGCCACTCAGGTCGCCGAAACGGTGCTGAGTGACAGCCGCGGGTTCAACCCGCTGTTCATCCACTCCGCGGTCGGGCTCGGCAAGACGCACCTGCTGCACGCCATCGCCTGGTCGGTGCGCCGGCGCGTGCCGCAGGCGCAGGTGCTCTATCTGACGGCCGAGCGGTTCCGCTATCAGTTCGTCGAGGCGCTCAAGAACCACGATCCGCTCGCCTTCAAGGAGAAGTTCAGGTCGATCCACATGCTGCTGATCGACGACCTCGAGTTCCTGCACGGCCAGCAGACGGAGCAGGAGTTCGATCACATCATCAACTCGCTACTCGACGGGGGGCGCCAGGTGGTGGTGGCCTCGGCGCGGGCGCCGAACCACATCGAGAAGCTCAACGAGCGGATGCGCTCCCGCCTCCAGCGCGGGCTGGTGACCGAGATCGGCTCGCCGGACATCGATCTCAGGTTCCGCATCCTCGAGAAGCGGGTGCAGGAGAAGCGCCAGTCCGATCCGTCCTTCGAGATCCACCGCGACATCCTCGAGCTGCTGGCGGACAGGCTCAAGGAGAGCGGCCGCGAGCTCGAGGGGGCGGTGACGCGCCTGCATGCCACCTGGCAGTACATGCACACGCCGATCACGATCGACATCGCGGAGACCATCATCCGCGACCTGGTGCATGGCATCGAGCCTCGCCGCATCAAGATCGAGGACATCCTCAAGGTCGTCTCGCGCCATTTCGGCGTGTCGAAGGGAGACATCCTTTCGCAGCGGCGGCATCGCTCGGTGGTGTGGCCGCGGCAGATCGGCATGTACCTTGCCAAGCAGCTCACGTCGCGGTCGCTGCCCGAGATCGGGCGGCGGTTCGGCAACCGCGATCACACGACCGTGCTGCACGCCATCCGCAAGATCGACGGCGAGCTCGGCGGCAACCCGCGTCTGCGGGACGAGATCGAGGAGCTGAAGAAGCTGCTGAACGGATGACGGCGGCTGGCTCGCGGCCCCGCTCGGGGCCGCTCGCGGCACCTGATACGGAGGGAGCGGGCGCCCGCGGGTCGCCCCTTCCTCGTCATTCGGGCGCACCGGCCGCAACCCGCGGCGCCAGCGCTGTCAGACCGCTTGGCGCGCCGGCCCGGATGCACTATTTTTCGGCTTGACGCAGGTGCCGCAGTGCCGCTTCTAGCGGGTGCGCCAGCATCAGTGCCGCCTTAGCTCAGTTGGTTAGAGCACCAGATTGTGGATCTGGGGGTCCCCCGTTCGAGCCGGGGAGGCGGTACCACTTTTACGAGACATTCCAAACACTTACCCGAGCCAGTCCCCTGTTGCTTACCCGTAGTGACAACTTCGTGTGTCGTTGCGTCATTACATGGGCATTACACGATGCTGGCCAGGATCACTGTTCGAGTTGTGGGGCACGCTCAAGCTACGGCTAAGCAGTCCAATCGAGAGCTATACGTGCATGGGGCTCATTCTGGCCGGAGTAGCAGTTGGCGTGCATACGAGACAGAAGGGCACGGCTTTCACACCCAGGTGATGGCGTGATGGCGTTGTCGTCCTGCGGCCGCCCCCCCACGCGCACGCCTGCGGCGGGCCGTCCTCCCCGTCGAGGACAGGCCCGATAGGGTCTGCACGGGTTCGTACCGCCTGACTTGGCCGCCCGTCCATCGGCGGGGTGCTCGCCGCGGTTCACGCATCCTCCGGTATGTTCTGGGCCTGCCCGTGTCGCAGACCGACCGATTGTGCATTGCTCCTCATGCGGTACACTTCGAGCACGAATTCGACCGACACGGAGGAGGTCCAGGAATGGCAGCAAATCAAGATGCGACCCCGATCCTCGCAGCCGAGGCGCAGCCGGAGTTGACCCAGGCAGAGATCGATCAGCGCGTGTTCGATCTCTATGACGAGTACTGCCACGGGCGGATCGACCGCCGCGAGTTCCTGGCCCGCGCCGCCGCGGTGACCGCTGGCGGTCTCGCCATGGCGCAGGCGCTGCTGCCCCGCTATGCGCGAGCCCAGACGGTCTCCTCTACCGACCAGCGGATCAAAACGCAGTACGTGACCTATCCGTCGCCGGGCGGCACCTCCGGAACCATGCGCGGCTATCTGGTGCAGCCGAGCGGGGCGGGGCCGTTCCCGGCCGTTCTGGTGATCCACGAGAACCGCGGGCTAAACCCGTACATCGAGGATGTGGCCCGCCGGGCAGCAGCCGAGGGTTTTCTAGCTCTTGCCCCCGACGGTCTGTCACCGGTCGGCGGCTATCCGGGCAACGACGACGACGGTCGCCGCCTGCAGGCCGGCCTCGACCAGGGCAAGCTTCGCACCGACATGGTCAACAGCGCCCGCTTCCTGAAGGCGCACGCGCTGTCCACCGGCAAGCTCGGGGTCACGGGTTTCTGCTGGGGCGGCGGTGTGGCCAACTTCCTGGCCGTGACGCTCGGCCCTGATCTTGCTGCAGGTGTGCCGTTCTATGGTGCGGCGGCGGAGACGGCGCGGGTGAAGGAGATCAAAGCGCCGCTGCTGATCCACTACGCCGAGAACGACGAGCGGATCAACGCGATGTGGCCCGCCTTCGAGGCCGCGCTGAACGCCGCCGGCGTCCCTCATGAAATGCACAAGTATCCGGGAACCCAGCACGGCTTTCACAACAACTCGACGCCGCGTTACCGGGAGGCCTCCGCCAAGCTCGCCTGGGAGCGGACGATCGCATTCTTCAAGGAGCACCTGTCCTGACGGGTTGAGCTCGCGCGTCTCGAGCCCTCGCGCGGAGCGCTCGACGGTGCCATGGAGGCGCTGCGATCCCGCAACCGAAGGGAGGGGCCCAGGTGCCGGTGCCCGGCGATAGCGTGGTGATGGACCTACCCGGTGCGCCGGACAGAGAGCGGGCGGGAGCGCGCTCGTGCCTCCGGTTCAGGCCACCCGTTTGGCTACCAGCTCCACGAGAGCCCGGCCCGGCCGCCGACGACGTTGCCGGAACCGTAGGTCTTGAACTCCGACCAGCCGGCGCCGACGGAGCCGTCGAGGGCGATACGGTCGCCTGACGAGAAGCATCCGCGGCAGAGCACGCCGATGGCGCTCACGGCCACCGCATTGGCTTCGCCCTGATAATTGCCCCAGCCGAACCTCAGGCCGAAGCTTTGCGTCGACGCCATCTGCGGGGTTTCGGCCGCGAGGGCGATCGCCACGCCGGCCTGGAGCCTGGAAATCGCGATGAACGTACTGCCGTTGTCGGAGGCCAGGTTGCCGAACGCATCCGTCGTCACGAGCTCGAGCGGGCTGCTCTGACGCTGCTGGCTCAAGTCCGACGTAATGCCGGGCGCCGTGTACGTGTTCGACGCCGTGCCGAACATCTGCTGGTCGGGCAGGCTCGCGACGGCGCCCGTGCCGAAGGCTGCCGAGCCTGCTGGCTCCGCGCGGGCCCCGTTGCCGACCGCGGTGCTGTTGACGCCCGTGGCGACGCTGTCGTCGCCGTAGGCGGCGCCGCCGTTCGCAGCCTGGGCATTGGTGCCCATCGCAACCGACCCTGTCGCCTGGGCGCCCTGGCCGATGGCGATCGAGCCGGTCCCGGACGCGGTAGCGCCCGTGCCGACCGCGATGGCGTCCTGCGCCGAGGCCGACGCGCCGGTGCCGACGGCGATCGAGTCCGCCGCGCTCGCGTCGGCATTGCCGACGGCGATCGATCCGGCGCCGGACGCGCTCGAGCTGTACCCGTAGGCCGAGGCGGAAGCGGCGCTGGCGCTGGAGAAGGCGCCAGCCGCCGTCGCCCCGAAGGCGATGCTCTCAGCGCCCTGGCCGAATGCCGACGAGCTGTCGCCGGTCGCAGTCGAGCCCGCGCCGACGGCGGTGCCGACGCCCACGCCCGCGCTGCCGGCCTCAGACTCGGCGCCGATGGCGACCGACAGGCCCGTCGCCGCGAACGCCCCGACGCCGCCGTTGGGATTGCCGCCGATCGCCACGGCGCCGTCGCCGGTGGCGTTCGCCGCGGTGCCGACGGCAACGCTGTCGTCGCCGTCAACGGTCGCCGACTGACCGACGGCGACGTTGCGCGCCCCGGTCACCGCGGTGTTATCGCCCAGCACGCTGTTGCCAGTGCCGCCGCTGACGGCATTCTGGTCGCCGACGACGTTGTTGTCTGCGCTGGAGATGACGTTGGCATTGCCGAAGGCGCTGTTGTCGTCAGCCGAGAGGTTGTTGTCGTCGCCGATCACGATGGAGTTGGCGAAAATCGATGCGGGACCATTTCCGCCGATCAAACTGTCATTGCTCTGGCCAATGACGATATTGCTGCTGCCGGTGACGTTGTTGTCGTTGCCGCCGAAATAATTGTTGTCGCCCGTCACGGTGTTGCGGTTGCCGAGCACCTTGTTGTCGTCGCCGTCTCCTCCGCCTGTGTCGTTGATGGTGTTGTCGTTTCCGATCGCCGAATTGTCGTTGCCGACGATGTTGACATTGTTGCCGAGGACGCCGTTCCCGTCACCGTCGATCTCTATGGGATCGCCGAGAATGGTATTGAAGCTGCCGTCGGTAATGGTGATTCCGCTGCCGATGACGGTGTTGTTTTGGCCGGTGCCGGAATTGTTGCCCGTGCCGATGGCGATGCCGTTGGTGCCAGCCGCGGTCGAGCCGTCGCCGATGGCGACGGAGCTGTCGCCGGAAGCCGTCGAGCCGTCGCCGATGGCGACGGAGCTGTCGCCCGACGCCGTCGCTTCATAGCCGATCGCGGTCGAGTACTCGCCGGAGGCAAAGGCGAAGGCGCCGATCGCCGTCGCTCCGCCGCCGGTCGCCTGCGCGCCAGTCCCAAGCGCAGTGTCGTTGGCATTCTCCGCATAGGCGCCGTTGCCGATGGCGATGGCGTCCTTATCCCCCGTGGTGGCTGTGTCACCGCCCGTGCCGGCACCGGCAAACGCGCCACCGCCGATCGTAATTCCGTCGAAGTAGGCCTGGTCTTCAGTGCCAATCAGGATTTTGCCGTCGAATGCCGAGATGCCCTGCCCGGCGGCGAAGTTGGCATGGGTCTGTACCGTGCCGGTGAACTCCGCTTCGCAGTTCGGCAGGGTATTCTGCACTCCCGCGACGACAAGATTGCCGACCTGAAGGCCGAGGCCGACACCCTGGATGACGACGGTGACGGCCTCCGAGATGCCGGTGGGATCGAGTGCGGCGACCGATTCGGCGATGGTCCCGCCGAGCTCGACCCCGACGCCGGCAACGTCCAGGCCGAAAGCGAGTGGATCAAGCTGCTCGACGCAGTTCGCGGCGGGTACCTGACCGGGACCGGTTGGGGGCGTGACATTCTGCGCTGCGTTCTGGAGAGTTGCGCGCGTGGAATTGACGTTGTTCTGAGCTGCCGTGAGAGCAGCCTGGTAGTTGTTGTAGTTGTCGATCTGTGTTTGTGTCGGGTTCTGCGCCGGCGGAGGCGGGACCGGGTTCTCCCGCAGGGTCTGCAGGGCGGCGTTGGCGTTGTTATATGCGTCGAGCTCGTCCTGAAGATCGGGGATCGAGGCGCCTATGGCCGTGGAGGTTTCGAGGACTTGTGTGTTGGGGTTCGTCAGTGGCCCCGGTGTCGATGGCGTTTGTGCCGACGCACCCCATCCGAACCCGATGAATATGGCAGCGAGCGCCAGTGTACTGGTCGACGATACCAATCGTTGCGGGCAAGAGCTGCGCCTGTATGCCGATCTCGAAACCTTCCCCAGCGCGAAACCGCAAAGCAGCCTGGCGAGGCGCCGGGTTACGGCAGCATTCGGCTGTGACACGATGTACCCTCCACGCGACTTACGCGAAACACCAAAATCGACCCGTAGCCCTGCGCGCGTTCAAATCCCGAAGCGCGGACGGCAGAAATTCATCTGCTATAGCGAAACGGGAAATCTGGTCTCGGCGCGCGAAGCCCACGGCAGTCGATGCGACGAGCAGTCTCCCCAATCCCTGGGACCGCAGACCCGGGCTCCAACGCGAAAGTGGCCCCAAGGACACCCGACTATCGAGCCTTTGGCAGCTCCAGTGCTGGCTTCCGGATTGCCTCGCCGCTGAATGTGCGGCTCGCCATTCGGAATGACGGCAGGATATCGGCGATACAATTCGGATTCTTCGGCTGGTCTCCCCCCTCGCGGCGCTGCGTGCGGCTCATCTCCAACTCAGACGGCTGCATTTCAGCAGGCTGACGCTCGTTTGTCAGAGCAATGAACTAAATGCTCCAGCCCTGTTCAACCCGTATTGCTCGCGGAGCAGGAGTTAACCGTGAGCATGTAGCCGTCGAGCCACAGCGGCTTCGATTCGCAACCCATGCGGCTGGCGGGCGATTGCCCTGAGACGTCAGCGCGATTTCGGCGGCGATGCGGCCTTGGCAGGCTTCGGGTTCGGGCTCTCTTTCGGCGAGCCGCTCTTGCCGGGTGGCTGTGCGATCGGCGCAGCCGGCGGGCGCTGCATGTCTATGACGATCGCCGACAGCCGCCATTGGCCGCCGACCGGCTCGAAGCCCATGTCGAACAGCACCCGCTCGGGGCTCGTGGGAATGAAGCCCGTGACCCGCACCGTCCCGCCGGCATCCGTCGAGGGCTCGCGCACCAGCTTGGGATCGAAGAACAGTATCGGCGAAAGATCCAGGTTGCGCCGGCGCAGCCCGGTGAAGATCTCGGCGAGGCGCGCATCGTTGTTGGTGGTCTGGAACTGCGGCGTTCCGAGGTCGCGTAGAACCGAATAGTTGCCGGTCTGGTTCGCCTGATTGAGCGCGATCAGGGTGGTCCGGATCAGCATGTTGAGCTTGTAGGGATCGGGGATCGCTCTGGCGGGCTCTCCGATGGCGGGCGGCGGTATGGGGACCGCAGTCGCACCCGGCTCCGCCGCCGATGCGCCGCAGGCTGCAGCGATCGCCGCCAGCATCACCGGCCCGCGGACGACGAAACGGAGGCGACGGCGCAGACGCGGCTCGGGATGCTGGAGCAGGCTCACGACCTACCAACTTGGCTGGGCACTCGATCGACAGAGGCCCGCTACGAGTAGCAGGGTGCGCGCCGCCTCTCAACCGATCTGGGAGCGTCCCATGATCTCCACGGCCGCCGCGGCCGCCGGCCGCGGGGGCCGTGGAAGCGATGAGGTTAGTTGAACTGTAACGGAGCAGGCGCTATCCTCTCGTCATGCACAGGTTGGCTCACATCGTGACCGCTCGGCGAATTAGCGCCCCGGCTGCCTGACGGCTGCCGGGAGAACGGATCGCTTTTCCCCTCGATCGCATGTGAAGGAACCCTGCAATGGCATCTCATGCCATCGCGCCGGCTCAGCCGGAGCCGCGCTTTTCCACTCCCTCGTCGTTCAAGGCTCTGTTCTACGTGACCGGCGTCGCCGACCCCGGCCTGTTGCCGCGCCTGATCGAGCCCGTGGCCAAGATGGGCCACGTGCCTGCCCGCGTGCATGCCTCCCGCGAGGCGGGCGACGGAACGGAGCTGGTCGTCGACCTGCGCCTCAAGGGCATCAACGCCCGCACCGCGGAGCTCGTCGAGCACGCGTTGCGAGCCATCGTCGGCGTGCGCCAGGTGATCGCGGTCGTGGAGCCGGACGATTGACCTGACCGGAGCGCGCGGGCCAAATCGCCGCCGCCGGGGCTCATCGCCCCGGCCAGCCTCCTGCCCGGGAGCCGTCATGGCGGAAAGCAGCACGTTGCGCGATGCCCGCGCGCCGAGTCTCGAGGACCTGGAGGATCTGGCCGCGATGGCCTGGCAGCGGCTGCCGGACCATTTCCGGCAGGTCTGCAGCGACATGCTGATCCGCGTGGAGGACTTCGCGACGGATGAGGTGCTGGATCAGCTCGGAATCGACAGCCCGTTCGACCTCATGGGCCTCTACCAGGGCGTGAGCCTCGAAAGGCGAAGCTTCGGCGACCTTCCGCGGCAGCCCGACATGGTCTTCCTCTATCGGCGCGCCATTCTCGATTATTGGGCCGACAGCAATGATACGCTCGGCGACATCGTCACTCACGTTCTCGTGCACGAGATCGGCCATCATCTCGGCCTGTCGGACGATGACATGCAGAGGATCGAGGACGAGGCCAGGCCCTGACCGCTTGCGCCCAGGCTCGCATTCCCTGCCCCCCGCGCGCGGGGAGAGGGGGACCCGGGCAAAAGAATCGTTTCGATTTCAATCGGAAAAACTCTATTCGCCATTCACTACTCGCTACTCGCTATTCATACCGTCTCCGCGTGATTACTTCATTTTGCTCTGATGCGGCCACCAGTGGA
>JAHDXT010000072.1 GCA_023384095.1 Hyphomicrobiaceae bacterium
CCTCCCGCTACCATCTTTACACCACCGCGACGAGTGGTGCTTTGGCTGGGTCGGTCTCCCGCTACCAACGATACAGCTCCCCGACTCGTCGACGCCGTGCAGTCCGCAACTGCCATAGCCTCGTCGATCGCATGAGCCGCGCGATGGCCGCGGTGTCGCCCCGCGACGCCGGCAACGCTGTCGCGCGCTGAACGACCTCTCCACTCTCGACTGTTCGCCGCTTGCGACATCGGCCGGCTCGACTGCGAGCCGTAGAGGCGCATTGACGTCCCCAACCCCGCTCCGGGTCGGGCAGACGTGTCATGAGGCCACATCCCACTCCACCGAGCCGGCGAGTTGATGCATGTTGACGATTGTTGACTTTAATCGTCAAGATTTCAGCTCGGGGGAGTGGACGATGTCTCGTTCGGTCGATGCAGGATGGATGAGGCGCAAGGGCGCCTTCGCGGAGGACGGCGGTGCCGGGGGGCAAACCGGAGCACAGAACGGCAGTGTGGCCGCGCTCGCCGCGCTGCTGCTGTGGCCGACGGCGGCGGCGGGCCAGTCTGCCGCGCCCGGCACGACGGTCGATCTGCCGCCGCTCGTCGTCGAAAGCGCTGCGCCGCCACCTCAGCCGAGGCCACGAAAGGCGGCGAGCAGACCATCGTCGGGCGGCGGGGTCCAGGCCTCGCAGCCGGCATCCGCACCGGCACAGGCAGGCGATGCGGGCGCGCAGGCGGAGGGATCACCCGCAGCCCAGGCCACCAGGATCCTCGACGCCATTGCCGGGAGCGCGGCCGTCGTTCCCGCTCAGGACGCGACCACGAAAGCGGCCGAGTCGCTCGCCGAGATGCTGGCCTTCGTGCCGGGGGTCGTCGTGCAGAGCTTCTTCGGCGGCAACGATCAGCCGCGGCTTCAGATCCGCGGCTCCGGTCTGCAGCAGAACCCGTCCGAGCGCGGCACCCTGGTGCTGCAGGACGGCCTGCCCATCAACCGCGCGGACGGCTCATACGTCGTCGGTCTCGCCGATCCCAAGAGCGCCGCCTTCGCGGAGGTCTATCGCGGCTACACGGCCAACCGGCTCGGCGCGACCGTGCTGGGCGGCGCCATCAACTTCGTGTCGCCGACCGGGATCACCGATCCGGGGGCGGAGGTCGCCGTGGAGGTCGGAAGCTTCGGCCAGCTCGCGATGAGCGCCGAGGCCGGCGCACGGCAGGGCAGTCTGGATGCCCATGCGAGCCTCGGCTACACGGAGCGGGACGGATATCGCGAGCACAACGAGTCGGAGCGCACCAACTTCAACATGAATGCCGGCGTGCGCGTGAACGAGAGCATCAGCACGCGCTTGTTCCTCGGCTACACCGATCTCGCGTTCGACGTCGTCGGTCCGCTGTCGAGGGAGCTGCTCCAGGAGGACCCCCGGCAGACCTGCAACGGGCCCACGCCGGGGCCCGATTTCTGCCGCGGGCCGAACGTCGGCCGCGACGATCCGCGGCGTGCGGCGGAGCAACTCCGCATCGGCTCGCGCACCACGGCGCGCTATGGCGCCAGCCTCTTCGACGTGGCCCTCGGCTACACCTACACCGACGACAGCTTCACCTTCCCCATCTCGGGCGGCGTGCGCGAGACCGAGGGCGGCGACTTCACCGCGGTCCTGCGCTATGCCTACGCGCCGGACCCTGCCCGCGCGCTGCCGCTGTTCGAGCTGACGGGCCAGTACGTCGTCGGCGGCGCCGACCGGCGCTACTTCATCAACAACCAAGGCGAGAAAGGGCCGCTTGTTGGCGACAACGAGCTCGATTCGAGCACGCTGTCGGTCAACGCAGGTTTCAACATCCCGCTCACCGAGCGCCTGACCGTCTCGCCGGCCCTCGCCTATTCCCACGCGACGCGCGAGAACAAGGACGTCTATACGGGCGCCACGCGGCCTTACCTGGCATTCCCGCTGCCGCAACCGTCCGGCCAGACCCCTTTCGAGGATACGAGCTACGACCACTCCTACTCGGCATGGACTCCGAGCCTCGCGCTGAGCTATGAGCTCGCGCGCGGCCAGTCGGTCTTCGCGGCGCTGAGCCGCAGCTTCGAGCCGCCGACCCACGACGACCTGATCGCAACGATCAACGGCTCGCCGAACAGCAGCGCGGGCGCCCCGGCGTTGCCGCCGCAGCAGATGCCGCCCCAGCCGCGCGATGCGTTTGCGACCCCCGACCTCGAGGCGCAGACGGCGACCACGCTCGAGGCCGGCTGGAAGGGTCGGACCAGCCGGCTCGCGTGGTCCGCGACCGCATACTACTCGTGGGTCGAGGACGAGCTGCTCAATCTGCGCGACGAGTCGGCCGTCTCGCTCGGCGCGGTCAATGCCGACAGGACGACCCATTTCGGCGTCGAGCTGGGGGCGGCGTTCCAGATCACGGACGACCTCAGCGGCCGTGTCGCCTATACGTACCAGGACTTCCGCTTCGACGGCGATCCGCTCTATGGCGACAACCGCCTCGGCGGGGCACCGAGTCACATCGTGAATGCGGCGCTGCGCTATACTGTGATGCCGGGCCTGTGGGTCGAGGCAGAGGTCAACTGGGTGCCGGACGAGACCCCGGTCGACAACGCCAACAACCTCTACAACGACCCGTTCACACTGGTCGATCTCAGGTCGAGCTATGCGATCTCGGACACCTTCACGGTCTTCGGCGAGGTCTCCAACGTGTTCGACGAGAAGTACGCCTCGGCGACGCTGATCGTCGACGAAGTCAAGTTTCCGGACCAGGCCGTGTTCCTTCCGGGCGACGGCCGGGCCTTCATTGCCGGCATTAGGGCGAAGTTCTGATGCAAAGGATCACGCGCAGAAGTGCCCTGCGAGGCGGAGCGTCGCTCGCCGGCGCCTTCGCCGTGGCCGGGGCACTGCCGGCTGGCGTCCATGCCGCGCCGCTGGACCGGCTCGAGATCTGGGGGCCGCCGGCCGGGCCGTCGATCACAGTTCTCCACGCCATCGCGACCGGGCGGCTGGACGGGGCCGTGCGCAAGCCGAGCCTCAGGGTATGGCGTCAGGTCGACGAGGTGCGCGCGGGGCTCACGTCGAGAAGCTTCGACGTCGGCATCGTGCCGGTCCCGGTGGCCGCCAACCTCTACAACCGCGGGCTCGGCGTGCGGCTCGTCAACGTGATGACCGACGGCATCCTCTACGTCATGTCCTCCGACCCGGCGCTGACGAGCCTCGCGGCGCTGCGCGGACACAAGCTCGCGGTGCTGTTCCCGAACGAGCTGCCGAGCCTGATCCTCGAGCGGCTGTTCCGCCATGCCGGCGTGGACAGCGCCAAGGATCTCGAGCTGATACCGACCGCGACGCCGCTCGAGGCCATGCAGCTTCTGGTGCTCGGCCGCGTCGATGCCGCGCTCGTTCCCGAGCCGGCTGCGTCCGCGGCGATCGTGAAGGGAACGCTCGCCGGCAAGACCATCCACCGCGTCATCGATCTCCAGGCCGTGTGGGCGGAGATGACCGGCACGCACAAGACGGTGCCGCAGGCCGGCCTGATCATCACCGACTCGTTCCGGGAGGCGAACGGGCTGGTGATCGAGGCGATCCAGGCCGGCCTCGCCGATGCCGCGGCCGATGTCAGGGCACACCCCGCCCGAGCCGCCAACAACGCCGCCGGGCCGCTGCAGATGCCGTGGCCGGTGATCGAGAAGTCCATCCCCTACTGCAACCTCGTGGCGACGCCGGCGCGCGACGCGCGGGGGGCCGTGGAGGCCGTGCTGCAGGCCATGGCAGACGTCAACCCGGGCTACATCGGCGGCAAGCTGCCGGACGCGGCCTTCTACCTGTGAGGTGACGATGGGCGCTCTTCTGCTCGACCGGATGGGGCGCCTCGGCCGCTTCCTGTGGTCGGGCTGGGTCGGCGTCGCCGGGCTCGCACTCTTTGCCGCGCTCTGGCAGCAGGGCCACGAGGCCTATGGCGATTTCATCCTGCCCTCGCCGCTCGCGACGTTCGGCGCCACCGCCGAGCTGCTCCGCGCGGGCGAGACATGGCACCTGGCCTGGGCCACCACGTCGCGCGCCCTGCAGGGCTTTCTGCTGACGGCCGTGCTCGGCGGCGCGCTCGGGCTCGCCGTCGGCTATTCGGCGGCTGCCATGCGCCTTGCCCGTCCGCTGCTCACGATCGTCATGGGCGTCCCGCCCATCGCCTGGATCGTGCTGGCCATGATCTGGTTCGGATCGAGCGCGGGAACGATCCTGACCACGACGGTGGTCGCATCGTTCCCGCTCGTCTTCGCCAACGTGGCCGAGGCCGTCGCCACGCGCGACCGCTCGCTCGAGGACATGGCGCGGGCGTTCGGGGCCGGCCCGCTGCAGAGACTTTGGACCATCGTAGTCCGGCACGTGGCGGGCCAGTATTTTCCCGCGCTGGCCGTTGCGCTCGGCTCCACCTTCAAGGTCGCCGTCATGGCCGAGCTGCTGGCCAACATCAACGGCATCGGCGTGGCGCTCGCCATGT
Source organism: Hyphomicrobiaceae bacterium (assembly GCA_023384095.1). Classification (GTDB taxonomy): domain Bacteria; phylum Pseudomonadota; class Alphaproteobacteria; order Rhizobiales; family Hyphomicrobiaceae; genus ZC4RG25. The sequence continues at coordinate 4,470 of JAHDXT010000072.1, forward strand.
CGCGCGCCAACCTCGACGTGGCGCAGTCGATCGCCTGGGTGGTCATCATCGTGGCCGCGATCTTCATCATCGAATACGGCGTCGTGCAGCCCGTCCGCGCCGAGCTCGAGCGCTGGCGCGAAGCCGCGCGCCCATGGGGCGTCAAGCGATGACGGCACTCGCACTCGAAGGCATCGCGCACGCCTATTTCGGCCGCACCGTCCTCGACCGCGTCAGGCTCAGCGTGCTCCCGGGCGAGATCGTCGGCATCGTCGGGCCGTCGGGCTGCGGCAAGAGCACGCTCGTGCACATCGCCGCCGGACTGATCGAGCCGCAGCGCGGGCGGGTCGTGAGAGCCTACCGGCGGCACGGGATGATCTTCCAGGAGCACCGCCTGCTGCCCTGGGCGACGGCGGAGCAGAACATCGCCTATCCATTGAAGATCGCGGGCGTCGGCCGCGCCGCCCGGCGCGAGTTGACCCGGCGGGCGGCCGACCTCGTGTCGCTGGATCGCGAGGATCTCGACAAGTACCCGGTCGAGCTGTCGGGCGGGATGCGCCAGCGAGCGGCGATCGCGCGTGCGCTCGTCGTCGAGCCGGATTTCGTTTTCTTCGACGAGCCGTTCACCGCACTCGACGTCGCGCTGAAGCGCCAGATGCAGGACCTCGTCATCGCCGCCGCGGGGCAGGCGCGCTTCGCCGGCCTGTTCGTCACCCACGACCTGGCCGAGGCCGTGCGCGTGTCGGAGCGGATCGTGGTGCTCGACGAGCGGCTGCGCGGCATTGCCGGCGAGCGTTTCGTGTCGCTCGAGCGGGGTCGGCGCGACGACGCGGCCGTATTCGCGACCGTGCAGGCCTATTTGCGGGAGGACCCACTTTTCCGGCATATCCACGATACCCGGGAGCGGCGGGCGTCATGAGCATGGTCAAATCGGAAAGATCGGTGTCGCCGTCGGCGACGGTCGACGTGCTGAGCGACGAGGGGTTCCGCCTCTTCTTCCCGCTGACGGCCATCCACGCCGCCGTGTGGCCGTTCCTCTGGGTCGTCGCCTTCGGCTTCAGCCTGCCACTGGCAGTCTCGATCCCGCCGGGGCTGTGGCATGTCCACGAGATGGTGATCGGCACGTTCGGGGCCGCCCTCATCGGCTTCATCACGACGGCTGTGCCGGAGTTTACCGACACGGAGCGGCTGCACGGCCGCGTGCTGCTGGTGCTGGCGGGCCTGTGGGGAGCTGCACGCGTCGTCGGACTGGTCGGCCTCGAGCCGGCCGGCGTCATCGCTGGCGTCTGCGATCTCCTCTGGCTCGGGTTCCTGGTCGCCTACCTGGTGCGGGTCTCGCTGCAGAAGGGCACGACGCGGCTTGTCGCCTTCGTGTTCTGGCTGTCATGCCTGTTCATCGCGGAAGCCGTCACGCGCTACGCGCTCCTCGACATCGACAGCAACTGGGAGCTGGCACGCAGCGCCGCGCACATTGCCGGCTTCGTATTTCTCGGCATCCTCGGCATCGCCCTTGCGCGCGTCACCGTCCCGGTGGCCAATCTGGTGCTCGATCCGAGCCAGGAAACGTCTCCGTTCCGGCCGCATCCCGGCCGCATGAACCTCGCGCCCGGCCTCGTCGGCGTCCTCGTTTTCGCCGAGGCGGCCGGCTTCTCGCAGCCGACGACCGGCTATCTCCTCATCGCGGCCGGCGCCGCGTTCATGGACCGCGTGGCGGAGGCGTTCATCGGCAGACAGATCGTGCGCGCCGAGGTTCTGGCGCTCGCCGGTGCGAGCGCCCTGTCCGGGACCGGGCTCATGTTGATCGGCGGCTCGCGCCTCGGCTTGCCGATCCCGGAGGCTGCCGGTTTCCACGTTGCCCTGATGGGCGGGCTCGGGCTCGGCGTGCTCGCCGTCTTCTCGATCGCCGGCCTCAGGCATACGGGGCAGGCCCTCGGCCTCGTCCGCCAGACACGGATCGCGATGCTGCTGCTCGTGGCGGCGGTACTGCTGCGCGTCGTCCCCGAGATCTGGCCGACCGCGCTTCTGCCGGCGCCGCCCTACGCCCTCGTCACGCTGCTGTGGGCGGCGGCTTTCCTGCTGTGGCTCAAAGTCTACTGGCCGTTTCTCCGCGATCCCGCCACATTTCAACACGACGGCTGATGAGAGATATGACCTCGACACTCGACATCCGGCATCGGCCGCCTCCGGCGGTCCTCAGCCTCGGCTTTCGTCCGTTCTTCCTTCTGGGCGCGCTGTTCGCGGCGCTCATGATCGCGATGTGGGTGCCGTGGTTCCTCGGCCTCGTCGCGGTGCCGAGCGCGTTTCCGCCCGCCGCCTGGCATGCGCACGAGCTGCTGTTCGGCTTCATGCCCGCGATCATGGCCGGGTTCCTGCTGACCGCGGTGCCGAGCTGGACCGGACGGCTTCCGATCGCCGGTTGGCCGCTTGCCGGCCTCGTGCTCGTCTGGCTCGCGGGCCGCATCGGGATCGCCTGCTCAGCGCACCTCGGGGCCGGTGCGGCCGCGGGGCTGTCCGTTGCCTTTCCGCTCGTGCTCGCCGCCGCCGTCGGATACGAGATCGTGGCGGCCGGCAACCGGCGCAATCTCAGGATCGTCGCGGTGCTGCTCGGTCTCGCTGCCGCCGATGCCCTGTTCCACTACGAGATCTGGCAGTTCGGGCGGACCAAGCTCTCTCATACGGCCGCGGTGGCGCTGGCGCTCATGCTCCTCATGATCGTCGCCGGCCGCATCGTGCCGGCGTTCACCGCCAACTGGCTGAAGCAGCACCGTCCCGGCGCTCTGCCGCGATCCTTCGGCGCCTTCGATGTCGCGGCCATGGTGCTCAGCGGCGCGGCGCTGCTGGCGTGGGTCGGGCTGCCGCTCATCGAGAGCAAGCCGTGGGGGCGCTCCCTGGCCGGAGCGGCCATGCTTGCCGCGGCGGCAGCGAGCATCCTGCGCCAGGCGCGCTGGACGCCGCATCGGACCTTCGCGGAGCCGCTCCTCGCCATCCTGCACATCGCCTACGTGTTCGTGGGGCTGGGCTTCCTGCTCGCAGGTCTAGGCGTGCTGTGGAACGACTACGATTATGCAACGGCCGGCCTCCACGCCTGGACCGCGGGTGCGATCGCCGTCATGATGCTCGCTGTCATGACGCGCGTGACGCGCGGACACACGGGCCGCAAGCTGACGGCGCCCGCAGGCACGGTCGTGCTCTATGCCTTCATCCTCGTCGCGGCCGTGGCGCGCATCGGCGCCGGCCTGCATCCCGAATAGACGACGCTCCTGCTGCCGGTCTCCGGTCTCGCATGGGTCGCCGCCTTCGGCGGCTTCGCCGGCCTCTACGGGCGCATGCTGATATCACCCAGGGTGGCATAGGTGCGCCGTCCGGGAGAGAGGTGGATGCGATCGACGGGTTCGAGCGCTCGGCTCGCGATGCACCGCCGGTTCATCCGCAATCCCGCTGCGCCTTGCCGCCGACCTGGAGTATGTTCGGCGCGAGCCGCTGCCGACATCATTGTGCCGGGGCCCTGGAGCAGGATTCTTTTCCCATGCGCCTGACGAAACAGACGAGCCACGCCGTCCGCATTCTCATCCACTGCGCGCACAGGCCCGGAGAGCTGGTCAAGGTCGCTGATATTGCCGAGCAGCTCGATCTCACGCAGCAGAACGCGTTCAAGATCGTGCACATCCTGGCACGAGCCGGGTTCCTGGAAGCCGTTCGCGGCCGTCATGGCGGCGTTCGGCTGGCCGGCGCCCCGGCCGACATACGCATCGGCGATGTCGTCCGCGCGACGGAGGTCACGGACATCGCGATCGCAGAGGAGAACCCGTCCGACCGCCGCAGCAGCGAGGGAGCGAGGCCGATCAGTCGCATCTTCGACGATGCGCTCGAGGCATTCATAGGCGTGCTGGACCAGCACACGCTCGAGGACATGGCGCGCTCGCAACGCATCTCCGGTCCGCCAGACAAGCCGCCCCGGAAACGGTCCGCCGATGGAAAGGTCCGGAAGGCGGCAGGAGGGCTGCCGCCGGGCGCGGCGGCAAGGCGCTGATGGTCCGGCCCGGTCGGCGCTCTCCAGGCCCGGCCCGTCGCTGCTCGCGGGAGCACGCAGGCGCGCCATCTCGCGTGCTTGACGCAAGCGGGCCAGGCGGCTTCTCTGCCGTCGCGTCCCGCAATCGCCTCGATTCCGTCGACGCGTGGCAGGCAGGTCTCCTTCGGGTAAGCAGTGGGGACGAATTGTGATCATCTGTTCCTGCGCAGTCATCTCGGACCGGGACGTCGAGCAAGCGCTGATAGAGATTCTGTCCCGGCCTGGCGCGCCGCTGCCGACGCCGGGCGTCGTCTATCGGCACATGTCGAAGTCGATGGCCTGTTGCGGCTGCGCGCCTCTGGCCGTCTCCACGATCTATGCCCTGGTCGAAAAGCTCGAGCGCGAGGGGCGCGTCTGTCCGGATGCCTGCGCGACGGCCAAATCCAAGCTGATCCGGCTGGACCGGAAACGATTGGGACGGAACAAAATGCGCGCCGCTTCGTTTTCGGCAGATGCTGCTCAAAGATCCGGGAGGCGCATATGAAGGGCAAGCAAGAGGTAATCGACGTCCTCAACAAGGCTCTCTTCCTGGAGCTTGCAGCCGTCAACCAGTACTGGCTCCATTACCGGCTCGTGGAGAACTGGGGTCACACGCTGCTCGCCAAAAAGGAGCGCGAGGAGTCGATCGAGGAGATGGAGCACGCGGACAGGCTCGTCGAGCGCATCATCTTCCTGGACGGCTTCCCGAACCTGCAGACCTTGGCGCCGCTTCGGATCGGCCAGAACCTGCGGGAGGTCCTCCAATCCGATCTGGCGGCCGAGCACGAAGCCCGGAACCTTTACATAGAGGGCCGCAAGATCTGCAACGCCAACGAGGATTTCGTCTCGATGGAGCTGTTCGAGGACCTGCTCGAGGACGAGGAAGAGCACATCGACTTCCTCGAAACGCAGCTCCAGCTTCTGGACAGCATCGGCGAGCAGAACTACGGCCAGCTCCAGGCGGCCCCCGCGGACGACGCCGGCAAGAAGGATTGAGGCGCGCAGCAAGCCTCCTTCGTTTCACACTCCAGCGGCAATCTCGGCGCCTCCTGCGCCGTTCTCGCCGCCATGCTGCTCGAGGCCGAGGCGGAGCGAACGCCCCCGGCCACCTCACAGCCGTTTCGGGGTCCCGTTCGAGAGCATCGCATTGATCTGCGCGCCCGCGTCCCTGATCGCCGCCTCGACGCTGCTCAGATCGAACCGGCTCTCAGGGCCGACGACCGACAGCGCCGCCAGGCAGTGGCCGGCACGGTCGAAGATCGGCACCGCAGCCACGCGGATCCCCCGAAGTGTCGGTCCGCCTCCGGCGACCGAAATCCCCTCCTGGCGCACGCGCGCAAGAATGCGGGCCGATGGCGGACGGAGTCCTCGCTGCCTGATCTCGGCCATGACCTCTGCGGGTGCATACGCCGCGAGCACCTGACCGGACGCGCTCTCGTGCAGTGACAGGGGCGCGCCCACCCGCAAGTCGGCGCGCAGCATTCCGCGCGCTTCAACGCGCTGCACGAGGACGACGCTGCAGTCGTCGAGCACGGCAAGCGAGGCCGTTTCTCCCGTTCGTTGCATCAGTTGCTGCAGGACCGGAAGCACCCGGTCCCCGAGGCTCGCCTGCTCGAGCGCGGCGTTGCCGACCTGTGCGGCATGAAGCGCCAGCCGATAAGAGCCATCGGGGACCTGCTCGACCCAGCCGGCCTCAACGAGTGTATGGAGGCGCTGATAGGCTGTCGCCCGGCTTGCGTCGACGGCCCGGGCGACGTCGGACAACCGCAGCGCCGTGCGCGAACGCGCCATCAGGTCGAGCACAGCGAGTGTTTTCAGCGTCGAGCTGAGGGGGCGAGTGACCATGCTTCCTCTTCGAATCCAAGACTCTGTCTTTGAATGCATGACGTAGGATGACGCTTAACCGCGGTCAATGCGCCGGTCGGACGAATGTGTATCCAAGGAGGGTGGGGCCGAGCGGAGCGGAACCCGCGCAAGCACATCTCACTGTCTTCTAATAGACAACGTTGACAGCTATTCGCTGACACCGATAATGGCTCCAGATTTTCGGCGAGCGAGAGAACGGCAGTGCCTCCCCCGATCGATTCACCCGACGGCTTCTTTGTTCCCGACGTTCGCCTGACCGGCCGTGCGGCGATCGTAACGGGATCGTCTCGCGGGATCGGCCGTGCGACGGCGATAGAGCTCGCGCGCGAAGGCTGCGACGTCGTTCTCAACTGCAGCCGCAGCCGCGACAGCGCCGAGGAGGTGAAGGCCCAGATCGAGCAGCTCGGCCGCAAGGCGGTGATCGTCCAGTGCGACGTCTCCGATCCCGGTCAGCACCAGAAGCTGATCGGTGCGGCCGAGGACGCATTCGGCCGGCTCGACATCCTCGTCAACAATGCCGCTGCGTTGGCGGTCGCGGACGTGCTGGAGGAAAGTGTCGAGGGGTTCGACGCGATCCTGCGGTCGAACTTGCGCGCGCCGCATTTCCTGACGCAGCGGGTCACCAATCACATGCTGGCCCGCGGCACGCCGGGCTGCGTGGTCTACATGCTGTCGATCAACGCCACACTCGCCTCCGACAACCGCCCGTCCTATTGCATCTCGAAGGCGGGGCTGGCGATGAGCATGCGGCTGTTCGCCGGCCGGCTGGTCGATCACGGCATCAAGGTCAACGGCGTCGAGATCGCCGTCACCGACACCGACTTCGTGCGTGTCCGCATTCCCGACTACGTGGACGCGGCGAAGAAGGGCTACATCACGATGCCCCGCCCGGCCGTGCCGCGCGACATGGCCATTGCCGCCATCTCGGCGATCAGGCTTTTCGATACCGGCGCCATCATCCCAGCCTCCGGCGGCATCATGATGCCATTGCTCAATCTCAGGCGAATGGCAGGGCTGGAGAGCCACAAACCAAAGCCGTAACGGAGTTGCAGCCTTGTCCTGGCCGATTCAGCATTTTCACTACATGCCCGCGCCTTCGAGCTTCATCGAGATGATGCCGGGCGCGATGAAGACGATGACGCAGTGCGCGGCCGTGAAGCCCGGCGAGAACGTCGTGATCGCCTGCGACACGAACAAGCTGCGCCTGGCCGAGGTGCTGGCGGCGGCGGCATATGCGGTCGGCGGCATGCCGACGATCGTGGCGTTCCCGCCGACGGGCGCGCATGGAGCACAGGTCCCGAAGCCGGTCGTCGGCGCCTGTGCGCGCAGCGACGTTTTCTTTCTGCCCACCACCTGGTCGATGACCCACACGGACGCGCGCATCGAGGCGACGCGCAACGGCGCGCGCGGCGCCACCATGTGCGAGGTGACCGAGGACTGCCTCTGTGCGGGAGGCATCCTCGGCGACTACGAGGAGGCCGACAGGCTCGGGCGTGCGATCGGCGCCGTCCTGGCCAAGGCGAGCACCATCCGCATGACCTCTCCAGCCGGCACCGATCTGCGGGCCCGGGTCAGCAACCGTCCCGTCCAGTACGAGACCGGCATCTTCCGCGAGCCCGGCAGCTTCGCGGCGCTCCCCGACAGCGAGCTCAACATCTCGCCCATCGAAGGCACGACCGAGGGCGTCATCGTCGGCAATGTCCGCGTGATGGGCTACGGCGTGATCCGGGACGAGCCGGTCACCATCGAGGTCAAGGACGGCATGGTCGGCGCGATCAGCGGCGGCAAGGCCGCCCGCTATCTCGAGCAGACGCTGAGCTCGTTCGACGACCCGAGCGCGCGCAATCTGGCCGAGTTCGCGGTCGGCCTCAATCCGAAGTGCCGCAGCTACGCGACGAATCTCGAGGACCTCGGCAAGCTCGGGTTCGGACACCATGGCATCGGCAGCAATTACGCGATCGGCGGAAACGTGAAAGCACCGTGCCATATCGACGTCATCTACACCGACGCAAGCCTGGAGATCGACGGGCGGCTGGTGCTCGAGCGCGGCAATCTGCTGATCTGACCGGCGGGTCGGCAGCAATCATACGGTCCAGAATCGGGAGGAGAGAGAACGTGTTGAGATATGCCATGGTCGCGAGCGCAAGTCTCGCACTGGCCTCGATGGCCAATGCCGCGGATTGGAACCTGCCCTCCGGCTATCCCGACCAGAACTACCATACCCAGAACCTGAACTGGTTCGCCGGGCAGGTCCGCGAAGCAACGGGAGGCAAGCTGAACATCGCGGTCCATTCCAATGGCTCGCTCGTCCGCCTTCCCGAGATCAAGCGCGCCGTCCAGTCCGGCCAGGTGCAGATAGGCGAAGTCCTCATCTCCAACTATGGCAACGAGGACGCGCTGTTCGAAGCCGACATGGTGCCTTTCCTCGCCCGCGGCATCGTCGAGGCGAAGAAGCTCTATGCACTGCAAAGGCCGATGCTCGAGGAGCGCCTCGCGGCCCAGAACCTGGTCCTGCTCTACTCCGTCTGCTGGCCGGGTAACGGCGTCTTCTCCGCGCGCGAGCTGCCGACCCTCAAGTCGATGAAGGGGATGAAGTTCCGGGCCTACAACGCGATCACCGAAAGGATGGCGGAGAAGCTCGGCGCGCAGCCGGTCACCATCCAGGTGCCCGAGCTTGCGCAGGCATTCTACACGGGCCTCGCCGAGGTCATGGTCGCGGCGGCGCCCGTCGTGCAGAACGCCAAGGGCTGGGAGTTCGGCAAGTACTTCTATGACACCCTCGCGTTCCTTCCGCGCAATGCCGTCATCGCCAACCGGCGCACCTGGGAGGCCCTGCCGGAGGAGACCCGCCGCAAGGTTCTCGACATCGCCAAGGCGGCGGAGGACCGGGGCTGGGATCTGTGCGCCGAGTCGCAGACGAAGTCCGCCCGCGTTCTCGCCGACAACGGGCTGAAGGTCGTGGAGCCCGACGAGGCCATGATGAAGGAATTCGCGGAGACGATGGTTCCCATCATCAACGAATGGGAAGCCCGGGCCGGCAAGGACGGGACGAGGCTCAGGAAGGGATTGGGCAAGTAGGGCGCGGCATGCCTGCGGCGCCGCCCGGCTCGAGGCGGCGCCATCGAAACGTCAGACGAGCCGAGATGATGCTCCTTCTCGTGCTCGAGCTGGCGAGGTTCCAGCGGTGCTCAGGCAAGCCTCGCGCCGGAACCGGGGATCGGCGGATCGCTTCGTTCCCGTGTCCGTGATGACGGGGAATGTTGGCTGGTTCGCACCACTAGGCAGGGCCGGAGGCATCGGTGATGCGGGTCGTTCTGAGAGGAATCTATACAGGGGGCGCGGTGCTCGCCTGCGTCTTCCTGGCCAGCATCGCCGTCCTCGTCGTGCTTCAGGTCGCCACGCGGATGCTCGGCATCCATATTCGCGGCCTACTCGATTACGCCACATACGCCATGGTGGCTTCCGTGTTCCTGGGCATCGCCCACACGCTCAGCCTGGACGCGCATATCCGCGTGCGCCTGCTGCTCGACGTGCTGCCAGCACGCGCCAGAAGCGGCGCCGAGATCATATGCCTGCTGATCGGAAGCTCCATCATGGTCTATTTCAGCTATTACGCAGCGGTTCTCACCTACGAGTCCTGGCAATTCAATTTTCGTGCAATGGGATCGGCGGCAACCCCGCTGTGGATTCCGCAGCTCGGCATGACGGTCGGCGCCGCGCTCGGCGCATTGGCCTTCGTCGACGCGCTCGTCGTGGCATGGAGATGGCCGCAAAGTCCATATGGAGCCTCTGACCGGGGCACTGAGTCCGCGGGCATCGAGCGTGCGGCCGCCGTTGCCGGCCCTCCAGTCGCACCAAGGGAGCTGTGAGGATGGAAGCCGTCGGGGTCGCGATCGTCCTGCTGGTGACACTCCTGGGCCTTCTCGGCCTCGGCATCTGGATCGCCATCGCGCTCCTTGCTGTCGGCCTGATCGGAATCGGGCTGTTCACGGCGGCTCCGCTGGGCATCACCATGGCCAACCAGGTCTGGGCCGGCATGGCCTCCTGGACGCTGACGGCGCTGCCGCTGTTCATCTGGATGGGTGAGATCCTGTTCCGCTCCCGGCTCGCCAGCGACATGTTCCGGGGGCTCGTGCCGTGGATGCGCCGGCTGCCTGGGCAACTGCTCCACGCCAATGTCATCGGCAGCGGGATATTCGCGTCGTTCTCGGGCTCGTCGTCGGCGACCTGCGCCGCCATGGCCCGCGTCACCCTGCCGGAGCTCGAGCGGCGGAGCTACCCGGCCTCGATCAGCATCGGGTCGTTGAGCGGCGCCAGCACGCTCGGGCTCCTGATCCCGCCCTCGATCATCATGATCGTCTACGGCGCGTCGGCCGAAGTCTCGATCGCCAAGCTGTTCATCGCCGGCATCCTGCCCGGGATCATGCTGATGGCCCTGTTCAGCGGCTATATCGTCGTCTGGGCCCTTCTCAACCGGCATCGCCTGGAGCTCGACACGACCAGGACGACGCTGGTCGAGAAGATCGCGGCGAGCCGGTTCGCGATCCCAGTCTTCATGCTGGTCGGCTTGGTGATCGGGTCGATCTATGCGGGCATCGCCACGCCGACCGAAGCGGCGGCGCTGGGCGTCGCCGCCGCGCTGGTCCTCTCTTTCCTGACCGGCACGCTGACCTGGCGGAGCTTCAGCGAAGGCCTCATGAGCGCGATGGTCACCTCTACGATGATCATGCTCATCGTCGCCGGAGCGACGTTCCTGACCGCCGCCATGGGATATACGGGGCTGCCCAGGCACCTGGTCGCCTGGGTGACGAGCTTCGAGTTGTCGGTCGGCGGCCTGCTTATGGCGCTCACCGTCGTCTTTCTCATTCTCGGCTGCTTCATAGACGGCATTTCGATCGTCGTGCTGACGACGGCAATTCTCCTGCCGACCGTCGAGGCGGCGGGAATCGATCTGATCTGGTTCGGGATATTCATGGTGCTCATCGTCGAGATGTCGATGATCACGCCGCCTGTCGGGTTCAACCTCTTCGTCCTGCAGGCGCTGACGGGAAGATCGGTCAGCTATATCGCCCGGGCGACTTTGCCGTTTTTCGTGCTGATGATCCTGGCCGTCGCGCTGATCACCGTCTTCCCGTCGATCGTCTTGTACCTGCCGGCCCGCATGTAGCAACGGCTCGCGGTCCATGCCGCCAAGCCCCCGGCCACCTTCGCCGGCATGAAGGGAAGGCAAGCCTCCAGCTTCCGCTTCACGACAGCCGGATGCGCTGCGCCAGCACCCGCGCCGCATCCTCGAAGGCAGCGATGGCCTTGGCCACGTCCTGCGCATCGTGCGCGAGCGAGACGTAGATCTTGCTCTCAGGCTTCAGCACGCCGCGTTCCAGCAAGAGCGCATTGAACTGGCGCAGCAGGTTGGCGTCGGAGCGCAGCGTGGCACGGTAGTTGGAAAGATCGCCCTCGGCGAAGAACACCTCGAAGACAGGCGGCTCGCCGATGACCGTCGCCGCGATGCCCGCCTTTTTGAAAGCATTCGACAGACCCTCCCAGAGCTGGCGGCCGGTCGCGAACAGCTTCTCGTAGGCGCCGGGGCGGCGGAGCACCTCGAGGGTGGCCAAGCCGGCGACGGCCGCGACCGGGTTGCCGCTCAGCGTACCAGTCTGCTGCACGAACTCGTCGTCCGCGACGGCAGCCTTGTCGAAATGGCGCATGATCTCCTCGCGGCCGGCGATGGCCGCCAGCGGATATCCGCCGCCGACCACCTTGCCGAGCGCCGCCAGGTCGGGCGCGACGCCGTAGTACTCCTGCGCGCCGCCGTAGGCGAAGCGGAAGCCGGTGACGATCTCGTCGTAGATGAGCGGAATGCCGTGGGCGGAGGTCGCCTCGCGCAACGCCTCGAGGAAACCCGGTTTGGGCGGGATCAGCCGCTGGAAGGGCTCCAGGATGACGCCGGCGAGCTCGTCGCGGTGCTCCGCGATCATCGCAGTGGCCGTGGCCGCATCGTTGAACGGCGCGATCAGCATCTCCTCCGTCAGCGCACGCGGGATGCCGGGCGAATCCGGAATGGCCTGCGGGAAGTTGCCGGGCCGCCTCGGCGCCATGCTCATCAGCGCCCAGTCGCCCATGCCGTGGAAGCCGCCCTCGAACTTCATGATCTTGTCGCGCTTGCGGTATGCGCGCGCCACCCGCATGGCGTAGTGCGTCGCCTCGGTGCCGGTCGACACGAACCGCACCTTCTCCGCGCAGGGCACCGCCTCGACGATGGCCTCCGCGAGCCGGATGCCGGCGCTGTTGTTGGCGAAGAACGTGGAGCCGCGCGCCACCTGCTCCTGCACCGCGGCGACGACCTCCGGATGGGCATGGCCGAGCAGCATGGGGCCGGAGCCGAGCACGAAATCGACGTACTCGTTGCCGCTCTCGTCCCACACCCTGCCGCCGCGCCCCTCGCGGATGATGATCTCCGGCGGCAGGTTGCCGAAGGTGCCGCCCGGCATCACGCGCCGGCTGCGCTCGGCAAGGTCGGCCTGGGCACTGCTCTGCTCTCGCCCTGTCATCACGATCCCCTGTCCTCGATACGCGCCGGACCAGTCTGCCACGCCGCACGCGTGATGTTGAATTCCAGGATTGCACCTCAGTCCACGTAGCGCACGCGATCGGACTTGAGCAGCGCCGCGATGCTCTCCATATGCGTCAGCTTGTCGCCGGAGACGCTGGCGATCACCTTCTTCTCGGCTTCGCGGATGGCCGCGACCCGCTCGATGACCTCGTCGAGCAGCCTTTGCGGGACGACGACAACGCCGTCGCGGTCGCCGACGATCACATCGCCCGGCTCGACGGCGACACCGCCGGCGACCACCGGCAGGCCGACCCTTCCGGGACCGGTCTTCACGCCCGAGTTCGGCGTGATGCCGCGCGAGAACACCGGCAAGCCGACACCGACGATGCCCTCCGAGTCGCGTGCCATGCCGTCGAGCACGAGGGCCGCGACGCCGGCGTTCCTCGCCATCATGGTCACGATGTCGCCGACGACCGCCGTCGACATGAAGCCGTCGGAGGCCGATACGATCACGTCGCCTTTCCGGGCGAGCGCGATGGCGGCCGTAATCGCGAGGTTGTCTGAGGGACCCGTCTCGCAGGTCATGGCGATGCCGACGAACTGCGCCCGGCCGGGATCGACCGGCTTGATCGCCGCATCGAGCGCGCCGCGGCCGTTCATCGCATCGACGACGTGACCGGTCTGGGCGCCCGCGAGCCCGGCGAGCTTTTCGGCAGGCGGCCGCTTGAATGACTTTCGGACGACGAGAAGTGGCGGATCCTCGAGCATGCGCTTCCTCCGGTGCGGACCTGATCAAAGGTGCAGCAAGCAGGGCCATTCAAAGATTCTGTCCGGTGACGACGGCGAGGGCGTCGGCACGGT
>JAHDXT010000006.1:0-81436 GCA_023384095.1 Hyphomicrobiaceae bacterium
TGTTCGCGAGGCAAAGTCAGCCCCGGATGGCGGGTTTTTCAGCGGCCTGCTAGTGAGAGCGCAGCTCGAACGCGAGCCGGGAACCAGCGCAAGGCTCCGCCGAAGGCGCATCCTATCGAACAGCAGCCGAGAGCACAGGGCACCCAGAATGAAAAGCACCGCAACCAGGGCCGCTTGTGTGATCGGCTGGCCGGCGAAGCACTCGCGCTCGCCCAAGATGCACGGCTGGTGGCTGAAGCACTACGGCATCGACGGCGATTACCGGATCGAGGAGGTGCCGCCGGAGGACTTCCCGGCCTTCGTCGGCAATCTCCGCGGCAACGGCTACGTCGGCGCCAACATCACGCTTCCGCACAAGGAAGCGGCCTTCGCGCTGACCGAGCCTGACGAGCGCGCCCGCGCCATCGGGGCCGCGAACACGCTGTGGTACGACAACGGCGTGCTGCGCTCGACCAACACGGACGTCGAGGGGTTCATCGGCGCGCTCGATGCCTCGGCGCCGGGCTGGGACAAGTCCGGCCGGCACGCCGTGGTGATCGGCGCCGGCGGCGCCGGGCGCGCCGTCGTCTGGGGGCTGCTGGAGCGGGGCATCACACGCATTCACGTCGTCAACCGCACCTACGACCGGGCGGTGGCCATGGCCGAGCGTTACGGCGACCGCGTCGTTCCCGGGCGCTGGGAGGACCGGAACGCGCTGATTGCAGGCGCGGGCCTCGCGGCCAACGCCACGTCGCTGGGCTTCAAGGGGAATCCCGACCTCGACGTCGACCTTTCGAGCATGGCGCCGGGCGCGGTCGTCGCGGACATCAACTATATCCCCCTCGAGACGCCGCTGCTGGCCAGCGCGCGGCGGCTCGGGCTCAAGACCTCCGACGGCCTCGACATGCTGCTTTACCAGGCCGGGCGCGGCTTCGAGCTGTGGTTCGGCGTCCGCCCGCAGGTGACGCCGGAGTTGCGCGAGCTGCTGGCAAGCGATCTCCCGAAGTCCTGACGTGATACGACGCGATGGCTCCGGCCGAGGCGCAGCGGGGCTGTCAGTCCAGCCCCGCGCCGCTCCTCTGCAGCCGCTCGATGATGCTTTGGCTGATCCCAGGCACGCGCGCGACATCGTCCCAGCTTCGGAACGGCCGCCGATGCACGAGCGCCTGGATGCGTGCCGGACCGACCGCGGAGAATGCGGTCAGAACGTCCTCCGGCGCTGTATTCAGATCGATCCGGCCGTGCCGCTCGCGGACGACTGCCGGCTCGTTATAGAGGTCGAATTGCGTGGGGGAGGTCGCCATGGCTTGGTCTGCCCCTTATTGCCCAAGACTGGTCCACAACGTGCGGCCAGGCGAAAAGTTCCTCGCATGCCGGGCCGCCATGGTCGCACTGCGAGATTTCAATCTTCACGAATAATTCAACGATATAAATCAGCTCGCGAAGACGGAATCCGAGGAGGCCGCTTGGCCGTCCGGCTGGCCAGGGTCTGGAAAATCCGCAGCGTCCCGCGCGAGAACGCGAGCGACACCCCCGCGAGGTAGGCGACCCAGATGCGGTACTTCTCCTCGCCGACGAAGGCGACGGCGCGGTCGCGCTCGGCCGTGAGGCGCTCGCACCACAGCCGGCAGGTGCGAGCATAATGCAGCCGCCAGGCTTCGACGTCGTGGACCTCGAAGCCCGCCCGCTCCATAGCGACGATCGAGTGGCCGATGTCGTCGAGCTCGCCGCCGGGGAAGATGTATTCGGCGATTGCCCGCTGCTCCGGCCGCAGCCGCCGGCCCCGCCAGGACGGCTTCGGCGCCCGGCGCGAGATGGCGTGATTGAGAAAGAGGCCATCCGGGGCGAGCAGCGATTGCACCTTCGCCATGTAGCGAGGGATGTTGGCGAGGCCGATGTGCTCGTACATGCCGATCGAGGCGATCTTGTCATAGGCGCCCTGGACAGAGGCGTAGTCCTTGAGCTCGAGCGTCACCTGCCCGTCCAGGCCGAGGCTCCTCACCTTCTCCCGTGCATAGGCGAGTTGCTCATCCGATAGGGTGATGCCGTGCGCGACGGCGCCGTGGTGGCGGGCCGCATGGCAGACGAGCCCTCCCCAGCCGCAGCCGATGTCGAGGAAGCGGTCGCCGGGCGCGAGACGAAGCTTGCGGCAGATCATCTCCAGCTTGTCGTGCTGCGCCGTGGCGAGGTCGTTCTCCCAGTCCGTGAAATAGGCGCACGAGTAGACCATCTCCGGGTCGAGGAAGAGTGCGTAGAACGCGTTCGACAGGTCGTAGTGGAACTGCACGAACGCCTTGTTGTCGCGACGGCGCTGCGACCGTCCGGTGATCTCGCCGCTGAACCCGTGCGAGCCGGTGGACTTATCGGCAGGAACGAGGAGGAATGGCGCAAGCGTCTTCAGCAGGGAGAGCTTGTCCATCCCCTTGAGACTCGCCGAGCGGCCGCCGCGGTTGAGCTGCGAGCCGAAATCGATCAGCGTGCCGCCCTCGAAGCCGATCCGGCCATCGACGTAGTGCCGGATCAGGTTGTCGAGCGTCGGCCGCCGCAGCAGCGAGCCGATGACCCCCGGCCCGGCGATCGAGATGACGAACGGCCCGCCGATCGCCCGGCCCAGCGGTGCCACCGTCCCATCCCACAGCCGCACCGATGCGTCGAGGTCGAGCTTGTCTGCGAGCAGCCCAACGAGCTGCCGGGCGGCTGCGAGCTGTCGTTCGTGCTTCCCCGACGGGTGGTTCACGCCGCAGCCTGCATCTCGGCGGCCCGCGCGCTCTCCATGATCGCGGCGACGCCCATGCCGCCGGCGGTGCAGACGGAGATGAGCCCGCGGCCGCCGTGCTGGTCGAGCAGCTTGGCGAGGTTGGCCATGATGCGGGCGCCGGTCGCGGCGAAGGGGTGACCGTAGGCGAGGGAGGACCCCTTGACGTTGAGCCTGGCGCGGTCGATGGCGCCGAGCGGCGCGTCCTTGCCCAGCACGCGCCGGCAATACTCCGGGTCCTCCCAGGCTTTGAGCGTGGCCAGCACCTGCGCAGCAAAGGCCTCGTGGATCTCGTAGAAGTCGAAGTCCTGCAGCTTGAGGCCGGTGCGGTCGAGCAGTTTCGAAACGGCTACGGTCGGCGCCATCAGCAGCCCTTCCCCGGCAACGAAGTCGATGGCGGCCGTCTGGTAGGCGGTGAGCCAGGCGAGCACCGGCAGGCCGCGGGCGGCGGCCCATTCCTCGGACGCGAGCAGGACCGCGGCAGCCCCGTCGGTCAGCGGCGTCGAGTTGGCCGCCGTCAGCGTGCCGCGTCCTGACTTCTCGAATACCGTGCGCAGCGTGGCGAGCTTGTCCAGGCTGACGTCCTCGCGGATGTTGTTGTCGCGGAACACGCCCGCGCAGGGCACCACGAGATCGTCCATGTAGCCCGAGGCGTAGGCTTCCGTTGCCTTCCTGTGGCTCTCGTAGGCGAGCTGGTCCTGCTCGGCGCGGGGAATCTCGAACTCCTGCGCCATCAGCTCGCAGTGCTGGCCCATGGAAAGGCCCGTGCGCGGCTCCGACACCGACGGCGGCTGCGGAACCAGCTCGGCGGGCGACAGGCCCTTGAAGACCTTCACCTTCTCCCAGTTGGACTTCTGCTGCGCCATCTGCGTGAGCCGGCCCGCGAGCCGCTTCGAGACGACGATCGGCGCATCCGACGTGGTATCGGCGCCCATGGCGATGCCGCTGTCGATCTGGCCGGAGGCGATCTTGCCGGCGATGCTCATGGCCGCCTGCAGGCTGGTGCCGCAGGCCTGCATCATGGTGATGCCCGGCGTCGTCGGGGCGAGGCGGGTGCCGATCACGGCCTCGCGCGCGAGGTTCCAGTCCCTGGAATGCGTGACGACGGCGCCGCCGACCGCCTCGTCGATGTGCACGCCCTCGAGATGGAATTTCTCGACCAGGCCGTTGAGCGTCGAGGTCAACATGTCCAGGTTCGACAGGTCGGCATAGAGCGTGTTGGAGCGGCAGAAAGGGATGCGCACGCCGCCGAGCACCGCGACACGTCGAAGGGTCTGGGTCATCAAGTATCTCCGCTCAAGTTCCCTCTCCCCGCGTGCGCAGGGCTGTCCGGGGAAATCAGCCATAGCAGAGCTCGGTCAGGTTTGGGGAGGGGCGTGCGCGGGGTTTGCTGGGGTTGACCACCGGCGGCTTGTCGAGGCGAGCGAGCGGTTTGCCCACGAGCAGGCGGCGGCCACGAGATCCGCGAAGCGGATCGCCGGCATCCTCGACCGGCTCTCGCGGGCAGCCAAGCGCAAGAGAATGTAGGCGATCATGGCGGCGAGGATTCGCGCCGCCAGCAGCCGAACGCTATTGCGGAGAACCGAGCACCAGGGTCCAGAAGGTCTTGAACTCAGTCCTCGGGTCCTGGACCAGCGCGATGCCCATGTGCTCGACGTCTGCCATGAGCAGGTTCTTGTTGTGGCCGGGGCTCGCCTTCCAGCCCTTGATCACCTCTCCGATGCTGGCCTGGCCGGTGCCGACATTCTCGGCCGCGAGACGTGCGCTGTAGCCGCTGCGCTTCACGCGATCCCAGGGATTGGAGCCGTCGGACCCGTAATGGGAGATGCGGTCCCACCTGGCCAGATCGCGCGAGTGGGTCTTGGCCGCGTTGGTCAGCTCCATGCTGAGGCGCAGCGGTTTCAGCCCGTTCTGCTTCCGATAAGCATTGATCAACGAGCGGGCCTCCTCGGTGTCGAGGCGAGTGGCCGAGTAGTCGCGGCCGGACAGGGCGCCAGGAGAAGCCTTCTCGAACGAGTTGCGCGGAGCGCCGTCCGGCAGGCTGGCGGTTCGCTTGCCGGCGGAGGCCGACGAGGCGGAGCGCGGGGCGGAATCGCCGTCACCAAGCGCTCCGAACGACATCCGGCCGGCGGAGCCGGAGCTGGAGCCGCTATCGGTAAAGCCGAGTGAAAGGGGCTTGGAGCCGATGCTGCAGCCCGGCAGCATCATTGCGAAGAAGACGAAGAGCACGACGCGATACATCCGGATACTCCCGCTCCGTAGCGGACCCGCTTCAGAGTCGCCGAAGCCGGTTAAGGCGAAGTTAACGCTAACGGCTGTTTGCAATCCTCTGCGGCGACCCGGCGCGCCGCCCGGTCCCGAGGGGCCCTCATGCATGTCCGTCAGCCACTGCAGTTGGCATCAGGACCGTGTCGCCAGTGGGGCGGCGGCGCGGCCGCTTGTGGGCAGTCGGTACCCGGAGTGTTCGACGCCCGATCGGGATCGAGCACCGACGTCTGCCGATTTTGCGCTTGGCAGCGGGCGGGCGATCCTCAAAATCAGAGTGGTCCCAAGTGATTCGCGTCTGGGGATCGGCTGGTGCCGGCGCGCACCGGCTCCGGCGTTCGCAGTCGATGGTGAAGTCTCCACCCGACCGGGAGGTCGAAGCAATGAACACAGCCCTGGCAGAGCCTCGAGCCGATGTCGCCGCCCCGGCGCTCAGCCTCCTGGTGCTGGCGCGGGCCGCGGTGGTGGACGGCGTGACCCAGGGCGAGCTCGTTCGCGATCTCGCGCCCTACGTCGCTCACAAGCTCGCGCCGGCGGCATGGCGGGAGGCGGCGGCGCGGGCGATCGCAGGTCTCACCGTGCAGGGGCTCGCCAGCGCTGCGCGCAACCGGCTCGAGCTGACGGCCGCCGGCTGGCAGGCCGCTCAGGACGAGCTCGGAGGCAAGCCGCTGCCGCGCGCGTGGGGCGAAATCCGCGATGTCCGCCTCGTCGCCCGCGCGCTCGGTCTCGAGGGAGAGGCCGTCGGGCGGGCCAAGCGGCTGGCGAAGCCGGACGGCCTCCGCGCAGCCGTTCTGCAGCGCGCCTACGGCATGAAAATCAAAGGTGCCCCGAGCGCCGCCCGGCTTCGCGAGGGGCTCGCCGCGGTGGCGCTGGAGCGGGCATTCGGCAACACACTGAAAGGCCATGTCGGCTCTCGCACCGGTCTGTCGCCCAAGGCCGGCCGGCTGCTCGCCGCCCAGCTTTCCCGCAGGCCGCGCGACTTCGGCACCGACGGCCGGCTGGTGGCGGCGCTGGCCGCCGAGCAGGCAGGCACGATCCAGACCGACGCCGACGCGCTGCGGACGGCAATCCTGCGCAATTTCGTCGCGCAGTCGCTCTCGCCTGCGTCACCGCCTCAGGCCGCCGCGTCCCGGCCGGCCGGCGGCGATGCGGCCATGGCCCAACGCGCTCCCGCCGCCGTGGCGCCCGGGCCTGCGCTGGCGCGGCCCGCCGCCGCCAGCCGGCCCGATCTCGACGGCTTCGCCGATGCCGTCCGCTCGGCCGCGAGCACGCGCGCGGAGGGCTGGCCCGGCAATCGCAAGGCCTTCATCTCGCACGTGTGGCAGGTGGTTCAGGCCGAGAATCCACAGTGGGGCCTCACCGACATCGAGTTCAAGGCCATGCTCGCCGAGGCGCACCGCACCGGATACGTGGCGCTCGCCAACGCGGACCTGAAGGACAAGAAGAACCTGAAGGACCTGCAGGACTCGGCAGTGGCCTACAAGAACACAGTCTGGCATTTCGTCCGCGTCGAAAGCGAGTGACAGGTGAAATCTGTCCGCGTCTGAGGAATTGGGGATCATGCAGCCGGATGCGCAAGCAGCGCTTCGAGTCGACAGCCTGTCAGCGGCTTTCGAGCACTCGATCACGTGGGAGGACGACATCTGGCGTGCCGACCCGGTCGACGTCGAAGCGGTGCACCTCAAGGCGCGCCGCAAGTTCCACGACCTGCTCGAGGCCATCACTTCGGGGCGCGGGTCCAAGACCCAGGCCCGCATTCTCCTGTTCCACGGCCAGTCGGGCGCCGGCAAGACGCATCTGCTGCGTGCGCTGAGGACCGGGGCGCACCGCAAGGGCAAAGCCTACTTCGGCTATGCGCAGATGACACCCGACGTGGCGAGCTACGCGGATTATTACCTCCGTCGTCTCATCAACTCCCTGGAGAAGCCCTACGATCCCGACCAGGGCGGCGAGAGTGCGCTTTCGCGGCTTACGCGTCGGCTGGTGTCGTCGGCGGATGTCCTGTCCGCGGGGGAGCTCACAAAGCTTCGGGAGGCGAGCCTCGACGAGATGGCACTGGCGCGGCTGATCCTCGGCCTTGCCGACGACATCATCGCGAGCCCAGCGTTCGCCGAGCAGGATCTCGACGTCAACGTGGTCCGTGCTCTGCTCTACCTGCAGCGCTGCGACCCGCGTATCGACCAGCGCGTGCGGCAGTACCTGCAGGGCCGCGCGCTCAACGAGCTGTCGCAGGCGGCGGTGGCCGCGCTCGACCCCAACAGCGGCGACGGCCGTGCCTTCGAGATCATCGAGGCGCTCGGCAAGCTCATGTGGACCGTGGACCGGGCGGCCCTGGTGTTCTGCATCGACCAGGTCGAGGACCTGCGCTTCTTCGAGGATGCCGAGGAGCGGTTCCAGAAGGCGGTGCGCGACCTGATCCAGATCGCCAACCGGCTGCCAACCGCGGTCATCCTCATCTCGTGCCTCGAGGACTTCTACGGCCAGGTCCGCGGGGTCCTCGCCCAGTCCTACATCGACCGGATCGAGAAGGCGGGTCCGGTCGCGCTGCTCGAGACGCGCAGTCCGGAGGAGGCGCGGCTCATCATCGCGAAGCGGCTCGAGCACGAGGCGGAGGTCCGCGCCGGCGGGCCGAGCTTCCCCGACGCCTCGGCCTTCTTCGGCCCGCAGTTCTTCGAGGAGTTCGGCGGCCTCTCGACGCGGCGGCTGCTGGAACATGCCCAGAACCGCCTGCGCGCGCAGCAGGGTGGCGGAGCCGACGAGCCCGAGGAGGCGCCGGACAAAGCGGGCCTCATCTCGACGCTCGCCGCGGCGCTGGGTTTTGCCGCGAGCAACGACGAGCCGTTGTCGGGGCCCGCCGCCGATCTCGACTTCCGCGATCTCTGGCAGCGGTTCTCGCAGGCTTCCGAAGCGGAGATCCCGTCGAACGACCAGGAGCTGATGGACGTGCTCGTGGCGGCTCTGGGGCTCGCCCGGGACGAATGGGGCGAGGCGATCCGGCTCGAGGTCGACAGGCCGGAGCTGGCGGACGACCTGCCGGCCATCGACATCTCGGTGCGGCACGGGGCGAAGCACGGCAGCGGGCACACGTTCGAAGCGCGCGTTTTCCTGTGCAACCGGGCGACCCAGGGCGGCGGGCTCAAACGGCAGCTCGACAAGGTGCTGGGCAACATGAGCAGCCGCGCCTCGTTCATGCTGCGCGCGAGCGACTTCCCGCCCAACCGGAAGAACCAGACGGCGCAGGCGTTCCGCAAGTTCCGCGACGGCGGCGGCCGCTCCATTCTGGTGCCGATCCCGGATTGGGAGCGCATGCTGACGGTGCGCGAGTTCCATGCCCATCACCGTTACGATCCGGGCTTCGGCCGCTGGTTCGAGCAGGCGAGGCTGCTGTCCGGAGTAGCCCCGATCGCGCAGCTCCTGCGGCTCGATCTCCTCGGCCGACCGGCTGCCGTCGCTCCTGCGGCGATGCCAGCACCGTCGCAGCCCGAGCGGGCCGAAACGGATTCCGCGGTGCAGGAGCCCGCCGCTGTGCCGGAAGCCGGCAGCGCGGAGCCGAAGGGCCTACTGGCGTCGCCGGCGGGCCCGGCGCGCGACAAGCTACCCCGCTCGACCTGGGCCGACTGGATCGGCTGGGGCGCATCGAGCGCGTCGGAGCCGCTGCCGGCCAACGACGACGAGCTGCCGCTCTCCGTCATCCTCGACGAAGGCGGCGACAACGCGAAGAGCATTTACGCGGGGCGCGAGACCGGCTCCCGCTCGAAGGCGGTGACGCTCAATCGCGACGTGCTGAAGCGGCACGCCGCGGTTCTCGGCGGCTCGGGCTCGGGCAAGACGACGCTGGCGCTGAGCCTCATCGAGCAGCTCCTGCTGCGGGGCATCCCTGCCGTGCTGATCGACCGCAAGGGCGACTTGTGCAGCTACGCCAACCCCGACGTCTGGCGCGCCAACGACAACGAGATCCAGGAGCGCCGCGGCGAGCGGGAGAAGCTGGCCGACGCCATCGACGTCGCGGTCTATACTCCGGGTCGCGCCTCGGGCCGGCCGATCTCGATCACGCTGCTGCCGACGGGGATCAGCGAGCTGCCCGAGCACGAGCAGCAGCTCCTCGCCAACCTCTCCGCCGCCGCGCTCGGCGACATGCTGCATCTCAAGAACTCGGCCACGCACCAGAAGCAGTCCGGCACGCTCTCGGTGGCGCTCAAGATCCTCGGCAGCCGGTCGCGCACGGAAGTGACGCTCGCCGACCTCATCAACCTGCTCGAGGACGAGGATCCCGAGCTCACCGACCTCACGCAGCGCATGGACCCGTCGGGCAAGATCAGGCGCGATCTCGTTGCCCAGCTCGACAGCCTGCGCCACCGCAACTCGGCGCTGTTCGAGGCCGGCGGCGAGAGCCTGCGGATGGAGGCTCTGCTCGGCATCGGCCGTTACGCGCGGCCCAGCCGGACGCGGCTATCCATCATCTACACGGGCTTCCTCGGCGACAACGAGAACATCCTGTTCTGGGTCGCGCAGTTCCTGTCGGAAGCCCTGCGCTTCTGCCAGCGCAACCCCAACGACGAGCTGCAGGCCGTCGTCATGTTCGACGAGGCCGACCTCTACATCCCGGCCAACGCCAAGCCCGCCACCGCGGAGCCGCTGCAGAGCCTATTGAAGCGGGCGCGCTCCGCCGGGCTCGGGCTGATGCTGGCGACGCAGTCGCCGGGCGATCTCGACTACAAGAGCCGCGACCAGATCACGTCCTGGTTCATCGGCCGCGTGCGCGAGGACACGGCGCTGCGCAAGCTCAGGGCAGCCTTCCAGAGCGAAAGCGGGCTCGACCCGGCGGCCGTGCTGCCGGGCCAGACCGTGGGCGAGTTCCACCTCGTGCAGGAGGGGCTGGTGCGCTCGCTCAAGGCGCAGCGGTCGCTGATCAGCGCCGAGCAGGTGCCGTTCGACCGCATCGAGCAACTGGCCTACGAGACGAAGGACCAGGACGAGAAGCAGCTTCCGCTGTTCGAGTTGAAATGAGGCGGGGGCGGTCCGACCGCCGCCCTGGACGCTCGTCGGCTCGTAGTGTGACCAATTTATCGCAATGGGGCTGCCCCGAGCTGATCCGGTTACTGAAGTTTCAAGAGTTATCAACAGGTCGGTGCGATGTCTGCAAGCTTTGGGCGAGGTCTGGAGAGGCGTTGCTAAGTCCTGTCGATTCAATCGGCTCTCGTCGGATTCCCGCGGGGATTGTGGCCTGTGGGCACGCTGATCCATGCAATCGGGCTGCGCGCTCCACAATTCTACAATTTTCTGGTGCATTATTCTAAGACTGGGTGTATCCTGGTTGCGGTGTCGTGATTAAGTTGAGGGGTAGTCTCGGCACTACGGTGAAGCTCGAGCAAGAGGGGGATTCCGCTTCGAGCGGCGTTGTGGTTGCGGGGTTTGTGTCATGACGGCGAAGCCGTTGCTTGTGATGTTGCTGGCCACGCTTCTCGGGCCGGTCATCAGCGTTGGCCTGTTCATCCTCATGCAGACGCTCTAGTCTGCTTCATTACGGCGGCACAGCAGCCTCGCAGCGCGGTGCCGAATTGCCGCCCGGCGCTTCCCGCCGGCACCAGCCCGTCCTAGTCTACGTGAACCAGCGGCATGCTGGAAGGCGATTGCCTTTAAGGCCGCGGGACGGGTAGTGCTCATGCGCGGCAAGATCATCGACGACTGCTTCAGGCCGGCTCAGGCGCTCATGCGCCATGCCGACGCCATCGAGCTGTTGCGCAGCCGCATCGCACCCATCGCGCCAAGCGAAACGGTCCGCCTGAAGGCTGCGCTCGGCCGCATTCTGGCCCGCCCTGTCGCCGCTGCGCACCCTGTGCCAGCGCACACCAATTCGGCGGTCGACGGCTACGCTTTCGCCTATCGCGATTACGACCGCGACAGCGGCGCCGCGTTCGAGGTCTCGGCCCGGGCGGCGGCGGGTCATGGCCTTTCTGTGCCGCCGCCGCCCGGAACGGCGGTGCGCATCTTCACCGGTGCCGCGATGCCGCCCGACCTCGACACGGTGGCCATGCAGGAGGACTGCACGGCGACCGGTGGCGCAGCTTCCCGGGTCCGCATACCGGGGGGACTCAAGCCGGGCGCCAACGTGCGCGGCGCGGGCGAGGATGTGGCTGCGGGCGCGGAGCTGTTCGCGGCGGGACATGTCGTCAGGCCGCAGGATCTGGCGGCGCTCGCATCCATCGGTCTGGCAGAGGTGGACTGCTTCGCGCGGCTGCGGCTCGCCATCGTCTCGACCGGAGACGAGCTGATCCGTGCGGGAGAGGCGGATCTGGCGTCGGGGCAGGTCTATGACGCCAACGCGCCCATGCTGGGCGGCCTTGCCGCGCTTGCCGGTTGCGAAGCGCACGACCTCGGCATCTGGCCCGACGACGCGGACGAGGTGCGCGCGCGCCTCGCCGCTGCGGCGGAGACGTTCGACGTAATTCTCACCTCGGGCGGGGCGAGCCGGGGCGAGGAGGACCACATGGGAGCGGCGCTCGCCGCGCTCGGCTCGCGTCATTTCTGGCAGCTCGCGATCAAACCGGGGCGGCCGATGATGTTCGGCCAGATCGGCCGCAGCATCGTGGCGGGCCTGCCCGGCAACCCTGTCGCGGTGTTCGTCTGTTTCCTGATGTACGTCTGGCCCCTGTTGCGCCGCCTGTCGGGGGCGCCGTGGCCGGAGCCGCGCCGGATCCCCATGAGGGCCGCTTTCGAGCTCCCCGGCCGCAAGGTCGGCCGGCGCGAGTTCTGGCGCGGCATGCTGGTCGAGACCGCGGACGGCCCCGCTGTGGACAAGTTCGCCCGCGACGGTTCCGGCCTGATCACGGGCCTGCGGATGGCCGACGGTTTGATCGACATCCCGGAGGAGGTCGATGCGGTGAAACGCGGCGATACCGTCCCCTTCCTGCCGTTCACCGAGTTCGGCATCCTCGGCCGGTGATGGCGGCGGCGTGGCCGGACTGCGGCCTTCCCGTGAGCAGCAGGAACTTTGATCCACAATAGTGCCGGCGCTCATCAATCATTAACCGCGATCCCTGTTTAATCGATCTCTCACCAGCCCCCGGCAATCGGCTCCGGCGCCGGGATAACGGCGCGCAGTCCAGAGAGGATCGTCCATGTCCCGCCAAGCCGCTCCTCGACTGGGCCTCGTCAAACGCGACGAGAAGGAGACCAGGCTGAAGGAGTTCATTCACCAGCATATCGAGGAGAATTGTGCATCCACCTGCCTGCTCGTCGCCCGCTCCGCCGAGAGCCCGGTCGCCAGGACGGTCCTGTCGATGGGCGCCAAGGCCAGCCTGAAGGGCTTTTCGATGCGCGCCATCTTCGCCAACCTCGGCACGTCGGAGACGGCACGGATCGCGGAGGCCTGCCGGGTCTCGGACTGGGCGCTTCAGATCCGCTGGGCGCGCGACCTGCGGCTCCTCGAGGCCCATGAGCAGCTCGTGATCGGCCCTGCAACTTGCTGGATCGGCGACTGCATGCGCCGTGAGCCGACGAGCCGCGACGCCTGCGAGCTCTATGCGTCCGATTGCCCCGACACCGGCCGTCGGGCGAGCCTGTTCTTCGAGCGCCTGTGGCTCGCCTCGGAGCCGGTCTTCGAGCGGGTGGCGACCGAGGCCGCGGACGCCTGTTCTCCTGCCCTCGTGCAGCCGTTCGAGCAGATTGCCGCCGCGAGCGCCTTCAAGCCCGGCCCGCGGACTCCGGCCTGAGCCGCCGGAGGCGAGGGTGAGCGACAACGGGCGGCAACGGGGCGCAACTCCCCCGAAGTCCGGATAGCGCTCGTCAGTCAGCCACTGTTCGGTCATCGTGACATCGAGTGTAGAGTGTCTGCCTGATCGGCCCGGCACCGGAACGACCCGTTCTCCGACAGGCGGCCGGCTCTCTCGATGGGATTTGCCATGACCCGAACCCTGCGCCTCGTCCTTCTCGCACTCGTACTTCTGCTGCCGGCGCACGCCGTAGCCCAGGTGAAGTCGTTCGCGCACTCTGGGATCGCCCGGGATGCCCAACGCTACGAGTCGTCTCTGAAGGCCAATTCCAGTCCCGGTTCGCAGAAGCCCCACGAGCTGGTCGCCGCAGGCCGCAAGGCGCTCGCCGCCGGCAACGATCAGAGGGCCGCAGTCCGCGCCTTCGCGCGGGCCGCCGCCATCGATCCGAACAACGCCGAGACCTGGATGTCGCTCGCCGGCGCGCTGCTGGCCACGGCCCCCGACCCGGCCCGTCCGGCCGAGCGCTACGACTTGCCGGCAAATGCCAGCGCCGCGGCCTATCTCGCATACCAAAGGGCCACGGCACCCGCGGTCAAGGCGCGCGCGCTCGCCGTGCTGGGCGAGGCGCTCGGGCGGCGCTCCTTCTGGCGCCCCGCCATCGAAGCCCTCAGGACGAGCCTGTCGCTCGTGGAGAATGCCGAGGTCCGCCAATCCTACGAGACGCTGCGGAGCGAGCACGGGTTCCGGCTCCTCGACTACACCGTCGAGCAGGAATCCTCCCAGCCGCGCGTCTGCCTGCAGTTCTCTGAGAGCCTCCAGCGCGGCCAGGATTTCGCGAAGTTCATCGCCGTCGACGGCAATGACGCGCAGGCGATCGCCGTCGAGGGCAAGCAGCTTTGCGTCGAGGGCCTGTCCCACGGCAAGCGTTACCAGATGCTCGTCCGCGCCGGGCTGCCTTCGGAGGTCGCCGAGACGCTCGACAGGCCGGCCGAGCTCGCCATCTATGTTCGTGACCGCTCGCCCGCCGTGCGGTTCACGGGCCGCAGCTACGTGCTGCCGAGCCGCGGCCAGTCGGGCATCCCCGTCGTCTCGATCAACACCGACACGGTCGCCGTCGAGATCTACCGCATCGGCGACCGCAGTCTCGCTTCCGCGCTCACCAATGGGACGCTGCAGCAGCAGCTCTCGCCCTACGAGCTCGAGCAGATGCGGCTCACGACGGGCGCCCGGATCTACGCGGGCGAGATGAGCGTCGCCAGCCGGCTCAACGAGGAGGTGACGACGGCCGTTCCCGTCGGCGAGGCGGTGCCGGAGCTGAAGTCCGGTGTCTATGCCATGGTCGCCCGGCCGGCCAGCGGGCGCGACGAGTATGGCGCGCTCGCCACGCAGTGGTTCATCGTCTCCGACCTGGGGCTCACGACGTTCAGCGGCGATGACGGCATTCACGCCTTCGTGCGCTCGCTGTCGACGACCGGGCCCGTCAAGGACGCGAGCGTGCGGCTGGTGGCGCGCAACAACGAGGTGCTCGGCCAGTTGCGGACCGATGCGCAGGGCTATGCCCGATTCGAGGCGGGCCTCAGCCGCGGCGAGGGCGGCATGGCGCCGGCCTTGCTCGTGGCTGAAGGGGCGAGCGGAGACTACGCCTTCCTCGACCTGACCACGGCCGCCTTCGACCTCACCGACCGCGGCGTGGAGGGGCGCGAGGCCCCGGGCCCGATCGACGGCTTCCTGTTCAGCGAGCGGGGCGTCTACCGGCCGGGCGAGGAGGTGCACCTCACGGCTCTGACGCGCGATCGCGCCGGCAAGGCCTCGGGCGTCCCGACGACGCTGATCGTCGCCCGCCCCGATGGCGTCGAGCATCGCCACATTCCGCTGACCAGCGACGAGCTCGGCGGCCGCGCGGCCACGCTGCGGCTGCCCGGCTCCGCCATGACCGGCACCTGGCGCGTCCGGCTTCATGCCGACCCCAAGGCCGACCCGCTGGCCAGCGCGGCCTTCCTGGTCGAGGATTTCGTCCCCGAACGTCTGGAGCTTCAAATCGACCCCGTGTCGGCGGTGCTCGTGCCCGAGCAGAGCGGCGGTATCAGGATTGCCGGGCGCTATCTCTACGGCGCGCCCGCCGCCAACCTTGCGGTGGAAGGCGATATCGTCGTCAAGGCGGCGTCCGGCGGACTCGGCCAGTTCCCCGGCTACAGCTTCGGCCTCGCCGACGAGACGGTGAGCCCCGTCCGCAAGCCTATCGAAGGGCTGCCCAACACCGATGCTCAGGGCCGCGCGGAGCTCAGCGTCATGCTGCCCGCCATTCCGCGCACGAGCCGGCCGCTCGAGGCCCAGGTGATGCTGCGCCTGCGCGAGCCGGGCGGCCGCACCATCGAGCGCAGCGTCGCGCTTCCCGTCGACCTCGAGGCGTCGCGCATCGGTCTGAGGCCGCTGTTCGACGGCCTGCAGATCGGCGACGACGCGACGGCAGAATTCGACGTCATCCTGCTCGACCGGCAGAACCGGCGCGCCGCTGCCAAGGGCGCCCGGTGGGAGCTGGTGCGCCTCGAGCAGCGCTGGCAGTGGTACAGCCGCGACGGCTACTGGACCTACGAGGCTGTCACCCTCACGCGGAAAGTGGCGGGCGGCGCGGTCGATATCGGCAGCGACGGGCCCGCCCGCATCAGCGCCAAGGTGGGTTGGGGCCGCTACCGCCTCGAGGTGGCCGCGCCGGATGCCGGCGGGCCGGTCTCGAGCGTGATCTTCACCGCCGGCTGGTACGCCGACGAAGGGGCAGACAGCCCCGAGATGCTCGAGGTCGCCCTCGACAAGCCGACCTACAAGGCGGGCGACGTCGCGAAGTTGAAGATTGCCGCCCGGCATGGCGGGCGGGCGCTCGTCGCGGTGCTCGGCGAGGGCCTGCTGGCGAGCCGTGAGGTGGAGCTGCCCGCCGGCGGCGGCGAGGTCGCGATTCCCGTCGGCAGCACCTGGGGTCCCGGCGCCTACGTCACGGCCATGCTCTACCGGCCGCTGGACGAGAAGGAAAAGCGCATGCCGGGCCGTGCGATCGGCGTCAAGTGGCTGCCGATCGACCAGAGTGCGCGGACGCTGCGCGTCGGGCTCGACGTGGCGCAGCAGATGCGCTCCGGCCGCAGTCTGACCGTGCCGGTGAGGATCGGCAATCTCGCGGCCGGCGAGGAGGCGCGGGTCACGGTTGCCGCGGTCGACCTCGGCATCCTCAACCTGACCAGCTACAAGGCGCCTCGGCCCGAGAGCTGGTTCTTCGGCCAGCGCCGCCTCGGCACCGAGATCCGCGACTTCTATGGCCGCCTGATCGACGGCATGCGCGCGGAACGCGGCGCCCTGCGATCCGGCGGCGACGAGAGCGGCGGTCTCGCCATGGAGGGCAGTCCGCCGACCGAGGCTACGGTCGCGCTCTTCTCCGGGATCGTGAAGGTCGCGGCCGACGGCACGGCCTCCGTGGCTTTCGAGCTGCCGGAGTTCAACGGCACCGTCCGGGTCATGGCGGTGGCCTGGAGCGCCGGCAAGCTCGGGCACGCAACCGCGGACGTCATCGTTCGCGACCCGGTGGCGCTGCTCGCCTCCGGGCCACGCTTCCTGGCGCTCGGCGATGAAGCCCGGCTCGAGATCGATCTGCACAACATCGAAGGCGTCACAGGCCCGCTGAGGCTCGCCGTCGAGCAGGAAGCTCCGGCAGGGGCCTTGTCCACCGTGCTTCAGCGCGACGTGCTGCTTGGCGCCAACGAGCGCAAGGCAGAGCGCTTCCGCATCAAGCCGCAGGAGGTCGGCCGCTTCGCGTACGACATCAAGGTGTCGGGAGCGGCAGGGCTCGAAATCAGGCGCCGGCTGACGCTCGACGTCAAGCCGCCGGCAGGCGACATCCGCCGCGTCACCGTCAGCAAGCTGGCGCCCAACGGCGGCAGCGTGACGCTGGGCCAGGACCTGCTCGCCGATCTGATCCCCGGCCTGACCAGCGTCTCCGTCAGCGTCGGGCCGGCCGCGGGTCTCGATGCGCCGGGCCTGCTCGCGCAACTCGACCGCTATCCCTACGGCTGCGCCGAGCAGACGACGAGCCGCGCCCTGCCGCTGCTCTACGCCAACCAGCTTGCGGTCCAGTCGGGCTTGCGGCAGGACGCGGGGCTCGAGGAGCGCATCGAGAAGGCCGTCGAGCGCGTGTTCGAGATGCAGGATTCCTCGGGCGCGTTCGGCGTCTGGGGCCCCGGCGACGGCGACATGTGGCTGACGAGCTACGTCACCGAGTTCCTGACGCGCGCCCGCGAGCAGGGCTTTGCGGTGAAGCCGCAGGCTTTCGCGCTGGCGCTCGACCGGCTGCAGAACTTCGTCAGCTACGCGCAGGACTTCGAGCGCGGCGGCGAGGCGCGCGCCTATGCGCTCTACGTGCTCGCCCGCAACGGGCGTGCTCCCATCGGCGAGGTGCGCTACTGGGCCGACACCCGGCTCGACCGGTTCGCGACGCCGCTCGCAAAGGCGCAGCTCGCCGCCGCGCTCGCCATGCTCGGCGACCGGGAGCGGGCGGAGGCGGTGTTCCGGCAGGCGATCGCATCGATGGCCGGCGCCGAGGACCCCAACCGTCGGGACTTCGGCTCCGGCCTGCGCGACAGGGCGGCCCTCGTCACGCTGGCGGCCGAGACGCGGACGGCCCAGGACGACGCCGGCCGGCTCGCTTCCACGCTCGCCGAAGCGCATTCGAACCGGGCCTATACCTCGACGCAGGAGCAGGCGTGGATGCTGCTCGCCGCCCGTGCGCTCGCCGACCAGAGCCGCTTCACCACTCTGTCGGTCGCCGGGGCGCCTCACAAGGGCGCCTACAATCGGACCCTGTCCGCGGCCGAGCTCCGGGATGGCGCGCTCACCATCCGCAACGACGGCGATGCCGCAGTGGACGCGGTGATCTCGGTCATGGGGGCGGCGCTGACGCCGGAGCCGCCGGTCGCACGCAACTTCAGGATCGAGCGTGCGTTCTACACCCTCGACGGCAAGCCCGTGAGGCTGGAGAGCGCAGCCGGCGGCTCCGGCCGGCTCCGCCAGACGGACCGCCTCGTCGTGGTGCTCAAGGTCGAGGCGGAAGCCGGCGGCGGCCGCGTGCTCGTGGTCGACCGGCTGCCGGCCGGCCTCGAGATCGAGAACCCGCGGCTGGTCGACAGCGCGGATCTCAAGAGCTTCGACTGGCTGAGGACGACGGTGCAGCCGGAGCATACCGAGTTCCGGGACGACCGGTTCGTCGCGGCGTTCAACCTGTCGGGCAGGGGAGACGGCAATGGCCAAGGCGAGAGCGGAAATGATGACAGCAAGGCGCAGCCGGCAAAATCCTTGACCATGGCTTACATGGTGCGCGTCGTCACGCCCGGCACCTACGTGCATCCGGCCGCGACGGTCGAGGACATGTACCGGCCGGAGCGGTTCGCGCGGACTGCCTCCGGGCGGGTCGAGGTCTCGGCGAGGGAATAGCCTCTGTGGGCGAGATGATGCGAGCACAGACGATAACGACCCGCTGGTTGATGCTCGCAGCCACGCTCCTCCTGCTCGTCCCGTTATCGGTCTACGGGGCGGTGCGACTGGCGATGGCGGCGATGGGGCCGCCGCCGCTCGCGGCTGCCGCGCAGGTGTCGGTGACGGTGGTCGATCGCGACGGCGACCTGCTCAGGGCGTTCACGACCGCGCAGGGCCGGTGGCGGCTGCCCGTCGAGCCGGCCGACGTCGATCAGCGCTACCTCGCCATGCTGATTGCCTTCGAGGATCGCCGGTTCCGCTCCCATGGCGGCATCGATCCGCTGGCGGTGGCGCGCGCCGGCTATCAGCTCGTCCGGCACGGGCGTATCATCTCCGGGGCCTCGACGCTCACCATGCAGGTCGCGCGCCTCCTCGAAGGCGAGCACGACCGGACGCTGGCGGGCAAATGGCGGCAGGCGGTGCGTGCCCTGCAACTTGAAGAGCGGCTGCAGAAGAACGAGATCCTCGGCCTGTACCTGCGGCTGGCGCCGTTCGGCGGCAATCTCGAGGGTGCTCGCGCCGCGTCGCTCGCCTATTTCGGCAAGGAGCCGCGCCGGCTGTCCATCGGCGAGTCGGCGCTGCTGGTGGCCCTGCCGCAGTCGCCGGAGCTTCGCCGCCCGGACCGCTTCCCCGAGGCGGCCCGACGCGCGCGCGACCGCGTGCTCGCCAGGGCGACGGCAGCGGGCGTCATCACCTCTGCCGAGGCCGAGCGTGGCCGCGGCGAGGCGGTGCCGCACGTCAGGCGCGAGTTCCCGAAGCTCGCGCCCCATCTCTCCGAGTCGGAAGTCCTGCTGCGCCCGCTGCAATCGGTGCATCGGCTGACGCTCTCCCGGGAGCTCCAGGGCCAGCTCGAGACGCTGGCGCGCGAGCATGCGCGTGCCCTCGGCCGGCAGCTCTCGGCGTCCGTGCTCGTCGTGGACAACGGGAGCGGCGAGGTTCTGGCCCACGTCGGTTCGTCGGATTACCTCGACGAGGCGCGCCTCGGCGCAATCGACATGGTCGGCGCGACCCGCTCGCCGGGCTCGACCTTGAAGCCGGTCATCTATGGCCTGGCGTTCGAGGCGGGCCTCGCCCATCCGGAGACGCTGATCGAGGACCGGCCGGCCCGCTTCGGGCTTTATGCGCCGAGGAACTTCGACGAGGAGTTCCGCGGCTCGGTGACCATCCGCGAGGCGCTCGCGCATTCGCTCAATATCCCTGCCGTCAAGGCTCTGAACGCAGTCGGACCGGCCCGGCTCGTCTCGCGCTTCCGCCGCGCCGGTGTGTCGCCCGCCCTGCCCGGGGACGAGGAGCCGACGCTTGCGATCGCGCTCGGCGGCATCGGCCTCAGCCTGCGGGACCTGGCGGGCCTTTATGCCGCTCTGGCCCGCGGCGGCGAGGCCATCGAGCCGTGGCACCGCCGCGGGACAGACGAACGCGCGGCCGCCTTACGGAGTGGGCCGCCGAAGCGGCTGCTGTCCCCGGCGGCGGCCTGGTACGTCGGCGACATCCTGAAGGACGCCCCGCCGCCGGCCGGCGCCGCGGGCGGGCGCTTCGCCTACAAGACGGGCACCTCCTACGGCTACCGGGACGCCTGGGCGATCGGCTATGACGGGCGCCACACCGTTGCGGTCTGGGTCGGCCGGGCCGATGGCGCGTCGACCCCGGCGCTGACCGGCCGCGTGGCCGCAGCCCCGCTGCTGTTCGACGCCTTCCGGCGCCTCGGGCCGGAGCGCGCATCGCTTCGACAGGCGCCAGCCGGCGTGCTGCGGGTCTCCGGAGCCCAGCTTCCGCCGCCTCTGAAGCGCTTCGCGGAGCCGGGCGAGGACAGGCTCGCCCCTGGTCCCTACCTCGACCCGCCGGTGCTGATCGCGTTTCCTCCCGACCGCTCCGAGCTCGAGCTCGAAGCAGGCGACGACCTGCTGCTGCTCAAGGCCGACGGCGGCGTGCTGCCGCTGACCTGGATGGTGGACGGCATGCCCATCGCGTCGGCGCCGCACCGGCGCGAGGCGGCCTGGCAGCCGGAGGGTCGCGGCTTCGTGAAGCTGACGGTCACCGACGCCAATGGCCGTGTCGACCGGGTCACTGTCCGCCTGCGCTGAAAGGCCCTGATTGGGGTCGATCCAGCGCCCCCGCAGCCCTGCAATGCAAAAACGACCGGCAGCCGTCTGGCCAACGCACGCGCTTGCTCGTAGGCTGCCGGCTGGGGGGTTCGAGAGGCATCGCGCATGAATTCAGCGCACCTCACCCGCTTGTGTGCCGTGCTGCTCGGCCTGGCAATGCTCGCAGGATGCGAGGAGCAGGGCAGCAGGCTGCCGGCGGTCGGGGCCAGCATCCATCAGACGTCCGTCTCGGGCATTTCAGCCGGCGCCTACATGGCGGGCCAGTTCCAGCTCGCGCACGGTCGCGACGTGGTGGGCGCCGGCATCATCGCGGGCGGGCCTTGGGGATGCGCCGAAAGCCTCTATGCCGACCTGATGCCCGGTCCGGGTACGGCCTTCCTCAATCTGTCGCGGGCGATGAACGGCTGCATGCTCAATGCCCTGCAATCCTGGGGAATCCCCGATCCGCAGCGGCTCGCAAACCGCGCCGGCCAACTCGCTGCACAGGGCAGGATCGATCCCGTCGCTGCGGTCCGGGCAGACCGCATCTACCTGTTCACCGGCCAGGAGGACCACACCGTCGTGCCCGCCATCGTCGCCGCCGCGCGGGAGTTCTATATCGCGCTCGGCGTCAAGGAGGATCGGATCGTCCTCGTCGACCACCTGCCGGCAGGGCACGCGTTCGTCACCGAGGACAAGGGTCATTCCTGCGACAACACGGCCGCCCCCTACATCGTCGACTGCAACTACGACATGGCCGAAGCCGTGCTCCGCCAGATCTACGGGGATCTCAACCCGAAGCGGGCTGAAACGGCCGGGCAGGTGATCACGTTCGCTCAGAGCGAGTTCCTGGAGGGGCTGCGCGACCATGGCATGGCCGATACCGGCGCCGTCTACGTCCCGCCGGAGTGCACCACGGCGGCCGGATGCCGCGTGCACATTGCATTCCACGGCTGCGGCCAGAACATGGGAGCCGTCGGCCAGGCTTTCATCGGCGACGCCGGCCTGCTCGCCTGGGCCGGCGCCAACCTGCTGGTGGTGCTCTTCCCCCAGGTCAAGAGCACGCCATCCAACCCTCAGGCCTGCTGGGACTGGTGGGGCTATACCGGCCGCGCCTTCCTGACCAGGGACGCGCCACAGATCGTCGCGGTACGGCGCATGCTGCTCCGCCTGTCAAGCTCGCCGTCGACGATTTAGGTGCTCGGTCCAGGAATGATGAGAAAACCACTTGCGCTGATTCCACCTCTCTTCCGAGGCTGACCAGCTAGTCGCGCACGTGCTGGGCGATCCATGCGGCATAGGTGGAGAGCCGCGTGTAGACACCGAAGAACCGCTTGCGCGCGCAGCCGTGACCGTAGCTGACGATACCGACCTGATACGGGCATCCCGCCTCGTCGAAGGCGACCAACGGCCCTCCGCTGTCGCCCTGGCAGGAGTCCTTCTCGCCGCGGTCGTAGCCTGCGCACAAGAAGCCTTCGCCGGAGATGTGGGGCCCATAGGCACTCGCACACTGCGCCGGTGTCACCGCCGGAACCACGACCTCCATGAGCCGGTCCGAACCCGCCGCATAGGACCTCAGCCCCCCGCCGGGCAAAGGCGGGCGCAGAGGCTTCATGCCCTCCCATTGCGCGCCGAAACCTGCGACCATCAAAAATGCCCCTTTGTCGGGGTCCATGTCCGGAGTCGTGGCTATCGTCGCAGGGTTCTCGCGACGTGGTTCGGCGAGGCGGAGCAGGGCGATGTCGAATCCGTCTGCGGCCCTGCCCGAGTATCTCTCATGGACCTTGATCTGTGCTACGGAAGCGACGCTCTCCGCCGATACCGCGTCGAGGTTTTCCGGGTTGATGACGACCTCGAGCACTCCGGCGCCTTGGAGTCCAACCTGACGAAAAGCGTCGAAGTCGTCGAGCCAGCCCACGAACTGCCCTCGGGCATTCCGTTCGAAGCTCTCGTAAACGCAGTGGGCGGCGGTCAGCACCCAGCTCGGGCTGATCAGCGTGCCTCCGCACAGATAGCCGGATTCGCCCTTTCCGTTGGACAGGCGCAGCGCCACGAACCCCGGCCAATGCAGCGCGCTCGCGCTGCATCCGTTCACGATGCGCTCTCGCTCGACGTTCGTGCACTTCTCCTGCGGGCGCTCAGAAACCGGGCGAGGAAGCGGACAGGATCCGGTTTCGGCCCGACCGGGAGCCGGGGCTGCCGCAAGCACCGCCACCATCGCCGCGCCCAGGAGGACCGCAAACCGGGATACTGAGTTGGCTTCCCTCATATGCAGCGGGCGCCGCTGCGCCTCCCCGTGAGCTCCATACGCGCTGGAAGTACTACTAGCTTCCGAACTGTGGTCAAGAGGGGTTGACTGATCAATTGGCTCATGGCTCTCTTGGACGCGAAGGGAAGTGTGCGGTGCCTCCTCGACACCCGCTGGGGAAGGGTGTGATGCGTAGCGGTATTTCTTTTCTATTTTTTCTAATTCAGTTTTTCGGGCTCGCCAGCGCGGTCGCTGCTGAAGGCAGGGTCGCTCTGGTCATTGCGAACTCCACTTACAGCGGCGCGATCGGCGGAAATCTTCCAAACACGACGGCCGGAGGGACGATCGTCGCGGATGCCCTCCGCAATGTTCAGTTCGAGCTGGCTCCACCGCTGAAGAATTTGGATCGCGCGCAGCTCGAGGCAGAGATAAGGAAGCTGGGACAGCGAGCCAAGTCGGCGGGCCAGAAAAGCATCTCATTCCTGTATTTCGCTGGACACGGATTGTCCGACGCGACTGGCCGGAACTACGTCCTGCCTGTGGACATGTCCTACAGCGATCTCGCAATGCTCCCGACGCGGGCGCTGCCGGTCGACTGGATCATCGACACGCTGCACGAGATTGCGCCCGAGAGCGAGCACATCGTCGTGCTCGATGCCTGCCGGACCGAGTTGACCTCCAGCGTCCCGGGCCATTCGGCAGGCTATGCCGTCACCCGCAGCGATGAGCTGGCGCCCGGCTTTCTCCTCGCCTTTTCGGCGGACGTCGGGCAGGCCGCGCCCGACTCGACGGTTTACGCGACGCACCTTGCGGCGGCCATCGTCAGGGCGAACTTGCCGCTGCCGGCCGCCCTCGAGATGGTCAAGACAGACGTCGCGCGCGCCTCTGGCGGCCCTGGCACCGGCAGGCGCTCGCCCTGGCACATGGACCGGCTGCGGAATGCCATCAAGCTCGGCTATGAAGTGGCCAACGACTCTTCTGTGCCGCTGGAGCCGACCAGGCATTCTAGGATCATGTTTCTCGACAGCACACCCGCCTACAAGAATTCAGATGCATCGAGTGGCATCGTAGAGATCCGCGCCCGCGGATCAGTCGTCAGAGCCGACCGTCCCGATCAGATCTTCATCGCCAAAAACGAAGGCGAAATCCGCTGGGTTACCTATCAATCCACCTGGGGCCGCGTTTACGTGCCGGTGCGGGACAACGTGCGCCTGTTCTAAAAGTGATTTGAGGCGTTGCATGTGTAAACGTCTAATTATTGGTCTAAATTTCGTTTTTGCATTCGCTTTCGTGTTGGCTCTGGCCGGCTCGGCCTCTGCCAAAATCACGGTCAAGCATCTCGAGGAGGCGGCGAGGGCCTACGAGCAAAGCCTGAGCCAGCGCTCCGCGGCCTCTCCGGCGGACATCGTCGAACGGCATCAGCGCGTCCGCGCTGCGGAAGCCGCCGAGCGCTGGACCGAGGCCATCGACCATCTCGAGCTGTTGGCGGGAGCGCAGCCGCAAAGCCTCGAGTCCTGGCAGCGCCTCGCCAAAACGCTGTCCATCCACCGGCCCGCCGAGGACAGGGCGCTCGCCGCCGGCTATCTCGCCTATCTGAAGGCCGGAACGGCAGGAGAGGAGATCGAGGCGCTCCTGACCACCGGTCTCGTGCTGCGTTCCAAGCTGCAGTGGTTGGCCGACGAGTCGCAGAGGATCGGACGCGACGTCGAAAGCCTCGAGCTGATGAGTGTTGATCAGTCCACGAAGCGCAGCGAAGCCGATTACGCGCCAGACGTGACCTTCCCTGCGACTCCGGGAGCAGCCTCACCCCGCAGTGCGCTCACGGCCCTGGACCAGGAGGCCGGCAAAGCGAGGACCCGCAGGCTCGTTGCCGAGCAGAAAGCGGTCGACACCCGCTATGCCACGCTTACCGGCATTGCGCATGAGGTCTACTCGGAGCTGTTCGCGCGACTGCAGCGCGAGATCTCGAATCAAGAAGCACCCTGGAAGGAACTGCGGGACCATGGCGACGCCAACGCCGTCGTCGGCCCCTTCTGGAAGAGCGACAAGAAGGCGGCTGCCGCGTGCTTCGATCTGAGCTCCGCGTTGAAGCCGCCGCCGTTCTCCTACCGAAGCTCGGTGTCCGTGCAGCGTCACGGGGACAGCGATCTCTCCGCGCTGAGCCCGGTCGAGGTCGACGTGACGGTGGAGGCCAACCGGCTGTGCATCCACGGCCTCACGCACGGGCAATTCTACGCCTTCGAGATCAAGAAGGGGCTGCCTTTCGGCACTGGCTCCAAGCTCGACCTCGGCAAATCGCTCGTGCGGCAGCGAGCACCGCACCTGCCGGCCACGGCCTACTTCCGCAATGCCGCCTACGTCGTACCGAACAGCGGCCACAAGTCCCTGCCGCTCCACACCGTCAACGTTCGCCGCCTCGGTCTCGAGCTGGTCAAGATCAGCGACCGCAACATCTACCGGCAGGTCGCATTGCGCCAGATCGGGTCGAACATCGAACCGCGGGACCTGGAGCAGCTCTACTCGAATTTCAGCGAGCCCATCTGGCGGGGCGAGCTGGCGATCAGCGACCGCATCGACAACGAGCAGAGGACGACACACCTGCCGATCGGCAAGTTGCTCGAGGAGCGGCGGAGATGGATCCGCTCGGGTGGCGCGAGGGAAGGACGCCAGGCGGGCCGGGCCGACGGGTTCTTCAGCTCCGGGACCTTCTACCAGGATCCGGCATCATATCAGTCGCCTGCAACCAGACTGTGGGAGCCTGGAGTCTATGCTTTGGTGGCAAAGCTGCCCGAGCTCGAGAGCAGCGTGGAGGGGCCCGGGCAATATCCGGTCCAATGGTTCATCTTCACCGACATCGGGCTCACCTATCTTGCGAGCCCGGCGGAGCTCCACGTCGTCGCCCGCTCGCTGAGCACCGGCGAGATGAAGCCCGGTGTCAAAATCCAACTGCTCGCCCGCAACAACCGGGTGCTGGCGGAGGCGCTGACCAACGCCCAGGGGGTGGCCACGTTCGATGCCCGGCTCGCACAGGGCAGCCACGGCAACCGGCTTGCCGCGATTCTGGCGCACGGCAGCCAATCCGAGAACGTGAGCGACTTCTCCTACGTCGACCTCATCCGCGACGCGCTCGATCTGAGCCGGGTCGGGGTTGCCGGGCGCGAGCCTCCGGGCGCTCTCGATGCGTTCGTCTATACGGACCGCGGCGCTTACCGGCCCGATCCCGACTACCCTGTCCGTGCCACCGTGATCGTGCGTGCGGCCGACGGTCCGGATCTCTAC
Organism: Hyphomicrobiaceae bacterium; assembly: GCA_023384095.1. Classification (GTDB taxonomy): domain Bacteria; phylum Pseudomonadota; class Alphaproteobacteria; order Rhizobiales; family Hyphomicrobiaceae; genus ZC4RG25. The sequence continues at coordinate 25,831 of JAHDXT010000006.1, forward strand.
TCGCCGGTCCGGCTCCAGCTTCGCTCCGCTCAAGGCGGCGTCCTCGGAACGCCTGTCGAGATCAGTCCGCAGACGCTCAAAGAGCAGTTCGGCGGGGCATCGGCTGCACTCGGCATCCCCAAGACGGCGCCGCTCGGCACCGCCTACGTCGAGGTGCTGACCGATAGCAGCAGCCAGCCCATCGCTCGTGCGACAATCCAGATCGCCCACATCAGACCCGATCGCGCGCGGCTCGGCTTTGCGCCCGAGGCCCAGTGGCGGGCCGACCTGTCGACCGACGGCACGCTGACGATCGCAGGCAGCGCAAACGCCCAGTATCTCCATGGTCGCAGGCCCGCGCCGGGGGAAGCTCCGGAGGCGCCTGTCGCTGGCGCCACTGGCGATGTCGAGATCTCGGTGGAGGCTGCAGACGAAATTCGGGGGCTGGGCGCAGGCTGCTACCGCGACTTCCAGTTCGGCGCCGCCGAGGACGCGTTCCGGCCGCACCTGACGCGCATTGCGGTCGGCCCGTCGGGTCAGGACGGGAAGATCGACATCTCAGGGCTGGTCAGCGGGCTGCCACCGATCTCGCGACCGCTGATCGCCCGCCTGACGCTCAGTCTCCACGATGAGGCGGGCGCACTGGCGGCGCAGAAAATCGAGCTGCCCGTGCTCACGAAGCGAGCCCTGGTCGGCCTGCGTCATGCCGGTCTGACGCCGGTGTCCGCCGATCGCCACGACGCCTCCGTGGAGCTGGCTGCCATCGATTCGGACCAGAGCCCGCGCGCCGGCGCCAGATTGCACTGGCGCCTCAAGCGCGAGCGCACGGAGTTCATCTGGCAGTATGTGGATGACAGTTGGTCCTATCGTCCCGACTTCGGCTACGAGGAGATCGACTCCGGCGAGGTTCTGACCCAGCTCGTGCAAGCCGTGGCGTGCACAAGAGGCACCGCCCGCGTCGATCTACGCAACCTGAGGCCGGGCACCTACGTCTTCGAGGGCAGCGACGAGGAGGATAACCGCAGCTCGGTCCGGTTCACGATCGGCGTGACCAATCCCGAGGCGAAGCGCCCTGAACCGAACCTCGTCAAGGTGATCGCGATCGACAGGCGCGCGCACGCCAACGCTCCCACGGATGAGGTCGCCGACTTTTCCGTCGGCACTCGAGCCGAATTCGATATCGAAACGCCGTTCGATGGCCCGGTCCTCGCCGCGGTCGTGGACGGCAACCGGATCAGGCACTGGATCCACGCCGCAGCCGTGAACCGGAGCGCGCGACTGACCGTCGAGCAGGTGCCGGAAGCGTGGGCAGGCCAGGGTCTTCATCTGCTGGTCAGCGTATTTCGGGGAGAAGCCGACGATACGGAATCTAGAGGCCCCGCCCGAGCGATCGGTGCATTATACTTCACGGTGAACCGGGAGCGCAGCCACCTGCGGGTCGGTCTGCACGACACCCCCTTCCAGATCGCGCCCTCGTCCAGATTGCCGGTTCAGCTCACGGCAGAGGATGCAAGCGGCAGGTTCTCCGGCAAGGCGATGGTGGCCCTCTACGCCGTGGACGAGGGCCTGATCAATCTCACCGGCCATGCCGTGCCGCAGCCCTTCCAGCATTTTCACGGTCCCCGGCGACTCTCCTTCGAGATCCACGATTCCTACAGCCGTCTCCTCCTGCGCCGCGAGGGCGGGGATGCCGGGCGCTCCGTGATCGAACGGCTCATCTTCAACAACTATCTCTCGGACGAGATCGTCGCTCTCGCCGACGTCAGACAGGTGACCTTCGTCGGCGGCGTCGCCTCCCTCGAGCTGCCCGGAGATCGCTTCAGCGCCTTCTCCGGCACCGTACGGCTGGCGGCCGTCGTGTGGACCGACGAGAAGATCGGTGCGGCGCACAAGAACGTGCTCGTGCGCGACGCGCTGGTCGTGAGCCTGGGACTGCCACGCTTCCTCGCGCCGTCGGACCGGCCCATTCTTCCGCTCACTCTCGAGAACATCGAGGCGCTCGAGGACGTCTATGAGGTCAGCGTCGAGGGCCTTGGAATCGCGCGCGTGACCCTGCCGGGCCAGTCGGGGCCGATCGACATCCGGGACAACTTCAAGGTGAGGCTTGCGTCCGGCGAGCGCAAAGTCGTGCTGCTGCACGGCGCCGTCGGCGAGGCCGCGACGGAGCGGCCGCTGCCCATCGTCGCCGAGGTCAGGGCGGCCGATGGCGGCCGCAACCCGCTCGTGGTCAAGCGGCAGTGGTCGATCAAGGTGCGCCATCCGTTCGTGCCTGTCGTCTCCCAGCTCCGGCAGGAAAGCCTACCGCCGAGCGCCACCCTTCGGCTGCTGCCTTCTGAGACGGACCTCTCGCGCCTCAAATGGCCCAGCGTGCAGGCGCGATTCTCGACGACTCCCTTCCCGGTCCCCGCCGGCCTGCCCGTTGGCGAGCTGACGAACCAGGCGAACCAGCTCGATCGCCTGGCTTGGAGCGCATTCCTGCTGCTGCAGCAGAGCAGAGGAGAACCTGGGGCGGCGCTCGGAAGCGTTCTCGAAAACCTGATCGCCCTCCAGCACCGCTCCGGCGGCTTCCTCCCCTACAAGCTCGACCAGACCCTGACGGGGCGCGAGTCGGTGCGGAGGATCAAGGTCGAGGAGGGAACCGCGAGCGATTACGGCTACGATCCCGACCTGTGGCGAACCGCCCTCGCAGTCGATGTCCTGCGACTGGCGTCGAAAGACACGCACCGCTATCACCGCAATCTCAGGGCAGCCGTCGACTTCCTGAAGCGGCAAGCGAGCCGTGAGCTCGGCCGCTCGGCCGATTTCGGCGGCCGGGAAAGCACCGTACCCGTCGCCGTCCTGGATCCAAGCCTGCCAGTGCGCAGCGATGGCGAGATTCTCGAAGAGGCAGCCAACGCGGAGGCGGCCGGCAAAGATGGCCAGCCGCCCAGGGCGCCCGGCAGCCTCGACGTCTCAGTCGCACTTGTCGGTGCCGAGTTGGCTGGCCGGCTCGGTCTTCGTGAACAGATTGGAGTTGTGGTCAGGCGTGCTTCCGGGACAGCCAGAACCGCGGGACTGAAGCGAGGCGACGTCATTTATGCCGTGGACGGTAGCGAAGTCTACGATCCCGCGACGCTCGACAGCCTGCTGGAGTCTGCTGGTGCCGGGACAGTCGTGACGCTGGACGTGCGTAACCAGGCAGGGCGATCCGAGCTGTCGGTCACTCTCGACGAAGCCAGCGAGGCATCCCGCTGCACGGAAGCGCTCGCCTATGCCGTCTACGTGCTGGTGCGGCTCGACGAGATCGAGCTGATGGATCTTCTCCACTTCGTGGAGGCCTGCACGTCGGATCGCTCGATCAACTCCAATTCGAAGCTGGCGCGGCTGATCCTTGCCGCCGCGCTGACCGAGTTCGGCAAGCCGGAGCTGGCCCGGCCGCTGCTCCAGGACGTCCGCGACAGGCTTCGCAAGGGGATTGCCCTCGCACCGGGGCTCGACCGGCTGGCCTACCTCGGGCAACTGCTGACCTTCCTCGACCGCTTATCGAGCGAAGCTCCGGAGATCTCTATGGTGCTCCAAGAGATCGACAAGATCCGTGCGTCGGGCCAGCCCATCTCGATCGCGGCCAACGGCTGGTTCGCCCGCGCCGCGCTCGAGCGCACGACGCAATCGATGGTGGATGTCGAGCTCAGTCCGGCCGAGTTCGAGCGATACATGGAGCCGGGCGATCACTATGTCGCCACGAGCTTCATCGACGAGGCCGACCTGCGGAGCAGTCCGGTTCAGGCCAGCAACAAGGGCAACGCGCCGGTGTCAGTGACACTTTTCGTGCGCGGTTTTCCGACAGAGGTCGCAGCAAAGTCACCGGACTTCGTCGTAAAGCGACGTTACTTCCGCCCCGACGGGAGCGAGCTCGAAGGGCCAGAGGTCAAGGTCGCGCACAACGAGCTCGTGCTCGTCGTCGTCGAGGGCCGGCTCAGCGAGCCTGCAACGCAATCCGCGGACGGGCCGATTGAAAGCGTGGCGGACCCGCTGGCTCTCATCGTCGATCTCATCCCGGCCGGATTCGAGATCGTTCATGGGGATCTCTACCAGGCTGGCGACGATGGTGCACAGCGCAGCCCGGGTGATGTGCTGCCCGCGGGCCTTGGCGAGCGCCGCCATGTCGAGCTTCGCGACGATCGCTACATCGCAGTGGTCGAGCCCGCTGACGATCGGAGCAGATTCAGGGTCGCTTACGCCGTCCGGGCGACGACGGCGGGTCAGTTCCGCGTGCCCCAGGTGAGGGTGGAGGATCTCCACGAGCCGGAGGTCAGCGCGGACGCGCTGGACGACCGCGTCCTTACTGTCAAGCCCCGGAAGCTCCCGTGAGCCGCCGGGGCACCATCTTCGTGGTGCTGGCCCTTCTGCTCGCGGGGCCCATCATCATCGTCGAGGCGGCAGCGCGCTGGCTTCCGCCGCCGTCGATGACCAGGCTTTCCACCGTTTCGGCCACGGTGCTCGACAGCCGCGGCGGACTTTTGCGGGCCTTTCTCACAGCGGACGGCCGGTGGCGGCTGCCGATGAGGGCCGCGGACCTGCCCCCGCACTATCTGCAGATGATGATCTCCTACGAGGATCAGCGCTTCTTCAGCCATCCCGGCGTCGATCCGATCGCGCTCGTGCGCGCGTTCCTTCAACTCGTCCGTTATGGCCGTGTCGTGTCCGGCGCATCGACGATCACCATGCAGGTGGCACGCCTGCTCGATCCGCGCGGCTGGAGCATCGAACGGAAGCTGCGGCAGATCGTGGCCGCGCGCCAGCTCGAGCTGCGCTACACCAAGGACCAGATCCTCGATATGTATCTGACGCTGGCGCCTTTCGGCGGCAATATCGAGGGAGTGAGGGCGGCATCGCTCGCCTATTTCCGCAAGGAGCCCAGAGCGCTCGACGACCGTCAGTCGGCCATGCTGATAGCTCTGCCGCCGTCGCCTGAGCGCAGGCGCCCCGACCGCGGGATTTGGACGGCCGACGAGAGCGCGCACTCCGTGCTCAGCATACTCCGGCAGCGTGGCGCCACCACGCCAGAGACGTGGGAGCGCGCCCGGCGGCAGCCTCTCGGTTCCGTGCAGCGCGCCACATTGAGCTTCGCCGCCCCGCACCTTGCGGAGGGACTGCGGCGCCGCTACCCGCTGGCCGCTATCCTGGAAACGACCATAGAGCCGAGCGTTCAGCTTAGCGCCGAGCGGATCGCCCGCGAGGCAGTGGCCCAGGTCCCGCCGGCCGTCAACGTGGCCATCGTCGTCGTCCGCAATCGGGACGGCGCCGTCGTCGGCTATGTCGGCGGCGCCGATTACGGATCCGTCGATCGCGCAGGGCAGGTCGATCTCGCCCAGGCTGTCCGCTCTCCCGGGTCGGCGCTCAAGCCGTTCGTCTACGGCATCGGTTTCGAGCAGAGGATCGTGCACCCCAGCACCATCATCACGGATGCCCCGACCGCATTCGGCACCTACGAGCCGCAGAACTTCGCCGGGGACTATGCCGGCGATATGACCGTCAGGGACGCGCTGATCCGCTCGATCAACACAGGCCCGGTGGCGATCCTGCACCGGATCGGGCCGCAGCGCTTCATGTCGCGGCTGAGGACTGCCGGCCTGCCGCTGACGATCGAGCAGAGCGATGCCGAAGCCGGTCTGGCGTTGGCTCTGGGCGGAGCCGGGGTACGCCTCCTCGATCTGGTGCGCGCCTATTCGGCACTGGCGAGCCGCGGCCTGTCGCGGCCCTTGCGCATCCTGTCCACGGACCCGGTCGAACCCGGAACCATGATGATGGAGCCCGATGCCGCCTGGGCGGTCAGCACAATCCTGGCCGACATGCCACCGCCGTCCGGCTTCCTGCGGCTCGCATCGCGAGACGGCGGGCGGCGTGTCGCCTACAAGACCGGCACCTCCTACGGCTTCCGGGATGCCCTCGCCGTGGGATACGACCAGCTCCATACTGTCGGTGTGTGGGTCGGCCGTCCCGACGGGGCTCCGCATCTCGGCGCCTACGGCATCTCGGTCGCGGCGCCGATCCTGTTCCGCCAATTCGAGGCGCTGCCGTCGCCGACCGGCGACGTCGCCGGCGAGCCGCCCGCGAGCAGCCTCGCCAGGGTCGAGCTGCCCGAGCGCCTCGTGCGCTTCGACGCCAAGCCGCTGGACGGCGGCCGCCAGTCGCTCCGGATCGCCTTTCCCCAGCACGACTCGACCGTCATCGCCCGGCGTGACGCGAACGGCCGGCTCACGCTGCCCATCTCGGTGCAGGGAGGCATGCCGCCTTACCGGATCTACGTCGATGAGCGAATCCTCGCCGGCCCACGGCTGTCGTCCCGGGCGGTTTGGACGCCGCCGGGCCGCGGCGCGGCAAAGCTGGTCGCCACCGACGCGCTCGGCGGTCGCGCAGAGGCCGAGGTGTGGGTGGAAGTGCCGGCCGGCGATGCCGCCGCTGCCTCTGGCGGGGCGAGCACCGAGGAGAGGCGGAGGGAGCAACCGTGACTGGACCAAGGCGAGTCTCTCGACTGCTGGCGTCATTCGCCCGGCTGGCGATGGCTGCCGGCGTGCTGCTGGCCACGTCCGGCAGCGGATCGAGCGCGAGCGATGTCATTGCCCGAGCGCAGAGCCATGTGCTGGCGGACGTCAAGTCCGTGCGTGCGATCCTGGCTGATGACGACGGTGGCTTCACGGTGATCGCGGGCCTCAGGCCGGCACCCAACAAGGTAGCAGCCGCGCTGGTGCGAGTGGGTCGCGACCTGCGCCCGACGGCGCCGATCCTGATACCCGCGCCTGCCCTCGGCACGGGCGTCAGCGCCTTCGCGCTCTTTCCTGAGGCCGCAACCCGGCTGGGGAACGGCGATCTCATCGTCGTCGGCTCGGTCGAGACGAGGACAGGCGCCGCCAAGGCGCGCGGCTTTGCAGGTTGGGCTGCACGAATCTCGGCCGCCGGCGCGACCATCTGGAGCAGGTCCTGGCCGGGTGCCGGCCCTTCGAACCAGGAATTCCTCTATTTCGTCCGCGCCATTGGCGACGGCGAGCTTCTGCTCGGCGGTAAATTGCAGAAAGGCGAGGCTTGCCATCAGGAGTCGGCCGGCGTCCTCTTGCGCATCCGGCCCGGCGATGGCGCGCTGATCGGAAGCAGAGCGCTGGTGAACCAGGGCGCGAAGCGGCAAGGAATTCGCGACGCATACGTTCACGAGGACGGCAGCGCCACCCTGGTCGGCTGGATCAGCGAAGATGTGCCTTCCGGCCAGACCTGCACCGACGACGTCTGGCTCGTCAAGTACGATTCGGCGGCTGGCCGCGCCAGCGAATTTGCACGGCCGAGGCTCGGGGGCTCGGCCGTCGCACTCACAGTCACGCCGAGCACTGACGGCCTGCTCGTCGGTGGCTATGTGCTTCCCCCGGCGGCCGCTGCAACCGGATTCCAGCTCGTGCTGCGCCCGGGCCGGCTCGCGCCCCTCGACTTCGATCTCGTCCGCCCCGCCGACGGGGCGGATGCCAGGCTCATCTCCCTCGCGCCCGCTCCGGGAGGCGTCCGGCTGGCCGTAGGCTATGCCGCCCGTGCTTCACAGGAGCCGCCTCAGGGCTGGCTGCGGCTGATCACGGCGACGGGTGCTTGCGGCGGCGAGTTGATGCTTCCGTCTGGCGATGCTGCTTTCGATGATGCCCGCGCGTTCGCCGCCGCAATGAGCAAAGACGGCACCATCCTGCTCGGCGGTGAAGCGCGAAAAGAGGGCGCGCTGGCGACAGCCACGGCTTGGCTCGCATCGATTGCTCCCTACGAGGCGGCAGCTTCTGCCGCCGAGGCGATCGATATCGGCGGGCTCACTGGCGGAGACACCACGACACTGCTCGTCCGCACCGCCGAGCGGTCGCGTGCGGCCCCTGTCTCGTTTACACTGGCCCAGCCACGATCGCTGCGCATCGCCGCCCGCCAGATCAGTGGCGACGGCGACATCGATCTCATCCTGCGCAGCAGCGCCGGGGAGCTCGTCGCAATCTCCGATCACCGCGCCGGAACAGAGGTGATGGAGCGGAACCTTCGCCCTGGCGACTACCGGATAGAGGCCGTCTCGACCGGTGGCGAGGCTCTCCTCACATTGACAGTGGAGAGCCAGGGCGAGACTGCGGCGGACATGGATGCGACACTGGCGGAGCTCAACCGGAGAACGCCCGTCGAACGAGCGTTGATCCACAAGGAGCTGCGGCTGTTGGGCTTCGATGCGGGCTCCGATCCGTCGATCGGAGCGGGCGCTCAGACCGTGCGCGCGATCAAATCGTTCCAGGCTTCGCAGTGCCGCCCCGTCTCAGGCGGCCTGACGCCGGCGGACGAGCATCGCCTCGCGGCGAGGGCCGGCCTGACCGAAGCGAGGCGTGGCTTGGCGGCGGTGCGGACCTGGAAGGGTGCCGAAGCTCAGCGGGCGTACGTCGAGCAAAGCCTGAATCGCGATGATGGCACGGAGCTCGTCCGGCTCGCTACCATCGGGCGGAAGGAGTTCGGGCGCCACGAAACCGGAAACGTCATCTACGAGGGCGAGCTGACCGGCGGCGGGGAGGGTCGGCGTTTCGATGGGTACGGGCGGCTTTCCGGAGCGTTCGAACTGACCGGACGCATCAAAGACAACCGCTTGACGGATCACGGCCAGGCTGTGCTGCCAGGCGGCGAGCTGCTGCTCGGCAGGATCGTCACCTTCGTGGACGGCTCGGGTTCGATCTCACGGATGGGCCTTCACGCCGGGGTACTGATTCCAGAGAACCTCGTTCTGCTGCAGCAGCTCAATGTCGGCGCGGCCTACGAAGGCTGTCAGGAGATCACCGACGTCGGCGCCCCCCTGCTGACCTGTCTCGAGCGAGCACCGAAACAGGATGGGCAAGAGGAGGAGCTGGAAGGAGAGGTCGAGTCGGACGAGGAGGCTGAGTCGGACGAAGAGGCTCAGACGGAGGAGAAGGGCGAGTAGCCATCCGCGTACTTCTGACGAAACGCCGCTTCAGGCCCGTCTCGGGACTGGATGCGCTGCACTCGTGCGTGCACTGCTCAACCCTTCGTGTAATGCCAGCCACACCCAGATCTCTAATTTCATACACCGACGAATTACACTTGTGCGGCCCGGGGTTCAGCGCTGAGATTCATCATTGGTTTGTCGAGGGAGACCGGCTGTGTGTTGCGTATTGCGAGTTGCCCGCGTTTTCGGGTTGAGTTTGTCATTGTTCAGTTCCGGGTGTGCAGTACTCGAGTCGACCACTGATTTCGAAACTCCCGGCATCGTCTACCATCTGCCCCGAACGATGCTGGAGATCGAGATTACAGCACCGCTGAGCCGCGCGAAAACCATGGATCTCGGCCTCAAGGTGGCGGCGGTACAGGTGCCGGATCATGCTCACCGGTACGTTCTCGCCTACCGACGAAACTCCCTTTACAATGACAGAGTCTGTGCTTCCACAGATGCATCCGGCTTCCTGAATGCGGTCGAATTCGCATCAGAGGACGCCACTCCTCAGATCGTCCTGGCCCTGGCGGAACTGGGAGCAAAGGCTCCACGGTTCGGTCTGCCCCGAGCTGGCACTCCGGGGGACCAGGATGACGACGAGGTGATTCGCTATACGATAGACCCGTTGGACCCATCCCAGGTGAGGGCCGCCAATCTCGACCTCGGTCGTCGGCTCGGGGGTGATATAGCCATCGACCTTCGTGGGGCAGCGGCCTTGATGCCCAGTGCTCCGGATACCTGCGATGGCAAAGGTGTGTGTTTTCGCACTTCGGCGAAAGTGCCGATCCGTATAGTGTCAGGCAGTCGCCAGCAGCTTTCGCCGACGGTCGATGTCGACATCGTGAGTCAAGCCTACCTCGGACAAATGGACCTCGAACGTGCCATGCTGGTCGAGAAAGTCGTCCGGCTCGGCTTTACCAACGGTGCCTTGACCCACGTCATTGTCAAGAAGCCGAGCGAGGCGCTGCAGGCCGTCAAGCTGCCCCTCGCCGTTGTGGAGACGCTCCTGGCCGTTCCTGGCAATTTCTTTGGTCAGATCACCGGGAGCTCGGCGGCGCTCAAGAGCGAGGTCGAGAACCGGGTTGCAGCCGAACGAGCCCTTGAAACCCGCATGAAGGAGATAGCAGCACACCTGAATACCGGAACTTCCGCCGAGGCGGCATTCCAGCTGAAATGTCAAGGCGCATTTGTGAAGAGCTGAAGGTCTTATTGTTTGTGCATAGTGATCTTGTCGAGGCGCTCTGCGGCGCCTCCGCAAAAGCCTCCGGTTATTGGGCAATATGCGTCATTGTGAGTTAGGGCGGGCCGGGAAGGCAGCCGATTCGAACGAGGGCTGACCATGAAAACCCTGAATAGAGGAATTGCATGTTTTCTCTCCTATCTGGCGATCGGGCAGGCAGCCGCTCACGACCTGCACCATGGCGGCAACATGGGCTTTCCCCCCAGCCACGGGACTATCGCGCGCGAATTTGGTGACCTCGTTCCGGCTGGCATGAGGGAAGATGACGAAGTAGAGGCGCGAGGAGTGCTCAACCGGGCCTTCCGTTGGCGTCAGAACCAGAGATTGATCGCTTGCTTCATTTCGGGAACGGCCAAGGCCAGAGCCAGGGTGGCGGAGATCGCCCTGGAATGGACTCGGCTCGTGAACCTCCAGTTGGATTTCGGCAGCATGAACGACCCCCGGATCTGCTCCGGCACGGGTCGCGAGGACATCAAAATCGACTTCATGGAGAGAGGACAGGACTCGGGTTACTGGTCATATATAGGAATTGCAAGCCGTCGGTTTCCTCACTCGATGAACCTCCAGGGGTTTGGCAAAGATCAGCTACCGGCAAGGAGCAGTGGACGTGACCTGAGGCGCTACGTGCTTCATGAGTTCGGGCATGCGCTCGGATTCGAGCACGAGCACCAGAGCCCAGCGGCAAAATGCGAGCTCGAGTTTCAGGTCGGCGAGGTGCGATCCTGGGCGCGCGCACACGGTTGGAACGAGCAGGACATCGAGACGAATCTCGCCACCCTGCAGCCGACGCGGTCGAGGATCTTCACCCGGCACGATCGCGACTCGATCATGCACTACAGCCTCCCGGAAAGCTTCTTCAGGGACGGAAAGCGCAACCCTTGCTGGGTTCCCGAGCGGTACGAGCTTTCGGACGGCGACAAGGAGTTCGCTCAACAGATTTATCCTCGGGCGATTGCAGGCCTTCCACGCACCAGCAACGGTAGGGGAGAAGCGCGGGGCCATTCAACTGCTGCCCGAAAGGAAGCGGCGGACCTGGTCGAGGAAGAGAGATTTCGAGCGCTGCTGGTCGAGTCGTACGAGGAAAACCTGAGGAAGAGCCGCATCGCAGTGGACCAGATTGCGGATCTGGCAGAGAAATTCCGACAGAAGTTGATCCAATTGAGGGGCAAATTGCCCTGATGCGGAGCCCGGTCGTGAAAGCGCGCGAGGACGCCGCTGCGAGCAGCTCTTGCCCAGCTCACGGCCTCTCCCTTGCGCCGGGGGTCAGAGTTCCGCAGATGGCCCCCGAGCGGGTGCGGCCTCAGTTGGCGAACGCCTGGATCCCCGTGATGGCGCGGCCGAGGATCAGCGCGTGGATGTCGTGCGTCCCCTCGTAGGTGTTGACCACCTCGAGGTTGACGAGATGCCGCGCGATGCAGAACTCGTCCGAGATGCCGTTGCCGCCCAGCATGTCGCGGGCGGTGCGCGCGATATCGAGCGCCTTGCCGCATGAGTTGCGCTTGAGGATCGACGTCACCTCGACGGCGGCCACGCCCTCGTCCTTCATGCGGCCGAGCCGCAGGCAGCCCTGCAGGCCGAGGCTGATCTCGCTCACCATGTCGGCGAGCTTCTTCTGGATGAGCTGGTTGGCGGCGAGCGGGCGGCCGAACTGCTTGCGGTCGAGAACGTACTGGCGCGCGGTCTCGAGGCAGGCCTCCGCCGCCCCGAGCGCGCCCCACGAGATGCCGTAGCGGGCCGAGTTGAGGCACGTGAAGGGGCCTTTGAGGCCGGATACGTTGGGCAGGACGTTCGCCTCGGGCACGAGCACGTCGTCGAGAACGATCTCGCCGGTGATCGAGGCCCTGAGCCCGACCTTGCCGTGAATGGCCGGTGCGGTGAGGCCCTTCCAGCCTTTCTCGAGGATGAACCCCCGGATCACGCCGTCCTCGGTCTTGGCCCACACGACGAAGACATCCGCGATGGGCGAATTGCTGATCCAGGTCTTGGCGCCGCTGAGCGAATACCCGCCCTCGACCTTGCGGGCGCGGGTCGCCATCGAGCCCGGATCGGAGCCATGGTTCGGCTCCGTCAGGCCGAAGCAGCCGATCCATTCGCCTTTCGCCAGCTTCGGCAGGTACTTCAGCCTCTGGTCCTCGGAGCCGAACTCCAGGATCGGCAGCATGACCAGTGAGGATTGCACGCTCATCATCGAGCGATAGCCGGAATCGACGCGCTCGATCTCGCGGGCGATGAGGCCGTAGCACACGTAGCTGAGGCCGGCGCCGCCATAGGTCTCGGGAATGGTCGGGCCGAGCAGCCCCAGCTCGCCCATCTCGCGGAAGACGGCGGGGTCGGCCCGCTCATGGCGGAAGGCGTCCTGCACGCGCGGCAGCAGCTTCTCCTGGGCGTAGGCGCGGGCGGCGTCGCGCACCATGCGCTCGTCCTCGGCGAGCTGGGATTCGAGCAGCAGCGGGTCGTCCCACTTGAAAGCCGCCCTCGAAGATGCGGTCCTCTTCGTCTCGCCAGCCATCTCTTGCATCGCATGGGTCTCCATCGGTTCCGCGCGAGCCCGTGGCGGGGACAGCGCCCGGGCTCGGCGGAACATATAACAACTGCGGCCGGGCGCGCAGCCCCATACCGCCGCACGTCATCCCACTCCGACACGGGACCCGCAAGCTAGCTGAAGTCCGGCAGCGCCGTGTCGAGCGACAGGACGAGGCACCAGTGCGGCTCGAAGTTGGCGCCCATCGGCCAGATGTTCGCCTTGTAGTCCTCGAGCAGCACGGCCTCGTAGCGCTCGAACCATTCGCGCCCGCACAGCACGAACTTGCTGGCCGCGACCACGCTCTCCCGGTCGATGATGCACAGCACCGTCATCTCGGGATACCTCTGCAGATACTCGTGAACGGCCAGCACCAGTGTCGGGTAGCCGGGGTGCAGCATGTCGTCGAGCACGAGGATGCCGCCGTCGCACATGACGGGCGTCGCAAGCTCGAGGTCATGCGTCAAAGCGGCCCGGGTGTGCTCGCCGTCGATGTGGAACAGGCGCACGAGGCCGCCGCCGAGCCGGGCCGTCACATCCTGCGGCCGCATGCCGGCAGTGTCGGCCTTCCAGGTTATGCGCCGCTCGGGAGCGATGGCGTGGCGTCGGCAGTTCTCCTCGAAGCGGTCGAGCACGGCCGGCGTCGGCCAGTCGAAGCGGTCGATGCCGAGCGCGCGCTCGCCGGGCGCCAGGGCGTGGGCGAGTGCGATGAGGAAGCGGCCCTCGAATGCCCCGATCTCGGCCACATCGCCCGTCACGCCCAACCGGCTCTGGATGCGCATCAGCCCGCAGGTGATGGCGGCGGCGAACCGCGAGGACATGCCCGGGACAGTGCGGTAGTCCTCAGCCAGATAGCGGTCGACCGCGGCGACGCCGGATCGGGCCTCGAGCGGATCGGTCATGCCTGCTGCCCCGCAGTGTGCTGCGCCTCGGGACGGAGTAGGCCAGCGCCGGGCTCCCTCGGCAAGCGCCAAATCGAGCCTGACGCAACGCCGGCTCAGCCGGACGTCATTGCTGGGGCGAAGGGCGCGCTCCGGGACGCGGCGGCAGCGATTTCAGGTAGGCGGCCATCGCCTCCCGGTCAGCGGCTGAGAGCTTGCTCGTATTGGCCACGACGTCGGCCATCCGTGAGCCGACGGAATCGTAATCGGGCGTGAAGCCCGATTCCAACAGGTAGGCGATGTCTTTCGCCGACCAAGACGCGAGTCCGTCCGCATGCGGCGTGATGTTCGGCACCCAGCCCTTGCCCTCGGGGTCTGGGCCGCCGGCGAAGCGGCTGCCGGCCGCGACTCCGCCCAGAATGTCGCGCTGGCTGTGGCACTCGGCGCAGTGACCCGGTCCCTCGACGAGATAGGCGCCGCGGTCGAGTGCCGCCTCCCGTGCCGGGTCCGGCACGAATGCCCTGCCGTCGAGGTACAGCAGCTTCCACAGCCCGAGTCCCCGCCTGATCCCGAACGGGAACGGCAGCTCGTGCGGCGCCGATGGCGTGGCGTCCGGCGGCAGGGTTCGCATGAACGCGAGCAGGTCGCGCACATCGTCGAGCCGCATGCGCTGATAGGACGTGTAGGGGAACGACGGATAGAGATGCTCGCCGTGGCGGCCGACGCCGCGCAGCATCGCGTTGGCGAACTCCAACTCGGTCCAGCCGCCGATTCCGCGCTCGGGATGCGGCGAGATGTTCGGCGCCCGGAAGGTGCCGAAGGCGGTGCGCAGGGCGAGGCCGCCGCCGAGCCGTGTGCGGTCGTCCTGCCCGGGCGTGGCATGGCAGGACGCGCATCCCCCGGCATTGAAGAGGGTCTCCCCGTTGGCGACATCTGCCGTGCGGGGAGGCAGGTTCGTCCCGGGCAGCACCGAGGGGATGGTGACGACGTAGAAGGCCACGCCGCCGACAGCGGCCAGCGCCACCAGTGCCTTGAGCACCGTCGCGAGCTTGGAACGTCGATCCGGAATTACACCCTCCTGGTTCCCGCCGCAGTCTCCGCGTCACCGCGGGCCGGCCGGGACCCACAGTTCCATACCACCAGCGCCGGCTCAAGGCCCCGGCGCGCTTCGGACAGAGATCAGCGGATCGGCGGACGGCCTACTGCTTGGCTTTGCGGTACTCTTTATGGCAGCCGCCGCAGTTGCTCATGACCTTGGGCCACTCGACCTTGAAGCTCGCCTCGTCCTTGATCGCCGCGGCGGCAGCCTTGGCATCGCCGCTCAGCTTGTCGAGGCGGGAGAGGAAATCGCTCTTCTTGTCCCAGATGACGGCGAGCGCGGCCGTTTCCTCGCCGGACTTGGAATCGTCCGGAAACAGGACCTTGAGCTTGGTGGCCTGCTCCTGGTAGACGGCGAGCGAGCCCTGCACCTTGGCGAGATCGAAATTCGCCTCGCCCTTGAGGACGGCTCCGGGCTCCTTGGCTGCGCCGGCGAAGGCTTTCATCGCCGCCTGCCGCTGGCCGATGGCCGAGCTCTGCGCATAGACGGCCGTCGCACCGACAGCTAGAGCAGCGACAACCGAAAGAACGCGAATCATCAGGATACTCCCTCGTGAAATGAGCTGGCCTGCCCATCAGCGGGCGCGAGTGCGCCCCGGCAATTGAAAGGCTGGCATTGCCCATGAACGCAGTCAATTGCCGGGCCTCTCACGTGTTCTCACAGCTCTGTGATCGGCCGATGCCCGTTCGAGCCGGCGGATGCGCTAGGCTGTCGGCGGAAAAGGTCTTGCGATGAACGGGCAAGGGAGCGGCAACGGAGGAACGGTCGCGGGCACCGGGCCGGACAGGATGTTCCGCTTGGGCGACGGGCGCCGCATCGCCTACCGCGAGTACGGATCGTCCGCAGGCCATCCGGTACTGGCGCTGCACGGCACGCCGGGCTCGCGGCTCATGTATGCGATCGCCGGGCCGCCGGCGGCTCGGCTCGGCTTGCGGCTCGTTGCGCCGGACCGCTGGGGCTATGGCCGGACCGATCCCCACCCTCGGCCATCGCTCGCCGCATGGGCCGGTGACGCGGCGGAGCTCGCGGACGGGCTCGGCCTCTCGCGCTTCTCCGTCGTCGGCATTTCGGGCGGCTGCCCCTACGCCGCCGCCACAGCCGCCGGGCTCGGCACGCGGGTCGCTGCCGTCGCCCTCGCCGTTCCGGTCGGACCGATCGCAGCGGGCGAGCCGGCGCGGCGGCTCGGCTGGCTCCACCGGCTCGCCTATCGCTGGGTCGGGTCGAGGCCGGTGGCGACACGACTCCTCTTCCGGCTCTACCGCCACCTGCTGAGCTGGGCGCCCAGCCGGGCAGTCCCGCTCGTCGCGGTCGGACAGTGCCGGAGCGACCGGGAGTTGGTCCGCATTCCCTCCATTCGCGACCACCTGGGCGAGACATTCCGCGCCGGGCTGGAGCCGGGTGCCAACGGGCCGGTGATAGACCTGAAGCTGTTCTCCGAAGCCTGGGATATGAGCCCGGGGGATATTTCGGCACGCACGCGGATCTGGATCGGCGGTGACGACCGGCTGGTCCCATTGGCCGCCGCGCGCGAGCTTGCCCGCAAAATCCCTCGAGCCGAGCTGACCGAGATCAGCGGACAGGGCCACTTCTGGATCGCGCGGGATTACGAGCAGGTTCTGCAGTGGCTCGCCAGTGCGGGCCGGCAGCGCGAGGTCAGGCCGTAGCCTTGCTGGACAGCGAAAGCCACCAGTCGCGGAAGCCGGTGACTGGCCCCGAAGCCTCGGCGGCGGCTCGCTCCTGGCTGTGCCGGGCGGGGTCCGCAACCCGCCAGCCTCGAGACTCGCCCTTCCCCGGCGCAGGCGACGGCTCCAACAGATCCTCGGAGTTCGCCATGGCGTAACCCGCAGCGTTGGCAGCCTTGGTCAGCCTATCGATACCCATTGGAACCACGCCCCTACATGACGCTCGACCAACCGGTAAACACCGTCCGGACATCAAAGTTCCATGGTGCTCATGATGATGCACAAATGGCGCACGTCAAGTTGAATTTTGCTGAAACCGTACAGTCCACAAACTTTTTGCAATGCACCTTGGAATGCTGCACTGCGTCTGCTTATCAAGGCGACTGCCTGAGCGCGGCTGCAGCCAGGTGACTGGCAATGAAAGCTCCGGCTCTGTGCACCGCATCCTTGGCGGCGAGGTCATCTGCGAACGTGCGGACCTCGGCGGAGCGGAACTCGAAGCCCCGCCCGACGCCTGGATAGATGATGAGCCGCACCGGGCGCCCTGTCGCCTTCATGGCGGCGACCGCGCTCTCGATGGAGCGGCGGCGCTGGTATTGCTCGTACTCGCCCATGAACACCAGGGTCGGCAGCGTCAGCCGCTCCACCTCGCCGGCGTGGCGGTAGACCTGATCGGGCTCCGGGGCGCCCGGATCCTGCCAGTGAGGGTAGTAGGCGACAAGGCAGGCGAGGCCGCGATCCTGCAGCCCCTGCGCAACCGCCATGCGGAGCGCGACATAGCCGCCGCGCGTATGGCTGACGATGCACGCCTTGCTGGTCGAGACGTCCGGCAGCCGCAGCAGGGCGTCGAGTCCGGCGGACATGTCGAGCTCTGTCTCGGGCCTATGGGCGACCGGCATCGGCTCGATGAAGCGGGCGGCATAGGCATTGGGCGCCAGCACCACGAAGCCGCGCGCCGCGATGCCGAGCGGCAGGCGCTCCGTCAGCGGGTCGAGCCCGCGGCGCCCATGCGCGAACAGCACCGCCGGATAGCGGCCGCCGCCCTTCGGCCGGAACAGGACAGCCGGCACGTCGGTCCCGTCGGCCGGATTGACGAAGCTGATCTCGCGGCGCTCGACCTCGTGGTTGACGGGGACGTCGAGCTGTCCGTGGTCGAACCAGTCGTCCGACAGCCAGAACTTCTCGGATCGGGAGCGCGGATCGGCAGGCGCATCGAGCGGCCGGCTCGGGCCGCTGTCGGCGACCGGCGCGCCGGCGGCGGTCTGGGCAGGCGCGGGGCCTGCCGGGACAAGGGCGGCGCCCAGCGCAGTCCATGCGGACGAAATGAGCAGCAGAGCCTTTCGCACGGGGCCTTCTCTCGCGTGTCCCGCCTCGATGGACCCTGGCCCAGCATGGCTCGAACGGCAAGCGACATGAGGAGCGCCGCGGTGCTCGCCGCCCGAGTAGACGGCCCGGGTCCGGCACGCGAGGCACTGCTGAGTCGCCCCACCCCGCTCGTGCATCGTACATGCAACACATGGCTCCTCAACTCGATGCGACCCCGCAAGGGCACCCCTCGCAGCAGGCGTCGAATCACCCCTTGCGCTCTGCATGATGTGGCGCGAACATGAGGCTCCTGCCGCGCTCCTCTCGAGGCGCGGGGCGCGCGGTGCGCGTCCTGACGCCTGTGCAAAGGAGGAATCCCATGGGGCAACCCGCCGGCCCGCAAGGCCGCTCCGCCCGGTGCATCGCACTGGTCGGACCCTACCTCAGCGGCAAGACAACACTGCTCGAAGCCATTCTCGCCCGCAGCGGCACAATCAGCCGGCAGGGACGCACGACAGAGGGGTCGTCGGTCGGCGACGGCAGCCCCGAGGCGCGCGCGCACGGCATGAGCACGGAGCTCAACGTCGCAGACGTCGAGTATCTCGGCGACCAGTTCACTTTCATCGACTGCCCCGGTTCGATCGAATTCCAACATGAGAGCTCGGCCGCCCTGACCGCGTGCGATGCTGCCGTGGTCGTTTGCGAGCCGGATCCCAAGCGCGTTCCCGCGATGCAGGTCATCCTCAAGCAGCTCGAGGACCGCGGAATCCCGCACTTCCTGTTCCTCAACAAGATCGACACGTTCGACACCGGCGTCCGCGATATCCTGCCGCTCCTGCAGCCGGCCAGCTCCAAGCCGCTCGTGCTGCGCCAGATCCCGATCTGGGAGAACGGCATCGCAACCGGCTTCGTCGACCTCGCGCTCGAGCGCGCATTCGTCTACCGCGAGCATTCGTCTTCCGAGATCGTGGAGATGCCGCAAGGTGTTCTGGAACGCGAGCAGGAAGCGCGCTTCCACATGCTGGAGCAGCTCGCCGACTACGACGACGAGCTGATGGAGCAGCTCCTGTCGGACATGCAGCCGCCGCGCGACAAGGTCTTCGACGACCTCGCAAAGGAGCTGCGCGAAGGGCTCATCTGCCCGGTGCTGCTGGGCTCGGCCGAGCGCGGCAACGGCATCGTCCGGCTGCTCAAGGCGCTGCGCCACGAGGCGCCTTTCGCGAGCGTGACCGCAAGCCGGCTCGGACTCGAGGGCGCGCAGTCCGCTGCCTATGTTCTTAAGACCTACTACACCGCGCACGGTGGCAAGCTCTCGATGGGTCGCGTCCTGGCCGGCGAGATTCCCGATGGCGCGACGGTCGCCGGCCCGGGCGGCGACGACCGCATCGCCGGCGTCTTCTCGATGCTCGGGCAGGAGAGCCGGAAGCGCCAGCTTGCAAGGACGGGCGATACGGTGGCGCTAGGCCGGCTGGAGCACATCAGGACCGGCGACACGATCAGCACCGAAAAGAACGGCATCCCGCAGCTCGAGTGCCCGTCTGCGCCCCAGCCAGTCTACGGCGTCGCGCTGGCGCTCAAGGACAGAAAGGACGAGGTCAAGTTGTCGGCGGCCCTCGCCAAGCTGATCGAGGAGGACGCATCCCTCTCGGTGGAGCACAACCAGGATACGCATCAGCTCGTGCTGCTCGGCCAGGGCGAGATGCACCTCAGGGTCGCGCTCGAGCGGCTCAACCGCAAGTACGGCGTGGCGGTGGAGCGGCAGCGGCGCCTCGTGCCCTACAAGGAGACGATCCGCAAGAGCACGACGGTGCGCGGCCGCCACAAGAAGCAATCGGGGGGCCATGGGCAGTTCGGGGACGTTGTGCTCGAGATCAAGCCGCTCCCGCGCGGCACTGGCTTCCAGTTCGCCGAGAAGATCACAGGCGGCGTGGTGCCGCGGCAGTTCATCCCCTCTGTCGAGATCGGAGTGGAGGACTACCTCAAGCACGGACCGCTCGGGTTTCCGGTGGTCGACGTCGCGGTGACGCTCACCGACGGCAGCTATCACACGGTCGACTCCTCCGACATGGCCTTCCGCCAGGCCGGCCGCATCGGCATGGCGGAGGGCTTGCCGCAATGCAGCCCGGTTCTGCTCGAGCCGGTGATGGCGGTGGAGATCGCGGTCCCCTCCGACGCTACCGCGAAAATCAACGGCCTCATCCCGCAGCGGCGGGGTCAGATCCTCGGATTCGACAGTCGCGAAGGCTGGCCCGGCTGGGACGTGGTGCAGGCGCACATCCCGGCGGCCGAGATGGACGATCTGATCGTGGAGCTGCGCTCGGCGACTGCGGGCGTCGGGACCTTCATGGCCAGGTTCGACCACCTGACCGAGCTGACCGGCAGACTGGCGGACCAGGTTCTGGCGAGCCACAAAGCGGCGGCCGAATAGAGGCACCGGCCCGAGCCGTCGCGGCCGGGCCGATGCCTGCCAGGCGAGGGCGCGGCCCCGTGTCGCGTCCTTGCGCTGCCGTGTGCTGTTGCGCCATGGTGCGGGCCATGGCGCCAGCGACAGCAAGCACCCCCCCCCGGATCACCGCGGCCGAGTTCCGCCGCCTCGCGCGCGAGCGGTTGCCTCGGGCTCCGAGCGAGGCGATCTTCGATCCGCGGACGGGCCGGAGCTGGGCGGTGAGCGATTTCGACCTCAACCCCGAGCTCGTCGCCGACCTCGCCGTCATGGAGCCGCCGCGCCCGGCGGCAGTCCTGGTGCCCGTCATCGCCCGCGCGGAGCTGACGGTGCTGCTGACGGTCCGCACGGATCAGCTCCCGACCCACGCGGGTCAGATCGCGTTTCCCGGCGGCAAGGTGGAGAAAGTGGACGCCGGGCCGGTCGCCACGGCACTGCGTGAGGCACAGGAGGAGATCGGCCTCGATGCCGGCCACATCGAGCCGCTCGGCTTTCTCGACAGCTACCGGTCCGGCACCGGCTTCCACATCATGCCGCTCGTCGCCCTGGTCGAGCCCCGGTTCTCGCTGGCTCCCGATCCCTCGGAGGTCGCCGACACCTTCGAGGTGCCGCTCTCGTTTTTGATGGATGCCGCCAATCACCAGCAGCATGCGCGCGAGTGGCGAGGCCGGCTGCGGCACTTCTATGCAATCCCGTTCGGCGAGCGCTATATCTGGGGAGCCACTGCGGGCATGATCCGGAACCTGCATGAGAGGCTTTTCGGCGGATGATTCGCATCGTCATCGAGAACATGCTGCTGTTCCTGCTGCCCACGCTCATCTATGTCGCCTACGCCCTGCTCTGGCGCCGTACCGAGGGCGCCTCGGGCGCCCGGATCCTCGACGATGCGCCGCTGATCTGGCTCGTCGCCGCCGGCGCGGCACTCGTGATCGCCACGCTCATCGTCTTCGGCTCGACCTCCGGGGGGCAGCCGGGGCAGACCTATCAGCCGCCTGTCTTCAGGGATGGAAAGATCGAGCCCGGCCAGCTCAAGTAAGGACCGCACATGCCGGCGGACAGCGCGCCACTGCCGCGCCTCGACAGCGCCGAATGGCTGAAGCGGCAGCCGACACGAGCCGTGTTCAGGGCGCTGCAGGCGGGCGGCTATCCGGCCCGCGCGGTCGGGGGCGTGGTGCGCAACGCGCTGCTCGGCGAGCCGGTCGCCGACGTCGACATCGCCACCCCGGCCCGGCCGGAGGAGGTCCTGCGGCTGGCGGCGGCGGCCGGTCTCAAGGCGATTCCCACTGGGCTGCAGCATGGGACCGTCACCGTCGTCGCCGATCATACCCCGTTCGAGGTCACGACGCTGCGCGAGGACGTGGAGACATTCGGCCGCCACGCCCGGGTCGCCTTCACCGACGACTGGGCGGCCGATGCGCGCCGCCGGGACTTCACGATCAACGCGCTCTATTGCGATGCCGACGGCAACGTCTACGACCCGCTGGGCGGCTACACGGACGTGCTCGCCCGGCGCGTGCGGTTCATCGGCAATGCCGAGGAACGCATCCGGGAGGACTACCTCCGCATTCTCCGCTTCTTCCGGATGACCGCCGTTTACGCGGCGGGCCCCCCGGACGCCGCGGGCCTGGCAGCGGCAGTGCGCGAACGGGCCGGCCTGACGAAATTATCCGGCGAACGGCTGCATCAGGAGTTGATGCGCCTGCTCGCGGCCCCGCGCGCGCCCGAGCTGACCGGGACGATGCGGGACTACGGTCTGCTCACCGCCGTGCTGCCGGTTGCTCCGCGCCCCGCCATCATGCGGCGGCTTGCGGAGATCGAGCAGGAGCTGGGGCGGCCCCCGGACCCGGTGCTGCGGCTGGCGGCGCTCGCAGTGGAGGTGATCGAGGATGCGCTCAGGCTGCGCGACCGTCTGCGGCTTTCGACAGCCGAGCTCGAGACGCTCGCGCGGGCGGCGGCCGCGCCGCAGGAAGGGCTCAACCCCGGCTCGGGGGAACGCGAGGCGAAGGTTCGTGTGTATCGCTACGGGGCCAAGATCATGCGCGAGCAACTGCTGCTCAATTGGGCGCGCTCGGGTGCGAGTCCTGCTGACCCGGCGGCAACCGCCCTCTACGCGCTTCCAGCCAGGTGGCAGGCGCCGGAGTTCCCGCTCGGCGGCGCCGATATCGTGGCCGCCGGCGTACCGCCAGGCCCGCGCATCGGTGAAATCCTGCGCGCGCTGGAGGACCGCTGGGTCGCAGACGGGTTTTCCGAGGACCGAAAGCGGCTCGACGCCGATCTCGTGCGGCTCCTCGAGCGAGAGTGATTGCGCTCAGTTCGCCGCCGGCGATTCGGGCTGCCCGGCGACCGCCACCTCGGCAGGCTCTGCTGCGGGTGTCGCGACTGGATCGGAGACCTCAGCGGCCGGCGCTACGGCCACCGCTTGCTCTTCCGCGGCAGCAGGCGCGACGACGGTCTGCATGTGGTTATGTGCGGGGCAGGCGTTCACGCGCGGGCCGAACGCAATGGCGATGATTGCGGCCACGACCAGAGTCTTCAGGGGAAACACGGGCTTTCCTCCTTACGCTCGTTGTCGCTGATCGGCGTCCCCCTTCCGTCAGCGCCTAACTTTGAACCAGATATCCGGCAGCCAGCTATCACAGTTTCGTGTGGGACTGCTCCCTTGTGGACAATCGTTGCTGAATTTTCGATGAACGCCCAGCACATATGTTGGCGATCGCGTGTCGGCGTCGATGGGCTTCGCGCGCGGCACGATCGTCTCCTGCACGATGTTGTCGCCGGGTGGGCAAGGAGTGGGCGGGGGTCGGACCCTGCGGGTCTGAAACGAAACTGAGCCGAAGGGCAGTGTCCCGCTTAGTCCCTTTGCCCTTCCTTCCGTCATGGCCGCGCAGGCGGCCATCCAGGCAACTCTCCACACCTGATCTGCGGCGTGTCGTGGATTCCCGCCTCCGCGGGAATGACGGTGTGGGTATGCAGTGGGAATCGTTTCGTCATCGGGGGTCGGCAAAGCCGGTGTGCGGCTGACCCCAAGCGATGGCGTCAAACCCGCCGTTTCCGATGCAGCGGGGGCTGGCCTCGGGGCTCACGAAAGAAAAGCCCCGGCCGATGCGGGCCGGGGCTTCCTGAGCATAGTTCCCGGGGGTGTGGATCGACCTCAGAAATCCATTCCGCCCATGCCGCCCATACCACCCATGCCGCCGCCGGGCATCGGCGGCATCGCCTCCTTCTTGGGCAGCTCGGCGACCATCGCCTCGGTCGTGATCAGCAGGCCGGCAATAGAAGCCGCGTCCTGCAGCGCGTGGCGCAC
Organism: Hyphomicrobiaceae bacterium; assembly: GCA_023384095.1. Lineage (GTDB taxonomy): Bacteria > Pseudomonadota > Alphaproteobacteria > Rhizobiales > Hyphomicrobiaceae > ZC4RG25. The sequence goes on from JAHDXT010000006.1 coordinate 49,265, forward strand.
GACCTTGGCTGGATCGATCACGCCCTGGGCGACGAGATCGCCATACTCGCCGGTCTGGGCATTGAAACCGTAGTTGTATTTGGTGCTGTCGACGATCTTGCCGACCACCACCGAGCCGTCCTCGCCGGCGTTCTGGAAGATCTGGCGGGCAGGCGCCAGCAGAGCCTTGCGCACGATGCCGACACCGACCTTCTGGTCCTCGTTCTCGGTCTTTAGGTTATCGAGCACCTTGGTTGCGCGGATGAGGGCTACGCCGCCGCCAGGCACGATGCCTTCCTCGACGGCTGCGCGGGTCGCGTGCAGCGCGTCGTCGACGCGGTCCTTTCGCTCCTTGACCTCGATCTCGGTGGCGCCGCCGACCTTGATCACCGCCACGCCGCCGGCGAGCTTCGCCAGCCGCTCCTGCAGCTTCTCGCGGTCATAGTCGGAGGTCGTCTCCTCGATCTGCGCCTTGATCTGCTTGACCCGGGATTCGAGCTCGCTCTTCTTGCCCGAGCCGCCGACGATCGTCGTGTTTTCCTTGTCGATGCTCACCCTCTTGGTGCGGCCGAGCATATCCAGGGTGACGTTCTCGAGCTTGATGCCGAGATCCTCGGAAATGGCCGTGCCGCCGGTGAGGACGGCAATGTCCTCCAGCATGGCCTTGCGGCGGTCGCCGAACCCGGGCGCCTTGACGGCCGCCACCTTCAGGCCGCCGCGCAGCTTGTTGACGACGAGCGTCGCCAGGGCCTCGCCCTCGACGTCCTCGGCGATGATGAGCAACGGCTTGCCCGACTGCACCACGGCCTCGAGCACCGGCAGCACGGTCTGCAGCGACGACAGCTTCTTCTCATGGATGAGGATGTACGGGCTCTCGAGCTCCACCGTCATCTTCTCGGCATTGGTGACGAAGTAGGGCGAGATGTAGCCGCGGTCGAACTGCATGCCCTCGACGATGTCGAGCTCCGTATCGAGGCTCTTGGCCTCCTCGACCGTGATGACGCCCTCGTTGCCGACCTTCTTCATCGCTTCCGAGATGATGCGGCCGATTTCCTCGTCGCCGTTGGCCGAGATGGTGCCGACCTGAGCGATCTCGTCGTTGGATGTGACCTTCTTCGCCCTGGATCGCAGCTCCTCGACGACCTTGCCGACGGCGAGATCGACGCCGCGCTTGAGGTCCATCGGGTTGGCGCCGGCGGCGACCGACTTGGCGCCCTCACGCACGATGGCGTGCGCCAGGACCGTCGCGGTGGTGGTGCCGTCGCCAGCCTGGTCGGAGGTCTTCGAGGCGACCTCGCGCACCATCTGGGCGCCCATATTCTCGAACCTGTCCTCGAGCTCGATCTCCTTGGCGACCGTCACGCCGTCCTTGCTGATGCGCGGTGCACCGAACGATTTCTCGATCACGACGTTGCGGCCCTTGGGACCGAGCGTGACCCTGACGGCGTTGGCCAGAATATCGACCCCGCGCAGCATGCGCTCGCGGGCGTCCTGCGAAAACTTGACGTCCTTGGCTGCCATTGGTGGCTACTCCCGGGTTTGAATGGCTTCATAGCGAATAGCGAGTAGCGAATAGGGGGAGTTGCGATTTGGACAGCGGACCGCGAATGCTCGCTATTCGCTACTCCCTATTCGCTGGTGCTCAGCGGGCCAGAACACCCATCACGTCGCTCTCCTTCATGATCAGCAGCTCCTCGCCGTCGACCTTGACCTCCGTGCCGGACCACTTGCCGAACAGCACGCGGTCACCGGCGCGGACCTCCAGCGGAACGAGCTTGCCTGCCTCGTCGCGCCCGCCAGGGCCTACGGCGATGACCTCGCCCTGCATCGGCTTCTCCTTGGCGGTATCGGGGATGATGATGCCACCGGAGGTTTTCGTGTCCTCCTCGACGCGGCGCACGACGACACGGTCGTGCAGAGGGCGAAACTTCATGGCTCCAGCCTCCGTTAGGGGATGATGCAATTTGCGTTCTCATCAGGCACCCCCCTGGAATCCGAATGGGAGGCCGCACAGGGGCCGGTTGCCAATGCGTAAGGTCCGGATCAGCCGGACCGGCCCATGGGCCGCTATATGTCGCGGTCTGTTAGCACTGTCAAGAGATGAGTGCCAGCAGGCGAGCGAGGCTCGCGAGTATTGTCAGAGGCGAGGGACAGGGGACAGGGGACCGGGGACAGGGGACAGGACAGGGGACAGGGGACAGGGGACAGGGGACAGGGGACAGGGGACAGGGGACAGGGGTGCAGCGCTCGCTCGCGTTCGAGTGCCCGCGATCCACCCGGTCCATCTGAGTGGAGCGGGACATCGCCGATCTGCAAGTAGCGCATGTATGCCGTGCCGGGCGCCGGCCAATGCGGGTCAAGGATTTGGCGACATACGACTTGAGTATGGAATGAAGCGGGCTTCCGGACCGCCTGCATAGGGCTGGCGGGAAAGACTCACGGCCCGCCATTTCGCAATGGCGGCAGGCACGCTTCAAAACGGGTTAAGGATGGCAGCGCCGGCCCGCCGGGCGACGCACCGCTGTCCGGGATTTCCGTTGGGTCGGTCGATTTGCACGGCAGTTCGACAGCCAGGAATGGAGGTGGCCAGACTTCATTTCCGAAAGGCCGCCCGCCTCACCGTCATGTTGACCGGGCCTGTGCCGGTGCCCGCGGTCCGGCGAATGGTTGCAAACGACCGAAGGGCGATCGTGCCGCCGGCCCGAACGCCCCCCGATCATCGCAGCAAGTGTCAGCGGACCGAGAAATCTTCCAGCTTGGCACCTTTGTCGAGCTTTGCCGTCAACCAGCGCGGTTTGCGTCCGCGGCCGGTCCAGGTCTCCGACCGGTTGTCCGGATTGACGTACTTCGCAGCCACCGTGCGGCCTTTGGCCGGGCTCGTGCGGCCGCCAAACAACTCGCTGACGGAGAAACCGGCATTCTGCACGATGTTCTCGATCTTCTGCTTCATTTCGCTGCGCTCGCGCTCACGCGCGCCCGCAATCGCCTTCTCGAGCTTGGCTTCGAGATCGAGAAGCTCCTTGAGTGACATTTTTTCGACGTTCACGGCGGCCATCCGCTTTGCTTCCTTTCTTCTCGCGATCTTTGCCACGCTACCTCCGTGCTGGGCAGCAGCCCCCAAGCTCGCGCTGTGGAACCAGCCCTTTAAATGATCGCGATAAGTAAATAAAGAGGGAATTCTGTCTCAGTCGACGAAAAAGCGCAGCGTCCGGATCGGCGGAGCTGCAATTGATGCCAGGGTAATCCTCCACTAATCGAATTGACAAGGCCAGGAGTCCGGTGCGGTCAGCTCGGGCGGCAATACGGTGGCGCGGTCCCCGCACGCGACCTCGAGTTGTTGCTGGGTCAGTGCATTGGTCCGACTTAAGTCCAATCCCTCGATGCGGGTGCGGAGCAGATAGCCCGATGCGAAAGTGGCGCCATCGACGGTGGCGCCCCGCAGATCGGCGCGAACGAGATTGGCGTGTTGGAGGTTTGCGTCGGTGAGGCGCGCATTGCGCAGGTCGCCCCTGACGAGCTGAGCGGAGGATAGATCGGCTTGGGTCAGGTCGGCGTCTTTCAAGTCGACGCGAAGCAGCTCGGACTTCCGCAGGTTGGCGCCGGCGAGGCGGGCCCCTCCGAGGCGGGCCCGGACCCCGATGACGTCCGAGAGGTCAGCGCCGCTCAGTTCGGCATCCCGCAGCGCGGTATAGGTGAGATTGGCCTTTGAGAGATCAGCTCCCGCCAGGTTCGCTCCCGTTAGGTTCGTCCCGCTCAGATCGGTCTTTGCGAGGTTGGCGCCGGCGAGGTTTTCCCGCGCCAGCATCTTGCTGGACATTGAGCAGTTGGACCAGTCGACGCCCGGTCCTGCGCGGTCGCCGCAGGCGGCCAGAGCCGAGGCGGGCGCCAGATGCATCGCGACGAGAGCGAGAGCGCCGCGCGCCATCATCGTCTTGCCAGGGATCGGCATGCGTGGTCCCAATCCTCGTTTCTCGACTTTCGATCGACCTCGAGTGACCCGTCAGTGTGCCAGCTTTTTCAATCGCGACCAATGCTCGCGAAAGTCAATTCGAGAGTTGCAAAGGCCTGATTAACACATTCCATTCAGCCCATCCGGCGATGGGGATCTGTTTCCGGAGACCGGGACGGGGTAAACTGCGAGGAATCCGGCCGAGTCGGGGGTGGGAGGGATGCATGCTGCAGCGCTATTTCGAGCTTGACCGGCACGGCACGTCCGTGCGCACGGAGATCGTGGCGGGCGTCACGACCTTCATGACCATGGCGTACATCATCTTCGTGAACCCGCAGATTCTCGCCGATGCGGGCATGGACCGCGGCGCGGTTTTTGTCGCCACCTGCCTCTCCGCGGCACTCGCCTCGGCATTCATGGGCCTTTACGCCAACTACCCGATCGCGCTGGCGCCCGGCATGGGACTGAACGCCTATTTCACATACGGCGTCGTGAAGGGCCTGGGGCATAGCTGGGAAACCGCGCTCGGCGCCGTCTTTCTATCGGGCATACTGTTTCTCGCGGTCAGCCTGACGCGCATTCGCGAATGGGTGATCGACAGCATACCCCTGTCGTTGAAGCTCGCGATCGCGGCGGGCATCGGCATGGAGGGCGCACCGGCCTCGTCGTGGTGACCGTCGCGGTTCTGTTCCTGGCCGCCTTGTTCTTTGCTCCGCTGGCCGGCTCGATCCCGGCTTTCGCCACCGCTCCGGCCCTCGTCTTCGTCGCGTGCCTCATGATGTCCACGATCAAGGACGTGGATTTCACCGACCCCACCGAGTATGCGCCCGCCATCGTGACGATCGCCGCCATGCCGCTGACCTTCTCGATCGCGCACGGCATCGCGTTCGGGTTCATCGCCTATACCGGGATCAAGCTGCTGTCCGGCCGCTTCGGCGAGATCAAGCCTGCCGTCGCGATCCTGGCGGTGCTGTTCGTCTTGAAGTTCGGCTATCTGTGAGAGGGCGGAGAGGGATGGGCGATGCCCTGTCGCCCATCACTCCTGATATTTGGAGACGTAGTCGTATAGTGCGGTGTGGTCGGCGTGCGGCCCGAGCCTCTCCAGCGCCTTGCCGAGGATCGCGCCGACCAGCGCCAGCTCCTCGGCGCCGATGCCGAGCTTCTCCGCCAGCGCCCGCGCCATGCCGACGTCCTTCTCCATCAGCGCGAGCGCGAAACCCGAATCGAACCTGCCGCTCAGCATGTAGCGCTCCACCTTGTTCTCGGTGGTGTTGTTGCGGCCGGTCGAGGCGTTGAGCACGCGTGTCATCACTTGCCCGTCGAGACCGAAGCGCTGCCCGATGACCAGCGCCTCGCACGCGGCCACCAGGCCCGCAGCGGAGACGTAGTTGTTGAGCGCCTTCATGGCGTGTCCGGAGCCGAGCTGCCCGGTGCGGTGGACGCTGCCCATCGCCTCGAGCACCGGTTGCACGTCGTCGATGAGCACCGGATCGCCGCCGGCCATGATGGCGAGCGTGCCGCTGACCGCTTTCGGGACGCCGCCCGAGACCGGCGCGTCGACGAGGCCGATGCCGCGTCCGGCCAGCTCCTCGCCGAGCGCCCTGGTGTCGAGGGGAAACGATGAGCTCATATCGATGACGACGGAGCCGGGCCGCAGAGTTTCGGCGAAGCCGTCGGCCGTGCCGTCGCCCATCACGGCCGCGCGCACGGCCTTGCTGTCCGGCAGCATGGTGACGACGATCCTGCAGTCGGCGCCGATCTGGCGCGGCCCGCCGGCCACCCTGATCTGCGGAGCGGCATCGCGGAACGGCGCTGCAGCCTCGCTGCGCGCGTCATGAATGAGCACCTGCAAGCCGGCCCCGGCGAGTCGGCGCACCATCGGCGCGCCCATGTTGCCGATGCCGATGAACCCGATCGTGGTGCTGATCACCGTTGTCTCCCCCACCGCCTCGCGCCTGATGAGAGCCGAGCGGCACGAGGCTACCGGCCCTCGCGCCACCAGGCCATCGCGATCAGGAACAGCAGGGCCGAGAGCGCAATCAGGCCGGTGAACATCGGCGTCAGCTTGACGCCGCGGGTCACATAGGCCTCGCGGTCCTTGAGGCCCATCCAGCCGGACCCGGCCAGCACGCGCGCCGACGACAGCATGGTGATGCGCGGCACGTCGACCGCCGCCGGATCGCTGCTGGCGAACAGGCCGCCGCCTCGCGTCCAGAACATGCCGCCGCCCGTCGACTCGGTCAGGGGCCGCATCTTCTGGTCGGTGGCCGTCACCTCGGACATCTCGCGCGGATCCTCGATGCCGGCGTGGGCGAGGGCCGTCAGCATGCCCGTCGGCGCAGCCGTCTGCATCTTGTAGAGGCCCGGCTCGCGCACGTCGATCGTCGAGCGCCACAGCCCCGGCCCGGCCGCGTCGAGTGTCAGCTCGGAAGCCTCGCCGGTCGGCGCCAGCACGCTCACGGCAGGCACCGCGGGCTCCATGGAGCGACGCTCGATGGTGAGCTTGAGCCCCCTGGCGGAGGCGGTCAGCCGCTCCTCCTCGAGGTCCGGCTCCTTCATCAGCCAGTGCGAGAGCCGGCGCAGCAGATCGGTGTGCGGCCCCCCGCCCTCGAAGCCGCGGGCCCACAGCCAGGCGTGATCGGAGGTCAGCAGCGCGACGCGGCCCTTGCCCTTGCGGTCGAGCACGAGCAGCGGCTTCTCCTCGGCGCCGCTCATGACGATGCGACCGCGCTCGGGGCGCACGTCGACCTGGCGGAACCAGCTCCCCCATGCGGGCTCCTTCTGGTCGGCCCCCGGCAGCCCCCGGGTCACCGGATGCTTGACGCCCTCCTCCGTCAGCCTGGCCTTGAACGGCTGCTCCATCACGCGGCCAGTCGGCGTCGCCGGCAGCACCGGCGCCAGCGGCGTGCGAACGAGGCTCGTCTGCCCGGCGTAGTCGTCGCCGGCAGCGACCAGCAACGCCCCCCCGTGCGCCTCCACGTAGCGCGCGATGTTGTCGTAGTAGAGGAGCTGCAGGATGCCGCGATGCTGGTAGCGGTCGAAGATGATGAGGTCGAAGTCCTTGATCTTCTGGCTGAACAGCTCGCGGGTCGGGAATGCGATCAGCGAGAGCTGATTGATCGGCGTGCCGTCCTGCTTCTCGGGCGGGCGCAGGATCGTGAAGTGCACGAGGTCGACGGCCGCGTCGGACTTCAGGAGGTTGCGCCAGGTCCTCTCGCCGGCGTGCGGCTCGCCCGAGACGAGCAGCACGCGCAGGTTCTCGCGCACCCCCTCGGCCGCGATCACGACGCGGTTGTTGGCCGGCGTGAGCTCGCCGGGCGCCGGCTCGAGCTCGACCTCGAGGATGTTCTGGCCGGCATGGGGGAAGTGCATCGGGATGGTCAGCCGCCTGCCGATCTCCGCGCGACGGATCTCGTCCGCGCGGCCCTCCCGGCGCACCCGCAATGTCACCGGCTCGCGAGAGTCTTGCGGCCTGCCGGTCTCGCGCACGGCCAGCTCGACATCGCGGCTCTGGCCCACGATCGCGTACTTGGGCGCCACCAGAACCTCGATGCGCCGGTCGAACTCGTCGGGCCGTCCGGTCAGCAGCGTGTGCACGGGGGCATCGAAGCCGAGTGCCGCCGCGTTCTTCGGCACGTCGTGGACCTGGCCGTCCGTCACCATCACGACCCCGGCGAGCCGGTCCGGCGGCGTGTTGGCGAGCGCCCGGTTGAGCTCCTCGAACAGATTGGTGCCCGAGACGCCCTCGCGGTCAGGCCGGGAGGCCGTGACCCAGCGCACCTGCAGGCCCGGGATGCGGCCGAGCTTCGCCTCGAGATCGGCGCGGATGGCGCGCGCCTGCTCCGGACGGCCGGCCAGCGCGTTGCTGGTGCTCTCGTCCATCACCACGACGGCGATGTTGCCGAGGTTCTCGCGCTCCTCCTGGCGCAGGGTAGGGTTGGTCAGCGCCAGGATGAGCGCGGCGAGCGCCATGGCGCGCAGCGCGGTTCCGCGCGAGCGCCGCAGCACGAGCAGGCCGACGAGCAGCACGGAGAGGAGCGCGCCGGCCAGGATCAGCGGCCAGGGCAGCATCGGCGCGAAGTCGATGGACCAGTTCATCGGGGACGCTTGAACCTCACTGTCCGAGGCGCTCGAGCAGGGCAGGCACGTGCACCTGGTCGGCCTTGTAGTTGCCTGTCAGGGCGTACATCACGATGTTGATGCCGGTGCGGTAAGCCTGCTCGCGCTGGCCTTCGCCCCCCGGCACCGTCGGATAGAGCGGCCGGCTGCGATCGTCGAGCGCCCAGGCGGCGGCGAAATCGTTGGAGGTCACCAGGATCGACGAGACCCCGTCCGTCCGGTGCGCCTTGCGGCTCTCGTCGAGGCTGTCGTTCATGTCGGCCTCGACCCAGAGCTGGCCACCGTCCCAGCGCCCCGGGAACGTGCGCAGGAGATAGAAGGACTTGGTCAGCACGTGGTCCTCGGGCACCGGCTCGAGCCGCGGGATGTCGAGACGCCCCAGCAGCCGCTGCAGCGCCGTCCCGCCGTCGCTGCCCCGCACGCTGAAGCCGAGCGGCACGCCCTGCCCGAAGTCCCGGGTGTCGAAGATGATCATGCCGCCCTGCTTCATGTAGGCGTCGATCTTCGCCAGCGTTGCCTCGGGCAAGGCGCGGGCATTCGCCGGCACCGGCCAATAGAGCATCGGGAAGAACGCGATCTCGTCGCTGGCGATGTTGACGCCGATCGGATCTCCGGGTTCGACCGCGGTGCGCATCGTCAGCACCTTGCCGAGGCCGATGAGGCCGCTGCGGCTGACCTCGTCCGTCTCCGGATCGCCCGTCAGCACATAGCCGAAAGTCACCTTGCCTGTGGCCCGCAGCGCCAGCAGCTCGTTGCTGCCAACGGTCCTGGAGCCCGGTGGCGCTGCCGCCGTCTGCGCCTCGAGGCTGCCCGGCGCGGCATGAGCCATGACGACGGCCAGCGCGACGGCGCCCGCCGTGCGCGCCGCGCGCCGCATCGGGCGCAGGGCGAGGCCGCCCAACTGCAGCAGGATGACGGCCAAGATGTCCGCGAACAGCAGTCCCAGCGCGATCGCCAGCAGAGATGGCTTCAGCGGCGTCATGGCCTGGCCCTCGTAGACGCGCCGCTCGGCGGAAGCCGGCAGCCCCGGTAGCGGCTTCAGCGTGGAATCGGGTCCCAGCAGGTTGAGCGCGCGCGGCGCGCCCTGTGCACCGTAGTATCCAGGTGGATGCTCGGCGTTCGGGGTGAGCTTCGACAGGTTGGCGACGGAGATGGCCTGCGCCGTCGGCGGCGGCGGCTTCAGGACGCCCCACCCGTCGAGGAGCTGCACCGGCGGCAGCACGCTCGCTTCGCTCCTGGCCACTCCGCTGCCGCCGGTTTCGGCGGTGCTGGCCTCGCCGCCCCCGGCCAGGCGGCCGAGCAGGCCGACGCGGCGCAGCATCTCCACGAACAGTCCCGAAAGCGGCAGATTGGACCAATCCGAGTTCGCGGTGACGTGGAACAGCACGAGCCGGCCGTCGCCGAGGGAGCTCGCGGTGACGAGCGGGGTGCCGTCGGCCAGCCGCGCCCACACGTCGACACCGGGTCCGAGCCGCGCCGGGTCGGCCAGCACCTGCCGGCTGACGGTGACGTCCTTTGGACTCGTCAGTCCGGCGAAGATGCTGTCATCGGTGAACTGCGCCAGCGGCTGCGGTGTCGACCAGGAGAGCGCGCCGCCGAGCGTGCGTCCCCCGGCGCGGAGCCCGACCGGCAGCAGGTCGTCGCCGCCTTTCTCGAGCCGCGGTCCGGCGAAGCGCACGAGGACGCCGCCTTTCTTGACCCACTCCTCGAGCCGCGTCTTCACCTCGCCGGTGAGCGTGCCGATGTCGGCCAGCACCATCACCGAGGCGTTCTGCTGCAGGATCGCATCGATGCCCGAGGCCAGATTGGCGTCCCTCGGCTGGACCAGCTCGGCGAACGGCGCCAGCGCCCGCTGGATGTAATAGAGCGGACCGAGGAGCGGCTGCGCCTGCTCCCGGCTCTCGCCCGAGAGAAGGCCGATGCGGTTCCACTGCGAGCGCGCGTCGAGAAGGTGGACCGCGCCGGCCGACGGCTCGCCCGCGATCTCGATCCGGGTCACCTGGTTTCGCAGCTCCAGCGGCAGCTCGAAGGGCGCCTCTGCGACGGGCTGACCCGGCGCGAACCGGAACGGGGCCTCGCCGAGGCGCTGGCCGCGCGCGGAGAAGGCGTGCAGCACACCCTCGCGGGCCGGGCCGCCCGTCCTGACGACGGTGGCCTCGAGCCTTCCGCCGCTGCCGAGGCCGGCCGCCACGCCCATCGCCTCGTCGCCGGCGCCGGTCTCGATGACCGTCAGCCCGGCGCCTGCGAGTGCGGCGAGCCTGTCCGCGAACCCGCCGGCGGCATCGGCATGATCGATACCGTCGGCCAGCCAGACGATGCTCGCCTCGGACTGGCCGGCCAGCGCCGTCTCGAGCGCGGTCGCAGCCGCGATGCGATCGGGCGCGAAGGGCTGCGGCTGCAGCGCCGCAACCGCCGTTCGCGCCGTCGCGGGGGCCTCGACCTTGGCCGCCGGCATGCGGCCGGCGAAGGCTGTCGGCAGCACGACGACGGCGCGGCTCTGGCCCTCGGCCTCGTCGATCAGGCGGTCGATCATGCGGGTCCGCATGGCCCAGCGCGAGGCCGAGGCCCAGCCGTTGTCGACCACGAGCACCACCGGCCCGGTGCCGCCGAGCGCCGCCTGCCGGTCGGGTTTGAGCACCGGCTCGGCCAGCGCGAAGATGACCAGCGCCGCCGCCAGCATTCGGATCAGCATCAGCCACCAGGGGGTCTGGGCGGGCGTCTTCTCCCTGTTCTCCAGCCCGACGAGGATGCGCGTGGCGGGGAACGCCACCTGCTGCGGCCGCGGTGGAACCGTCCGCAGCAGCCAATAAATGATCGGCAGCGCCGCGAGGCCCGCCAGCAGCCAGGGATTGAGGAACGCCAGGGCGCCGAGGCTCATACGGCTGCTCCCAGGTTTGCGGCTGCCGGCGCCCAGCGGTAATCGCGGCCGCTGTCCTGCAGCCGCATGACGAGGGTCAGCAGCGGCTCGGCAGCCGGCCGGTCGGTGTGGTGGACGAGGAACGACCAGCCGAGCCGCGCCGCCAGGTCCTCGAGCCCCGCCCGATGCGCTTTCAGCCTGGCCTGGTACTCGGGCCGCAGCGTCTCGGCGCGGTCGGCGAGCCAGCGCTCGCTGCCCTCCATGCCGAGGAACTCGGTGCGGCCCTGATAGGGAAGCGTCTCCTCTGCCGGGTCCATCACCTGCACCATATGCCCGGCGACGCCGTTGCCGGCCAGATAGCTCAGCCGCTCGCCGATCGCGTCCAGCGGGTCGAGGAAGTCGCTGAACAGCAGCACCCCCGAGAACCGGCTGAGCCGCTCGGCCGGCGGCAGGCTCTGGGTCAGCACCGGCAGCCCGGCGCTTTCCGCGAGGATCTCCGCGAGCTTGGTGGTCGCCTTGCGGCTGGCGGTCGGCCTCGACAACCCGAGCAGCGCGACGCGCTCGCCGCCGCGTACGAGAAGCTCCGCCGAGGCCAGCGCCAGCACCAGCACCCGGTCCGCCTTCGATGCCGCCGAGAGCTCGCTGCGGAACGCCATGGACGGCGACTGGTCGGGCCAGAGCCACAGGGTGTGAGCCGCCTCCCATTCGCGCTCGCGCACGTAGAGATGGTCGGAGCTCGCCGAGCGGCGCCAGTCGATCAGGGTCGCCGAGTCGCTCGACTGGAATTGCCGGAACTGCCAGAAGGTCTCGCCGGGCCCGGCCCGCCGCCGGCCATGGATGCCGTGCGCCACCGTGCTCGACACGCGCATGGCCTCGACCAAGAGATCGGGGAGCCGGTCAGCGAGCGCATGAGCCTCGCCCTCGAGGCCGAAAACCGTGCCTTTCCTCGACTTGTCAGGTGATTTCGCCGCTCCGGCGTTCGCCACCGCACTCTACTCCAGGGCCGAAGCCAGTCGCGCGATGATGCCTCCGACCTCCTGGCCCTCCGTGCGGGCCGCGAACGTCAGCGCCATGCGGTGCTTGAGCACGGGCTCGGCGAGTGCGATCACGTCGTCGATCGAGGGTGCGAGGCGGCCGTCGATCAGCGCCTTGGCCCGCACCGCCAGCATGAGCGCCTGGCTGGCGCGCGGCCCGGGACCCCAGGCGATGAACCGGTTGGTCTCCTCGCTCGCGTCGGGACCCGGCCGGGCCGAGCGGACGAGTTGCAGGATCGCCTCGACGACCCTGTCGGGGACGGGGATCTGGCGGACGAGCCGCTGGATCGACATCAGCTCCTGCGGCGTCAGGATGGCCTCGAGCCGCCGCTCCTCGATGCCGGTGGTCGCGAACAGCATCCGGCGCTCGGCAAGAATGTCGGGATAGCCGACGTCGATCTGCAGCAGGAAGCGATCGAGCTGGGCCTCGGGCAGCGGATATGTGCCCTCCTGCTCGAGCGGGTTCTGTGTCGCGAGCACGTGGAAAGGCATCGGCACGTCGTGGCGCTGGCCGGCCACGGTGACGTGGTGCTCCTGCATGGCCTGCAGCAGGGCCGACTGCGTCTTGGGGCTGGCGCGGTTGATCTCGTCGGCCATAAGAAGCTGGGTGAAGATCGGACCGGGGATGAAGCGGAAGCTGCGGCGCTGGCCGGGATTGTCCTCGAGAACCTCGGACCCGATGATGTCCGAGGGCATCAGGTCGGGCGTGAACTGGATGCGCTTGGCGTCGAGTCCGAGGACCTTGCCCAGGGTCTCCACGAGCAGGGTCTTGGCCAGACCCGGCACACCGATGAGCAGCGCGTGTCCGCCGGCAAGCAGAGTGACGAGCGTTCGCTCGATCACGATATCTTGACCGAAGATGACGGAGGCCGCCGCCTTGTGCACGCGCGCCATGCGATCGCCGGCCGCTTCGATGCGGGCGACTATATCCTCGTCGGTGTGGGTCAGTGTTGTCATGGGCTCCTACTATAGGATGGGTCCGATGCTGCACAAACTCTGCTGCGGCGAATTGGTCACAATATGGAGCGGGGTGAACAATAATGAAGGGGTCCGAGTAACTGCCGAGCATCCAACAAGATACAGGAACGCAATCGCGTGAGGCGATCATGACCAGGCAGGCAGGCGACCGCGGCACGCCCCGGATCCAGGGTCTGGACGGGCTGATCGAGGCGGCCGGGAGCGAGCGGCTTCCACCCGTCGAGCGCTGGGACCCGCCCTACTGCGGAGATATCGGCATGCGCATCCGGGCGGATGGGACATGGCTTTACCAGAACAGCCCGATCGGACGCAAAGCCCTCGTCAAGCTGTTCTCGCGGATCCTGCGCCGCGACGCGGATGGCCGCACCTACCTCGTGACGCCGGTCGAGAAGGTCGACGTGACGGTGGACGACGCACCATTCCTCGCCGTCGAGATGCAGTTCGAGAACCGCGGTCCCGGCCAGCAGCTCGTCTTCCGCACCAACGTCGACGACATCGTCCGCTGCGGGCCGGATCACCCGCTGCGCTTCGCGCGGCAGGCGGGCAGCGACGGCCTCAAGCCATATGTCCTCGTGCGCGGCCGCCTCGAGGCGTTGCTGACGCGAGCGCTCTACTACGACCTGGTCGAGCTCGCCGAGCCTGTTGCCCGAGAGGGCGATCAGGGACTAGGCATCTGGAGCGGCGGAGCGTTGTTCCCGATTCAGGCTGGCACGCCCGGTGAGACGGCGGCGCACCCATAATCCGAAGAGCTGCTCGACTACTTTACGTGGCCCCAGGGTGGCGGCGCCTGCACGACAGCGTAGACCGCGTCGTCGGCATGGGACGTCTCTCAGTCCGGCGGTTGAGATCCTCCTGCCGTGGCTCAGTGCAGACGCAGCACGCCGCCGACGAAGCGGACCTCGCTCGGGTGGATCAGGTGCTGGTGCGCGACACGGACCCGGTAGAGCTGCCCGTCCAGGTTCTTCGACCAGAAGTCCAGGAATTTCGCGAGCTTCGGGAAACGGGGATGCAGGTCGTAGTCCTGCCAGACGAAGCTCTGCAGCAAAACCGGATGGTCCGGCATGCGGTAGAGAATCTCTGCCGTGGTGAGGCTGTAGCCCTCGAGCTGCGCGGCGAAGCTGGCATCGACCATCTCGGTCTCTCTCCCGATCCATCCACACCCTTCTCTTCAAGGTATTGCTGTTCGCTTGGTTGGCAAGGGGAATTTCAAAGAATAACAGGATGTTGGCAGCACGTTTTGGCGGCTGCTAACAGCCGTCCGACGGCTTGCTCGGGCCAGCGGTCATGCCTGAGCCGGGCGGTGGCCTCAGGCCGGCCCTCGCCGCCATCACAATCGCCTGATGGCAGTGGACGCCGCACCCGCTTGCCTCACTGTGACCAAAGTTGCGCGCGCGACTGGTAAAGATCGTCCGCTCACGACCGCGGACCTGCTGTGCCCGGAGATCGTTCGACGATGGTCAATGCTGAAGCTGTGCGCGAGCGTATCCTCACTCATGCCGTGACGGCGGCCAGTGCCCACGGCTTGAAATCACTTTCGATCGGCGAGATGGCGCGGGAGTTCGCAGTTCCGAAGAGCCGGCTTTTCACTCTCTTTCCGTCGAGCGGGGCGCTGCAGCTTGCGGTGCTGGAGCACGCGGCCGCCAAGTTCGGCAAGGAGGTGATCGAGGCCGTGCCTGAAAGCATGGCTGCCGGGAGCCGCGTGCCGGCCCTGTTCGCACGCTGGCTCGACTGGTCGCGCTCGCCGCGGCTCACCCACGGCTGCCCGTTCGTCCACGCCAGCTCCGAGGGTGACGACCTGCCCGAGCCCGTTCGCCGCAAGCTGACGGATGTCCTCGATCACTGGTCGGGCGTCCTTCGCGCAGCGGTCGATGGCGCCAAACGGGATGGCGCCTTGGGCAAGGAGATCGATGCCGACCAGCTCGTCTTCGAGCTCTACGGTCTTTATCTGTCGCACCACTTCTGGCACTGGTCGATGCGGGATCAGAACGCCCGCACGCGCACGATGAAGGCGCTCGACCGCCTGCTGAAAAGCGCGCAGCAGGGCTGAGCGCCGCCTCGCTGCCGTTTCGCCCTGGGCGCCGGCTTTCGCGCACGCCCGCTTGCCTTTTGCGGCGGCCCGTCGCAGACTGCGCGCGTTCCGAGGGGGGCCGGCGGCAGCCGGCTGAGATGGCGCTGAAGCCGCGCCGCCACCCTTCGAACCTGATCCGGGTCATGCCGGCGAAGGGACGGACACGCCATTCCCTCCTCCGACGTATACCGGGATTGCGAGCGATAGCGTCATTGCGCCCGTCGTCGACAGCGGCGCGCGCCAGGGCCGGGAGCGAGAATATGAACAAGATCACGCGCCAGAGCGAGCTGATGGTGCCGAAGGTCACCACCGGGCCGATCAGCGCCAGCAGCAAGGTGTATGACCAGCCGCAGGGCCATCCGGACCTCTCCGTGCCGTTCCGCGAGATTGCGCTGACCGACCCCGAGCGGGCGGCGTTTCGCGTCTACGACTCGTCCGGGCCGTACACTGATGCCAATGCCAGAATCGAAGTGGAGAAAGGGTTGCCGCGCGTCCGCGAGTCGTGGATCCGCGAGCGCGGCAACGTCGAGCAGTACGACGGCCGCGAGGTGAAGCCGGAGGACAACGGCAACGTCAGCGGCAAGGCGCTGGCGCGCGATTTCCCGAACAAGGCGCAGCCGTTCCGCCGCATCTCGCCCTCTCCCCGCACGCGGGGAGAGGGCGGGGGTGAGGGGCAGCAGCAAACCGCAGCGCCTGTTCCTGCCCCTCACCCTAACCCTCTCCCCGTTGGTACGGGGAGAGGGGAAACACCGCTGACACAGCTCGAATATGCCCGCGCCGGCATCGTCACCAAGGAGATGATCTACGTCGCCCACCGCGAGAACCTTGGCCGCAAGGCGGCGCTCGACCGGGCCAAGGCGGCGCTGGCCGACGGCGAGAGCTTCGGCGCCGCGATCCCCGAGCACATCACGCCGGAGCTCGTGCGCGACGAGATCGCCCGCGGCCGCGCCATCATTCCCTCGAACATCAACCACACCGAGCTCGAGCCGATGATCATCGGCCGGAACTTCCTGGTCAAGATCAACGCCAACATCGGCAACTCGGCCGTCACGTCCTCCGTCGAGGAGGAGGTCGAGAAGATGGTGTGGGCGATCCGCTGGGGCGCCGACACGGTGATGGACCTCTCCACGGGCCGCAACATCCACAACACGCGCGAGTGGATCTTGCGCAACTCGCCGGTGCCGATCGGCACGGTGCCGATCTATCAGGCGCTGGAGAAGTGCGGCGGCGATCCCGTGCAGCTCACCTGGGAGATGTACAAGGACACGCTGATCGAGCAGTGCGAGCAGGGGGTCGACTACTTCACCATCCACGCGGGCGTCCGCCTCGCCTACGTGCCGCTGACGGCCGACCGCGTGACGGGCATCGTCAGCAGGGGCGGCTCGATCATGGCCAAGTGGTGCCTGGCCCACCACAAGGAGAGCTTCCTCTACGAGCGCTTCGAGGACATCTGCGACATCATGCGGAAGTACGATGTCTCGTTCTCACTGGGCGATGGCCTGCGCCCCGGCTCCATTGCGGACGCCAACGACCGCGCCCAGTTCGCCGAGCTCGAGACGCTGGGCGAGCTGACCAAGATCGCCTGGAGGAAGGGCTGCCAGGTGATGATCGAGGGCCCCGGCCACGTGCCGATGCACAAGGTCAAGGTCAACATGGACAAGCAGCTCGAGACGTGCGGCGAGGCGCCGTTCTATACGCTCGGGCCGCTCGTGACCGATATCGCGCCGGGCTACGATCACATCACCAGCGGCATCGGCGCGGCCATGATCGGCTGGTTCGGCTGCGCCATGCTCTGCTACGTGACGCCGAAGGAGCACCTGGGGCTGCCCAATCGCGACGACGTCAAGACCGGCGTCATCACCTACAAGATCGCCGCGCACGCGGCCGATCTCGCCAAGGGGCATCCGGCCGCGCAACTCCGCGACAATGCGCTGTCGAAAGCACGGTTCGAGTTCCGCTGGCAGGATCAGTTCAACCTGTCGCTCGACCCCGACACGGCAATCGCCTACCACGACGAGACGCTGCCCAAGGACGCGCACAAGGTGGCGCACTTCTGCTCCATGTGCGGCCCGAAGTTCTGCTCCATGAAGATCACGCAGGACGTGCGCGACTACGCAGCGAAGCAGAACGCGCCGCTCGACGCCGAGGCCGGCATGGCCGAGATGAGTGCGAAGTTTCGCGAGCTGGGCGGCGAGGTCTACGTCGACGCGGACAAGGCCAAGGCGGCGAACCGGGCGCTCGGCTGAACGCTCCCAACGGAACGCGCGAGTAAGATGCGGCGGGGCTCCCCGGTGTGCTTGACCGGGGAGCCCCGCCGAGTTTCACCGGGCTTTCCGCCGCAGCAGCAGGAGCGCCAGGCCCAGGAACAGCACGGAGCCGAAGCCCCACACCCGCGCGTAGCCGATCATGTCGCCCCAGGGTGCCAGCGCGTAGACGAGGGCCAGCAGCGCCCATACCAGGGCGACGGCGAGAATGAGCCAGAAATCCTCGTTCATGGTTCGCAATCCTCCATCAGTGGCCGCTGCCGCCGCTGGCTGCGAGCGGCAGACTTTGCATCAGCTCGAATGCGATGCTGGTGAACACGTACATTCCGCCGACGATCAACAGCACCGAGACAGGGCCGACCCAGGCGTTCGCGCCCGGCTTCAGCCCCATCCCGCCCCAGCCCACCGTCGGCCCGGCATCGGCCTGCCCGGCGCCACGCGGCAGCAGCGCGGCTGCTACCCCGGCGGCGAAAACGAAAATGGCCAGCGCCATCACGGTTCCGCCGACGCCGACGGCCGCCATCAGCGGCTTCCATAGAGCCGGCGCCTCGCCGGCGTAGCCGACGTCGATCACCCGACGCGGCACGCCGAGATACCCGGCCGTGACGCCGGCGCCCCCGAATACGAGAAGCCCGGCGGTCGCCAGCCAAGGCATCCACCTGAGGAGGCCGGGAGCGGCGAGCGCACGCCCCGTCAACGCCGGCAGCATCACCGCCAGCGCGCCGAGCAGGGTCAGGCTGACGGTGCCGACGGTGAAGAAGTGGAAATAGCCGGGCACGAAAAAGGTGTCCGACAACAGCGCTGCGAGCCTCTCCTGGATCAGCACGAATGCGAGCGCGATGCCGAGCCCCATGTTGACCACGGACAAGCCGACCGCCGTCATCGCGGGATGCTTCCAGGGCAGCATTGTGAGCCAGCCGAAAAGCCCGCGGCCGCCGCTCGCCCGCGCGTGCACCTCGAGCGAGGCGACGATGATGAGGAACGCCATCAGCGTCGGGACGCTGACGAACAGCGACAGCAGCGACCCGCCGACACGCACGGCGGCCGGCAGACCGGGCTCCAGGAACATGTGATAGAGGGAGGTCGGCGGCACGAACACCAGGTACATGGCGAACACGATCTTCGAGAACCGCTCGCCGAAGACCGACGTGACCCCTGTCAGGGACTGCATCAGCACGTACCACATCAGCACCGTCGCCATCAGCGGCAGGTAGTGCATGTTGTGGAACAAGATGTGCCAGCTCGTGCTGTGCGCCGCCGGAAAGGCCGCGAGCCCCATGGCCCACAGCGTGCCCGGGACGAAGGCGTGCAGCGTCGCAAAGCCGCTGACCATCAGGAAGCCGGCCCACGCGAAGAGGGCGAACCCGACGGCGCTCATCTTGTCCTGGCGGCTTTCGCTACCGGGTCGGAGCAGTGTCGCGATCGCCGCCGCGGAAGCGGCGATCAGGCCGAGGCCCAGCAGCAGATAGCCGCTGTTGAACACCAGGAGCGATGCAGGGTCGTCGGCGGCCAGGCCGGGCGCGCCGTCGTAGAGCAGCGGCACGCCCATGTGGGCGCCGGCGATGCTGAAGGCGAAACCGGCGGCGATCAGCAGCGCGCCGAAGGTGGCGAGACCGCGCCATGCCAGTCTGCGCCCGTTTTCGATGGCTGCGAAGCCGAGCAGCAGCGCGATCTGCGCGAGGTAGAGCCAGTAGAAAAAGGCGCTGACGCCATGCACCGTCAGGAACCGGTAGGGAGTTTCCGGCGCCGCCGTTTCGAGTATGCCGGCGCGCGCCAGCGCGGTAGCCAGTCCGCCGAGCAGGCCGAGCGTGAGAGCTGCCAGTGCCGTCGCCGCAACGGCGGCCAGCAGCCTGCGATCGGCGGCCGGCAGCTCGGATGCGCGAGTTCTCCAGTCTGATGTCATGTCCATTCCCCCGGGATCAGATCACGTCGATGCGCGCCTGCATGGAATCGTGCGCATGCCCGCAGTAGACGGTGCAGTAGACCAGATGGGTGCCGGGTGCCTTGAACGTGGCCTGCAGCTCCGACACGCGGCCGGGGCGCAGCCGGACCATTCGGCCGCCGTGACCGAGCTGGACCGAGGCGCCGTGCGCGACATCGGCAGCCATCATGCGGAACCGATAGGGCACCCCGACGTCGAGCCGCAGGTGCGCCGGCTCGTAGAACCACTTCTCGGCGAGGAGATAGACGTCGAGCGTGGCTTCGACTGGTGCGGCGTGACCTTCGGCATGGTCGCTCGGCGCCGCCGCGTGGGCTCCATGCCCCTGATCGCTGCCGTGGGCCGCGGCGCCGTGCGAAAGCGAGTGGCCGCCGCCATGCGTCCCGGAATGGCCCTCGTGTGCGGGCTCGGCAATCAGGCGCGGATAGACGCGGCCGTCGGCCATGCGATAGCGCGCCACGAACTCGGCTGTCAGTCGACGGAACTCGTCGACCTCAGGGCCATGGGCCGCAGCGCCGTGGCCGGCATGGCCCCCGGGTTCCTCGGGATACTGGTGGTCACCGATTCCGAGCAGTGCGGCGGGAGTGGGGGCAGCGCCGTACGCCGCCCATAGCCCGTATAGGCTTACGCCGCCGAATCCCATCGCCGCGATGAAGCTGCGGCGCGTCGTGAAGTGCTGGTGTGAGGACATCAGGTCTCTCCTTGAACGGGGTCTGGACGAGCGCTGCGCCAGTGGTTCAACTCACGCCTGAATGGCGATCTCGGGTTAGAGCCGCAATGGCAGCGCTTCGCGTGCGCGGTCGCTCCCGCGGCACTGCGTGCAGGAATGCATCCGATCAGGCGGGCACGGGTTTGGGCGGGCGGAATAGCGCGAACACGACGCCAGTATGCACCGCGATTGAACGATCGCAGGCCGCCGCCTCGACGTGGGCCAGGGCGTTGGCCAGCGGCTCGATCACCGGCCCGCACAGAGGACATCCGCCGAAGCCGGCGCACGTCCCGGCATGGACCTGGCCATCCGGCTCGGAGCCACTGGGCTCCTCGCCGCCGTTCCCGGTTGTAGACTCTGCGTGGTGTGCCGCGGTCGATGCGTGGCTCGTCTCGGCGAAATGCAATGTCCCCGTCGCGACGAAGGCCAGCATGACGAGCACGGCAAGCCATCGCGGGGGTGGCGCCATAAGCATTCGCCTTCCGGTCCAGGCTCTGCCGGTCCGGTGCACGATCAGCTTTCTGGCCCTCTGCAATGCCACTCGCGCGAGCATGGAGAACTGCCCGGTCCTCGCCATTGGTCCCGATCAGCGACTGAGACGGCAGGTCGGCAGCGCCGCACATGATGCGGCGGCGGCTCGTCAGCGTCGCAGGACGTTGATCGAAGCCGGGCCGAGCCGTATCGTCGGATCCCAGCCCGACCGACATAGCAGAGGATCTGGCCGTTGTCATTGCATCCTGCGGATACGCTGGCACTCGACAGCGTCACCCACATCATGCCGGAGCATCGGGGGCGCGTCGCCTACTGCGCCTCTCATGGCGGCCGCTATTCGGGCGCCTGGGCGGCCAGCATGGGGCTCGCTGCAGCCGTGCTCAACGACGCCGGCATCGGGCGCGAGCAGGCGGGGCTCGGCGGCGCCGTTCTGCTGGCGGAGCTGGGCGTGCCGGCCGCCACCGTCTCGCACCGCAGCGCCCGCATCGGGGATGGCGCCGACGGGCTCGCGCGAGGCACCCTGTCGTTCGTCAACGGGCTGGCCGCGGACCTCGGCCTCGCTGCAGGGATGCCGTGCCGGGAAGCCCTGCGGCGGCTCGCAGCGGCCGGTCTAAGCCCGGCGCCGAAGCCTCCGGTCGACGAGGAGCACCGACACGAGTTGACGGAGGCGGGGCGCGCGGGCGTCAAGGTGGTGGTCCTCGACTCCGTCTCGCTGGTGCAACCAGAGGATGCCGGTCACATCGTGGTCACAGCCTCCCACGGCGGGCTGCTCGGCGGCCGCCCGGAAACGGCGGTGAAGGTGCCGGCGTTCGCCGCCGTCTACAACGATGCGGACCGCGGCATCGACGAGGCTGGCATCTCGCGCTTGCCGGCGCTCGATGTCCGCCGCATCGCGGGCGCTTGCGTCCAGGCTTTCTCGGCGCGGATCGGCGATGGGGCATCGACCTGGAACGACGGTTTCATCTCGGCGCTCAACGAGACGGCGGCGAGGCACGGCGGCAGGATCGGCCAGAGCTGCCGCGATTTCGTGGCTGCCATGGTGGAAGCCAGGGTGAGGGAGCGCGAATCGTGACGGCGGCACACAGATCCAACTCGGCGCGACAGATGACCGGGGGGCAGGCGCTCGCGGAAATGCTCCAGCTCGCCGGCGTCGGACCGATGTTCGGCATGGGCGGCTTCCAGCTCCTGCCGTTCTACGAGGCGTGCCGGGTTCTCGGCCTGAAGCACGCGCTCGTCAACGACGAGCGTTGCGGAGCCTTTGCGGCCGATGCCTACGCCAAGGTGACGAACCGGCCGGGCGTGGTGGACGCAACGCTCGGCCCCGGCGCGACCAACCTCGTGACCGGACTGGTGGAGAGCCTCAACGCCGGCATCCCCTCGATCGCCATCATCGGCGACGCCAACCGCGAGCATGCCTGGAAGAACATGACGCAGGAAGCGCGGCAGCTCGAGATCCTTCGCCCCGTGGTCAAGGAGGCGATCCGCGTCGAGGTGCTGAAGCGGATCCCCGAGCATGTGCGCCGCGCCTTCGCAGTGGCCACCAGCGGCCGGCCCGGTCCCGTGCTCATCGACGTGCCGGAGGACATCGCGCACGGCGAGCACGATTTCGACGCCGCGGACTTCTGGATCGATCAGGGCACGGTCAGGGCGCAGGCGCGGCGCTCACGCCCCGGCGCGAGCGATGTCGAGCGGGCGGCGGCGCTCCTGGCCAAGGCCGAGCGCCCGCTGATCCTGGCCGGCGGCGGCGTGCACATCTCGGAGGCTCATGGCGCGCTACTGCGGCTTGCAGAGGCCCAAGGCATCCCGGTCGCGCACACCATGTCGGGCAAGGGCGCGATCGCGTGCACGCATCCACTGTCGGCGGGGCTGTTCGGCCGCTACGACCGCATCGCCAACGCGCTCGTGGCGCAGTCGGACTGCCTGATCGTCATCGGCTGCAAGCTGGGCGAGATCGCCACCAAACGCTTCCAGCTCATTCCGGCGGGCACCCCCGTCATCCACATCGAGATCGACCCGACCGAGATCGGCCGCACCACGCGCACCGAGGTCGGCCTCGTGGGCGACGCGCGCCTTGCCCTCGAGGACCTCTCGACGGCGCTCGGGAACGGCAACGCGGCTGCCGGACGGCGGGCCGGCTATGCCGCCGAGATCCCGCGACGCATGGCCGACTGGCGCAGGAGCGCGGCCGACCGGCTCGAGAGCAGTGAAACCCCGATCAACGTCGGCCGCCTGATGGGCGAGCTGAACAAGGCCATGCCGGCCGACGGGGTGGTGGTGGCGGACGGCGGCTTTGCAGCGCACTGGGGCGGGCTGATGTTCGACACCAAGGCGGCAGGGCGCCACTTCCTGCCCGACCGCGGCTTCGCCTCGATCGGCTATGGCGTGCCTGGCGGCATCGGCGCGCAGCTCGGCGCCGGCCCCGCACGGCGGGTCGTCAGCCTCACGGGCGACGGCGGCTTCAACATGAGCCTCGGCGAGCTCGAGACCGCGCGGCGGCTCGGCGCCAACTTCGTCGTGTGCGTGTTCAACAATGCGGCGTCCGGTTACGTGAAGGCGCTGCAGCATTCGGTCTACGGGCAGGGCGCCTATCAGTCCTCCGACCTGGTCGAGCTCGACTACGCCGCCATCGCGCGGGGCTTCGGCTGCCTCGGAATCCGCGTCACCGATCCGGAGAAGCTCGCGGCGGCGCTGCGCGAGGGTCTCGCCAACACGTCCTCGCCGACCGTGATCGACGTCGTCGTGACCCGCGATCCCTCTCGCATGCTGCCGGCGGCGGACAACCGCACGCTGAAGGTCGAGAAAGGCGACCGGCCCGTCTGATCTCCTGCTCGATCAGGCGGCTGCGGCTGGCGTGGCGCCTATTCGAGGTCCTTCACCTGCGGCGGCTGGCCCTCCTTCAGGCGATGTGCCAGGGCGGCCTCGATGAACGGGTCGATCTCGCCGTCGAGGACCGCAGCCGGATTGCCGCTCTCCACCCCGGTCCTCACGTCCTTCACGAGCTGGTAGGGCTGCAGCACGTAGGAGCGGATCTGGTGGCCCCAGCCGATCTCGGTCTTGCTGGCGGCCGCGGCGTTGGCCTTCTCCTCGCGCTTCTTGAGCTCGAGGTCATAGAGGCGGGCGCGCAGCATGGCCCAGGCGATCGCCCGGTTCTTGATCTGCGAGCGCTCCTGCTGGCTGGCGACCACGATCCCGGTCGGCAGATGGGTGATGCGCACGGCCGAATCGGTGGTGTTGACGTGCTGGCCGCCGGCGCCCGACGAGCGATACGTGTCGACCCGGCATTCGCTCTCGTTGACCTCGATCTCGATAGTCTCGTCGATGACGGGATAGACCCAGACGGACGCGAAGCTCGTGTGGCGCCGCGCGTTGGAGTCGAACGGCGAGATACGCACCAGCCGGTGCACGCCCGATTCGGTTTTCAGCCAGCCGTAGGCGTTCTCACCCTTGATCTCCAGGGTCGCCGACTTGACGCCAGCCTCCTCGCCGGGGCTTTCCTCGATCAGCGCCACCTTGTACCCGCGGTCCTCGGCCCAGCGCATGTACATTCGTGTGAGCATCTGTGCCCAGTCCTGGCTCTCGGTGCCGCCGGCACCGGCATGGACCTCCAGGTAGGCGTCGTTGCTGTCCGCCTCGCCCGACAGCAGCGCCTCGATCTCGCGCTTCTGGGCGAGCTCGCTCAGCGACCGCAGGGCCGCCTCGCCCTCGGCGGTGGTGGCCTCGTCGTCCTCGGCCTCGCCGAGCTCGACCAGCGTGACCGCATCATCGAGCCCGCGCTCGATCTGCCTGTAGAGGGTGATCTGGCGCTCGAGCGACTGGCGCTCGCGCATCACCTTCTGGGCGGCGCGCGCGTCGCTCCAGAGGCCGGGGTCCTCGGCCCGCCGGTTCAGCTCCGCAAGCCGCGCCTCGGCCGTGTCCCAGTCAAAGATGCCTCCGCAGCAGGCTCAGGGACTGCCGGATGGCGTCGACGTGCTTCTGTGGCTCTGCCCGCATGGCAGCCTCCTCGGTATCGTAACGGGTTGTCGATGGATGCGGGTGATATAGGTGCGTTCGATCGCGGTTTAAACGCCTTGCCGGCAAGCGGCAAGGCCGCGGTTGACTGCACAGCACCGCACTCTATGGCCCAGACTGTTCCCCTTCATTCCGGCCAAGGGACCGCGCCAACGCGCGGGCGGAGCCGAGCCGGAACCGGGACTGCGATCCCCATTATTTCCGGTCGAGATTGAAACGGTAGCAGCGAGCAGCTCTCCCCTCCCCCCTGCGGGGAGGGGCTGGGGGTGGGGGTACCCGACAACCATAGTCTCATCTGCGGCTCCACCCCCACCCGCGCGCCCGCGGCGCGCCGCCCTCCCCGTCGAGGGGAGGGCTGATGGGGTTGCCGGTTAGTACCACCCGACTTCCCCTCATCCAAACCCGCTCTCCCGCTGGAAAGGGAGAATTGGCGTGAACCGATATGCTTCGATTCGAGTCGGACGCACCCTAACCGCCAGTTCGCCTAATACACGTTGCCGAAGCCGGAGCTGACGTTGCGCGGCGGTCCGCTGCCGTCGCCGTAGGAGCTCGTCTCGTAGCCGAGGAACGAGTTGGGGTCGTCGGGCTCCTCGAAGGGCTTGAACACCTCCCAGATGACATCCTTCTCGCCGGGCGCAGCCCGGAGCCCGGTGAACCGGTTGACGGGCACGGTGCGGATGCCGGGCGGGCTGCGGAACGGCACCTTCTTGTCGCCGAGCGCAATCTTCATGAAGTTGGCGAAGACCGGCGCGGACACCTGGCCGCCCGTCGCCGATTTGCCCATCGGCTTGGGCGTGTCGAAGCCGACGTAGACCCCGACCACGAGGTCGGGGGAATAGCCGACGAACCAGGTGTCCTTCGACTCGTTGGTCGTTCCCGTCTTGCCGGCCAGCGGCGTGCCCGGCACCATCTGCTTCACGATGGTCGCCGTGCCGCGCTGGACCACGCCCTCGA
The DNA here is from genome assembly GCA_023384095.1 of Hyphomicrobiaceae bacterium. GTDB lineage: Bacteria > Pseudomonadota > Alphaproteobacteria > Rhizobiales > Hyphomicrobiaceae > ZC4RG25. The sequence goes on from JAHDXT010000006.1 coordinate 74,615, forward strand.
GGATCGAGGTCATCTGGAACGCGGTATGCGGATCGAGGATCTGCTTGCGATCGTCGGGAATCTCGGGCTCCTCCTGCCCTTGCCACGCCTCGGCCCTGCAGCCGGCGCACTCGCGGCCGTCGTGGCGCCAGACGGTGCGCCCCCAGCGGTCCTGGATGCGGTCGATCAGCGTCGGCTTCACCTGGCGGCCGCCGTTGGCGAACACCGCGTAGGCCGCCGCCATCTTGAGCAGCGTCGTCTCGCCGGCTCCGAGCGACATGGCCAGCACCGGCAGCAGGTCGTCGTAGACCCCGAAGCGCTTCGAGTACTCGATGATCAGCGGCATGCCCATGTCCTGAGCCAGGCGAACGGTCATCTGGTTGCGCGATTTCTCGACGCCGATGCGCAGCGTCGAGGGACCGTACGACTTGTCCTTGTTGTAGTTCTCGGGACGCCAGATCTCCTTGCCGGGGCCCTGCTCGATCTCGATCGGCGCATCGAGCACGATGCTGGTCGGCTTGTAGCCGTTGTCGAGCGCGGCCGCGTAGACCAGCGGTTTGAAGGACGAGCCCGGCTGGCGGCGGGCCTGCACCGCGCGGTCGAACTGGCTGATCGCGAAGGAGAAGCCGCCGACCACGGCAAGCACGCGGCCTGTATGCGGGTCCATGGCCACGAGTCCGCCTCCCACCTCGGGGATCTGCATCAGGCTCCACGCTTCCGTCGGCTTTTCCGGATCCTTGGGGGCGACGTAGATTACGTCCCCGACGGCGACCAGGTCGGAAGGCTGCTTGGGAGCCGGCCCCTTCGGCCGGTCGGTGGCCTTGAAGGGGCCGGCCCATTTCATCTCGTTGAACGAGACCTCGACGGCCTCGCGCGTCTTGCCGATGCCGCCGTCCTGCTCGCGCTCCGGCTCCAGGCCGACCACGATCTTCGTGCGATGCGCCTCGAGCACGACACCGAGCCGCCATGGCTGGAGGTCGGAGGGAGCGTCCATCGCAGCCAGCATCGCCCCCCAGTCGCCGGTCACCTCGATGCGGTCCACGGGCCCGCGCCAGCCGCGATCCCGATCGAAGGCGACGAGGCCGTCGATCAGGGCCTTGCGCGCGTACCGCTGCAGGCCAGGATCGAGCGTGGTGCGCACCGACAGGCCGCCGCCGTAAAGCTTGTCCTCGCCGTATCGGGCGAGCAGCGACCGGCGCACCTCCTCGGCGAAGAATTCGGCGGCGAAGATGTGCGCCCCGAAGGGACGAATGTTCACGTGCAGCGGCCTGGCCTTGGCCTCGTCCGCCGCCTGCCGTGCGAGATAGCCGTTCTGGGCCATCTCCTCCAGGATCCAGTTCCGCCGGGCGGTGGCCTCGCGTGTCTTGCGGAATGGATGGTAGTTGTTGGGCGCCTTCGGCAGCGCCGCGAGATAGGCCGCCTCCTCGGGCTCGAGGTCCTTGAGCTCCTTGTTGAAGTAGTTGAGCGCGGCCGCGGCCACGCCGTAGGAGCCGATGCCGAAATAGATCTCGTTCAGGTAGAGCTCGAGGATCTTGTCCTTCGAGTAGGCGCGCTCGATGCGGATCGCCAGGATGGCTTCCTTGAGCTTGCGCTCGTACTTCTGCTCGCTCGAAAGCAGGAAATTCTTGGCGACCTGTTGCGTGATCGTCGATGCGCCCTCGGGCCGGCGGCCAGGGTTCTGCAGGTTCTTGTAGAGGGCGCGCGCGATGCCCAGGAAGTCGAGCCCGCCGTGGTCGTAGAACCGCTTGTCCTCCGCCGAGAGAAAAGCGTTGATGACGAGCTTCGGGATCGTGTTGATCGGCACGAAGATGCGCCGCTCCCGGGCATACTCGGCAATGAGCGCTCCGTCGTGCGCATGGATGCGCGTCATGACCGGCGGCTCGTACTGGGCGAGGCTCTCGTAGCTCGGCAGATCCCTCGAGGCATGCCACAGCAGATAGCCGGCGGCGGCAGATCCCCCCAGGAACACCACGACCCCGGCCGCGAAGGCCCAGCCGAGCAGCCCCAGCAGCATGCTCTTCCGGCGCTTTCTCTTCCTCATCGGAGCGGCAGGCGGTGGCAGAATCGGTGCTCGCATGGGCCTCGGCTTCTTGGAAACGCGGCTCTCTCGTCACATAGCCAAGCGGCAACAAAACGGCATGCGAACAGAACTAGCACGGATTGCCGAACGCGTGTTTGCAAAATGAGCAGAGCACACGGCGAAATGCGCCAGTCGTCTGCTGAACTCGCATCGGATCGGATGGGTTCGGCTCGATCGAGGCTCGACGGCCGTCAGGGAGTGTTGACCGCCCTCGCCGCTCGTCTCGCGAAATAAAAGTCGATCGCCGCAACGATCGCGCCCGCGACCCGGTTCTGCCATTCCGCCGATTGCAGCATCTTCCGATCCTCCGGGTTGCTCATATAGCCGAGCTCGATGAGGACGGAGGGCGAGTGCGTCTGCTTCAGCACCTTGAACGCGGCCGAGCGCTGCGGGTCGCGAGCCAGCGGGATGTGCTCGCGCAGGGCCTCGGTGACGAGATCGCTGAAGCTCGCCGAGAAGTCCGACGTCTCGCGCCGCAGCAGGTCGACGAGGATATCGCGCACCTCGTCCTGGCTGTCGGCCGGCGTCGATGCGAGACCGGCGAGGACGTCCGCTGCGTTCTCCTTCTCGGCAAGCCGCCGGGCCTGCTCGTCCGACGCACGGTCTGACAGTGTGTAGATGCTGGCCCCTCTGACGTTGTGGGCGAGGTTCTCCTCGGCTACGGAATCGGCGTGCAGCGAGAGGAAGAGATCGGCCTCGTGCCGGCGCGAGATGCGCAATCTCTGGTCCAGCGAGACATACATGTCCTTGCTGCGCGTCAGAACGACCGTGTAGCGGCCGGTGTTGGCGAGCAGCGCCCTGAGGCGCCGAACGACAGCCATCACGATGTCCTTCTCGAGGAGGCCCTCCGCACCGACGGCGCCGGGGTCCAATCCGCCATGGCCCGGGTCTATCACGATCACCGGGCGGCCTTTGCGCGACCTCGGCTCCGGCGGAGGCTCCTCAATCCGGTCCGGACCTAGCTCCGCGGGCGCGGAGACCGCGGCAGGGATGATCCCAGGCGCCTGCGGGGTAAGCTCGATGACGAGTTGCGGGGTGCGGCGATTGCCGGACTCGACCGCCGCCTTCAGCACCCGGGCGGGGCCGTCCGTATCGATGACGATGCGCGACTGCTTCGGCCGGAACAGGCCGTAGCGGAAGGATTTGACGAGCCCTCGGCCGCTCTGGCCTGCGGCGGCGGAGATGCGGAACTCGACCTCGGGCAGATCGACGATGACGCGGTCGGGGGCCGATACGGTCGAGACGCTGACCGCGACCGGCTCCGTGAGGTCGAGCACGAGTCGGGTCAAATCGCTGTTTGCGGTCAGCCGGGCACGAGTCGCGACAGGCTTGCCGGGCGAGACCGAGACGGCCCAGCCGGCCGGCTCTGCAGCTTGGGCGAAAGCAGCCGGAGCCGAGCCGGCCGCCGTCGCCGCCCAGAGCAGCGCCGCCACGGCGGCACCGATAAGGTCCCCCCCATTCCGCACGCCTTCACGCGCTCCGCTGTTACGTTGGTTCCCGCAGGACTACGCCCCAGGATAACGGGTTATTGACCAAACGTGTGCAATACAAGGGGGGCGGCCACAGCTCGAGGGACGAGCGTGACATGCACAACACTCTTGCTTCGGCGGTGGTGACGACGTAAAACACCTATCGCTCCGCGCCGGGGCTCGAATCAACAGGCGCGACCGGCGGCACCACGAAGAGCGAGCAGCCGATGCTGCTCCTCCGGCGGTCTGCCAGGCTCGGCATTGCGGCCCATCTGGCGCGGCATGGGTGTAGACCCGGTTTAATATCGCGGCGTCCTTTCCTCGGCAGCATCTAGTCCAGGAGTGGAGAGAGCACGCGATCTGTGCCGGCCGTCACCCGAGACATGTCGTCTCGTTTCCACCGCCCGGGAAAGGGGTGCGGCGAACGGGACAACCGGCGGCGACTTGCAGAAAGGCGCCATCTTCATTTTGGCCCGGCAACGGGACCAGCTTTCCATCAGGCTTCAGGAAAGCCTGCCCGGAGAGCCGGCTCAGCAAGCAACCGATGCAGCACACGTTCAGACATGCGCAACGCAGTGACGAGCACCAGGCTTCCGTCATGGGAGCAAGGCCGCTCGTGCTGCGGCGGCTCTGCTTGAGCGTTCAGCACGCGCCGCAGTCGCGGCTGGCGTGCTCGGGACCCCTTTCCAGATTCCACACTTCTCAATCACACATCACGCGCGCCCGGGACCGGCGACTCGCAGGCTGTGGCTCAGCAGCCAGGAGCAGCGAGTATCCGCGCCGGCGCGCCAAGGATCCATGCACATGTCAAGCAACAAGATGCTTATCGACGCCACGCACCCCGAGGAGACCCGGGTCGTGGTTCTCAAAGGGGGCCGGGTAGAGGAGTTCGATTTCGAATCCGCGGCTCGCAAGCTTCTCCGCGGCAACATCTTCCTGGCGAAGGTCACGCGCGTCGAGCCGTCGCTGCAGGCGGCGTTCGTCGACTACGGCGGAAACCGGCACGGCTTTCTCGCCTTCAACGAGATCCATCCCGACTATTATCAGATCCCGATCGCCGACCGTCAGGCGCTGATCGAGGAGGACGCGGCCGCGGAGGCCGAGGAGGAGGCCGCCGCGGATGCGGCGGCCGACAGGCGCGCCGAGCGGCAGGCGCAGTCGCCTGCGGACGAGGAGGGGGAGGACGAGCCGCCGGAGGAGCTGGCGGCCGACGTCACGGCCTTTCTGCCGCCGGAGCCGGAGGCGCCGTCCGCGGTCGAGGAGGCGGTCTCGCCGCCGGACGAGCGCGCGCCCCGCACTGTCGCGGAGGCGGTGCGGCCCGAGGAGCGCCTCACTGAAGCTGTCCCGGGCGGGGCGGCTGAGAATGGAAGCGCGACCGGCACGGCTGCCGGGGAGCCCGTTTCCGAGGAAGGCGGCGTCAGCGCCGAGGTTTCCGATACCCCGCAGCCGATAGGTCTGGTCGAGGACGTCGGCGTCGAGGAGGTCGAGGCCAACGGCACAGGCAATGGCGAGGCCGATCAGGTCGACAGCGTCGGCTCCGAGGACGCGCTCGAGGAGTTGCCGTCGCGCCCGCGCCGCCGCCAGCGCAGCTACAAGATCCAGGAGGTGATCAAGCGCCGGCAGGTCATCCTGGTCCAGGTCGTCAAGGAGGAGCGCGGCAGCAAGGGCGCGGCGCTGACCACGTACCTGTCGCTCGCGGGCCGCTACACGGTGCTCATGCCCAACACGGCGCGGGGCGGCGGCATCAGCCGTAAGATCACCAACGTCCAGGATCGCAAGCGCCTCAAGGCGATCGCCGCCGAGCTCGAGGTGCCCGAGGGCATGGGGCTCATCATCCGCACGGCGGGCGCGTCGCGCACAAAGCAGGAGATCAAGCGCGATTTCGAGTACCTGCTGAGGCTGTGGGAGAGCGTGCGCGAGCTGACGCTGCGCTCCACGGCGCCGAGCCTCGTCTACGAGGAAGGCGACCTCATCAAGCGCTCGATCCGGGATCTCTACAGCAAGGACATCGACGAGATCATCGTCGCCGGCGAGGCTGCCTACAAGGATGCCCGCGACTTCATGCGCATGCTGATGCCGAGCCACGTCAAGAACGTGGTGCTGTATCAGGAGCCCGAGCCGCTGTTCAACCGCTTCCAGATCGAGCGGCAGCTCAATGCCATGTTCAGCCCCTACGTGCATCTGAGGTCCGGCGGCTATCTCGTCATCAACCAGACCGAGGCGCTGGTCGCCATAGACGTCAACTCGGGCAAGGCGACGCGGGAGTTCTCCATCGAGGAGACGGCGCTCCACACCAACCTCGAGGCGTCGGACGAGATCGCGCGCCAGCTCAAGCTGCGAGACCTCGCGGGGCTGATCGTCGTCGACTTCATCGACATGGAGGAAAAGCGCAACAACCGCGCGGTGGAGCGGCGCCTCAAGGAGGCCCTGCGCTTCGACCGGGCGCGTATCCAGGTCGGGCGCATCAGCCATTTCGGGCTGCTCGAGATGTCGCGCCAGCGGCTCAGGACGGGCGTGCTCGAGGGCTCGACCTCGCAGTGCCCGCACTGCCAGGGCACGGGCATCATCCGGTCGACCGAGTCGGTCGCACTGGCGGTGATCCGCGGCATGGAGGACGCGTTGATGTCGGGTGCGCCGGCGTCCCTCGTCGCCAAGACGACTGCTACCGTCGCGCTCTACATCCTCAACAACAAGCGCGCCTTCATAAACGAGATGGAAGTCCGTCACGGCATCTCGATCGGCGTGCAGGCGAGCGACAAGATGCAGGGCGCGAACTTCGCCATCGAGAAGGCGGCGCGGCCGGCCGATCTTCAGCGCCAGCCCGAGCGCAGCGCCGCCGTCAGCATGGACTGGGGCTTCGAGGGCGAGGAGGAGGCCGAGGAAATCTCCCGCGAGGAGGAGGCGCAGCCGGAGGAGGGCGAGGGCCGCCGCGAGCCGCGGCGGCGGCGCCGCAAGCGCGGCCGCCGCGGGGAGCGTGCCGAGGCCCCGCTGACGCAGGCGATGCCTGGGAACGGCGGCGACTACGAGGAGGCCGGCTACGCGCCCGGCGAGCGCGAGCCGCCCGAGGAGGAAGGCGCCGCCGATCAAGAGACCGAGCCCGCCGAGCCGGAGGCGGAGATCGAGGGCGAGCCGCAGGTTGCCGAGGCGGAGGGTGAGGAGCGCGAGGACCGCCGCGGCCGCCGCGGCCGGCGGCGGGGGGGGCGGGGGGGGCGCCCGGGGGGGGGGGGGGGGGCGCCCCCCCCCGGCCCCGGCCCGGGGGCGGGGGCGGCCGAACGGGGGGGGGGGGGGGGGGGG
>JAHDXT010000006.1:81446-106591 GCA_023384095.1 Hyphomicrobiaceae bacterium
GCGCGAGGCCCGCCGCGGCCGCCGCGGCCGGCGGCGCGGCCGCAGAGGCGGCCGCCGTGATCGCGAGGAGGGTCCGCAGCGCGCGGCCGAGGCCGCGGAGGCTGGCCCTGAAGTCGGTGAGGAGGACGTGGCTGCTGGCGAGCTCGCCCCGGCGTTGCCAGCGCTGGAAAACGCCGCGGCTCCGACTGGAGCGGAGGCCGGGGCCAGCACCGCTGCAGAGCCCGAGCCCGCGCCCCGGTACGCCAGGGCGTCCGTCCCGAAGCGGTCCGGGCGGCAGGCCGAGGCGGCCGAGGAGCCCGCTGTCGAGCAGCCGGAGCAGCCGGCGGTCGAGGAGGTTGGCGCCGAGGCCTCGATCCAGGTCGGCAGGCCGCCGCGCTCGGCCAGGACCGAGCCGGTCGCCAGCGAGCCCGTCATCGAGCGGGTCGTCGTCGGCCCCCAGGCCGGCGCGGTCACACCCGAGTCGCTTGCCGAAGCCGAGCAGCCTGCGCGCAGAGGCTGGTGGCAGCGCCGCTTCGGGCCCAGCGAATAGTGTCTTCCCGGTCGAGATTGCAACGGCAGGGGCGTTTTCCGATCGAGCGGCATCGGAACGGCGCCTTGCCAGAGTGCCCCTGGGTCCCGGCTCTCTGCACCCGCGCACAAGCGCGGCTGCTGCGGCCGGGATGACAATCCCACCAAGCCGTCCCTCCGTGTCATCCCGGCCGGAGCACGTGAGCGCGGAGAGCCGGGACCCAGGGGCCACATAAATCAGCGCGTGATCCCGTTCGGTCGGAAACAGGCATAGCAGCGAGCAGTTCTCCCCTCCCCCTTGCGGGGAGGGGTTGGGGGTGGGGGTGCCGTCGGGAACCGATGCGTTCGTGGCTGCACCCCACCCGCGCGCTTGCGGCGCGCCGCCCTCCCCGTCGAGGGCAGGGCTGTTGGGTTTCAGGTGCCCGCGCGAGCCAGCACGATGTCGAGCACGCGGCGCGGCGTCGGCTCGCGCTCTAGCCGGAAGAAGTCGCCTTCGGCCCTGATCGCGCGCTCGAGCCTGCCGTGGAACTCGGTCCGCTCTACCTCGATCGTGCCGAACTGCCGGAGGTGGTCGGTCACGAACTGCGTGTCGAGCATGACGAAGCCGCCATGAATCAGGCGCGCGCAGAGATATACGAGCGCGATTTTGGACGCGTCGCGCATCTCCGAGAACATGCTCTCCCCGAAGAACGCTCCGCCGAGCGCCACGCCGTAGAGTCCGCCGACCAGCCGGCCGCCGCTCCAGACCTCGACCGTGTGGCAGTACCCCAGCCGGTGCAGCTCGCGGTAGAGCTTGCGGATGCGATCGTTGATCCACGTCGTGCGCCGTCCAGGCCGGGATGCGGCGCAGCCGGCGATCACGCCATCGAATTCGGTATCGACACGGATCTCGTAGATCTCCTGCCGGATGGTGCGCTGGAGGCGCTTCGGGATCTCGACGCAATCGAGCGGCAGGATGCCGCGCGCCTGCGGCTCGATCCAGTAGAGCTGCGGGTCGTCCGCGCTCTCTGCCATCGGGAAGATGCCGCAGGTGTAGGCCTTCAATAGAACCTGCGGCGTGATCTCCAGCAGGGGGTTGTCGCGAGCAGCCATTTGCTTGGGGTGCCGGGTTGTGGCTGGTGAGCCGCTGGACGCATAGGACTTTGGAATAAGTTAGTTCGGTTCGGCGTAGTTCCGACCGCGACGGCGGGTCTCGGCCACATTATTGCGAGATGTGTGGGTCTGCGGCAACGGCCGTAATTCCTCCGTCGGCCGCAGTTCAGCCCGCCCGCCCCTTCGGCACTCGACCAGGTCAGATGCCGTCGGGCTTGCCGAGGTGCTTCTCCAGCCAGTGGATGTCGTACAGCCCGTTGGCGATATCGGGGTGCTTCACGAGCTCGGCGAACAGCGGGATCGTGGTCTCGATGCCGTCGATGACGAACTCCGACAGGCAGCGCCGCAGCCGCATCAGGCACTCGTTGCGGCTCTTGCCGTGCACGATCAGCTTGCCGATCAGGCTATCGTAGTGCGGCGGGATCCGGTAGCCCTGGTAAACGCCGCTGTCGACCCTGACGCCGAGCCCGCCCGGCGGGTGCCAGTAGGTGATCCTGCCGGGCGACGGCCGGAAGGTTCTGGGGTTCTCGGCGTTGATGCGGCACTCGATGGCATGGCCGGAGAACGACACCTCCTCCTGCTTGAGGCTCAACGGCGCGCCGGCGGCGATGCGGATCTGCTCGATGACGAGATCGAGGCCGGTGATCATCTCCGTGACCGGGTGCTCGACCTGCAGTCGCGTGTTCATCTCGATGAAGAAGAACTCGCCGTCCTCGTACAGGAACTCCACCGTGCCGGCGCCGCGGTACTTTAGCTTCTGCATCGCCGCGGCGACGGTCTGGCCGATCTTCTGGCGGGCCTCGGCATTGAGCGAAGGAGACGGCGCCTCCTCCATGATCTTCTGGTGGCGGCGCTGCAGCGAGCAGTCGCGCTCGCCGAGGTGGATGGCGTTGCCCCGGCCGTCGCCGAACACCTGGATCTCGATGTGGCGCGGCTTCGTCAGGTACTTCTCGATGTAAACGCTGTCGTCGCCGAACGCGGCTCTGGCCTCTGCCCGCGCCGTCGCGAGCGCCATCTCCAGATCCTCGGGCGCCCGCGCCACCTTCATGCCTCGGCCGCCGCCTCCCGCGGCTGCCTTGATGAGCACGGGAAAACCCATGTCCCTGGCGATCCGCAGCGCTTCGGATTCGTTCTTGACGGCCCCATCCGATCCGGGGACCACGGGGATGCCGAGGCGCTTGGCCGTCTCCTTGGCCTCGATCTTGTCGCCCATGATGCGGATGTGCTCGGACGTCGGCCCGATGAACGTGATGTCGTGCTCCTCCAGGATCTCGGCGAAGCGCGCGTTCTCCGACAGGAAGCCGTAGCCCGGGTGGATGGCGTCCGCGCCGGTGATCTCGCAGGCGGCCAGCAGGCGTGGAATGTTGAGGTAGCTCTCCGAGGCAGGTGGCGGACCGATGCAGACGCTCTCGTCGGCCAGCCGCACGTGCATGGCGTCCGCGTCCGCCGTCGAGTGCACCGCCACCGTCGCGATGCCGAGCTCCTTGCAGGCCCGCTGGATGCGCAGCGCAATCTCACCACGGTTCGCGATCAGGACCTTGTCGAACATGTTTTCCGAGCGAGAGGGTTAGTGAAGAGCGAATGGCGAATAGGGAATAGCGAATAGCGAATAGCGAGTAGAAGATGGCGAGTAGGAGATGGCTATCCTGTTCGCTACGGTTGTGAATCCTACGTTCGATACCCTGCCGTCATCCCGGACGACGAGCCACCCTTCGGTGGCGAGGAGATCCGGGATCCAGCATGAGAAGTGCCGCAGGCTCGATATCATGTCCTTCGGACTTTTTGCGCTGGATCCCGGATCGGCGGTCGCTTCGCTCCCTGGTCCGGGATGACGGTAGGTAGGCGTTTGGTGCGGAACCCTACTCCACATTCGCTATTCGCCATTCGCTCCTATTCTATGATGACGAGGGGCTCGCCGAACTCGACCGGCTGGCCGTTCTCGATGAAGATGTGCGTGACGGTGCCCGCCCGCGGTGCGGGGATGTGGTTCATCGTCTTCATGGCTTCGATGATGAGCAGCGTCTGCCCTTGAGCCACGCGCGAGCCGATCTCGACGAAGGGGGCTGCGCCCGGCTCCGGCGCCCGGTAGGCGGTGCCGACCATCGGCGACTTGATGCTGCCCGGATGGGTAGCGGGGTCGAAGCCTGCCTCGGCGGCCGCGGGCTGGCCGGCGGGCGCGGCGACGGCCAGGGCCGCAGGAGCCGGCTGCTGGGGCGCAATCGCAGTCAGGGTGAGAGCGCGGGCGACGCGGATCTTGAGACCGGACTTCTCGATCTCGATCTCGCTCAGCCCGGTCTCATCGAGCAGCGCCGCAAGCTCGCGGATCATCTGCTGCTCGGGACTGCCTCGCTCTCGCTGTTCTTTCGCCATGCTCGTTGGTTCCGCCCGCCGTTCGAAATCGCTTCAGCCCGACGCCACCCCGGCTCAGGCCCGGGTTGCGGGCTGCTGACCCAGGATTTCCGCCATCGCCTCGAGTGCGAGCTCGTAAACCTTCGGCCCGAACCCGCAGATCACGCCGCGCGCGCCGAGCGAGATGAAGGAGTGGTGGCGGAAGCTCTCCCGCCGGAAGACGTTCGACAGGTGCACCTCGATGGCCGGGAGCTCGGCCGCGTTGAGCGCGTCCAGGAGCGCCAGCGAGGTATGCGTGTAGGCGCCCGCGTTGAGGATGATGCCGCTCGCCGCCTCTCTCGCCTGCTGGATCCAGGTGACGAGCTCGCCTTCGACGTTCGACTGGCGGAAATCCACCTCGAGCCCGAGCAGTTCTGCGCGCGCCTCGGTGCGCCGCTGGACGCCGGCCAGTGTCTCGGCCCCGTAGATCGACGGCTCGCGCAGCCCGAGCATGTTCAGGTTGGGTCCGTTGAGCACGTAGACGGGCTTTGCCATGCGATCCCTGTCGAGGTTTACCGCGTTCTCGAGTGGCGAAATCGAAGGTCGGGCCGCGGCTCAGTCGGCTGCGGCCCGTTTATCAGCTTTCCGGCACTGGCGGAAGCGCGCGGCGAACAATGCTGTTGAGATACAACCGCTCCCTCAGCACACCTGGCAGCCCGCCTTGCGCGCCTCGGCGATGAGCTGCTTCAGGCCGTCGACGGGCAGATAGCCGACATTGACCTTGGCGTCGACGATGAACCCCGGCGTGCCCTCTATGCCGAGCGCCTGGGCGATTTCGGACGTCGACTTGATGGCGGCGTCGAACTCCGGGCTCGCCATGTCCGCCTTGAGCTTGGCGAGGTCGAGGCCGGCCTTATCGGCGATCTTGAAGACGTTCTCCTTGGTGACCTGCCGCTCCTTCATGAGCGCCAGGTGAAACTCCCAGTATTTGCCCTGCTTCAACGACGCCATCGCCGCCTTGGCTGCCAGGGTCGAGTTCTCACCGAAGATCGGGAACTCCTTGAAGATGATCTTCACGTTCCCATCGGCCTTGGCCAGCTTCGACAACTCGTCGACCGCGCGCTTGCACCATCCGCAGTTGTAGTCGAAGAACTCCACCACCGTGATGTCGCCGTTGGGATTGCCCATCACGAAATCCGTCGGCGCGGCGAAGATCGTTCCCCTGTTCTCGACGATGACGCGCTTCTGCTCGGCCACCTTGGTGATGGCCTGGCGCTTCTCGAGCTCCTGGCCGACCTCGATCATCACCTCGGGGTTCTGCAGCAGGTAGTCCTTCACGATGCGCTCGATCGCCTGCTTCTGCTCAGGTGAGAAGGGACTGTTTTCGGTCGAGACGGCCGGCGCGCTGCCGACCGACAGCAGGCCGAGCGCCAGCAGTACCGCGGCGCCGGCCGCAGCGCTCTTCCTGCTCGCCAGTGCGTCGAGGAGGTTGATCGGTGCCATAGGGAGAGGTTCCTTGCTGTTGCGCCCTGGGATGCAGCGGCTGTTGTCGATCATAGATCGCTATCGGGCTTGTAGCTGATGATATCGTCCATCCTGATCCAGGCAGGCGAGCCTTTCCGCAGGGCGCGCTGGGCGCGCTGGGCGAAGTTCTGAGCCTGCTTGACGTCGCCCTCGAGGAAGTAGGCCTGGGCGATCGCCGCGTCGGCATCGGCTTGCTTGCCGAGCCGGTAGTTGGCGTCCGCCAGCGCCCGATAGGCGCGCGGATTCTCGTCCTGGACCAGCGACTTGCGCAGCAGGTCGGCGGCCTCGTTGACGACGCCCGGGTTGTCCGACGCGAGCAGAGCGGACGCGAGCTGGACGCGGATGAGATGCGTCCCGTCGGAGAGCCGCAGCGCCTGCCGCAACGGGGCTATCGCCTCGCTGCTCTTGCCGGCGCGGGTGAGAAAATCGCCCTTCAGCTCATGGAAGTAGGGGTTGTCCGGCTTCTCGCGGATCAGGACATCTATTTCCGCCAGCGCGGTCCGCAGCGCCCCCTGGCCGCCCTGCATGAAGCGGGCGATAGCGCGCGCATAGCGGGCGGGAAGCGATGTGTCGGAAGCCGGATAGCGGTTGAACACCAGTTGCGGCCGCTCCAGATAGCCCGCGAGCTTGGCCCGCATCATATCGTGGCGAAGCTGAAGCTGCGGGGGATCCGTGGCACCGTAATGCGTGCTCCGGTGTACGAGTTCCCGGAGCTGAGCCAGACGGTCCGTGGCAACCGGGTGGCTGCGCACGAATGGGTCCTTCTGGGCGTCGGAGATATACTCCTGCTGAGCGAACCTTTCGAACGTCTCGAGCATGCCGCGCCCGGACTGGCGGGTCGCGTTGAGATAGCTGAGGCCCGCCTGGTCGGCCGCGGCTTCCTGCGAGCGGCGCTCGGCGAGCAGCGAGCGCATGATCAGCTCCTCGCCGGCGAAGACCGCCTGCCCTGCTCCTGTCGCGATGGCGACGCCGAGGCCCAGCAGGCGCACCAGCAGCGCACGCGTCTGATCGCGCGCGATTCGCGCCCTGAGCGCCGCGAGGTGCCCGCCAGCGATGTGGCCGGCCTCATGGGCAATGACGCCGATCACCTGGTTCGGCGTTTCCGCCTGCATCAGCGCGCCGGTATGGATGAACACGTTGCGGCCGTCGAGCACGAACGCGTTGAACATGTCGCTGCGCACGATGCGGATGGCGACGCGCCCATCGCCGAGCCCTGCCGCCTTGAAGATGGGACGGGAATAGTCGCTGAGCAGGTCCTCGATCTCGCTGTCGCGAATGAGCGGCAGCCCCTGGGCCGACGCTGGCAGCGCGGACCCAACCGCGATCGCTGCGATGAGGGCTGCCGCGGCCAGACGGGCGCTCACGGATCGCAGCCGGCCGGTATTTCGGTTCTGCAGCATACTATGCAGCTCTCGTTCGCTTTCCGGCACGGTACATCGAGATTCGCCTGTCCCCCATGGGGTCGGCGAAGCCTACCAGCACAGCCCGGCAGGTCAACGCCAGGCTGGCGAAGCCGCCGGCCCGCCACTATAAGCCCGACTATCGGAGCGCACCGGAATGGCGCCTGGGCCAAGCCCGCCCACATGGGTTTTCATCGTGGCAATGCGGCGGCACCATGGCGACGGCTGCCCCGATCGAGCGCCGGGCAAAAAGGAGGTCGAGCCGATGACGAGCAGTGCGGATCGAGTGCGCGGAGGCGCGATGCCGAGGCCGCCGTCGGAGCGCAGCTCGATTCCCCCGTTCATCGTCATGGACGTGATGCGGGCGGCGGCCGCCCGCGAGGCCGCCGGGCATCGCGTCATCCACATGGAGGTCGGACAGCCGGGCACCCCCGCGCCCGCGGCCGCCCTCGCGGCGGTCGAGCGCGCGATGAGAACGGAGACGCTGGGCTACACCCTGGCGCTCGGGATGCCGAGCCTGCGGGAGCGGATCGCGCGGCATTACGAGGACTGGTACGGGATCGAGCTGCCGCCCGAGCGGGTCGTCGTGACGAACGGCTCCTCGGCGGCCTTCGTGCTGGCGTTCCTGGCGCTGTTCGATGCGGGCGAGCGGGTGGCCCTGCCGTCGCCCGGCTATCCCTGCTACCGGCACATCCTGACGGCCCTGGGGCAGCAACCCGTCATTCTGGAGACCAGCGAGACCTCGCGCTGGATGCCGACGGCGGCGCAGGTCGACGAATCGAGCACTCGTGATGGCCTCGCCGGCGTCCTGATCGCCAGCCCTGCCAACCCGACCGGCACCATGCTGGAGCCGCAGCGTCTCCGGGAGATCCTGGCCGTCTGCCGCCGGCGCGGCCTCTGGTTCATCTCCGACGAGATCTACCACGGGCTGACCTACGGCGTGCCGGCCGAGACGGCGCTCAGGCATTCGGATGGCGTGGTCGTCATCAACAGCTTCTCGAAGTACTTCTCGATGACCGGCTGGCGCATCGGTTGGATGGTGGTGCCCCAGGAGATGGTGCGCACGGTCGAGCGGCTGGCGCAGAACCTCTACATCGCTCCGCCGACGGTGGCGCAAGTGGCGGCGCTGGGAGCGTTCGACGGCGTGGCGGAGCTCGAGGCCAACAGGCGGGTCTATGCGGCCAATCGCGAGCTGCTGCTGGCGGGGCTGCCGAAGGCCGGCCTCGACCGCATCGTCCCCGCCGACGGGGCATTCTATCTCTACGTCGACGTCAGCCGCTTCACCGACGACAGTCTCGCGTTCGCCAGCCTGATGCTCGAGGAGACCGGCATCTCGGCGACGCCCGGCGTCGATTTCGACGAGGCGCGCGGACGCCGGTTCCTGCGGTTCTCCTATGCGGGCACAACGGCAGACATGGCCGAGGCGGCCGCGCGTCTCGCAGCCTGGCGCCGCCTTTCAGGGTAGCATGACACCTGAATGGGGCGGGTGCGGCGCCGGGGCCCGCTTCAAGTCCTTGCCGGCTCCATGGTCCAGTCCGCCGTTGACTGCCGGCGTCGCCGTGCGCGCCGGCTCGGAGCAGGCTTCGCGGAACCAGGCGGCGAGGAAGTCGAGCAGAGCCCGGAGTTTCGGCAGGACGTGCTTGGAGCTCGGATAGACGGCCCATACGGCCGCACTGCTCAGCAGCTCGAATTCGGCCAGCACGCGCACGAGCTGGCCGGTGGCGAGCTCCTCCCTGACGCGCAGCTCCGACGTCTGGAACAGCCCATGGCCGTCGAGCGCGGCCTGACGAAGGACCTCGCCGTTGTTCGACCGCAGCCGTCCGCTCACGCGCACGGTGATGTCGTCGTTCCCGCGGCAGAACGACCACTGCCAGTTGTCCCCCAGCACGAAGCAGTTGTGTCCGCTGAGATCAGCGGGTGTTTTCGGGGTTCCATGTGCGTCGAGATAGGCGGGAGAGGCCACCACCACCTGGCGGTCGGCGTAGAGCCGCTTGGCGATCAGCGCGGAATCGGTCAGCAACCCTGTCCGGATGGCCACGTCGTAGCCTTCCTCCTGGAGATTGACGACGCGGTCCGTCATGTTGATGTGGATCTCGATCTCCGGATAGCTGCCCATGAATGCGCTGATGGCGGGAGCCACGAAAAGGCGGCCGAAGCTGGCCGGGGCGGAAATCTTCAGCTTGCCTTTGGGCCGCGTCGCGAAGTCGCCGACCGAGGCGCGCGCACTCTCCAGCTCGACGAGGATGCGCCCGACGTACGAGAGGAACGTCGCCCCTTCCTCGGTGATCCGGATCGAGCGGGTCGTGCGGTCGAAGAGCCGTACGTGCAACTCGTCCTCGAGGGCCTGGATTCGCTTGGAGATGGTTCCTGGCGTCAAGCCGAGCTCGGTCCCGACGGACGACAGATTTTGCACTGCGGCCACGCGGGCGAAGATCCGCAGGTCCTGAATGTCCATGCTCTTTCCCTCAGTCATCCGGCCCTGGACCTGTCCGATCCATCGGCCTCCCCCCGACTGAACGGCAATCAATCCATGCTGTAAGCGCTACAACGATCGCGCTGCAAGGCTTCAATGGGGCCAGGAAGGCGCCTGGACAAAAAAGCCGCAGGCGGCCATGCGCCCGAGTCGCTGCTTGCTGACGGGCGGGTCCGCCTGTCGCGCAACCGGAGCGGCATCGCGCTCAGAACCTGCGCAGCAGGCGCTCGATGTAGTCGAGCTCCAGCAGCGGCCGGGTCGATTCGCCGAGACGGCGGCGCAGCTCCTCGAGGATCTCGCGGGCCCGCTGCATGTCGATCTCGTCGGGGACCTTGACCGAGGTGCCGAGATCAGGACCCTCCGACCGCTGCGGACGCCCGAGCGGATCGCGCGGCGCATCGCCGGCAGGCCCCTGGCCGAACCGAGACGGCATCTGTCTGAGCATCTGCTCGGCCATCGACTGTGCGCCCTGACGCAACTGCTCGAGAGCGCGGGACTGCTCGCGCGTGGCGGTATCGAGCTCGCCCTGCTCGAGTGCGCGGCGGGCGTTCTCCATGGATTGCTCCGCGCCGTCGAGCTGGCTCGGCGGGCGCATCCCGAACTGCCGCATCCCCTGCCGCATCCGCCCGAGCTGATCCCTGAGCTGACCCTGCCTGCCGCTGAGCTCGCCCGGCCCGAACTGCTGACCCTGCTGTCCCTGGCCCTGCTGGCCCTGTTGGCCCTGACCCTGCTGGCCTTGCTGTCCGAACTGACGGCCCTGGCGACCGCGCTGGCCCTGTTGGCCCTGCTGCCCGCGCTGGCCCTGTTGTCCCGGCTCGCCTTGCCGGCGCTGCTCGCCGAACGTGTCGTCGTAGAGGTGCTGCTGCTTGCCGATGAGGTCCCCCATCTGGTCCATCATCTGCATCATCTGCTGGCCCTGCTGACCCTGCTGGCCCATCATGCGGCCGGCCTGCAGGGACTCCAGCAGCTCGCGGAGCTGGCTCAGCATCTCCTGCGCCGATTCGCGCGAGCCCTGCCGCGCCATGCTCTCGAGCTGGTTCAGCATGCGCTCGAGATCCTCGGGGCGCATGACCTGGTTCGGATTGAAGCCTTCGGGCATCTGCATCTGCTGCCCTTCGGCCTGCCGCTGAAGCTGCTGCATGAACTCCGCCAGCGCCTGCCGCAGCTCCTGCATCAGCCGCGCGATCTCCTCGTCGGAGGCCCCCTCCTCGAGCGCCTTGGAGAGCTGGTCCTGGATGTCCCTGAGTCGGCGTTCGGCATCCGTCAGCCCACCGCCGTCCTCGATCCGGAGGGCCAGGTGCCAGAGCTGATCGACAACGCTTCTGATGCCGGACCGCGTGCTGTCGCGAGACAGCCGGTGATAGGCCGAGCGCAACCCGAGGTAGACGTGACGGTCGGTGATGAATCCGTCGGGCTCCAGAGTGAGCGCATCGAGCGCGCTCACCACGAGGCGCCGGTAGCGCGGGTCCTCGACCAGCTTGCGGCGCTGCTCCACCAGGGCCAGGGCCAGCGGCTTCGTGAACCGGCGCTGCGGCAGGACGATCTCGATCGGCTGACTGCTCCCCGTATTGCCGGCGTGGTCCTTGGCCTGCAGCGTCATGCGCACCTTCATGCCGGCCCACGGGTGGGCGCCGACCTGATGGAAGCTCGAGGTCTCGCTCTCCTTGGCGTTGTGGCGCGGCAGATGCAGCCTCAGGACAGGCGGCCGCTCGAGCGGCGGACGGGGGCCCTTCAGGATGTCTTCGCGCGCCCAGCTCGTCCTCGGGTCGCCGGCCGCCGTGCGCGGGCGCGCGAAGCGCGCTTCCGCCGAGGCCACGCCGTAATCGTCCTCGACCTTGTAGAAGAGCTTCAACCCGCCTCGGATCGTGCGCTCCGGCTCCTTGGTGAGCACGACCCGCGGCGGATGATCGGGGATGACATTGAACTGCCAGAGCGCGACCTGCGACCCGCCGCCGAGGACGCGGATGGCTCCCGAATGGCGCAGCTCGGTGCGGACCTCCGAGACATCGCCGGCCGCTTTCGGCGCCTGACCCTCGACCATCCGCTTCTCGCTCGACCTGGCTGCGAGCTCGAGCGCGAGCTGGCCGGCGCCGCTGGCGCGGATGATGAGCAGGCTCTTCTCAGGCACCTCGATGGGGCCGGCTTCGGCGCGGGCCGGCCTGAAGCCGGCATTGCCGCCGTCGGCAAGCAGGATCGGTGGCTTGCCGGTATATGCCGGCGGCGTGATCCAGGCATCCAGCCTGGCGGTGCTCAAATGGGCGTCCGGCGTGAACCGGAAGGCGGCGAGCAGCCTGTCCTTGGCGCTGTCGCCGACGAGGCCAAGGAGCAGCACGACGCCGAGCACCAGCAGCGCGCGGAGCGCGAAGGGATCCGTACGGTCGGTCCGGGGCTGGGGAGTCCCGACGCGCAGCCGCGCCAGCAGCGCGGCGAGGCGGGACCTGTGCGCCAGCCAGATGCGTTCCGTGGCCGGGCTGCCGGCCGGCGCGGTGAGCGTATCCTCGTAGGAGGTGGCGGGCCGGTGCGGAACGCCCGACCGGCGCTCGATACGGCGAAGCGCCTCCTCCCGTGTCGGCCAGCGCACCCGGAGGACCGCGACCAGGGCTGCCAGCAGAGCGAGGCCGAAGCCGCCGAGCGTGATCTCGTGCGCCAGCGGCGGCAGCCACATCCACAGCCCGGCGAAGGAGACCAGGATGAAGACGCCGAGCACGGCAATGACCAGCCACAGGCGCGGCCACAGCCGCTCCAGCAACAGGGCGGACCGGCTCAGGGAGATTTTGCGCTCGAACCCGCGGCCTTCGGTCGAAGTCGTCGGCGGCTTTTTGAACATGCCCTTAACCTAGCACGACATTGTCAGCGTGCATCAACATTGTCCGCGTGCATCAGATGAATGCGCGGCTGCCTGCCCCTAACACCGGGATCCAGCGCCAGGTTGCATGTTGCGGGGCAAAAAAAGGGCTGCACGAGGGCAAAACCGATCACTCCCCCGCGAGCCAGTCCGGCACCCGGTCGAGCGCGATGAGGTCCTCGTAGGAGGGGCGCGGGCGGACAACGGCATAGTCGCTCGCGCGCACCAGCACCTCGGGGACGAGCAGGCGCGAGTTGTAAGTGGACGACATGACGGCTCCGTAGGCGCCGGCGGTCATGAAGGCGACAAGGTCCCCGGCCTCGAGCGGCGGCAGCCGGCGCCCCAGCGCCAGGTAATCCCCAGTCTCGCAAACCGGGCCGACGACGTCCTGCACCTGGGGCTCGAGCTCGAGCTTCGACTCGCGCACCGGCCAGACCTCGTGATGCGCCTCGTAGAGCGTCGGCCGGATCAGGTCGTTCATGGCGGCGTCGACGATGGTGAAGGTCTTCGCCGCCCCCCGCTTCGAGTGGATGACGCGGGAGACGAGCACGCCGGCGTTGCCGGCGATCATGCGCCCGGGCTCCATGATCAGCCGGAGACCGAGATCGCCGAGCGCCGCCTTCACGGCTGCCGCATACTCGTCGGGGTGCGGGGGCACGTCGTTGGTGCCGCGGTAGGGGACGCCGAGGCCGCCGCCGATGTCGAGATGCTCGAGCTCGTGCCCTTCCCGGCGCAGCGCGACGACCATCTCGCGCATCAACCGGAAGGCGTCGCGGAACGGCATCAGGTCCGTGATCTGGCTGCCGATGTGCATGTGGATGCCGGCGATCCTGATTCCCGGCAGGCGCGCCGCCTGCGCATAGAGGCGCGGCGCGTCGAGGAAGGGAATGCCGAACTTGTTCTCGGACTTGCCTGTCGAGATCTTGGCGTGCGTCCTGGCGTCGACGTCCGGGTTGACGCGGATGGCGACGCGCGCGGTCCTGCCCTGCTGCGAGGCGACCTCGCTCAGGGCCTCGAGCTCCGGCTCGCTCTCGACGTTGAACCCGAGCACGCCCTCGCTGACCGCATATGCCATCTCGCCGCGCGTCTTGCCGACGCCGGCGAAGATGATCCTGTCGGCCGGCACGCCGGCGGCCCGCGCCCGGCGCAACTCGCCCTCGGAGACGACGTCCATGCCGGCGCCGAGCCGCGCCATTATGCGCAGCACGGCCTGGTTCGAGTTCGCCTTGACGGCATAGCAGACGAGGTGTTCGGTGCCCTGGAACGCCTCCGAGAGCACGCGGTAATGCCGCTCCAGGGTCGCTGTGGAATAGCAGTAGAACGGGGTCCCGACCTCGTCGGCAAGCCGCGCCAGACTGACGCCCTCGGCGTGCAGTACCCCGCCGCGATAGCTGAAATGATGCATGGAATTTGCGAATCCGCGCAGGCTGACGCGGCCCGCCACCGGCCCGCGCCAACGCTATGCGATGGGCGGCAACGGCCCGTCAAGGGGCTGCCGGCCAGCCTCGCGCCCGACAGGGTGCGGTACTGTGACGTTCCCCATCCGTTTCAAGACCTCCGCTGCCCGCCCCAGCCGGAGACGGACCTCTAATTCACTCCACGCATCGCGATCTCCTCGCGGCGCTTGGCGATGTAGGCGTCGATGGCCTCGACCTTGGCCGGGTCGACGGGCGGGGGCTCGTAGTTATCGAGCAGCCGTTTCCACACCGCGTTGGCTCTCGTCGTCGCGGTCGTGCTGCCGGCCTCGACCCAGCTGTCGAAGTTGCGCACCTCCGACACCAGCGGCCGGTGGAAGGCCGTCTCGAACCGCGCCATCGTGTGCGCCGCGCCGAAATAATGCCCGCCCGGCTGCACCTCCCTGATCGCGTCGAAAGCGAGGGACTGCTCGCTGACCTCGAGCGGGCTGCAGAGCCAGGCGCGCATGGTGTCGATCATCTCGGCGTCGACGATCACCTTCTCCAGGCTGGCGACGAGCCCGCCTTCCAGCCAGCCGGTGGCGTGATGGACCAGGTTCGCATGGGCCATGATGCAAGCCCACAGCGACATCGCCGATTCGTAGGTCGCCTGGGCGTCGACGGAGTTGGAGGCGTTCACGTTGCTGGCGCGATAAGGCAGCTTGCGGCGGCGCGCGAGCTGGCCGCTGATGATCGTCGCGCGCACATACTCGGGCGTCCCGAAGGACGGCGCGCCGGTGCGCATGTCCACGTTCGACGTGAAGCCGCCGTAGATGACCGGCGTGCCGGCCCGCACCATCTGGGCGAAGGCGACCACGGCGAGCGCCTCCGCGTGCTGCAGCGCCAGGGCGCCGGCGAGCGTGATCGGCGCCATGGCGCCGGCCAGCGTGAACGGCGTTATGCAGGCGGCCTGGCCATTCTCGGCGAGCGCCATGAGGCCGCCGAGCAGCTCCTTGTCGACGCGGCGCGGCGAGTTGGTGTTGGTGATCGTGTAGGTGCTGGGCTCCCGCAAAAGCTGCTCGCGGGAAACGCCGCGATTGATGGCGGCGATGGCGATCGCGTCCTCGATGCGGTCGCGGCCGATGCCGCGCGCGCCCCAGCAGCGGTCGGTGTAGAGCACCTGCGCGCGATGCATGTCGAGGTGCCGTGTCGGCACCGGCAGGTCCTGCGCCTCGACGATGGTGCCGCCGCCGAAGTGCAGGCAATTGAGGCTGTGGTGCAGCTTGATGAGCTCGACCTGGTCGGCATAGGTGCCGGGGCGCCGGCCGCGGTCGAGATCGGAGACGTTGGGCGCGCCGCTCACCGGGCCGAAGCAGATGTTGTTGGCGCCGACCACGACGTTGCGCTCGGGGTTGCGTGCATGCAGCGTGAACACGGCAGGCGCCTTGGCGACGTACTCCTCGACGAGCGCCCGCTCGAAGCGCACGACGCTGGCCGAGCGATCTACCAGAGCGCCGTGCCTTTCGAGGATGTCGAGCGCCTCCGGGCTCATGAACTCGAGCCCCAGCTCCTCGAGCACCCGGAAGGCCGTGTCCTCGATGCGGCCAAGCTCCTCCTCGCCGACGAGCTCCAATGGCGGCAGCGGGTTCTGCAGCCGCGTCCAAGGGCTCTGCGGCGCCCCGGCAGTCTGCTCCGCACGCCGCCGGCTACGCCGCTCGCGCGCGCCCCTTGCTTCGACAGACATGTGCTCTTTCTCCCCGGCCGCGGCGAATGAAACGGTCGCCTCGCGCCCGCGGCCGCCGACTTTCGCGCAAAGTCCGCGGCCTGTCGAGCGCCGGGCTGTCGGTCACCTCGCCCGTGTGCGCCGGCGCGCCCGTCCCCAGTCCTCGATGATGTAGCGGTGCATCGTGTGCAGCCGGGCGCGCTCCTCGCTCGTGACCCATCCCCGCACCGAAACACCGGCCTGGTGCACGGTATCGGGATCGCCGGAGACGAGCGGATGCCACCACGCGAGATCGCCGCCCTCGGCGAGCACCCGGTAGGCGCAGGTCTCGGGCAGCCAGGACAGCGTCCGCGCCTTCTCCGGCGTGATCGAGACGCAATCCGGCACGTGAGCCTGCCGCTCGGCATAATGCGAGCAGCGGCAGGTGCCGAGATCGAGCAGCCGGCATGCGAGCCGCGTCCGGTGGATCTCGCCCGTGTCCTCGTCCTCGAGCTTCAGCAGGCAGCAGCGCGCGCAGCCGTCGCACAGCGACTCCCACTCGGCCCCGGTCATCTCTTCGAGCGATTTCTGCTTCCAGAACGGCCCTTCTGCGTTACTCACTGCGGCCTCTCGCAATCGACCGTGGCGCGATGATAGGATGGTGACGATCGCCGCGGCAGGCGAGTCCCGTCAGATGTGGCAGAACGGCAAGGCATTCTCGGCGTGAACGACTGGTTCTTCAAACAGGGCGGCCGCGATCGGCTCATAGACTGGCTCGGCTTGGATGCCTGGATCGATTCCACTCTGGCCGAGAGCTGGGAGTGGATCAAGAACGGCTATGACGCGGCGTCGAGCTTTTTCGCGCGGTTCCGGCTCACCGGATGGAAGCGGCTCCTCAACGAGGCGGCCTCGGAGGGGCTGTCGATGGCGGCCGGCGGCTTCGTCGTGCTCTACGGCCTCGCGCTGCCCGCCTTCCTCGAGGTGGAGGAGGGGCGCTGGCTGACGACGGGCAAGTACAGCGTCAAGTTCATCGACGGCGCCGGCAGCGAGATCGGCAAGCGCGGCATCAATCTCGACGACGCCGTGCCGCTCGAGGAAATCCCGGACCACATGGTCAAGGCGACGCTCGCCACCGAGGACCGTCGCTTCTATGAGCATTTCGGCGTGGACGTCTTCGGCACGCTCAGAGCACTGGTCGAGAACCTGCGCGCCAACGACGTCGTGCAGGGCGGCTCGTCGCTGAGCCAGCAGCTCGCGAAGAACCTGTTCCTGTCCTCCGAGCGGTCGCTGCAGAGAAAGATCAAGGAGGCATTCCTCGCCCTCTGGCTCGAGTCGCGACTGAGCAAGAACGAGATCCTGAAGCTGTACCTCGACCGCTCCTACATGGGCGGCGGCGCGTTCGGCGTCGAGGCGGCGGCCCAGTTCTACTTCGGCAAGTCGATCCGGGAGATCAACCTGGCCGAGGCCGCCATGCTGGCCGGCCTGTTCAAGGCGCCGACCAAGTTCGCGCCGCATATCGACCTGGCGGCGGCCCGGGCGCGCGCCAACATCGTCCTTACGAACCTGGTGGAGGCCGGGTTCTATACCGCCGGCCAGGTGCATCACGCGCGCCTCAACCCCGCCCGCATCGTCGAGACGCGTCAGGCCTCCAGCCCCGACTGGTTTCTCGATTTCGCCTACGACGAAATCCAGCGCATCATGGAGGGCAAGGGGCATTTCAACCTGACCGCGAGGACCACCATCGACCTGACGCTCCAGCAGGCCGGCGAGCAGGCGCTCGTGTCCACCATCCGGCAGCGCGGACGCAGCATACGCGCCGATTCCGGCGCGCTGGTCGCCATGGAGCCGGACGGTGCGGTCCGCGTTCTCGTCGGCGGCCTCGATTATGGCGAGAGCCAGTTCAACAGGGCGACCAAGGCAAAGCGGCAGCCGGGCTCCTCGTTCAAGGTCTACGTCTACGCTGCAGCGCTGGAGAACGGCTACAAGCCGGACACCGTGGTCCGGGACGCCTCCCGCTCGTGCGGCCGATGGCATCCCCGCAACTACAATGGCGGACACGGCAGCGGGGCGCGCATGCCGCTTTGGATGGCGCTGGCCAGATCGCTGAATACGGTGGCCGCGGAGCTGTCGTTCGCCGTCGGCCGCGAGAAGGTGATCGAGCTGACCCAGCGGCTCGGCGTCACCGGAATCCGCAAGACCTGCTCCATGGCGCTCGGGGATTACGGCATCACGCCGCTCGAGCACACCGGGGGTGTGGCGACGTTCGCCAACGGCGGCCGGCGTGCCACGCCCTACGCCATCCTCGAGATCTACACGGCCAGCGGCGAGCTGGTCTACAGCCGCGAGCGGGACGAGCCGCCGGCGCCGCAGGTCGTCTCCCGGCAGGTCGCCGAGCAGATGAACCAGATGCTGAACAAGGTCGTAACGGAGGGGACCGGGACGCGGGCCGCGCTCGAGTTCACCCACGTCGCCGGCAAGACCGGGACCAGCACCGGGCCAAAAGACGTCTGGTTCGTCGGCTACACCGGCAAATACGTGGGCGGTGTCTGGCTCGGCAACGACGACAACAGGCCGATGGCCAACGGCACAACGGGCGGCCAGATGGCGGCGCCGGTGTGGCATTCGTTCATGTCCGTCGCACACACCGACATGAACATACCGACCATACCTGGCCTGACGCCTCACCCCGTTCAGGTGGCCGAGCAGCAGCGCATCGCTGAGCTGCGTCGGAACGACGGCATCCTGGCGGCGAGCGCGCAGGCTGGAGCGCAACGCAAGGGCCAGGCATCGATGCCGGACCAGACTCGCGAGGCCCTCAAGCGCATCGTCCAGTCGCTCCGCAAGGCGAGCGGCCCGGCCGGTGCAGCCCCCGAGAACAAGGAGCCGGCGGGACCGGCCCCGGGGCAGCTTCCCGGCGACCGGCGCGCGGATGCATCGACCAGCCTCGGCAGAGACTCGAGCAGGGGGCGGCCCTGACCGTGGCCAGCATCTCGCAGGCGCCGGTCCGCTTCGGGCGGCTTCGCGGCGCCGCCAGCTCGACGCTCGGGTTCATCGGCAACCTGGGGCTGTTCTTCGGGATCGCCCTCATCGGCGGCATCGGCTCGAGCTGGTACATGATCGAGATCGGGACGCGGCTCACCACCGTGACGGTCGGTCCATGGGTCTCCTGGCCCGCTGCCGCGACCCCGGACGCGGACCCCTACACACGCGCCCGCGCCGCGCGCCACGGCAGTCTGCCGATCAGCGGCAATGTCGCGAGGACGTTCGAGGCGCGGACCGACAGCACCGGCCAGCGGCTCCATTCGAGCTGCGATTACGCCGTCGCGACCCAGGGGCTGGACGATGGCTGGTGGACCATGGCCGTCTATGACGACAACGGCCATCTCATCGCCAATCCCGCCGACCGGCACGCGTTCAACTCCAGCACCGTCGCCCGCAGCGCCGACGGCAGCTTCGTCGTCTCGCTCGGCCGCGACGCGAGGCCGGGCAACTGGCTCCCGACGGGCGGCGCCGGCCGGCTCACGCTGGTCCTGACGCTGCTCGAATCCGGCGACGGCATCGCGCAGGGGGGAGCTGCCGGGCTCCCGGACATCCGGAGGGTCGCCTGCCGATGAACCGCGGATGGCTCGATGTCGGCCTCGCATGGACGCTCCTCTGCGGAGCAGTCGCGGCGGGCATCGTGCATATCGTCGCGACATTCGCGACGCCCGAGCTCCTGCGGCCGCACGCGTTCGACCGCATCGCCGAGCACCTGCCGGCGAACACGCTCGTGGTCCTCGGGCAGCCCACGCCGCAAGCGCAGCTCCTTCCCTATCAGGAGCCCGATACGCATTTCGCCATCTGCAGCTACGACGTCAGCGGCGGGCCCGTTCAGGCGAGGGTGGCCCTGCCAGCCAGCGGCTGGACCCTGGCGCTCTACTCGCCCGAGGGCGACAACTTCTACCTGATGCCCGGCCGGGACCAGAGGACCACCACGATCAATGCGTTGCTGGTTGCGGCCGGCGACGAGATGGCGCTGCCCCCGGTTGGCCAGCGGAGCCGGGCGGCGGCGCCGACCTATGTCCAGGTTCCGGCGCCCACCGGCCTGCTGGTGATCCGGGCGCCGCTCAAAGGAGAGAGCTACCGGGCCGAAGTGGAAGCCGTGCTGGCGCGGGCGAGTTGCGGGCGCATGTCCCCTCGCGCCCCGGTCGAATGACCAGTCGCCTTGCCGCTGGCATCCGTCAATCCGGGATCGAGAGGTGGTCGCGCTTGGGTCCGTCTGCGGCCCCGGATGCATTGCATCCGGAGTGCGTTGCGCGCTCATAGCGCACGCCAGGGAAGATCACGATCTCGGCAGTCGCGCGTCCCGGTTCAGGATGTGCGGAGCGCGTTGCTCGCCCGCCGCTGAAGCTGATGATGGTGGCCATGACACCTGTCTGCCGTGTGCGTTAGCAGCGCAACACGTCCTGGTTGATTGTCGAATGGCCAAGGACGACCCGAATCTGGTTAACGGATGATTAACGGCCTCCCTCGCGAGGCTCTGGCGCAGCCAGCCAGGGGTCGAGGAAATGGCGGCCCTGCCTGTCCTCCAGCTCGAGGACCCAGATGTCGCGATCGAACTCGAGCTGGCGGGCGAGATAGGCGTCGATGTCGGCCTCGCTGGTCTGCGGGGCGTCGAGATGGGCCACCCACTGGCGCTCGAACTGACCGGTGTCGAAACCGGCCGGCGCCGGGCCGAACAACCGCGCGGTCCCGTCGAGACGGCAGATCTTGATGAAGATGGCGCCGGCATCGTCGTCGCCGTGCCGCACCACGACCGCCGAGACACCGGCGGCCGAGCAGCTTCGCAGATAGGCTTTGGTCCAGATCTCGGCCTTGAGACGCATGCCGGAGAGTTAGACGCTGCCGGGAGCCCACGCAAGCCGCGCCCCGGCGCTCCCTCGGATCAGTTCGCCACTGCGCGCCGCTGCTGGCGGACCGCCGCCTCGGTCAGCTTCACGAGCAGGGTCCCGGAGATGCGGCCCGATGGCTGAATGCGGTGCTGCGCCTCGAACCGGCGGATGGCCCGGACCGTCTCCTCGCCGAGCCGCCCGTCGATCGTTCCGACCGGGTAGCCCACGCCCGCGAGCGACTGCTGCACCGAGCGGATGATCGACACGGCCGCCGGCAGCGGATCGCGCGCGGCGTTG
This sequence comes from Hyphomicrobiaceae bacterium, assembly GCA_023384095.1. GTDB lineage: Bacteria > Pseudomonadota > Alphaproteobacteria > Rhizobiales > Hyphomicrobiaceae > ZC4RG25. The sequence goes on from JAHDXT010000006.1 coordinate 101,880, forward strand.
CTGCCGGAGGCGGCCGGAAGCCCGAAGACGATGGCTTTGAGCAGGCTTTCGGACGGCTCACCCGAAAGGCGCAATCCATGATCGTGCTCGTAGGCCATAACCGCGGCTCGGGTTACAGGGTGGATCAGCCCGTCGGCGGGACCGGACTCATAGCCGCGCTGCGACAACTCGCGTTGCACCGCTCGTACCACATCGGGGTCGGGCTCGGATCGCGGAGCGCCATGCGGCCCGTCATGAGCAGCACCGGCCGGACCGGCCCGCTCGGCGGCGGGCGGCGTCGGCGCGGGCCCCGAGGCAGCCTCGCCGAGCCGTTGCGTGCGGGCCAGCGCGTCCGCTCGCGTGCCCTGCTGGAGGTGCATCACGTTCCACCAGACGCCGGCAGAAGCTGCGGCGCAGGCGCACAGTACGATCTTCGCCCGCCGCGGCAGCATTTCTCGATCCTGATGTTGGGACCTCTAGGGTGGGCATGATTTGGGACTACTATCGGGAGGACATCGTTAAGATTGCCTGAACGGACCGGCAGCGGCGGGCCGCCGGACGACATACCGGGGTTGCAAGATCCGCTGCCGATTGCCTATGTGAAGGATCGAGGCGCCGGAACCGCGATGGGGTCGCGGCCGGCGGGGAGACAGGATGTCGATCGCAGATATTCGATCCGATTTCGCCGTCCTCGACGACTGGGAGGACCGCTACCGCTACGTCATCGAGCTCGGCCGCGCGCTGCTGCCGCTGGAGGATGCGGCGCGAACGGACGCCAACAAGGTGCGGGGCTGCACCAGCCAGGTCTGGCTGGCCACGGAAATCGTGCCGCCGGCCGACGGGTCGGGAGCGCCGCGTCTGCGCTTTCGCGGCGACAGCGACGCGCACATCGTGCGTGGCCTGGTAGCGATCCTGTTCACGCTGTACCAAAATAAGACGCCAGACGAGATCCTGGCGATCGATGCCCGCAGCGTGCTGGGCGAGCTCGGCCTTCAGGAGCACCTGACGCCGCAGCGCTCGAACGGCTTCGTATCGATGATCGAGCGGATTCGCGCCGATGCCCGCGCTGTCGCCAGCGGGATCTCGAGCCGGGCCAATTGATCCGCCTCGGGATGGATTGACGAGAATCCGCGCTCCGCATCGGTCACCGGCTCCGCCGACCCTCGATGATGAAACGGGGGTCTGAAACGGGGGTCAGCCGCTCACCGGCTTTGCCGACCCTCGATGGCGAAACGATTCCCACTGCATACCCACACCGTCATTCCCGCGGAGGCGGGAATCCACGACACGCCGCAGATCAGGTGTGGAGAGTTGCGTGGATGGCCGCCTTCGCGGCCATGACGGAAGGAAGGGCAAAGGGGACCAGGCGGGACACTGGCGTCGACGCTGATCGGGGGTCAGACCCCCTTCGGATCGATTTCGCGTCAGCGCCGGACCCGGCGGCGGGTCGGCTCGGGCGCTTCGCTCTGGCCGGCCTCGGCGGGGGGGCTGCCGGCCCTTGACCGGCCCTGCGATGCCGTTTTCTGAGGCTGCGAGCAGTCGGTCAGCCAGACATCGAAGACCGGATGCTCGACGGCATTGAGCCCGGGGCTCTCGGCGAACATCCAGCCCGTGAATATGCGCTTCTCGTCACCGTCGAGCTGCACCTCCTCGACCTCGACGAACGAGGTGGTCTTGGGCGGCTCCGTCGGCGGCCGCGAGTAGCACGCGCGCGGCGTGACCTTGAGCGAGCCGAAGCGGACCGTCTCGTTGAGCCGCACCTCGAGCCGGTTGATCCGCGCCGTCACCTTGTCGAGCGCGGCGAATACGGCCACCTCGTTGTCCAGGCGCTCGGCGAGTGCCGGCGCCGCGGCGGCGGAAAGAAGCGCCGGCGCGAGCACGAGACGCGCGAGCCGCCGGGAAGCTGGCCGCTGACGGTGATGTGCACGTTCCATGCGCCCTCACCTCGCCTTGGTCATTGGACCGACTAGTACGATCACCAATGGACCCAAAGTTGGCGATAGCGTGACGGCAGTCGTCATTGCGGCCGCCATGCCTTGTAGTCCCCCGTCCCTTTCGGGCGATGGCCCGCGCCGACGATCGAGCCGGACGGCCTATAGGCCTCGGGAGTGCCCGTCATGTTCATGCGATGCGGCTTCTGCCAGGGCCTTTTCTGATAGCTCTCCTGCGTGGGGGGCGTATCGACCGTATAGTGGAGCCAGCTATACCACTCCGGCGGCACCTGGGTCGGCTCCGACACCGTCTTGTAGACGACCCAGCGCCGCGGCTTGCCGAGCGGGCCGACCCCGCTCCTCTGCACGTAATAGCGGCTGCCGAACTCGTCCTCGCCGACGAGCTGCCCCTGCCGCCAGGTGGCGAGCCGCGTTCCCCAGGTGTTCCCGCTCCACCAACTGAAGATTTCTTTCAGCATGCCCATCGCGGCCCGTCCGTTTCAGCGCCGTTCATTCGTCACGCTCGGCTTTTTCCGATCACGCGGATTAACCTACGGCCCTGATGGTGTCCAGTCGGCCAGGCAGCGCGGCAGATCGGCAACACATGTGGTGCCCGGAATCGCATTAGCCTGCCGGCATCGTTTGCAGTCGTCCTCTCCATCCCGTTTTTCGTCTTGCGTCTTGCACGCCCCGACGCTCCGGGCCGCCAGACGCCTTTCCCCACCGCTCATCGACACCTCATCCCCAGGTTCCACACGAAGGCTCTACATCTAGTATGCGTGCCATCGACAACACACAAAGTCTTTGGCGTAACGCCGCGAATCGTCCAATTTGCGAACTGCGCGGCGGGCACAGGTGGGGGGTAACGATCCTGATGCCCAGCGGTCGATACGGCTGCTGTCGTGCGGCGAGTCCCGGCTGGGTGAGCCGGCCCGGTTGAGTGAGTCTCCTCATCTCGAAAAAACCAACGCGGCGCTGATCGGGGCACGCCCTGAGGGCGCGCACACTTGGCCACGGTTTGTGTGCACGTCCGCTTGCGTCCGCGAACACTCTGCCACGGGGGCATCAAGAGAATGAAGATCACGCGGCGATTCACTCAGGCCGGCAGGTCGCCTTACGAGAGCATTCCTTTCCGTCGCGCCACCAGCGAGATCAAGAATCCCGACGGCTCGGTGGTCTTCCGGCTGGACGGCTTCATGGTGCCGCAGCACTGGAGCCAGGTGGCCGCCGACATCCTGGCGCAGAAGTATTTCCGCAAGGCCGGCGTGCCTGGGCGCCTGAAGCGCATGGAGGAGACGCAGGTCCCGTCGTGGCTGTGGCGGTCGGGCCCCGACGAGGCGGTCCTCGCCGATCTTGCTCCGGCCGAGCGCCACGGGGGCGAGACGGACGCCCGACAAGTGTTCGATCGGCTCGCCGGGACCTGGACCTACTGGGGCTGGAAGGGCGGCTACTTCACGACCGAGGACGACGCCCGCGCCTTCTTCGACGAGCACCGCTACATGCTCGCCATGCAGATGGGCGCGCCGAACAGCCCGCAATGGTTCAACACGGGCCTGCACTGGGCCTACGGCATCGACGGCCCCGGCCAGGGGCACTTCTACGTCGACCACGAGACCGGCCGGCTGACGCAGTCCACCTCCGCCTACGAGCACCCGCAGCCGCACGCCTGCTTCATCCAGTCCATCGAGGACGATCTCGTCAACGAGAACGGGATCATGGATCTGTGGGTGCGCGAGGCGCGGCTCTTCAAGTACGGCTCGGGCACCGGCAGCAACTTCTCCAAGCTGCGTTCGGCGAACGAGAGGCTGTCCGGCGGCGGCCGCTCCTCCGGCCTGATGAGCTTCCTCAAGATCGGCGATCGCGCGGCGGGCGCCATCAAGTCGGGCGGCACCACGCGCCGCGCCGCCAAGATGGTCGTGGTCGACGTCGATCACCCCGACATCGAGGAGTACATCAACTGGAAGGTGCGCGAGGAGCAGAAGGTCGCCGCTCTCGTCACCGGCTCCCGGATCTGCCGCAAGCGGCTCAAGGCCGTGATGAAGGCGTGCGTCAACTGCGAGGCCGAGGGCGACGCCTGCTTCGACCCGGCGAAGAACCCGGCGCTGAAGCGCGCCATCAAGGAGGCGCGGCGCGACGAGGTGCCCGGCAGCTACATCGCGCGTGTGATCCAGTTCGCGCGGCAGGGCTTCAAGGAGATCGAGTTCCAGACCTACGACACCGACTGGGACAGCGAGGCCTATCTCACGGTGTCCGGCCAGAACTCCAACAACTCGGTGCGCGTCACCGATGCGTTCCTGCGCGCCGTCGAGGAGAACAAGGACTGGGAGCTGACCGCCCGCACGACCGGCAAGGTCGTGAAGACGGTGAAGGCCCGCGACCTGTGGGATCAGATCGGCCATGCCGCCTGGGCGTCGGCCGATCCCGGCATCCAGTTCCACACCACCATCAACGACTGGCACACCTGCCCGCAGTCGGGACCGATTCGCGCCTCCAATCCGTGCTCGGAGTACATGTTCCTCGACGACACGGCCTGCAACCTGGCGTCGCTGAACCTGATGATGTTCCGCTCCTCTTCATCCTCCCCCCTAGCGGGGGAGGTGGCCCGGAGGGCCGGAGGGGGGGAGGCCACAAGGGCTGACGGCGCAGGTTTCACCCCCACCCCTAACCCCTCCCCGCAAGGGGGAGGGGGACAGGTGGCCCTCTTCGACACCGAATCCTTCGAGTACGCCCATTCCTCCTCCCCCCTGGCGGGGGAGGTGGCCCGGAGGGCCGGAGGGGGGGAGGCCACAAGGGCTGACGGCG
>JAHDXT010000006.1:106691-134988 GCA_023384095.1 Hyphomicrobiaceae bacterium
CAGGTTTCACCCCCACCCCTAACCCCTCCCCGCAAGGGGGAGGGGAACAGGACGCTCTCTTCGACACCGAAGCGTTCGAGCACGCCTGCCGCCTGTGGACCATCGTGCTCGAGATCGCCGTCCTGATGGCGCAGTTCCCGAGCCGGCAGATCGCGGAGCTGAGCTACCGCTATCGCACGCTCGGCCTCGGCTTCGCCAACATCGGCGGCCTGCTGATGGCCGCCGGCATCCCCTACGACTCGGCCGAGGGCCGCGCCATCTGCGGCGCCATCTCTGCCGTCATGACGGGCGTCTCCTATGCGACCTCGGCGGAGATGGCCGAGGAGCTCGGGCCGTTCCCCGGCTATTTCGAGAACGCGGACGACATGCTGCGCGTCATGCGCAACCACCGCCGCGCGGCCCACGGCGAGACGGAGGGATACGAGCAGCTCTCGACCCTGCCCGTGCCGCTCGACCATGCCGCCTGCCCCGACGCGGGGCTGATCGAGGCCGCCACGCGCGCCTGGGACCGCGCCCTCGATCTCGGCGAGGCGCACGGCTACCGCAACGCGCAGTCGACGGTGATCGCCCCGACCGGCACGATCGGCCTCGTCATGGACTGCGACACGACCGGCATCGAGCCCGACTTCGCGCTGGTCAAGTTCAAGAAGCTGGCCGGCGGCGGCTACTTCAAGATCATCAACCAGGCCGTGCCGCAGGCGCTCCGCGCGCTCGGCTATCGCGAGTCCGAGATCGCCGAGATCGAGGTCTATGCCGTCGGCCACGGCTCGCTGCGGCAGGCGCCCGCCGTCAATCACGCCACGCTCAAGGCCAAGGGCTTCACGGACGAGGCGCTGCAGAAGGTCGAGGACGCGCTGGCAACGGCGTTCGACATCAAGTTCGTCCTCAACCGCTGGACGCTGGGTGAGCCGTTCCTGACCGGGACGCTGAAAATACCGGCGGCGAAGCTGGACGAGCCGGGCTTTGAGCTTCTGGCGCATCTCGGCTTCTCGAGGAAGGACATCGAGGCCGCCAACGAGCATGCCTGCGGGGCGATGACGCTCGAAGGTGCGCCGCACCTGAAACCGGAGCATCTGCCCGTGTTCGACTGCGCCAGCCCGTGCGGGCGGCGCGGCAAGCGGTTCCTGTCGGTGGAGAGCCATATCCGCATGATGGCGGCGGCGCAGCCGTTCATCTCCGGCGCCATCTCCAAGACCATCAACATGCCGAACGAGGCCACGGTGGAGGACTGCAAGCAGTCCTACATGCTGTCCTGGCGGCTGGCGCTCAAAGCAAACGCGCTCTACCGCGACGGCTCGAAGCTGTCGCAGCCGCTCAACGCGCAGTTCCTGGGCGACGACGAGGACGAGCAAGAGGAGACCGCCGAGCAGCTCGCCGCCGACAAGCCGATGGCCGCGCGCTCAGCCTTGGCGGCCGAGCGCATCGTGGAGCGCATCGTCGAGCGGGCGCGCGAGCGCGAGAAGCTGCCCAACCGGCGCAAGAGCTACATCCAGAAGGCCACGGTCGGCGGCCACAAGGTCTACCTGCACACCGGCGAGTACGAGGACGGGCGGCTCGGCGAGATCTTCATCGACATGCACAAGGAGGGCGCCGCCTTCCGCTCGCTGATGAACAACTTCGCCATCGGCGTCAGCCTCGGGCTGCAGTACGGCGTGCCGCTGGAGGAGTATGTCGAGGCGTTCACCTTCACGCGCTTCGAGCCGGCCGGTCTCGTGCAGGGCAATGCGGCGATCAAGAACGCCACCTCGATCCTCGACTACATCTTCCGCGAGCTGGCCGTCTCCTACCTCGGCCGGCACGACCTCGCCCACGTCGACCCGGCGGAGATCGTCGGCGCCACCGCGCTCGGCTCGTCGGACGAGGAGCTGGAGGAGGGCAGCGAGGCTCCGGCGCTGCCGGCGACGAAGTTCGTCAGCCGCGGGCTGGTGCGGGGCACGGTCGTCGGCCTGATCCCGCGCACAGAAGCGGGCGGCGCGGTTGCCGGCCTGCAGCAGAACGTGGCGCGGGCGTTCGCGGGAAGCGCCGAGGCGACCACGGTCCACACCCACCACTCGGTCGACGTCACCACCACCCACGCGACCGCAGGCGCCCTCGCCCTCAAGCCCCACTCCGACCTCGACCTCGCCGCCCAGGCCCGCATCCGCGGCTACGAAGGCGAATCGTGCCAGGAATGCGGGAACTTCACGCTGGTGCGGAATGGCACGTGTATGAAGTGCGATACGTGCGGGGGGACGAGTGGGTGTTCGTGAGGCTGGGGGCCTGACACCTCTCAACCGTCATCCCGGCGCTCGTCGCCGGGATCCACGGATCCGCGGGTGCAATGGCAAATGCAGGGATGGCGTCCCGGCAATGAATGCCGGGACGACATTGTGCAAACACAAGTAAGTGGTGCGAACCAGTTCTCTAGGGCCGATGGTATTCAAGGAAAAAATATCAGCTTGGGGCCGATGCAGACAGAAACCTTTCCTCGCGGGGCTTGGCGTAAGCGTATAATTCCGCGTGAATGGCAGCAATTCTACGCATTGGAGCGTCGGGCAGCCCTAGGTCTTTTTCGACTGATCGGGAAGAGGCACGTTGCCGGCAGTGGCACATGCCCTCCTCACGGGCTCAATATGCTTCGCCAACTCCGCCACGCCGAACTCGATCATGTCGTCAAGCTTGTTGGAGCCTTGCCGTGGCATCACGACCACGCTCTTCTCTGCCGATCCAATGCGCTCCAGCAGGTCGGGCTTGATCTCGCCGAGGAATGAAATACCAAAATCGTGTGCGATAGGGCGCACCTTGAGTATGCTGGCGACAACGACGCCATCGATCGACACCACCAGCTCTATGTTGCCGGCCTTCTCAAGCTCGGGTACCACCTTCTTCAACAGTGGGGCATCGATTACGTAGCGCAGGTCGGAGCCCGCCATGGCAGAATCTGCGCTTGGCTTGAAGCAGCGTACCGTCAACGTCCGCCCGCTCTTGAACGACGATGTGCTGACGCGAACGGCTCCGTCGAGGAACGCGTCTTTGGGGTTCTCGTGCCAAAACTCGTAGCCCATCACATACTTGTACTCGGTCTTCACTTTGTAGCCGTTCTCGCACTCGTTGCAGCCTGCAAGTAGGCTCCCGGCAACGGCTGCCACACATATTCTTCGGTTAAACATCCCCGCCCCCTTCGCACAAAATTCATCATAGACTACTCGTCGCTTTCGCATCCAAGCAATCGCCGACGTGCAGGTCGAGAGGCCGGCAAGCACGCAGTGAGGCAGTCAGAGCGGCTTCCGCTTCCGGTGCGACGGCTGAAGTTCGGACCGGGTCAGAAGCGGACCTCGATTTCGTCTTCATTTCCCATCGTCCGTGATGCTGCAGTCCAGGCTTACCCATCTGGATTTGCAGTACATCTCCTGATTACTGCCCAATTCCGCCCGAATCAGTGTTCAATCATCATCTCTGTCAGTCCACAGTGTCAGTCCCCTCCGTTGCGTCAGTTGCATCCCGCGTCCCAATCGCCGCAACCGATAGCAACCGTGATCCTGGCCGCCAGACCCAAGAGCGCCACAGCCTACCTTCTCGCCGACCACCTCGATGCCGTGCTGGCGGCGGGGGAGGATCTGCTGAGGGTGCATCGCGTCGTGGCATCGGAGGTGCCGGTGGCCGCGCGGCGCAGCCTGGTCTGGCAGGTGAGCTGGCAGCGCCGCACGATCGATGCCATCCGCACGCTGGAGATGACGCTCGCCATGCGCGGGCTCAGGGCGCGCGAGCGCGCCGAGGAGCTGCGCCGGGCGGACCCGCGCGTCGGGGCCATCGCCGGGCTGTTCATCGGCGGCACGGCGGCGCTGGCGGATGCGGCGGGCGAGCTCGGCGACTGGACCGAGTTCGACTTCCAGACCGGCAACGAGGTCGTGGCCTATCTCAGGAGCCGCGGACTGGTCGCGCCGGACAGCGCCGGTCCCGGGTCGCTCGACGAGCTTGCCGTCACCGCCCGGTTCCGCATCGGCGGACACGTCGAACTCGTGCCCCTGCTCGACCTGGCAGCCACGTTCCTCGATGCGCTCGAGATATCCTACGAGCTCTACGACAACGTGCTCGAGGACGCTGGGCCGAGCGCCGGGACGAGCGAGATCGTCCTGTTCCCGGAGCCCGCGATCTGACGCGGCCCGGCTTGCGCGGGCTCTCCCCGCCATAATTCCGGATTGCAGGCGACGGCCGGCGCGCGGTTTACTGCCTGATCCGGCGATCAGCGCGCGAGGACGCTTCCATGCAGTTCGAAACCCTGTTCCGCCCGGCGCGCGACAATCCGGTCTCCGTCGCGCTCATCGGGGCGGGCGAGTTCGGCATCTCGCTCATCGCCCAGTCACGACGCATGCAGGGGCTGGCCGTCAAGGCCGTCGCGGACAGGGATCTCGACCGGGTCGCCGCGACCCTCGGCGGGATGGGGATCGCCCACAGCCGCTGCGACAGCGCCGAGGCCGCCCGCGCCACCCTGTCGGCCGGCGACATGGCGCTCTGCGGCAGCGTTGACGACCTGCTCGCGCTGCCCCTCGACATGGTGGTGGAGGCGACGGGAGACGCGGAGGCCGGGGCGCGGCACGCGCTGGCGGCGATCGAGGCCGGCCGCGGCGTGACCATGGTGACGAAGGAGGCCGAGTGCGTCGTGGGTCCCGTGCTCGCCGCCAAGGCGCGGGCCGCCGGCGTGCCCTATACCCTGGTCGAGGGCGACCAGCCGGCGCTGCTGATCGGGCTCGTGAGCTGGGCGCGGACGCTCGGCCTGCCCGTCGTCTGCGCCGGCAAATCGAGCGAGTACGATTACGTCTACGATCCGGTGAGCCACGAGGTCACGTGGACCAGCGAGCGCGTCACGGCGCCGGCCCTCGCCGGGCTGTGGCGGCTCGGAACGGATCGGACGGGCACGATCAAGGCCCGCGCCGGGGCGCTCGCCGCGCTGCCGCAGCGCACGGTGCCTGATTATTGCGAGATGGCGCTCGTCGCCAACGCCACCGGGCTCGTGCCCGACCGGCCCGACTTCCACGCGCCGCTGACCCGGTCGGCCGAGTTGCCGGAGCTGTACGTTCCGAAAGCCCATGGCGGATTGCTCGAAGGCGAGGGCCGGATCGATGTCTTCAACTGCCTGCGCCGGCCCGACGAGGCGAGCTTCGCCGGCGGCGTGTTCGTCGTCGTCGCCTGGGCCGACGCGCGCTCGGGCGCGCTGTTCCGCGGCAAGGGCATTCCGACCACGGCCGATGGCAAGTACGGGCTCGTCTACAACCCGTCGCACCTGCTGGGCGTCGAGGCGCCGATCTCCATCCTGGCCGCGGCGCGGCTGGGGCAATCGATCCTCGACGAGCGCTACTGCCCGGTCGTCGATCTGACGGCGCGCGCCATGCGCGACCTGCCGGCGGGGCACAAGCTCGACATCGCGGGAATGCGCCACGCGGTGCCCGACCTCGAGCCGGTCCTGACGCCGGCGGCAGCCGTGGCCGGTGCCTCGCCGCTGCCCTACTACATGGCCGTCGGCCGCACGTTGACGCGCCCGGTGCCGTCAGGTGCGCTCATCACGGCAGACGCGGTCGAATCTCCGTCCGGGTCGACGCTGTGGCGCTTACGGGCCGAGCAGGACGCGATGTTCGCGCTGTCATCCGGGCCGCGGCGGCGAGTGGGTCAGCCGCTCACCGGTCTTGCCGACCGTCGATGACGAAACGATTCCCACTGCATACCCACACCGTCATTCCCGCGGAGGCGGGAATCCACGACACGCCGCAGATCAGGTGTGGAGAGTTGCGTGGATGGCCGCCTTCGCGGCCATGACGGAAGGAAGGGCAAAGGGGACCAGGCGGAACACTGGCGTCGACGCTGATCGGGGATCTGACCCCTTCGGCTCAGTTTCGTTTCAGACCCCGCCGGGTCTGACCCCGCGACATTGGTCTTCAGGATTGCGAAGGGGCCGCTGCGACGCGGGCGGTCGCCATGGCCCGCCGCGTCAGCGCGGATGCACCCATTTCGGCAGGAACCGCGCCGGATCGCCGCCGACGGCAGCGTCGAACGGCACGCGGTTCTCCGAGAGCAGCATCTGAATCGCGCTCGTGCGGAAAAGCTCCATGACGTCGGTGCAGCCGCCGACCGGCCTGCCGCCGATGAAGACCTGGGGAATGGTCGGGGAGCCCAGCTTCCCGTGCAGCACATGCCGGATCTCGCCGCCGAGATTGTTCTTCTGGAATGGAACCGAATCGAGGTCGACGGCGCGGTAGCGGATGCCGTGCTCGCGAAAGAGCTTGTGCAGAGCCCAGCAGAACTCGCACCACTCCAGCGCAAACATCACGACCGGCTGATCGGGATCGCCGATGGCGCTCTCGACGAACGCCGTCGCTTCCGGCGCCGGTTCCGGCAGGGCGATCGGGCGCGTGTCGGCCTGAACGGCCGGCGATGGCCCGCCGATCCGGTAGCCATCGGTCGAGAGGGCGATCGCCTCCTCCGCTTCGGACATCGTCTCTGAGATGCCGTCGAAGAGCACCGTCGAGAGGTACCGCTCGCCCGTATCCGGGATCATGCAGAGCACCGTCGAGCCCTTCGGCGCGCGCTTGCACACGTCGATCGCCGCCGCCAGCGTCGCGCCTCCGGTGATGCCCGAGAAGATGCCTTCCCTGGCTGCCAGCTCGCGCGTCAGGCGCAGCGCCTCGTTGCCGTTGACGGCGACGACCTCGTCGACGTGCTCCGCGACAAGGGCATCTCGCGTCAGCTTCGGGATGAAATCCGGGGCCCAGCCCTGCATGAGGTGCGGACGGAACATGGGGTGGCTCGCCGCTGCCGATCCATCCGGATTGTACTCCTGGCCAAGACCGCTGCCGATCATGGGGGCGTTGTCGGGCTCGCAGAGCACGATCCGCGTTTGCGGCCGGTGCTCCCTGAGGACCCGCGAGACGCCCTTCAGCGTGCCCCCCGTGCCCGAGCCCGTCACCCAGTAGTCGAGCCGCCGCCCCTCGAAGTCCGCCAGGATCTCGCGTGCGGTGGTGCGCGAGTGCATGTCCGCGTTCGCCTCGTTCTCGAACTGACGGCAGAGGAACCAGCCGTGGCGCTCCGCCAGCTCGCGGGCCTTGGCGACCATCCCCGTCCCCTTGGCCGCCGCCGGCGTCAGCACGACCTTGGCGCCGAGGAAACGCATCAGCTTGCGGCGCTCGACGCTGAAGCTCTCTGCCATGACGATGACGAGCGGGTAGCCCTTCTGAGCGCAGACCATGGCCAGGCCGATGCCGGTGTTGCCGCTGGTCGCCTCCACCACGGTCTGGCCCGGCTCGAGGGCACCGGCACGCTCCGCGGCCTCGATGACGCCGAGCGCCAGCCGGTCCTTGACCGACCCCAGCGGGTTGAACGCCTCGAGCTTGGCGTAGAGCTCGACGCCTTCGGGCGCCAGCTTGTTGATCCGGACGACAGGTGTACGCCCGATGGTCTCCAGAATGGTCGTGTGCAGTCTCGACATCGAGAGACTCCGTTCATCGAGTGGTGTTTCGGCAGGCCGGTGGCCGAGAGGTCAAACGGCCTGGATCTCAGGAAATCCAGGATTAAAGTCGCATTCGCATTGCAACTCTCATGAGCGCTCATTCCGAAATGCGACGCAAAGGGACCCAGGCTCCTCCTCGGGGCATCAGGCGGCAACCACGTTGGCCACGCTCGGTGCGAGGCGGGCGGTGCTCCGGCGGAGGATCATCAGCAGTCCGATCGCGACGAGGTTCAGAAGTCCCGCGGACCCGGCGAGCATGAAGGACAACGTATAGCTCAGGTAGTGATCGTAGATAAGGCCGCCCACGTAGCCTCCGGTCCCCATCCCTGCCCAGGCTACCAGCATGACCATCCCGAGCGCCCCGCCGTAGCGATGAGCCGGCACGATCTCGCGAACGCAGAGCACGATGCACGTCATGTTGCCGGCGAAGCCGAAGCCGAATACGGCCGAGAGGGCCAGAAGCGAGGAGCTGCCGCCGAGCAGCGGGTAGACGAAGACACAGGCCGTCTGGATCGCGGACGCCAGCGCATAGCTCGGCAGATAGCCGATCCGATCGGCGGTGAGTCCGAACCAGACGCGTCCAGCCGCCCCGAACAGCATCGCGACGAGAAGGCTCGCGGCCCCGAGCTCCGAAGAGCTGCAGACCATACCGACGAAGCCCACTAAATGAATCAGCGGGACCCCCATACAGACACAGCACGAAAAGGCTGCGATCGACAGCAGGACGAGCTGTGGCCTCTTCCGGCCGACAGTTCCGTTGTCGGCAGGCGCTCGAGCGGCCGCAACGTCATCCGGGCGCGTGATGCGCGGCAGCGCGAGAGACAGCGCGACGAGCGTCAGAAACGCCAGGCTCAGGAACGCGGCGCGCCAGCCGATGCTGTCGATGAGCATGTTGGCCATGAAGGGAACCACGCCTTGCCCAAGCGCCCCGCCGGCGGTGACGACGCCCACCGCGAGCCCGCGACGGCGATCGAACCATTCGCCGGTCGCAGTCACGAGAGGAGCGTACAGCACGGAAAAGCCGAAGCCGCCGAGCACCAGGTTGGCGAGGTAGATCTGCCAGAGCGAACGGGTTGCGGCCATCGCCAGGAGCGACAGGACCATTCCTGAGCCGCCGATCGCCAGCAGAATGCGGATGTCGACCCGGTCGGAGATCCTGCCCCAGATGACGCCGCCGACGGCCATGCCGACGGTCGCGACGGCGTAGACGAAGCTGACCTCCGAGCGCGACCATCCGAATTCGACCTCGAGAGGTCGCATGAAGACGGACATCAGCGCGAGGCCGCCGAAGCCCAGCGCCATCACGACCGTCGCACCGGCGACGACGTTGAAGGCACGCCGGTCCACGTCAGATCGCGGGACGGCATTCGACGTGGATTTCAAGCTCATCTCGGCCGTCCCCAGTGCTCTGGACGCGCATCGGATTTCGTCACCGGGATACATGCCCGGTATCATCCGCGAAGGAGCTATCGCTGACCCCGCCGGGATATGCTTGAATGCAGCCTGGGGGGAGCGTGGGGATTTACTGGTGATTGTCCGTGCAGGGGCGCGATCGGTTGCCGTCGAGGGTCCCCGCGAGGGAATAGAGAGCTCAGAGCATCCCGCGGGCGGTGAGCTTTGCCTTCAGCCCGGCGACGGCCTCGGCGAGGAGGTCGGGGTCGGTGGAGCGCAGTACGAGCTGCGTGCACGGGCGGTTGTCGCGGAAGGTCGGATAGCTGCCCATCGGCACCGCCGGATAGGCCTTCTGGTGCTCGCCGAACAGGTCGGCGATGGCGCCTTCCGGGAACTGAAGGTCGATGGCCACGGACCGCATCTTCTTGCCGGTCCTGAGCCGCGGCGTCACCGCGTCCAGCATGACCTGCATGACGTTGGGCACGCCCGCCAGCGTGATGACGTTGCCGATCATGAACCCCGGCGCGACCGAGATCGAGTTCTCGACCAGCTCGGCACCCGCCGGGATGCGCGCCATGCGCAGCCGCCCCGGCGTCAGCTCGAGCCCGCGCCGCTCGTAATAGGGCGCGAGCAGCGCCAGCGCCCGCGGGTCGACGTCGATGCTAACTCCGAACGCCCTGGCGATCGAGTCGGCGGTGATGTCGTCATGGGTCGGGCCGATGCCGCCCGTGGTGAAGACATAATCGTAGCGCGCCCGCAGGGCGTTGACAGCGGCGACGATCGCCCCCTCGTCGTCGGCCACGATGCGCACCTCCCGCACCTGGATGCCGATGGCGGTGCAGTGGTCGGCGATGTAGCCGATGTTCCTGTCCTTGGTGCGCCCCGACAGGATCTCGTCGCCGATGACGAGAACCGCAGCCGTGACGACGTCGTTGTCCTGCGCCGGTGCCATCCCCGATACCCCTCGACCTGAGCCGCTGCCGCCTATTCTACACCGGATCGGCTTGCGCGGCCCCCTCGGGCAGCCGTAGAAGTGTGTCCGACTCGAATCGAAGCGGCAGCGGGCCAGGATGAGGGGCGTCGGCTGGTGCGATGCCCTCCCCTTGACGGGGAGGGCGGCGCGGCGAAAGCCGCGCGGGTGGGGTGGGGCCACGAACGCAACGTCCGAACCCAGGCACCCCCACCCCCGACCCCTCCCCGCAAGGGGGAGGGGAATAGTATTCGCTGCAACTGATTCGATCCCAACTGAAAAAACTCTAGGTCCCCCGCCCATGCGATTCCCGGCTCCCCTGATCCGTGGTCGTCTCGTGAGGCGGTACAAGCGGTTTCTAGCCGACGTCGATGTCGATGGCGGCGAGACGGTGACGGCCACCTGCCCGAACACGGGCTCGATGACCGGCCTCACCGCGCCCGGCTCCGTCGTGTGGCTGTCCACGAGCGACAGCCCGACGCGCAAGTACCGTCATACCTGGGAGATGGTCGAGGCCGATCTCGGGCAGGGCCCGACGCTGGTCGGCATCAATACGTCCCGCCCGAACGCGCTCGTGGCGGAGGCCATCGGCGCCGCCCGCATCGCTGGCCTCGAGGGCTATCCCGAGCTGCGCCGCGAGGTGAAATACGGCCGCAACAGCCGCATCGACATCCTGCTCGACTGCGCGCGCAAGGGCCGGTGCTACGTCGAGATCAAGAACGTGCACATGATGCGCACGGCCGGGCTCGCCGAGTTCCCGGACAGCGTGACCGAGCGCGGCGCCAAGCACCTCGCGGAGCTGGCGGCCATGGTGGGAGAGGGGCACCGCGCTGTCATGATGTTCCTGGTCCAGCGCAGCGATGCATCGAAGCTGGCGCTCGCCCGCGACATCGACCCGACGTACGGCGACGCATTCGACGCGGCCAGGGCCGCCGGCGTCGAGATGCTCGCCTGCCGCTGCCGCCTCAGCCCCGAGGAGATCGTGGTCGACACCGCCATACCCCTGGTGGAGTGACCGGGACGTCCAGCCGCCGCCCCATACACGCGCCGCGCACGAGAGTTTGATCGCCCGCGACTGGACGCTCGGGAGGGGTCGGCGCATATCATCCGGCAGGCATAAGTCGCCGAGGACCAGAGGGGCCTGAGATGATGAGCCGTCGCAGTTTCGGAAGGATCGGTGCCGCTGCCGCCCTGCTCGGCGCCATCGCCGCACCGCGCGTCTTCTCGGCGGGAGTCGGGAAGGAGAAGCAGTTCGAGATCGCCCGGAGCGAGGAGGAGTGGAAGAAGCTGCTCACGCCCGAGCAGTTCTACGTGCTGCGCAAGCACGGCACCGAGTACGCCTTCTCGAGCCCGTTGGACAAGACCTACGACGCCGGCACCTATTACTGCGCCGGCTGCGACCTGCCGGTGTTCTCGTCCGAGGCCAAGTTCGACAGCCGCACCGGCTGGCCGAGCTTCTGGAAGCCCATCGAGAACGCCATCGGCACGACCGAGGACCGCAGCTTCTTCATGACGCGCATCGAGGTGCACTGCCGCCGTTGCGGTGGGCATCTCGGCCATGTCTTCGACGACGGCCCGCCACCGACCGGGCTGCGCTACTGCATGAATGGAGTAGCCATGAAGTTCGTGCCGAAGGCAGCGAGCTGAGCGCCTCAACGGAGACTGAAGGAGCGGCCCATGCTTCGCGTCATTGCCTGCGCGCTCGGCGCGCTGGTCCTCCTGGCGACCGCTGTGGCGGCCCAGACCGATGCGCGCCCAGCAGGGCCGGCGCAGACGCTCGAGGTCGCCACCTTCGCCAGTGGCTGCTTCTGGTGCACGGAATCTGACTTCGACAAGGTCGAAGGGGTGGTCGAGACCACGTCCGGCTACATGGGCGGCAAGACGCCCAACCCCACGTATCAGCAGGTGTCCCGGGGCGGCACGGGGCATGCAGAGGTGCTGCAGCTCAAGTACGACCCGAGCAAGGTCACCTACCGGCAGCTTCTCGATCACTATTGGCGCAACGTCGATCCGCTCGATGGCGGCGGTCAGTTCTGCGACCGGGGCGATCAGTACAGGCCGGCCATTTTCTATCACACGGAAGAGCAGAAGCGTCTGGCCGAGGAGTCCAAGGCTGCACTCGAGAAGAGCGAACGGCTCAAGCAGCCCATCGCGGTGGAGATCACCGCCGCGTCGGCGTTCACCCCGGCCGAGGACTACCACCAGGACTACTACAAGCGGAATCCCATTCAGTACTTCATCTATCGCAGCGGCTGCGGCCGCGATGCCCGGCTGGAGGCGGTCTGGGGAAAACCGAAGGCTTAGTCGGCCTGCCGGGATCGACCTCGTTCCCAGCACTCCGCACTGGTTCCGCCGGCCGCTCGAGCGGAAGGCCGTGGCCCTGAGGCAAGCCTGGGGCAAGACTCGCACATTACTCGACAGGGCGACCGAAGCGCGCGACAGGGGGAAGCCGCGATGGGCCCGATCCACCTTTTCGATCTCGTATCGCAGCACAACGCGTGGTTGTCGGTGCGGCAGTCGGCGGTGGCCGGCAATATCGCCAACGCCAACACGCCGGGCTTCAAGGCGCACGACGCGGAGCCCTTCGAGGCGGTGCTGAACGCGGCGCCGCTGCGGCTGGCGACGACCCGGCCGGGGCACATGAGCCCGCCGCAGCCCGGCCCTCCCGTGACGGATGTGCGCGACGAGGACGCCTGGGACGTCCTGCATTCCGGCAACTCGGTCGTGCTCGAGCAGGAGCTGATCAAGGCAGGCGAGGTGAACCGCTCGTTCGCCCTCAACGCGGGCATCGTCAAAGCCTTTCACCGCATGCTGATGGCCAGCGCCAGAGGCTAGGTGGAGGTCGGCCGATGATCGATCCGCTGCAGGCCTCCCTCAGGATCGCCGGCTCGGGCCTCGAGGTCCAGTCGAAGCGCGTGCGCATCGTTTCGGAGAACCTGGCCAACGCGCACTCGACCGGCAGCGTGTCCGGGGCCGACCCCTACATCCGCAAGACGATCAGTTTCGAGAGCGAGATGGACCGGGTCAGCGGGGCCAATCTCGTTCGGGTCGATCGCATCGATCTCGACCGGTCGCCTTTTCGCACGGAGCATGATCCCGGTCACCCGGCGGCAGATGCCGATGGCTACGTGAAGCTGCCGAACGTCAACGTGCTGGTCGAGATGGCGGACATGCGCGAGGCGAACCGCTCCTACGAGGCCAACCTGCAGGTGATCAGGCAGACACGGGAGATGATCTCGATGACCATCGACCTGCTGAGGAGCGCGTCATGATCGACCAGCTTTCCCCGCTGGGGGCAGCGGCCAGCACGGCGGTCGGAAGTGCCTGGCCGGCCGTCGGAGCATCGCGATCGGCGGCCGCTCCGGCGCCGGCCGACTTCGGGGCCGTGCTCGGCCGGCTGATCTCGGATGCAGCCGACGGACTGCGTGCGGCCGAGGCGACGTCCATCGCGGGCATCAAGGGGCAGGCCCCGGTGCAGCAGGTCGTCGAAACCGTGCTGGCGGCGGAGCAGACCCTGCAGGCGGCCATCGCCATCCGCGACAAGGTGACGGCGGCTTATCTCGAGCTCAGCCGGATGGCGATCTAGGAAGGCGGACGGGATGAGAGCGCTTGCGATCGCCGCGACCGGAATGACGGCCCAGCAGCTCAACCTGGAAGTCATCGCCAACAACATCGCGAACATCAATACGACCGGGTTCAAGCGAGCCCGCGCCGAGTTCACCGATCTCATCTATCAAGCCGAGCGCGCGGCGGGCGTGCCGAACAGGGGCGGCGAGAACGCGGTGCCGGAAGGGGTGCAGATCGGGCTCGGCGTGCGTACCGCCGCGATCCGCAAGCTGCACATGCAGGGCTCGCTGACGAGCACCGCCAACAAGCTCGACCTGGCGCTCAGCGGCCGCGGCTGGCTGCAGGTGAGCGGCGCCGACGGCGAGACGCTCTATACGCGCGCCGGCGCTTTCAACAAGAGCGCCGCCGGGCAGATCGTCACGATCGACGGCTATGTGGTCCAGCCGGCGATCACCATCCCCGACAACGCCAGCAACGTCGTCGTCAACGAGAGCGGACAGGTGCTCGCACGGATCGACGGCGAGCCGGAATTGCAGCTCCTCGGGCAGCTCACGCTCGCCAACTTCGCCAATGAGACCGGCCTGGAGCCGATCGGCGGCAATCTCTATCGCGAGACGGAGGCCTCGGGCGCGCCCGTGGTCGGCGTGGCCGGCGAGGCGGGTTTTGCCACGCTCCACCAGGGCTACCTCGAGAACTCGAACGTCGATCCGGTGAAGGAGATCACGGAGCTGATCTCGGCGCAGCGCGCCTACGAGATGAACTCGAAGGTCATCCAGGCTGCCGACGACATGTTCGGCACCGTCACCAAGGGCATCCGCTGATGTGGAGGGTCGCATCGTGCGCCACGACCGGCTGAGCCTCAGCGTCGCTGATTCGATGCACATCGCCTTTCCACACCGCTGCTCCGGCTCGGAGGCCGGGGTCAGCCACGGCGGAGACTCACGACACGACAGGTCGCGTACGTGGCGAGGCATCGCGGATGGCCGCCTTCGCGGCCATGACGGGAAAGTTAGCATGTGCACGGGAAATGGGGAGAGAGCGGCATGGTGCGCCGCGACTGGCCTTTGTGTCGTCGAGGCGATGCACATCGCCCTCCCAAACCGTCATTCCCGCGAAGGCGGGAATCCGCGATGCGGTGCCTCTTGGGTGCGGAAAGCCGTCGTGACGACCGCCTTCACGGCCATGACGGGTGTGTTGGGAGGTGCACGCATAATGATGGGGAGGGCTGCATCGTGCGCCATGGACGGTTGAGCCTCAGCGTCGCTGATTCGATGCGCATCGCCATCCCACACCGTCATTCCCGCGAAGGCGGGAATCCGCGATGCGGTGCCTCCTGGGTGCGGAGCGGCGTCATGGATCGCGACCTCCGCGGCCGTGGCGAAAAGAGGGGGAAGCCGACATCGCACGCCGGCTCGCGACGAGTGCCGCATGGATTGTCGATCAGCCTGGCAGCGGCGCTCGGATTTGCGGTCCTCGCCGCAGCGATGCCGGTGCGCGCGGCCGGGCTGCCGCTGCCGGTCCCGCGCATCACGCTCTATCCGGGAGACGCCATTCGCGCCGATCACCTTGTCGACAAGGTGTTCGACGCCAACCTGCCAGGGCGGAGCGCCGTCCTCCAGACGCGCGAGGACCTCGTCGGCAAGGTGGCGCGGCGGACGCTGCTGCCCGGCCAGCCCATTCCCGTCAACGCGCTGCGGGAACCCTATCTCGTGGTGCAGGGCCGGACGGTGCTGGTTGTGCTCGAAGCTGACGGCCTCATTATCACGGGTTACGCGGTCGCGTTGCAGTCCGGCGGCCTGGGAGACGTCATCAGCCTTCGCAACATCGACAGCGGCTCCGGCATCAAGGGCGCGGTGCAGCCCGACGGGAGCGTGCGGGTGAGCGACCCGTGAGGCGGCCGGTACTCGCGCTCCTGGTCATGGTTGTCGCCTGTGTTCAGGCGGCGGCGGCAAGCCGCATCAAGGATATCGTGTCGGTCCAGGGCGTGCGTGCCAACCAGCTCGTAGGCTATGGCCTCGTCATCGGGCTCAACGGCACCGGCGACAGCCTGCGCAACGCGCCCTTCACCGAGCAGTCGCTCCAGGCGATGCTCGACCGCATGGGGGTCAACGTGCGCGGCGCCAGGGCGCGCACGCGCAACGTGGCGGCCGTCGTGGTCACGGCGGAGCTGCCGCCGTTCGCGGGCAAGGGCTCGCGCATCGACGTCACGGTCTCGTCGCTGGGGGATGCGACGTCGCTCGCGGGCGGCTCGCTGGTGCTGACGCCGCTGATGGGGGCCGACGACAGGATCTACGCGGTGGCTCAGGGGCCGTTGGCGGTCTCCGGCTTCAGCACGGCCGGCAAGGCCGAGACTTTGACCCACGGCGTGCCCACGGCGGGCCGCATTCCCAACGGGGCGCTGGTCGAGCGGGAAGCGCCGGGACGCTTCGCGGACGAGACGGTGCTGGTGCTGGAGCTGCGCAGCCCGGACTTCGCCACTGCGGTGCGCATCGCCGATACGATCAACGCCTACACCGGCCAGAAATACGGCATCCGGACCGCACGCGAGGAAGACCTGCGCACGGTGAGGCTGATGCGGCCGCGCCACGTCAGCGCCGCGCGCTTCGTGGCCGAGGTCGGCGACCTGCTGACCGAGACAGACTCGCCCGCCCGCGTCGTCATCGACGAGCGGACGGGAACCATCGTCATCGGCAGGGACGTGCAGGTCTCGACCGTCGCCGTGGCGCACGGCAACCTGACGGTGCGGGTGACCGAGACCGAGAAGGTGTCGCAGCCGGCCCCGTTCTCGAAAGGCGAGACGGTCGTCACGCCGGAGACCCTGATCACGGCCGGCCAGGAAGGCGGCAACATCGCGATCGTCGGCGGGACGAACCTCCACGTCCTGGTCAGCGGCCTCAACAGGATCGGGCTGAAGCCGCCGGGCATCATCGCCATCCTGCAGGCGATCAAGACCGCGGGCGCACTGCAGGCCGAGCTGGTGGTGCAATGATGCTGGCGCACGCGATCGGCATGCGGCGTTGGGTCGTAGCACTCGCGGGCCTGTCTCTCGCGACATCGACGGCTGCCGCCGAGCACGGCTGGATGCCGGTCGTCTCGACCGTCGCCGCGGCGGCCTTCGTTGAAGCGGGCGGGTCCTCGCCTCCGGGGCCGGACCTCGTCTGGGGCTGGGAGCCGGTGGTGATGGTTTCCCCCGCGCCGGGGGCGGCACCCGTGGTGACGTCCGCCGCTGTTCTCGCGGAGGCGGACAGAGGGCCGGCGGGGGAGCAGCGGCAGGCCCAGCACGCCGGCCAGCCGCCGTCCCCGCCGGCCCTCGTTGGGGCGCCTGGACCGGTGCGCAAGCCGGCAGAGGCACGTCCCGCGGCGCCGGGGCTGGCGCAGGACTACTGCATCAGCATTGCCGACGCGGCTGCCGACGCGCGCTTCGCGTGGCAGAAGCAGACGCTGAGCGAAATGGAAAAGGAGCTCGAGGGCCGGATCGCCGTTCTGGAAAAGCGGACGGCCGAGTACCGCGAGTGGCTCGCCCGCCGCGACGCCTTCGCGAGCAAGGCGCAGGCGACGCTGGTGCGCATCTACGCACGGATGCGGCCCGACGCGGCAGCCTCCCAGCTTGCCGCCATGGACGAGGAGACGGCGGCGGCCGTCCTGACCAAGCTCGATCCCCGCAACGCCAGTGCGATCCTGAACGAGATGCCGCCGGGGCCGGCCGTCCGCCTCACCACGACGATAGCCGGCGCCGCCAAGGTGACCCCCGAATCGGGCACCGCGCCTGCCACCGGCGGAGGCAAGTCGTGAGGCCGATCTTTGCAGCCGTGCTCGGGACCGCGGTGATGGGAGCGTGCGCCGTTCATCCGGCGGACATCGGTCGCGAGCCGCACCTCACGCCCGTCGGCGCCGGATTGCGCCCCGACAGGGTGCCGATCCTGGGCGAGCCGCCTCCGCCCCTTCCGCGGCATCGGGACAACTCACTTTGGGAGGACGCCGGCTCGGACCTGTTCCGCGATCCGCGCGCGCGGAGGATCGGCGACGTGGTCACCGTCACGATCTCCATCAAGGACAGGGCCTCGCTCGACAACACCTCGAACCGCACGCGCAATTCCAACAAGACGCTCGGCCTCGCCGCCAGCTACGGCGTCGACTCGAACAGCGTCGGCACGGAGTGGAAGGGCGATTTCGACGCGTCGGTGAATTCGCGGACGACGAGCAAGGGCGAAGGCGCCATCTCGCGGTCCGAGAGCATCCAGCTCCTGGTGGCCGCCGTCGTCTCGGAGGTGCTGCCGAACGGTAACATGGTGATCAGCGGCAGCCAGGAGGTGCGAGTGAACTTCGAGGTCCGGGTGCTGAGCGTCGCCGGAGTCGTGCGGCCGCGGGACATCGCAACCGACAACACCGTCTCCTACGAGAAGATCGCGGAGGCGCGCATCTCCTACGGCGGCCGGGGGCGCATCACCGAGGTCCAGCAGCCGGGTCTGGGCCAGCAGCTCCTCGATCTCATCGTGCCGTTCTGAGCCCGGTGGTCTCGGGGTGAGTGCGTGGTCTGGAGTCCCGCGCCGCCGGAAGCGGGCTGTGAAAGGAACGGGAGCGACATGGCTGTTGCGCGGCAGACACCCGGCCGACCGGCGGACCGGCAGGCAAGCAGGGCATCGCCGGCCGGGTCGGCCGTGGCGGTGCTCATGGTGTCGGTTGTGGCGGCGGCCGCCGGATGGGGCTTCGGGCTCCCGCGCGCGGTGGTCGAGGACGCCCGGCGCAAGGACGATGCAGCGGAGGTGCAACCGGCGAAAGCCGCCGCCGGCCTGGCGGGGTCGGCTGCCATCCGCACGCTGCCTCCGATCGTCACCGGCCTCGCCGGCCCCGAGCGCGCGTGGGTGCGCATCGAGGCCTCGATCGTGCTCGACGACGGGCAGGAGGGCGACGACGCTCTGCTCACGGCCCTGATCTCGCAGGACATCGTCGCGTTCCTGCAGACCGTTTCCATGGCCGAGGTCGAAGGCGCGAGGGGTTTCCAGCACCTCCGGGAGGACCTGGGCGAACGGGCGCGGGTGCGCAGCGGCGGACGGGTCCGCGATCTCGTGATCCACACCTTCGTCGTCGAATGATCGGGCCGCTCGTCGCCGTCGCCATCGTGCTGCTGCTCGGCCCGGCCGAAGCGCTGGCGCAGGTGCCGGGACTCGAGGCGCTGGTGCCTCCCGGCCAGGGGACCGCGACGGGCCGCATCCTCCAGCTCGTCGTCATCCTCACCGTGCTCTCGGTCGCGCCGGGCCTGCTCGTCATGGTGACGTGCTTCACCCGCTTCGTGATCGCGCTGTCCTTCCTGCGCACCGGGCTCGGCCTGCAGACCACCCCGGCGAACCTCATCCTCATCAGCCTGGCGCTGTTCATGACCTTCTACGTCATGGCGCCGACCTTCGACCGGGCCTGGCACGACGGGCTGAAGCCGCTGGTCGAGAACCGCATCGGCGAGGAGGAGGCCTACCGGCGCATCACCGCGCCGTTCCGCACGTTCATGCGCGCCAATGTGCGCGACAAGGACCTGGGCCTGTTCGAGGAGCTGGCGGGCGGGACCCAGGGCCCCGCGCAAAGCGAGGAGATCGAGCTGCGCGTGCTCATCCCGGCGTTCATGATCTCCGAGCTCAGGCGCGGCTTCGAGATCGGCTTCCTCATCGTGCTGCCGTTCCTCGTCATCGACATGATCGTTGCGATCCTGACGATGTCGATGGGCATGATGATGCTGCCGCCGACCGTCATCTCGCTGCCGTTCAAGATCCTGTTCTTCATCCTGATCGACGGCTGGAACCTGCTCGTCGGCGGGCTCGTCCGCTCGTTTGCCTGACCGCAGGGGGTCTCGTTAAGCCAGAAGCAAGACCTGCAAGTCATTCTCATTCCTGATGGCAGGTTGGGTCGCGTGCCGGCGAGCCGGACCCAAGGGCATGAAGCCGCGCTGCCATGCCGGCCGATCCGGTATGTCCCCGAAACGATCCGAACCTCAAAGGGACATCTTCAGATGACCAGCCTTCTCACGAACACCTCGGCGATGACTGCGCTGCAGACGCTGACGCAGACGAACAAGGACATGGCGGTGACGCAGAGCCGGATCGCCACCGGCTACCGCGTCGCCACCGCATCGGACAATGCGGCCTACTGGTCGATCGCCACGACGATGCGCTCCGACAGCAAGGCGCTGTCGACGGTGCAGGACGCGCTCGGGCTCGGCGCGGGAACCGTCGATGTCGCCTACACGGCGACTGCCCGGGCCATCGACGTGGTGAGCGAGATCAAGGCGCGGCTCGTCGCCGCCCGCGAGCCGGGTGTCGACCGGGGCAAGATCCAGAGCGAGATCTCCGCGTTCCAGGAGACCTTGCGGAGCATTGCGGACGGGGCGGTGTTCTCGGGCGAGAACTGGCTGTCGGTCGATTCCGGCGCGGCCAGCTACAATGCGACGAAGTCGATCGTGTCCTCGTTCTCCCGTTCAGGCGGCGCCATAACAATCGGCACGATCGACGTCGATATCACCGCCACGGAGCTCTTCGACGCGGCCGACCAGTCGGGCATTCTCGACACGGAGAGCACCACGACGAACGGCAGCGTCAACTACTCGGTCGCCACCCTCACCATCGCCGCCTACACGGACAGTGCCGCCGACATCGCCGACCTCGAGGAGATGATCGGCACCGTCGATGGCGCCATTGGCGCCATGACCGATGCGGCGACCAGCCTCGGCGCCGTGAAGTCCCGCATCGATCTGCAGAACAGCTTCGTTTCGAGTCTCATCGATGCGATCGACCGCGGCATCGGCCAGCTCGTCGACGCGGACATGAATGCCGAATCGACCCGGCTGCAGGCGCTGCAGGTCCAGCAGCAGCTCGGCATCCAGGCGCTCAGCATCGCCAACGCCAACAGCCAGAACATCCTGTCGCTGTTCCGCTGAGGGCCGCTGCCGCCCGCCCTGTTCAGGGGCGGGCGGCAGACCTCGTGGGGGCTCCCGCGACCCTGACGCAAGCCTGGCGCCGAATGATCCTCCCATCCCGATTCCACTGACGAGGCAAGGGATCCATGATCGGGCCGGAACACCTGAAACGGCTGCAGTCGAACCTGCTCGCGCTGGGCGGCAGGCGCCTTGCCGCGCTCGCGATCGTCGGGCTCACCGTTGCCGGCGCGGTCGGCGCGGGCGGCTATCTTCTCAGCCGGCCGGAGCTCGAGACGGTCTATGGTGGTCTCGACGCCCGGGATGTCAGCCGCATCGGCGCGGCGCTCGGCGAAGCCGGCATCCCCTTCGACGTCAATGCCGAAGGGAGCAAGGTTCTGGTGCGCCGCGGACAGACGGCGCGAGCCCGCATGCTGCTGGCGGAGAAGGGCCTGCCGAGCAGCGCCAACGCCGGCTACGAGCTGTTCGACCGGATCGGCTCGATCGGGCTCACCTCGTTCATGCAGGAGATCACGCGCGTCAGGGCGCTCGAGGGCGAGATCGCGCGCACCATCCAGGGCGTGAAAGGCGTCAAGGCGGCGCGGGTGCACATCGTGCTGCCGGACGCCGGCTCGTTCCGGCGCAACCGGCAGGCGCCTTCGGCATCCGTCGTGATCCGCACCGAGGCGGCCGGCCATTTCGCCCCGGCCCAGGCGATCCGCCATCTCGTCTCCGCCGCCGTGCCGGAGCTGACGGTCGAGCAGGTGACGGTGCTGAGCACCGACGGCACCATCCTGGCCACAGCCGGCGACTCGGAGAGCGCCGCGCCCGCCAGGCTGGTCGAGCTCGAGAAAGCGATCAGCAAGGAGCTGCAGGAGCGGGCCCGCAAAACCCTCTCGCCCTACCTCGGTCTCGACAACTTCGAGATCAGCGTCGCCGCGCGCCTCAACACGGACAAGCGGCAGGTCAACGAGACGGCGTTCGATCCCGATTCGCGGGTCGAACGATCGGTGCGCATCGTCAAGGAGTCGGGCAGCTCGCAGAACCGGGACAGCCGCGCGCCGGTGGGAGTGGAGCAGAACCTCCCCGCCGAGCAGCCGTCCGGCGCGTCCGGGGAGGTCTCGGCCCGCAGCAACGAGCGCCGCGAGGAGCTGACGAATTTCGAGCTGAGCTCGAAGACCACCTCGACGGTCAGCGAGGGCTACAGGGTCGAGGCCCTCACCGTCGCGGTGTTGATCAATCGCAAGCGGCTTCAGTCGGCCCTCGGCGAGGGCGCGGACGCAGGCGCCGTCGATGCCAGTCTGAAGGAGATCGAGCGGCTTGTCGGCTCGGCGGTCGGGCTCGTGGCGGAGCGCGGCGACCGGATCACCGTCGCGGCCGTGGACTTCTTCGCGGACGGAGAGCCGATGGAGCCGGTGGCACCGAGCATCGGCGAGCTGCTGCTCAGCCAGTCCGGCAGCATCGTCAATGCCCTTGCCGTGCTGGCTGCGACGGTCTTGCTGGTCTGGTTCGGGCTGCGGCCGGCGCTGCGGGCGGTCCTCGAGCCGCCGGGCGCAGCCGCCGGTGCTTCCGGTGGCGCGCTCGATGCGGGCAGTGCAACCCTGTCCGGCGCGGTGGAGCTTCAGGACGAAGCGGAGCCCAATCTCATAGCGGACGTCAGAAGCAGGCTCGGCCGCACTCCGCAGAAGCGGCTCGAGCAGATGGTCGAGCTCGACGAGGAGCAGGCGTCGGCAATTCTCAAACAGTGGATGCGTGAGGCCAGGCGAGCATGAGCTCAGAGTCAGTATCGCGTAACCCGGCTGAGTTGCCTGGAGAGATCGTCATCATCCGCCGGCGGTCGGTCGAGGACATGGAGAGCTCCCACGGAGGAATCTGGAAGATCGCCTATGCGGACTTCATGACCGCGATGATGGCGTTCTTCCTCGTCATGTGGCTGATCAGCGCGACGGACAAGCAGACGGTTTCGGCCGTGGCCAGCTATTTCAATCCGGTGAAGCTGACGGACCGCATCGCCAATCCGAAGGGCCTGCACGACATGCAGTCGGGCGCCCGCGGGAAGGAGGACGCACCGGGCGAGTCGACAAGCAGGAATGGGGCTTCCAAGGGCGATCCGAGAGCGGAAGGAACCTTCAGGCCCGGCGGCCCGGAAGGCTTGGTCAGAGCATTCTTTGCCGTCGTGGCGGAACCCGCGACGGCCGAACCCTGGAAGAAGCCGGAATCAGCCCTGCGAGCCGCGCGAATTGCCGGCGAGGCCTTTCGGGACCCCTTCGAGCCCGAGCTTCGCCTGCTGCCGGCGCGCGCCGAGGCGAATGCGCCGCTTCGACTGCCGGACTGGCAGGCCGGACAGCAGCCAGATGCTCAGGCGGATTCGAGTCCCGGGCTTCGGATCGAGAGTTCCACAGCATTTGCGCCAGCCGGAGCTCGTCCGTGGTCCGGTGCGGAGGCGGCGGACGGAGCGGACGAGCGCGATCCGGCGGCCAGTCGGTCGCCGGATCGGCCCGCCCCCCCGTCAGCCGATTCGGCGATCGAGGAGGAGATCCGTGCTGCATTGCGGGGGGCCGAGACCCGGAAGCTTCCCAATCTCGAGGTGACGAGCACGCCGGAAGGCGTGCTCATCAGCCTGACCGACGATCTGGATTTCGGGATGTTCGCGATCGCATCGGCGGAGCCGCGCCCAGAGCTGGTCGCGATCATGGACAGGATCGCCCAGGTGCTGAGGACGCATCCAGGACCGCTGGTCGTCCGCGGCCATACCGACGGCCGGCCGTTCAGGTCGCAGAGCTACGACAACTGGCGGTTGTCGGCCGCCCGCGCACATGCGGCCTACTTCATGCTCCTGCGCGGCGGCGTGGACGAGCAGCGATTCGAGCGCATCGAGGGCCATGCCGACCGCAGTCTGAAGCTCGCCGGCGAGCCGGAGGCCGCGCAGAACCGCCGCATCGAGATCCTGTTGCGGAAGGCCCACGCGTCGTGACCTTCGGACGATCATCGGCACTGGTCATGATGCTGCTGCTGGCGGGGGCTCCGCCGGCCCAGGCGAGGGCGACCGAGGAGCCGTTCGAGCTCGTCCGCTCCCTGCGCGTCCTGCAGGACCGCATCGCAAGCAGCGGCAACGACGCCCTTCTCGCGCATCGGCAGGCGATGCCGGCCATCTCGGCGCAGCTCGCCGCGGTAGAGCCCGAGCGCTGGCGCGAGCCGCGCAACGCGCGCGCCGCGGTTCTCTACATTCTGAGCGGCGGCGAGCCGCGCATCCTCGAGGCCCTGCGGGATCCCGGCAGGATGCCCGAGCCGGCCGGCAAGCTGCTGCGGGGCGCGCTGGCCTACGCCGAGGGGCGGGATCGCGAGGCCGGCGCGCTCCTGGCGGACGTCGACGCGCGCTCGCTCGACCCTGGCATCGCCGGCGCCATCGCGCTCGTGCAGGGGGCGCTGGCAGCCAATGCAGCCGACGCTAAGAAGGCGATAGCCCTCCTCGACGATGCCCGCCTGCTGTCGCCCGGCACGCTGGTGGAGGAAACGGCGCTGCGCCGGCAGATGCTGCTGTTGCCGGCAGCGGGTCGGTGGGACAGGCTCGCGCCACTGCTGGGGCGATACATCCGCCGATTCCGCAAATCGTCCTTTGCGAGCTCTTTCTGGCGGCAACTCGCAGCCGAGATCGCGGGGAGGGAACCGGCGGGCGGTTCGGACCGGCTGGCCCGGCTAGAGGCGGCCCTCGAAGGGCTCGAGGTCGAGGAGCGTCGGGACCTCCATCTGTCGATGGCCCGGGAAGGGATCGCCAGGGGCAAGGTCGAGTTGACGCGCTTTGCCGTGGAGATCGCCATGCGCGCTGCCGATCGGGGGAGCGCAGCAGCTCAGCGGGCGCAGGTCTACGACGCCGCGGCTCTCATCATCACCGGCGAAGTCGACCGCGGACTGTCCCTGCTCGATGCGGTCGAGCGCGAGAAGCTGACCGCCCCGGACGCCGGTCTCCTCGATGCGGCGCGCTCGGCGGCCCGGCAGATCCGGCGGCTCCCCGAGACCACCGCGGGCTCCACGAGCCCGCTGCCGCCCGGCGCCGCGGGGGAGCGTGCACGAGAGCTCTCGGGGATCGGGCTGAACGTGATTGGTCGCGCCCATACGGCCATGGCCGGCGTAGACGCGCTCTTGAGCGGAGGAGCGAGATGAGCAGGACGGGAAGCCTGGCCGCCGGTCCCATTGTGCCGGCTGAGACGCCAAAGCCGCGCGCGCGCGCGCCACAACTCGGCAACGGGGAAGAGCCGGCATTTCCCGAGCACGTTCTGATGCTGGAGAGCAAGGCGAACGAGCGGGGGCGGCTCGTCAGCTCGCGCGTGAGGCAGGGCGTGGGAGCTGAAGCTTCGGCAGAAGCAGTGGGCCGGAATGCGGACGCCGAGCGAGCGCCATCGTCGCCTCTCACCGATCAGGCTCGAGATGCCATGCTGATGCTGGACCGCCCCGGCGGTAGGGGGCAGGAAGAGCCGTTTCCCGAAACCGGCGGCGGCATGGGCTCGAGCCTACGCCAGCCCGAGGCGAGCGTGGCGGACGCCAGCCCGGCAGCGCCGCTGCTGCTGGATGCCGGCCCTGCCGGCGCCGGAACGCACAGCCTGGCCGAGGCCTCGTCGCGGCCCATTGCCGAGTTCACCACCGTGCGCGATGACCTGGCCGGCGCGCAGCATCGCTCCGACACCGCGCGGGAGGGGCAGCCGCGCCATGCCGGAGCACCGCGCGACTCCGCCGGCGACATGCCGCCCGCCGCGCGGGAGCCCGGCGCGTCGCGTCCGACGCGGCCCTCCGGTTCGGAAGGGGTCGTAACGGCCAAGGTCGTCCGGCAGGAGACCCATTTCGCGCCTGTGCGGCTGGCTCCTGCCATCCAGATCGCCCAGGCAGTCGCTGCGGCGCTCGAAGGTGCCGGCGAGTCCCGCCTGGCGCGCGAGCTGCCCGGCCTGCCCGCCGCCGCAAAGCCGTCGCTGGACGGGCCGATCCGGGTGCTGCACGTCCAGCTGCAACCGGCGGACCTCGGCACCGTCAGCGTCCGGATATCGCTCGAGGCAAACATCCTCGAGATCCGTGTCGATACGCACCTGGCAGCCGCGGCCGAGCTCATCCGCAGGGACCAGGGCGCGCTGACGGGTCTGCTGCGATCGGCCGGATATGATGTCGAGAGCCTGACCGTCCACGCCGCCGACACCGACCGCAGCGCTCCGGTGAGCGGGTCGCCGCCGCAGCAGGGCGCGCAACCGCTCGCGCAATACACATCTCAGGGGCCGTCCAGCGGAGGGCAGGCGGACGGCAGACAGGGCGGCGCCGGGCCGCAGTCCGGCCGCCAGGAGCCCGCCGCCGGGGCCGCTTCGGCCGACGCCGTCGCCGAGCCGCAGGCCGGGCTCCGCCCGAGGCCGCGCGGCGTCTACATCTAACCAGACGGCGGCAAATCCGGCCCGCCACCGGCTCGCAGGTGCCGGAGCCGACTTGACATCGGCGCCGCAAGGGCCAGATTAGGTATTATGTCGGGCAAACTCATACATCGCGCATCTCTGGCGCGCCGGGCGCATCCGATCGCAGGATAGCGGCCCCAGCTCGGCGACGTGCGCTCCCGAGCCTGGGGCGCTTCACGACACGCACGGCAGCGGTGCGGCAAGGCGAAAGCGATGCCGATGCGAGTGCGCACACCACCTTCGATACCAGCAACGAGCGCCATCCACAGCGGACGAACCGTCCAGCGCGCAATCGGTGATCCCATGAAAGACAGACATTACCCCGAGATGCCCGACATCATCGTGAGCCAGGCCGACCAGCAGCGGCTCACCGTGCTCGCCATGGATGCCCTGCACCGCTCTCCGGACGTGGCCGGCGAGCTCATTGCGGAAATGGAGCGGGCCAGGGTCGTCGCGGCCGTTCCTCCGTCCGTCGTGCAGATGGGCTCGACTCTGGCCTATCGTTCGGATGACGGCCGGGAGCGGCGCGTGAAGCTGGTCTTCCCCGGTCAGGCCGACATCGGCGCAGGCAGGATCTCGATCCTCACCCCCATCGGCACGGCCCTGATCGGCCTGTCCGAGGGCCAGTCGATCGCGTGGACGGGCCACGACGGCCGCGAGCGTCACCTGACGGTGCTCCAGGTCGACAACACAACCGCATCCGACTGATCGGACGGCGAGTGAGGGTTGGACTTGAGAGTGGGCGAGAGTGGCAATCATTCTCGCTCTGCAGCTAACGATTGCGCTCTCCAGATAACGATCGGGCTGGTCGAGCTTCAACTCGTCCAACTCGCGCCTTCCAGCAAGAGCTGCTCTGCCAAGATGCCCTACGGCAGATCGTGCCTGTAGGCGGATCTTTGCTATTCGCAGAATTCGGTGATTCGCTTCGTCCTGTACGGCTCCGGTACCATTCCACTTCAGGGGAGCAGGCCGTGCTCGACAACGCCGCAATCGGCAGTGAGGTGGCTCCGCTTGTTCGGACAGCCAGGAGAGCGGCCGCAAGCTCCGCGTCCTCAAAGTCGAGGATCAGCTCACGCGGCGAAGGCTCGGCTTCGAGGTCGACACGTCGCTGCCGGGCCGCCGCATCGTGCGCGTGCTCGACCGGCTGGTGGCGCTCGTGTATCTCTGGAGAGTCCGACTGCGGTGGCTAACGCCCTAGCAGCTTGCGTGCTGCCGCGCTGAGGTCAAGAGTACCTCCGCCGCCCGCCACCCCGGATAAACGGCCGCCGCCTCCCCCTGCTTCAAGACTTCCACAGGCCTGGTGCACATGAACGGCCGCGGCGCAGCCTGCCCTCGGGCTTGACCCGAGGGACCCGCTGCTCGGCCGCTTCGGCACGGCCGACCCGCTGACCGAGGCGCCCTACTCGAGCCAGGGCTGGAACCGCTACGCCTACGTCGGCAACAGCCCGGTCAACTTCACCGATCCCAGCGGCTACTGCTTCCTGGGCTGCTTCTGGAACAAGGACCTTCAAGGCCGTCGGCAGCCTGCTGCGCAAGGTGCCGATCCTCGGCACCATCATCCTCGCCGCCCTGCCGCTCTTGTGCGGCCCGGCGGCGCTCGCCTGCTCGGCTGCCGTGGCCGTCATCTCCTCGGCCGTTGTCGCCGGCCTCACAAGCGGCAGCCTGGGCCTGGCCTTAAGAACGGGCGCCATTGCCGCTGTCACCGCGCTCGCCTTCAATGTGGTCGGCGGCATCACCGGCCACACCCCGGCGTTCGCGTCTCCGGCGCATGCGGCCAACATTGCCGGTCATGCCGCTGTCGGCTGCCTGTCGTCGGCCGCCTCCGGCGGCTCGTGCGGCAGCGGTGCCGCGGCCGGGGCAGTCGGGTCACTCGGCGCGCCACTCATCAGGGATGCCTTCCCCAATGCGCAAGGCGATGCCGGTCACTTCGCCGGCGGGCTCGCGTCCTCGGCAGCACTGGGTGGGCTCGCCAGCGTCGCCGGTGGCGGCAAGTTCCAGAACGGCGCCGAGACCGCAGCGTTCGGGTACCTGTTCAATGAATTCGGGGCAATATACAGGCGCAGCGCGGGCGAATTGTCCGTCAGGGACCTCGATACTGGCGAAACTGCGAAAGGCAAATTGTTCTCAGGAACAGGACCTAAGAATGAAGTTCCCTTAGGTGTGTACGACATCCTTGAGAGAGGCGGAGGCGGCCCTGAGCAGTTCCGTCTTGAGCCATGGGACAACGCATACGGTGACGACTATACTGATACTGGAACAGGTTTGCTGAGGTTACATGGTCCAGGGAGAAGTTTCGGATGCATCACTGCCTGCAATCTCGATAATTGAGTTCCGATTCTGGATTTCATCATTACAACTTCAACGACGCAGGTCCGCGTGAATTCTTATTTTGGACCTTCGCTCCCAGGCGGTTATCAGCCCGTCCGAATTATGACTGGCTCCGAGATGGTCAAGAGGTATGGGACGCTTCAGGTGATCGACTGATGTCATCTTGGTTCAACACCGCGGCCTGCTAGTCTTACTGTGTCATTAAATTCGGCGGGGCTGGTGACGCGATCTCAGGCAGC
>JAHDXT010000073.1 GCA_023384095.1 Hyphomicrobiaceae bacterium
GACCGTGCCGACGCCCTCGCCGTCGTCACCGGACAGAATCTTTGAATGGCCCTGGTCATCCCAGCCGACACCCTCGACTGGAAAGACTCTACGCGACGGCGGGAGCCGGCTCGGGATCCGGCAGCCGGCGCGGGAGCAGCCAGACGGCGACGAGGATGGCGCCTGCCGCCGCGGCGAGCACCTGGAACAGCCGGTCGAAGCCCCAGCCCTGGTGGATCCAGGCGATCAGCGGCAGCGTCGCGGCCAGCACCACGAAGGTCACGATATAGCGCACGCCGTAGATGGAGGCGCGCATGTCGGACCTGGCGAGCTTGCCGATCATGTAGTCGTTGATCGGGATCTGACCGAACGCCCCCAGCATGAAGGCGAGGGCGACGAGCAGCGCCGCCCAGTCCGCGAGGCCGGGCATGGTGGCGAAGAACACGATCTGGATCGCGGCGGCGCCCAGGAACACGTTGCGCGGCCCGTAGAGGTCGAGCAGCCGTCCGACCACCACCTGCGCCACCGATGCGATGGCGAAGACGAGGAAGGCGAGCCAGCCGACCAGTGTCGCCGAGCCGGCGATGCCCGTCAGCCGCTCCTCGAATACCTTCGGCAGGGCGAAGGTGGTCGACTGGAACACGATGCCGGACACCGCCGTGGTGAAGAAGATGATCGCCGACAGGCGAATGAGCAGGACCCGCAGGTCTGGCGGGACCGGCGCGGCCGGACCGGCCGACTTGCTCCGCCGGCCTCCCGACCGTGAAAGCATGTCTGCCCGGAAGAAGGCGATGTAGGCGAGGCCGATCAGGATCGATGCGAGGCCGGGCAGGACGAAGGCGAGCCGCCAGCCCCCGTGATCGACGAAATAGCCGGTGATCAGCGCCGCGCTGGCCACCCCCAGGTTGCCCCAGACGCCGTTGATGCCGATCAGCATGCCGGTGCCGGATTTGGCTGCGCGCTCGACGAGGAGCGCAAGCCCGACGGGATGATAGATGGCCGCGAAAACGCCGACGACGAACAGCCCGAGGCCCATCTCGACGGGGGTGCGGGCGAAGGAGGTGGCGACGGCGGCGAGCCCGATGCCGATGAAGAACACCGCCATCATTCCTTCGCGGCTCCATCGGTCGGCGAGCCACCCTGCCGGCAGCGCGAACACGCCGAACGCGATGAAGCCCGGCGTCGCATAGGGAATCAGCGCCGCGTAGCTCATGCCCCATTCGCGCGACAGCGCCAGCGCCGCCACCGTTGCGAACACCAGCGTCAGCAGATGATCGAGAAAGTGCCCCGCGTTGATGAACAGGAAATGCACACGGTCGCGGCTCATTGCGGATGTCATCACTGCACTCCCTCAGGCTCCGCTTGCCGCACGAGGTCTGACATCATTCGTAGCCTTCGGCAATGGATGCAGCGATCCGATCCTCGAGGTCGGCGCGGTCGGCGAGGCCGCCCGGGTTTTCGCGGCTCGGCATGAGGCGGCGGAAGTGCACCCAGTGCCGGCGCGCTACGCCCTCCAGCCTTGCCAGCTCACGGAGTGGATCGGGGTGGTCGTCGACCCTGATGTCGAGCAGGGGATAGTCCTCTCCGTCGTGGACCAGCAGCGCCGCCGACTGCCTGCCGCGCTTGTCGCCGCCGGCCTTCTCGCCGGCCTGCATGGCCGCGATGAGGCGGCGGGCGAAGGGCACGGCGAGGTTCCCCTCATAGGCGGCGACGGTCGCGCCGATCACCTGCGGCCCTGCCAGCATGTTGCCGGCCACCGACAGCGCGGAGCGGATCTGGTGGCCGCACCATTCGATGCAGGATTCCCCCGTGAAGGCGGCAAAGCGCCCGTGGCGGTCCATGACATGGAGCTGACGGTGGCCGCGGCCCGCATCCGCCGTGGTCAGGAACTTGACGGCATCATCCGCGGACGCCCCTGCCTGCAGCAGCGCCAGCCCCTGCGGGCCGTAGGACGGGTTGATGAACGCCTGCGTGGCGACCGCGCCGACTCCCGTCTTGACGTGCGGCACCAGTGCGCCCACGGCGAAGAAGCGGGTCGCAACGACGATCCCGACCCGCCCCGTCGCCTCGTCCCGCGCGATGATCGACCACGTCATGGTTCTGCCTCACGCCTCCCGTGACCGCCCTCGTCTCGGCGGTCTCCCCGCGGGAGAAAACTAGCGCCCCGCCGCGTAGCCCTGCATCCCGCGCGGGTTGGCGGCGGCTTTGCGGCGGATGCCGTCCCGGCTCGCTGCCGTCAGCCGCCCCTCCGTCCAGCTCCCGCCGACCTCGACGACATGGCCGCGGCGGCGAAGCTCCGTGATCGTCGCCGCCGGCGCCCGGTCCTCGAGCACGACCACGCCGGGCCGCGCCGACCGCGGCCAGAACGAGGCCGGGAAGTGCTCGATGTGCCAGGCCGGCGCGTCGATCGCTTGCTGCAGGTTGTGCCCCGCGTGCACGTGGCGCAGGAAGAACTGGCAGCTCCACTGGTCCTGCTGGTCGCCGCCGGGCGTGCCCCAGATCAGGTACGGCTCGCCGTCCCGCAACGCCATGCCCACGGACAGCGTCGAGCGCGGCCGCTTGCCGGGCGCGAGCGAGGCCGGCAGCCCTTCCTCGAGCCAGAACATCTGCGCGCGCGTCCCGAGCGGGAAGCCGAGGGCCGGAATCACCGGCGAGGACTGCAGCCAGCCGCCCGACGGCGTGGCCGAGAACATGTTGCCGTGCCGGTCGATGACGTCGACGTGCACCGTGTCGCCGCGCGCCTCGCCCATACGGCCGACCGTCGGCTCGCCGGCGCCGCCGGCCGACACCGCGGTCCTGCCCTCGGCGATCCCCTTCACGAC
The DNA here is from genome assembly GCA_023384095.1 of Hyphomicrobiaceae bacterium. Lineage (GTDB taxonomy): Bacteria > Pseudomonadota > Alphaproteobacteria > Rhizobiales > Hyphomicrobiaceae > ZC4RG25. Next base: position 2,802 of record JAHDXT010000073.1, read on the forward strand.
GACCTCGCCGCCGAACCCGGCGATGCGGCCAGGCCGCAGCTCCATCGAGGCCGTGCGCGGATCGACGAGCTTGCTGCGCTCTGCGTTGTAGGGCTTGGACAGCAGCACCTCCAGCGGCACCTCGACGAAAGCGGGGTCGCCATAGAAGGCCTCGCGGTCGGCGTAGGCGAGCTTGGCGCACTCGATCCAGGTGTGGATGAAGTCGGCGTCGGTCGGATCTAGGCGGTCGAAGCCGTAGCCGTCGAGCAGCGCCAGCATCTGCAGCAGCACGGGACCCTGGGTCCACGTCCCCGGCTTGAGCACGCGATACCGGCCATAGTCGAAGTGGACTGGCGCTTCGATCGTCGGCTGCCAGCGCGCCATGTCGTCTGCGGTGAGCACGCCGCGGTGCGCGCGGCCGCTGACGTCCATCACCTCCTCGTTGCGGTAGAAGCGGTCGATGGCCTCGGCGACGAAGCCCTGGCTCCAGGCCTTGCAGGCCCGGGCGATCTCGGCCTCGCGGCCGCCGCCGCCCGCCTCGGCCTCACTGAGAATACGGGTGTAGGTCTCGGCGAGCCGCGTGTTACGGAAGATCGTCCCTGGCTCGGGCACGCTGCCGCCGGGGAGGTAGACGGTTGCGGATGTCGGCCAGTGCTCGGAGAACAGCTCCGCTACGGTGGCGATGGTCGCCGACGCGCGCTCGACCAACGGCTGGCCGTGCATGGCGTAGCCGATGGCGGGCTCCAGCACGTCTCGCAGCCGCATGGTGCCGTAATCGCGCAGGATCAGCATGTAGCTCTGGAACGACCCCGGAACGCAGGCCGCGAGCAGACCGGTGCCGGGCACGATGTCGAGCCCGAGGTGGCCACGGTAATGCGCGATGGTGGCCCCGGCCGGCGCCGGGCCCTGGCCGCAGACGACCTCCGGCCGGCCCCTGCGGCGGTCATAGAGCATCACCGGGACCTCGCCGCCGGGGCCGTTGAGATGCGGCTCCACGACCTGCAGGGTGAACGCCGTCGCCACGCCGGCGTCGAACGCGTTGCCGCCCTTCTCCAGCACGCCCATGCCGACGGCCGTCGCGATCCAGTGGGTCGAGGCGACGACGCCGAACGTGCCCTCGATCTCGGGCCGGGTCGTGAACGGGCTGGGGTTGATGATCGGGGCGCCCGGCGTGATCGAGCCCGCAGAGCGCTTGACGGGACTGCTGCTCATGTCTCGACACTCCTGGTCTGGCCCGAGCGGGAGGCGGCGAGCTGGCGCAGGATGACGGGCGCCGCCAGGATCACCCCGCCGAGCGTCGCCGTCCAGCTCGGGGCCACCATCGGCAGCGCCGCGGCAGCCAACAGAAGACGCTCCCAGACGGCCATCGGCGCCAGCGCATAGCCGGTGAATGCCGCGGAGAGCGCGACGATGCCCAGGATGCAGCCGACGACCGAAGTGGCGAGCTCGTTCCAGGAGAAGCCCGGCACCATCAGCAGCATCGACGGCGAGAAAACGAACACGAACGGCACCAGGATCTTGCCCAGCGCCAGCCGGAACGCGGTGTTGCCCGTGCGGAACGGGTCGGCGCCCGCCATGCTGGCGCCCGCGTAGGCGGCGATCGCGACGGGCGGCGTGATGTCGGCCAGCACGCCCCAGTAGAACACGAAGTAGTGCGCGACGAGCGCCGGCACGCCGAGCAGCGCGAGCGCCGGCGCGGCCACTGTCACCATGATGATGTAGGTCGCGGTCGTCGGCACACCGCAGCCGAGCAGGATGCACACGATCGCGGTCAGCACGAGCGTGAAGAACAGGGTGAGCCCGGCCGGCTCCAGCGCGAACGGCGCCAAGCTGACGATCGCGCCGGCGGCCTGAGCTGCGAGCGACGTCACGATGAACGAGATCTTGAAACCGACGCCGGTCAGCGTCACCACGCCGACGATGATGCCCACCGTCGCCGCAGCCGCACCGACCGCGATCGCGTACTTGGCGCCGACGATGAAGGCGTCGACCATGTCGTGGACCTGTCGCCAGCCGTCGCTGCGCGAGAGCGCGCCATGCAGCATGATGAGGCCGGCGCCGGCGAACATCACCGCGTTCCAGCTTGCGGAGAAGGGCCCGACCGTCAGCGTCTCGCGCAGGAGGCCCATCGGCGCGGCCAGCCCGAGCGTGACGGCGAACAGCACCCCGGCGGCGTTGCGGTTCGCCGCGAGCCCCATCAGCAGGCAGCCGGTGATGCCCCAGAACGCGGCGAGGTAGGGCGTGTAGCCCGAGAACAGGATCAGGATCAGCGCCACCAGCGGGGCGAGCGTCGGCCAGTCGCGAGCCAGAACCTCGCGCAGCCGCGGGATCTCGCCGGGCTCGAGCCCGCGCATGCCGTTCTTCTTGGCCTCGAAGTGCACCTGGCAGAGCACGCCGAAGAAGTGCATGAACGCCGGCACGATGGCCGCGATGACGATGGTCGCGTACGGCATCTCCAGGAACTCGACCATCAGGAACGCTGCCGCGCCCATGATGGGCGGCGTAATCTGGCCGCCGGTGGCGGCCGTGGACTCTACGGCGGCCGCGAAGTGCCGCTGATAGCCGAGCCGCACCATCATCGGAATGGTGAGCGAGCCGACCGTCACCGTGTTGGCGACCGACGAGCCCGAGATCATGCCGAACAGCGCCGAGCCGAAGATCGAGATCTTGGCCGGCCCGCCCGCGAACCGCCCCGCGACGGCGGCCGCGACCCCCAGGAACAGGCGCCCGAGCCCGACCTTCGTCGCCAGCACGCCGAACAGGACGAAATGGAAAACGTAGGTCGCGACCACGCCGAGCGCGACGCCGTAGATGCCCTGGCTGGTCAGGTAGAGGTGATTGACGAGGTTCGACCAGCTCGAGCCCGGATGCAGCAGGATGCCCGGGAAGTGCCGGCCGAACAGCGCGTAAGCCATCGAAAGGAGCGCGATCATCGGCAGGCCCCAGCCGATGGAGCGCCGCGTCGCCTCGATCAGCACCACGATCAGGACCGTTCCCATGGCGACGTCGAGCGTCGTCGGGTTGCCGATGCGGTCGGCCAGATCGTGAAATACCCACGGCATGTAAAGGCTGGTCACGGCGGCCGAAACGGCGAGCATCCAGTCGAGCAGCGAGACGCCGCCGGGCCGCATCAGGCTCGACCTCGGCGCCGAACCGCCCCGCTTCAGCATCGGGAACACGAGAAAGATCAACCCCGCCACGAACGCCAGGTGCACGCCGCGGTGCACCTCCTCGCGTAGCAAGCCGAATCCCGCCGTGTAGTAGTGGAACACCGACAGCGTGAAGAGAAGTCCGCCGACCAGCATCTCGGCCGAGGGGGACAGCCGCCGGAAGCTCATCTCCGGGTCCAGCTCCGCCTCGAGCTGCCGCGCTTTGTGCTCCGAAACGCTGTCGATCGTCATCCGGAGGTCCCTGGCAGGCAGCGCAATGAGCCCATCGGCGGTGGGTTCGGCGAGCGGTGGCGTGCCCGCGCACGGCCCGGCCAACGCTCCAGTTTGCAGGAAAGCAGCCGCCGGTCACGCGAAATCTGGTTTCGTCGGCCGCGCTCGGCAGGGCCGGCCAGCCGCCGCCCGGGGAGCGCCGAGCCCAGTCGGCGGCCGGTCAGCCAGGCGCTCTGGCGATTCCCGCGATGACCATGGCCAGGGCGTCGAAGTCGAACGGCTTCTGCAGTGTCGGAACGTCCTTGAACTCAGGGTCGATGCTCTCGGCCCCATGCCCGGTGGCGAACACGAAGGGCGCGCCGAGCCGCTGCAGCGCCCGCGCGACCTCGTACGAGTGCCCGTCCGCAATCGTGACGTCGAGAATCGCGCCCGCCACGGGACCTTTCGCCAGCAGCTCGAGAGCGGCGGCGTTGGAGCCTGCCGGCCCGATGACCTCGTGCCCCAGCTCCGTCACCCAATCCCGCAGCATCTCTGCGATGAGCGGTTCATCCTCGACGATCAGGATCCGCGTCAAATTCTCCATGTGTCTGATGATTTCCGGATTGCAGCGGGGACTATCGCAGAGCATAACGCGGGCTCTGCTCTCCGTAACTAGAAATTGCCGGTGGGGAGGCATGCCGACATTTCAGTTCAGAGGCGGGCAAGCCGGGGCAGCCGTCACGACCGGGCTGGTAGACGCCGACCGCCTGTCGCGGTCGACGACGGCGATGTTCGCGGCGAGCCTCGTCATGCTCCTCGTTGCCGGGCTGGCTGCAGCTCTGATCGCGGTCCGCGCCGGCGACGTGGAGTTGAAGGTTGCGCAGACGATCGAGGTTAATCAGGCCGCGCGGGTGCTGCTGCACGCCCTGCAGAGCGCGGAGACGAACCAGCGGGGCTACCTGCTGAGCAACGACGAGGGCTTCCTGCCGCCCTACGAGAAGGCCGCAGCCAAACTCCCGGTGGCGTGGTCGAGGCTCGACGAGCTGGTCAACCAGGACCCGGGCCATCAGTTCCGCATGGACGAGCTGTTGTCGCTGGTCGAGCAGCGGATCCAGGGCCTTCGGGAGGGCATCGAGCTGACGCGGCGGGGAGACGTCGTCGCCGCGCGTGACCGCGACCGGCTCAAAGTCGGCCAGGAGCTCACGGAGAGGGTCCGCACCCACCTGAACAACCTGTCGCAGGCCGAGCTGCAGCAGCTTTCGGAGTTCCAGGCCAGAGCTGCCCTCCTGCGCTGGTGGCTGATTGCGCTGGTCGCCCTGAGCCTGGCTGCGACGATCGCCTTGTCACTGCTCGTCGGGCGCGCGCTGCAGCACTACATCGGCCGCCTGCGGGTACGCGCCTGCGAGCTCGAAGGCGAGATCAAGCGGCGGCGCGAGACGGAGGAGACGCTGCGCCAGTCGCAGAAGATGGAGGCGGTCGGGCAACTGACCGGCGGCGTGGCGCACGACTTCAACAACCTGCTGACGATCATCATCGGCAACCTCGATACCGTGCGCCGGCGCCTTCTCAACAGCACCGCGGTCCAGGATGCCGGTCACCTCGCGGCGACCATCTCGAAGCCGGTGGATCTGGCGATTCAAGGCAGCCGGAGCGCGGCCCAGCTCACGCAACGCCTGCTCGCCTTCTCCCGCCGGCAGGCGCTGGAGCCCGCCAACGTCGATGTCAACGACCTGATCGCCCGGACGTCGGACCTGCTCCACCGGACCCTGGGCGAGAACATCTGCGTCGAGACGGTGCTTGCCGGCGGACTGTGGCCGACCTTCGCCGACGCCAACCAGATCGAGAACGTGCTGCTGAACCTCGCCGTCAATGCGCGCGATGCGATGCCCGACGGCGGCCGGCTCACGATCGAGACCGCCAACTCGTACCTCGACGAGGCCTACACCAGTCGCTTCGGCGACGTGGCGCCCGGCCAGTACGTGCTGCTGAGCGTGACGGATACCGGGACCGGGATACCGCCCGAGGTCCTGGAGCGTGTATTCGAGCCATTCTTCACGACCAAGGAGCCGGGCCTCGGCTCCGGGCTCGGCCTCGCGATGGTCCACGGATTCGTGAAGCAGTCGCACGGGCACGTGCGCATCTACAGCGAGGACGGGCAGGGCACGACCGTGAAGGTCTATCTGCCACGGAGCATGGCGGTGGAAAACGTGCCGGCGAACCCCGCCGGCGTCGATCCTGCCGAGGAGAGCTTGTCCCGCGCACGCCCGAACGAGACGCTGCTCGTCGTCGAGGACAATGCGGGCGTGCGCGAGTACGCGGTATCGGTGCTGGAGGACCTCGGCTACCGGATCATCGAGGCCGCTGATGCCCGCGAGGCGATGGAGGCGCTGGAGACCGCGCCGCCGATCAGCCTGCTGTTCACCGACGTCGTTCTGCCCGGACAGCTCAGCGGGCGCGATCTGGCGGTCAAGGTGCAGGAGCGCTATCCCGGCCTTCCGGTGCTGTTCACGACGGGCTACACGCGCAACGCCATCGTGCACAACGGCCGCCTCGACGCGAAGGTGCACCTGCTCAACAAGCCCTACACTCAGCAGGAGCTGGCCCGCAAGCTGCGCGAGTTGCTGGACGCGGCCGAAATCCGCAGGTCCGCCACGGCAATGGAGTGAGCGCACCGGCGGCGACAATCCCGGCCGCGCAGGTCTTGCTCTCGAGAACGGTGCCTGCCGGCGCTTCCTTCCGTCGCCCGCCATAGGCTTGCGCTGCAGTTGACGGCGCGCTACACAAATAATATACGTCCGGTCGGATATCTATAGAGGGATGGCGCCCGATGGGTCGCACCAGGGTGATCGACCGGGAAGCAGTCCTGTGTGCCGCGGAGAGGGTGGTCAGCCGCGAGGGGGCTGCTCGCCTGACGCTGGAGGCTGTGGCAGCCGAGGCCGGGATCAGCAAAGCCAGCGTCCTCTATGATTACAAGACGAAGCAGGCCCTCATCAGGGCAGTGATCGAGCGGCGCGTTTCGGCCGAGAACGCGCGTCTTGGCGAGGCGATCGACCGGCTCGGACCGGTCCCGGACCGGGTCATCCGGGGCCGCATCGCGGCGGCGAGCCGCTCGGTATCGGATGCGGACCGGGCGGTGGCGCTGAACCTCGCCGCCGCATTGGCCCAGGATACGGAGCTCCGCGCGCCCATTCAGGAGGCCTATCGCCACCAAATCGCCGAAATTCTCGAAAAGTCATCGCACCCTCGGGGGGCGCTGCTTGCCTTTCTGGCGCTCGAGGGCTTGAAGCTTCTGGAGTGTCTCGGCCTCTGCTCCTGGCCGGAGGATGAGCGCAAGCGGCTGCTCGAGGAAATCGCTTCGCTTGCCGATCGGGTCCCGACGGTTCTGCCGGGCGAGGATCGACAACGCTGATTGGCTTCATCGGCGGGCTGGCGCGCGGCGGCCGGCCTGCAGTCACCAACATCCGGGGAAACGACCCATGTCCGTCCACTCATCGTTTTCGCGTGCGCTCGCCGCGCTCGGCGTCCTCACGGCATCGGCCGTGGGCGGCGCATACGCTGCAGGGCCGCCGCCCGTCGCAGTGAGCGTCATCACCACCGAGAGGCAGGACCTGCCGATCACCAACGAGCTGCCGGGCCGGATCGCGCCCACGCGGATCGCGGAGGTGCGCCCGCGCGTGTCGGGCATCGTCGTCGAACGCGTCTTCAAGCAGGGCAGCCTGGTGAAGGAAGGCGACGTGCTCTACCGGATCGACCCGGAGCCCTTCAAGGTTCAGGTCGAGAGCGCGAGAGCGGCGCTGCAGCGGGCCGAGGCCGTGCGGCTTCAGGCCAGCCAGCAGGCGGAGCGCCAGAAGGAGCTGCGCGAGCGCAACATCTCCAGCGTCCAGCAGTTCGAGGCTTCCACGGCGGCCCTTGCACAGGCCAGTGCCGACGTTGCGGCGGCCCGTGCCGGCCTCGCGGCGGCCGAGCTCAACCTCCGCTACACGGAGGTGCGGGCGCCGATCTCGGGGCATATCGGACGCGCGCTCATCACCGAAGGGGCCCTCGTCAGCGCCACCAACGCTGCCGACAAGCTCGCCACGATCCAGCAGCTCGACCCCGTTTACGCGGACTTCACGCAATCCGTGAACGCCCTCATGGCTCTGCGGCGGGCGTTGAAGAACGGCGCCCTGTCGAGCGCCGATCCGGGGGAAGCCAAGGTGCGGCTGCTGCTGGACGACGGCAGCGAGTATCGGGAACCCGGCCGGCTGCTGTTCTCCGAGACGGCGGTCGACGCCACGACCGGCCAGGTGACGCTGCGCGGCGAGTTCCCGAACCCCGGCCGCGATCTCCTGCCGGGCATGTATGTCCGCGTCCTCATCGAGCAGGGCGTCCAGCCCAACGTGATCGCCGTCCCGCAGCAGGCAGTGCAGAGGGACAGCGGCGGCCGCTCGCAGGTCTACGTCGTCAAAGCCGACGGGACAGCCGAGCTTCGCGCCGTCCGTACAGGCCGCGTGATCGCGAACCGGTGGATCATCGAGGAAGGTCTGGAGCCCGGCGAGCGCGTCGTGGTCGAAGGGTTCCAGAAGCTGCGCCCCGGCGCCGCCGTCACCGCGCAGGCATGGAACGCCAGTGCGGGGCCTGCTTCCAGAACCGCAACTCGCGCCGGGTCGGCAATCGCCGGCGCTCACTAGGGCGAAGAACAGGTCCGCACCACATGCCTAGCTTTTTCATAGACCGGCCCGTCTTCGCCTGGGTCGTCGCGATCTTCATCATGCTTGCGGGGGCCATCGCCGTCCCGCTGCTGCCTGTCGCGCAGTACCCCACTGTCGCCCCGCCCCAGATCACGATCACCACCAACTACCCGGGCGCCTCGCCGGAGGACATGTACCAGAGCGTCACGCGCCCGATCGAGGAGGAGCTCAACGGCGTGCCCGGGCTGATCTATTTCGAGTCGACCTCGGACTCCTCCGGCCGCATCAATCTGACGGTCACGTTCGCGCCGGGGACGGCGGTCGGCGAGGCCCAGGTCGAGGTCCAGAACCGCATCCGGCGCGTGGAGCCGCGGCTGCCGCAGGCGGTGGTGCAGCAGGGCATGCGCATCGAGCGGGCGGGCACCGGATTCCTGCTCGTGGTGGCGCTGAGGTCGACCGACGGCTCGATCGACGCCGTCGGGCTCGGCGATTACCTCAACCGCAACGTCATCGGCGAGATCCGCCGGATCGAAGGCGTCGGCAGCGCGCAGCTTTTCGCGACGCAGCGCTCCATGCGCATCTGGATGGATCCCGACAGGATGCTGGGCCTCAAGCTGACGGCCGGCGACATCCTGGCGGCCGTCCGGGCGCAGAATGCGCAGGTCGCCGCCGGGCGCATCGGCGCCCAGCCGAACCCGATCACGCAGCAGATCTCGGCGACGGTGCTCGTCCAGGGACAGCTCAGCTCGCCCGACCAGTTCGAATCGATCGTGCTGCGGGCGAACCCCGACGGCTCGTCGGTGCGCCTGCGCGACGTGGCGAGGGTCGAGATGGGCGGCGAAAGCTACAATTTCTCGACCCGGCTGAACCGGCAGCCGACGGCGGCGATCGGCGTGCAGCTCTCTCCGACCGGCAACGCGCTCGCCACGTCGAAGGCCATTCACGCCAAGATGGAGGACCTGGCCCGTTTCTTCCCGTCCGGCCTCGAATACAGCATCCCCTACGACACCTCGCCCTTCGTGGCGATCTCGATTCAGAAGGTGCTCTATACGCTGCTCGAGGCCATGGCGCTCGTCTTCATGGTCATGTTCCTGTTCCTGCAGAGCTTCCGCTATACGGTGATACCGACGATCGTGGTGCCGGTCGCCTTGCTCGGCACGTGCGCGGTGATGCTGGCGACGGGCTTCTCCATCAACGTGCTCACCATGTTCGCGATGGTGCTGGCGATCGGCATTCTGGTCGACGATGCCATCGTCGTCGTGGAGAACGTCGAGCGCATCATGTCCGAGGAGGGACTCGGCCCGCGCGAGGCCACGCGGAAAGCCATGGGGCAGATCACCGGCGCCATCATCGGCATCACCCTGGTGCTGACGGCGGTGTTCGTGCCCATGGCGTTCTTCCCGGGCGCCGTCGGCATCATCTATCAGCAGTTCAGCCTGACGATGGTGGTCTCCATCCTCTTCTCGGGCTTGCTGGCGCTGTCCCTGACACCGGCGTTGTGCGCGACGCTTCTCAAGCCGATGCCTGAAAAGCACGAGAAGCGGGGCTTCTTCGGCTGGTTCAATCGCGGCTTCGAGGCGACGACGCGCGGCTACAGCGGGCTCGTCCGGCGCGTCGCGCGACGGTCGGGCCGCTTCATGATCATCTACCTGGCGCTGCTGGTCGGGCTCGGCTGGGCCTACTGGCGGCTGCCCACCGCATTCCTCCCGAACGAGGATCAAGGCTATCTGCTGGTGGACATCCAGGCTCCGCCGGAGGCGAGCGCCAACCGCACCCTGGAGGTGATCAAGCAGATCGAGAACGTTTTCCTGGCCGACGGCGCCGTCGAGCGGGTCTTCGCCATCTCCGGCTTCAGCTTCTCGGGCGCCGGCCAGAACGCCGCGCTCGCCTTCGTCACGCTGAAGGACTGGAGCGAGCGCGGAGCCCAGAACACCGCGGCCGCGATAGCCGGGCGCGCCAACGCCAGGCTGATGCAGATCAGGGATGCCTTGACCTTCGCCCTGTCGCCGCCGCCGATCCAGGGTCTCGGCACGACGAGCGGCTTCACCTTCCGCCTTCAGGATCGCGGCGGGCTGGGTCAGACAGCGCTCGGCGCCGCCAGAGACCAGATCATGGCTGCAGCGGCGCGAAGCCCGGTGCTGGCCGGGTTGCGCGTGGAGGGGCTCCCCGATGCCGCCCAGGTCATCGTCGAGATCGACCGGGAGAAAGCGAACACGTTCGGCGTGACGTTCGTGGACGTCAACGTGGCCATCTCCGCCAATCTCGGGTCGAGCTACGTCAACGATTTCCCGAATGCCGGGCGGATGCAGCGCGTGATCGTGCAGGCGGACGAAGGCGAGCGCATGCAGACGGCGGACCTGCTGAACCTCAATGTGCGCAATGCCGCCGGCGGCATGGTGCCCCTGTCGGCATTCGCCCGCGTCGAGTGGACGAAGGGACCGGCTCAGATCGTCGGGTACAACGGCTACCCGTCGGTCCGCATCAGCGGCCAGGCCGCGCCCGGCTACTCGTCGGGCGATGCCATTGCGGAAATGGAACGGCTGGCCGCCGACCTTCCGGTCGGGTTCGGCTATGAATGGACGGGCCAGTCGCTGCAGGAGATCCTCTCCGGATCGCAGGCGCCGCTCCTCATCGCGCTCAGCATCGTCTTCGTGTTCCTGCTGCTCGCGGCGCTCTACGAGAGCTGGGCCATCCCGCTGTCGGTGATGCTCGTCGTCCCGCTCGGCGTGATCGGATCCGTCCTCGCCGTGACCCTGCGCGGCATGCCCAACGACGTCTATTTCATGGTGGGTCTGATCGCCATCATCGGCCTGTCGGCGAAGAACGCGATCCTGATCGTCGAGTTCGCCAAGGACCTGCGCGCGGAAGGCAGGCCCCTGCTGGAGGCGACCGTCGAGGCGGCGCATCTGCGCTTCCGCCCGATCCTGATGACGTCGCTCGCCTTCACGCTGGGGGTGGTGCCGCTGGCGATCGCCTGGGGGGCCAGCGCGGCGAGCCAGAATGCGATCGGCACGGGCGTGCTCGGCGGCATGATCTCGGCCACCGTACTGGCGATCTTCTTCGTGCCCGCCTTCTTCGTGTTCGTCATGAGGATGGCCGGCAGGCCATCGCAGGCGCCCGATCCCCTGCCCGCGGCCGCCAAGGCGCCTGCCACGAAACCCGCCCTGGCAGAGCCGGGCCCCCGGCAGACAGGCTGACGGCTTCTTTGCGGGCGCATTGCTGCCGAGCGGCGCTGGCGACGCCCGGACTGCAAGCCGAACTAAGGGGATGTCTTGTGAAACTGAGCTGCTGCGGGGCCGAGTGTTGCGCCACCGCGGCCGAGATTAATAGTTATGAGGCTCTCACGAGATGGCGTCCTATCTCGATTTTTGGGGTAAGGCTGGCGGAGCCTCGAGCGGCCAGCCTGCGTGGCACCCGGTTGCTTATCACTGTCTGGACGTTGCCGCCGTTGCCGACGCGCTGCTCGATCGGAACCCGCGCCGGTTGACCACGCTGGCCGCGCTGCTCGGCACGTCGTCCGGGAACGCGAAGCGCTTTCTCGTCTGTCTCGTGGCCCTGCATGATGTCGGCAAGTTTTCGCACCACTTTCAGGCGAAGTGTCCGGAGCTTTGGGCCGAGACGGCCGGTCCTCAACTTGGCGGCTGGCAGCAACCGCCGCCGATCAGCCGGCACGACCAGGATGGCTACGCCGTGCGCGAGCCGCTCGGTCTTCGCGAGCTGTTGAACCCGGCGACGAAGGGTTGGAGCGCAACGACCTTCAATGCACTGTGGGCGGCGGTTGCGGGGCACCACGGGCAGCCTCGCAACGACGAGGATCATCTGCCCCGCGGATTTGGCAAGCCATCGCGTTCGGCGGCCTCCGACTTCTGCCGCGATGTGCGGGCGCTGTTCGGTCCTCTGGCCCCCATTGCCGAGCCCGAGGAGCCGCAGCGCGCATTCTTCATCCTGTCGTGGCTCGTGTGTGGGCTGACGGTCATAGCGGATTGGATCGGCTCGAATCGAGCCTGGTTTCCCTATCGCGAGCCGAAGCAGGATGTCGCGGCCTATTGGAGCTATGCGAGGGAGAAGGCGCGAGAGGCCGTGGCGCTTGCCGGCATCGTTCCCTCGGCGCTCCACCCGCAATTGACGCCGGAGCGTCTGTTGCCGGAGATCGCCGAAAAGTTCAGTTCCCTTCAGCGACGTGTTTGCGAGATGCCGCTGCCCGACGGGCCGTCGTTGACGATCATCGAGGATGTGACCGGCAGCGGGAAGACCGAGGCGGCGCTGCTGCTCGCGGCGCGACTGATGGCGGAGGGGCGAGCGCGCGGCCTTTTCTTCGCTCTGCCGACCATGGCGACGTCGAATGCGATGTACGATCGATTTGCGGACAGCTATCGGCGGCTGTTCGATGCCGCGGCGCGGCCGTCGCTGATCCTTGCCCATGGCCGCCGCGCGCTGAATGCCGCGTTCACCAATTCCATTCTTGCCGAGACAGCCTCTGATGACGGCTATGTCGACGGCAATGCGGCGGCCTGCGCGGCTTGGATCGCGGACGACCGGCGCAAGGTGTTTCTCGCCGAGGTCGGCATCGGCACGATCGACCAGGCGCTCCTCGGCGTGCTGCCGTCGCGCCATCAGGCGCTGCGCTTGTGGGGCTTGAGCGAGCGTGTTCTCGTGCTCGACGAGGTGCACTCTTACGATTCTTACATGAGCCGCGAGATGGAGACGCTGCTCGAGTTTCATGTGGCGCTGGGCGGTTCGGCGATACTGCTGTCGGCTACCCTGCCGGATCGGCAGCGTGCTGCTCTGGAGCGGGCGTTTGCGCGCGGTCTCGGCGTACAGCACAAGCCGCAGCCGGCGGCAGCCTATCCGCTACTCACGCATGTCGCGCGCCCAGGCGTCGCCATCGATCGCCTGCCCTCGCGAGAGGACCGCACACGCGCCCTGCCGGTGCGGCGCCTTAATACGTTCGACGAAGCCGTCGATGAGGTGGCGGCTCGGGTGGCGCAAGGGTGCGCCGTAGCGTGGATCCGCAATGCGGTCGATGACGCGGCCGAGGCTGCGGCGGCGTTGCGGGTGCGCGGATTCGATCCGGTCCTGCTGCACGCGCGCTTTGCCATGGGGGATCGGCTCTGCATCGAACGGCGGGTGGGTGAGACCCTTGGGCGCGAGGGCAACGCCGATGCCCGGCGTGGATTTCTAGTTGTCGGTACACAAATACTGCAAGAGTCGCTCGATTACGATGTCGACGCGATGGTGACGGACCTCGCCCCGGTCGACCTTATCATTCAGCGGGCGGGCCGGCTGTGGCGGCACACCGACCGGCGCGACCGCCCGCTGTCGCAGCCGGAGCTGTGCGTGCTTTCGCCCGATCCTGCGCAGGTGCAGAGCGCCGACTGGTATCGGCAGATCTCGCGACGCGGGGCCGCCGTCTATGGCCATCACGGCATAGTCTGGCGCAGCGCCGCGGCCCTCTTTCGGCGTGGTGTGCTCGATACGCCGGGTGGCGTACGAGGCCTGATCGAGGACGTCTACGGCCCCTCCGAGCTCGATGATATCCCTGAGGTGCTGCGCCGCGCGTCGCAGGCCTCGATCGGAAAGGACAGCGCCGCGCGGTCTTTCGCCAACGCCACGCTCCTCAAATACGACGAGGGGTACGGCGGCTGCCGTATGCTGTGGACAGCCGATACAGTGACGCCGACACGGTTCGGCGATCCGGTGACGGTCTTTCGGCTGGGCCGCGTCGAGAACGGAGCCATTGTTCCGTACTATCTTGATCCTAGTCCCAACCACGCCTGGGCGCTGTCGGAGGTGAGTCTCAGCCGCCGCCGTGCCGATGGGGTGCCCGTTGGGGACGCCGCGCACGAGCGTATGGTCGCGGCTGCGAAGGAGACATGGCCAAAATGGGAGCAGGAGCGCCCGCTGCTCGTCCTGGACCATGACGGTGAGGCATGGCGGGGGTGGGTGAGCAAGGATGGGCAGGCACACCAGCAGGTGCTATACGACGCGTCTGTCGGGCTGGGCATCGTTACAGCCTGATCCTTGTTCCCCGCACACGCGGGGCTGAACCGGCCGTGGTGGCGATCTGCGTGGTATTGGTGCCCCGTTCCCCGCACACGCGGGGCTGAACCGGTGCCGACCTGCACGAGGCCGGCCTGCGCGGTCCGTTCCCCGCACACGCGGGGCTGAACCGGCGACCTTGTCCTTGGTGCCGCCCCAGATTTGCCGTTCCCCGCCTGCGCGCAGGGCTGTCCGGGAAATGATTCATCGTGTCACGGGCGCACGCCCGGCGTT
>JAHDXT010000074.1 GCA_023384095.1 Hyphomicrobiaceae bacterium
CTAAGTGATCGCCCTGCACCGGCTGGAAGATGGGAGACGGCATGGTTGGTTCCGTGCGCGCCAGGTCTGCCGCACATCCCCTGCCGTATCGGCAGGGGATCGATGGCCTGCTCGACTCGGCCATCGGCAGCCATGGATTGAGCGACGCCGATCTGCAGCGCTGGCTGGCGAAGCTCGAGCCGGAGTTGGACCGGCTCTGGCAGCAGCTCGAGACCGGCAGCCTGCCGCTCCTGCGGGTTCCCGAGGAGACGGCCGACATCGCCGCCGCGGAAGCCGCGCTCGCCAACCTCTCGGCGGGCGCCCGCACGATCGTCTTCTTCGGCACCGGCGGCTCGAGCCTCGGCGGGCAGACGCTGGCGCAGCTTTCGGGCTGGTTCGTTCCCGGCGCCGCCGACGAGCGGCAGCGGCAACGGCCTCGGACGCGCTTCTACGACAATCTCGACGCCGACACGCTGGCGCGCGCCATGGCGACGCTCGACCTCGCCTCCACCCGGTTCGTGGTCACCTCCAAGTCGGGCAATACGCCGGAAACACTGGTGCAGGCGATGGTGGCTCTCGATGCGGTGTCGGCCGCCGGCCTGGGGCGCGAGCTGCCGCGCCTGTTCCTCGGCCTCACCGAGCCGGCGGCGCCCGGGCGCTGCAACGGGCTCAGGAGGCTGTTCGAGGCACGCGGCATTCCGCTGCTCGATCACCACACCGGCATCGGCGGCCGCTACTCCGTGCTGACCAACGTTGGACTGCTGCCGGCGCTCGCCCGCGGGCTCGACGTGCGGGCGCTCAGGGCGGGCGCCGCGGAGGTCGTCGAGGACCTGCGCACGGCATCCCAACCGGCCGATCTGCCGGCCGCCATCGGCGCCGCGGTGAACGTCGCGCTCGCCAGGGAGCGCGGGGTGCGTATCAGCGTCATGATGCCCTATGCCGACCGCCTCGCCCGCTTCGCGCACTGGTACGTGCAGCTCTGGGCCGAGAGCCTGGGCAAGAACGGCGAGGGCACGACGCCGCTCGCCTGCCTCGGCCCGCTCGACCAGCACAGCCAGCTCCAGCTCTTCATGGACGGCCCGCGCGAGCATCTGATCACCGTGCTGCGGCTGGCGACCTCGGGTGCAGGGCCGCGGATCGACTCCGGCCTCGCCGCGACTGCCGGTCTTGACGAGATGGCCGGGCGCAGCGTCGGCGACCTCGTCGCCGCGCAGGCCCACGGCGTGCCGGAGGCGCTGGCGCACGCCGGCCGGCCGGTGCGCACGTTCGACCTCGACCGGCTCGATGAGCGGACGCTGGGCGCGCTGCTGATGCATTTCATGCTGGAGACGATCCTGGCGGGCCGGCTCTTCGGCGTCGATCCGTTCGACCAGCCGGCCGTCGAGCTCGGCAAGCGCCTCTCGCGCCAACGCCTGCAAGGCAGCGCCTGAGCCGGGACCGGGAGAGGGAACCCCTTGATCATCCGGCAGCTTTCACCTGACACCGTCAACCGCATCGCGGCGGGCGAGGTCGTCGAGCGGCCGGCGAGCGTCGTCAAGGAGCTCGTCGAGAACGCCATCGATGCGGGGGCGCGCGAGATCGAGGTGGTGACCTCGGGCGGCGGCGTGCCGCTGATCCGCGTCACCGATGATGGCGCCGGCATGGTCGCGGCCGACCTGGCGCTGTCCGTCGAGCGGCACGCGACATCCAAGCTCAACGGCGATGACCTGCTCGACATCCGCACGCTGGGGTTCCGCGGCGAGGCGCTCCCCTCCATCGGCTCGGTGGCCGAGCTCGTCGTCGTGTCGCGCGCCCGCGGTGCGGATGAAGCCTTTTCGCTCGCCGTCGTGCGCGGTCGAAAGGGGCCCGTGATGCCAGCACCCGCCAATGCCGGGACCCGGGTCGAGGTGCGCGACCTGTTCTCTGCGACGCCGGCGCGTCTCAAGTTCCTGAAATCGGAGCGAGCCGAGAATTTGGCGATTGCCGATGCGGTCAAGCGGCTGGCCATGGCGCATCCGGAGGTAGGCTTTGTTCTCGTCACCGGCGAGCGCACGCCCTTGCGCCTGCCGCCGGCCGCGCGTGGGCCGGAGGGCCTGCTGCATCGGCTCGGCCACGTCATGGGCCGTGCGTTCGTGGACGATGCGCTCGAAGTCCATGGCGAGAGAGAGGGCATCCGCCTCTCGGGCTATGCCGGCCTGCCGACGCTGCACCGGCCGGATGCGGGCCAGCAGTTCCTGTTCGTCAACGGACGGCCGGTGCGCGACAGGCTGCTCGTCGGTGCAGTGCGGGGTGCCTACTCCGACCTCGTCCCGCGCGGCCGTCAGCCACTGCTCGCCATCTTCGTGGACCTCGAGCCCCGTGAGGTCGATGTCAACGTGCATCCGGCGAAGGCCGAGGTACGGTTCCGCAACCCTGCCGGTGTCCGTGCGCTGCTGATCGGAGCTCTGGGACAGGCCTTGCGACAGGCGGGCCACCGGGCTTCGGCCTCGGGCGGCGCGGCAGCGGTGGAGGTGCTGGCAAGACGCAACTTTTCCACCTTCTCTCCCCGGCGCGGCTTGGACGGCATGGCACTGCCGCCCGGTTTCGCGGAGGCCATGCAGGCCCCGCTCGCCGGCGTCGATCGGCCGAGCGCCGATTCCGGCGCCGACGCCGTGCCGGCGGCGGCAGAGTTCCTCGACCGGCCGCTCGGCGCCGCCCGCTGCCAGCTCCACGAGACCTACATCATCGCGCAAACGCGCACGTCCATGGTGATCGTCGACCAGCACGCCGCGCACGAGCGGCTCGTCTACGAGCGCATGAAGGCAATGCTCGCCAGCGGCGGCGGCGTGGCGCGACAGGGGCTGCTCATCCCCGAGATCGTCGAGCTGGGGGAGGACGAGGCGGAAGCGCTCGGCGAGCACGCTGCGGAGCTGGCCGGGCTCGGCCTCGTCCTGGAGCGGTTCGGGCCGGGCGCCGTGGCCGTGCGCGAGACCCCGGCGCTGCTCGGCCAGACCGATGTCCAGGGCCTCTTGCGCGATCTCGCCGCCGGCATTCTGCGCGAGGGTGGACGGCTGGCGCTCGAGGAGCGCCTCGAAGCCGTGTGCGCCACCATGGCCTGCCACGGCAGCGTTCGAGCCGGACGGCGGCTCACCGCAGCGGAGATGGACGCCCTGCTGCGCGAGATGGAAGCGACGCCGCTCGCCGGCCAGTGCAACCACGGCCGGCCCACCTATGTCGAGCTGGCGCTCAGCGACATCGAGCGCCTGTTCGGAAGGCGCTGACCTCACCGCTCCCGCCGCCGGGCCCCGATCAGCACCATCACGCCGGCGACGACGATCAGCATCCCGGGCAGGAGCCGCCAGTCGAGAGCGGCGACGGTGACGAGCCCGAGCGCGGCGGCGAGGCTCTGAACCAGCAGCGTCGCGATCGGCATGAAAGCGCCGGTCGCGATCAGGTTCTCGGTGCGGATCTTCACCACGCACGAGAACTGAAGGTAGCTCATGGCCGTGAACATCGCTCCGCCGACCAGCAGCGCCATCAGGATCGTCGGCACATGCCAGATGTCGGCCGGCGCGGGTACGAGGTCATTGCGCGTCAGAACACCGGCGCTGACCAGCGCGACGGCGAGACCGACCAGCAGCAGGCTCGCAAGCGCCGTGACGAGCACGACGAGGCCTGTCACTCGCATCTTCTCGACGACGTTGCGCGCTGCGCGGTTCCAGGGGTGGAACTCCGTCGCAAAGCCGCGCGAGCTGACCATGAAAGCCGAGACCAGCCCATATAGCACCGCGAGCCCCTGGGCGGCCGGATCGAGCGTGAACGCGAGCGCTGCGACCCCGGCACAGACGATACCCGCGCCGATCCAGATGCCGGGGCCCGGCACCCGCCCGAACCAGAGCCAGCCGATAAGCAGCGCGATGGGGATCGACAGCCGCACCAGCAGGTTGCCTTCCGCCGGCGACATCGTGAGCAGCATCAGGCAATAGGCGCCTTCGAGGACGATGGTCGCGAGCCCCACGAACCAGCTCTGCGGAGCGAGCATGATGCGGACCGCATCGCTGCCGAGGCCCGTAATGGCCAGCATGCCTAACGCCGAGACCAGGAGCGAATAGAGGATGAATACGACGACGTGCGCGCCCATCTCGTTGGCCATCGCATAGAGCACGCTGACCACCGCGATGGTGAGCACATAGAGCGCAGCCTCGATCCACCCGCTGATCCGATCGGCAGGAAGGGTCGGATGCGTCCCCGCCGGTTTCCGCAAGACGGTCACGTCCTTCATTTCGCTGGCGCGCCGGAATCGGCTACTGGCGGTCTGTAGCGCGCGAACACCACCTGCGTGCTGCCCCAGACGCGCCGATCGATCTGCGTGAAGCCGGCCGGCAGCGCGATGGCGCTGCGCTCGCCTTCCTCGACGACGGCGACGGCTCCCTCGGCGAGCCAGCTGCCGTCCGCCGCCGACACGAGCGCCTTCTCGGCCAGCCCGCGGCCGTAAGGAGGATCGGCGAAGAGAAGCGTGAACCGGTCGCGGCTGCCGGCGGGCCCGAGGCCGCTCGCGTCGCGCCGGAAGATCTTCGTCACCCCCGCCAGCCCGAACGCCTCGACGTTGCGGCGAATCAGCCCTCGCGCTTCCGCGTCCTGCTCCACGAACAGGCAGAAGCTGGCGCCGCGCGACAGCGCCTCGAGGCCGAGCGCACCGGTCCCGGCGAACAGGTCGATCACCTTGGCGCCCGGCAGCGTGAAGTCCGCAATGCCGTGGGTCAGGATGTTGAAGACCGCCTCGCGCACGCGGTCCGATGTCGGCCGCAGCCGCTCGTCCCCGGGGGAGGCGAGGGGCCGGCCGCGGAGCTTCCCGCCGACGACCCTCACCGCCGCCTGCCCTCGCGTTGCGACACGCCTTTTTCTTTCGTCGCCGGCTCGCTGCCTTTGCGCTCGGACTTGCGGCTATGGCGGCGTTCGATCTCGTCGTCGCTCACATCGGTGAGCCCGAGCTCGCGGGCCATCCGCACCCCAAGCTGATCGACGAGCACGCGCCGGCGCACCGGATCGGTCTGGCCAGGCTCGAGGTCGAGAAGCTGGAAGGGCCCGAAGGAGATGCGGATCAGGCGGTTGACGTCCAGGGCCAGCGTCCCGAGCACCTTGCGGACCTCGCGGTTCTTGCCCTCGCGCAGGCCGATCGTCAGCCACACGTTGCTCCCCTGCACGCGGTCGAGCGTGGCCTCGATCGGGCCGTACCGGACGCCCTCGACCACGATGCCGTCCTTCAGCCGGTCGAGATCGGCCTGGGTCACGGTGCCATGGGCGCGCACGCGGTAGCGCCGCAGCCAGCCCGTCGATGGCAGCTCCAGATGCCGGGCCAGCGTGCCGTCGGTCGTCAGCAGCAGCAGGCCCTCGGTGTTGAAGTCGAGCCGCCCGACCGAGATCACGCGCGGCATCTCCTCGGGCAGCTTTTCGAAGACCGTCGGGCGGCCTTCAGGGTCACGATGGGTGGTGACGAGGCCGCGCGGCTTGTAGTACCGCCACAGGCGGACCGGCTCGATGCCCGGCAGCGGCTTGCCGTCGACCGTGACGACGTCATCGGGGCCGACGTCGCGTGCGGGACTCTCCAGGAGCTTTCCGTTGACCCCGACGCGGCCATCGGCGATCCAGCGCTCGGCGTCGCGGCGCGAGCAGAGGCCCGCCCTGGCGATGGCCTTGGCGATGCGCATCTTGTGCGGCAGGCCGGTCGCCGCCTCGCCGCCGGCGTGTGCCTGGCGCTGGACGGGGCTTTCCTGGCGGCGAGGCGGCCGCATCGGAGATGACGGCGCACGCGCGAGGCGCTTGCCGCGTTCGGCGTCTGGGCGGTGTTGTGGTTGACGCGCTCGGGGCTTGCGCATGAGTGTGACTTGCTTGGTCCGATATGAGGCCCCTATATGACACCGCGCTCTGCAGGAAGCCACATGGCGCTTGCGCTGGAGGAGGCCCGGCGCGCCGGAGAACGCGGGGAGGTGCCGGTCGGCGCGGTGATCGTCGCGCCAAACGGCAAGGTCGTCGCCCGAGCCGGCAACAGGACGCGGGAGCTTGCCGATCCGACGGCGCATGCCGAGATGCTGGCGATCCGCGATGCGTGCCGTGCCGCCGGCTCGGAGCGGCTGACCGGCTACAGCATCCACGTTACGCTCGAGCCCTGCCCGATGTGCGCGACGGCGATCTCGCTCGCGCGCATCCGCCGTCTCTACTACGGAGCCGGCGATCCCAAGGGCGGCGGGGTCGAGTCCGGCCCGCGCATCTTCGCCCAGCCGACATGTCACCATGTGCCGGAGGTCTACGCCGGCATCAGCGAATCCCAGGCGGCCCGGCTCCTCCGGGAGTTTTTCGCCGTCCGGCGGCAGCCGCCGGAATAGCCCTGCTGCCCGACCTCACCGGCGAGCTGCACGAGATACGACTGGAAGCGGCGAATCCTCCCGAAGCGCCACCGCATGCCCGCCGTGCTCAGTGCCGAGCGCGTGCTCGAGTGCGCGCCGCAACTCGAGTTTCGCAGGCTGCGCGGCCTCCAGAATCTCGTGCGGCCTGGTGAACTCGAGCGCGCCGAAGCGGTCGACGGCGACCTCGATGAGGATGTCCGGGCGACGGTAGCGCAGGCGCTCGCGGGTGACGCTCTTCTGCAGGATCTGGATCGACTGCACGACCACGTCGACAACGGTCAGGCGCGGGCCGATATCGGCCGCGGCCGTCTTGGCATTGACGTCGATGGCCACGGTGATGTCGGCCGCGCCGTCGATGAGGTCGAACGGAAGCGGGTTGGCGAGGCCGCCGTCGACCAGCATGCGGCCGCCGATGGTCACCGGCGTGAAGAGCACGGGGATGGCGATGCTGGCGGCTACGGCCGGCCGCAGCGGCCCTGACGCCAGGACGGTCGCCTCATGCGAGGAGAGGTCGGTCGCGACCACCTGCAGCGGGATATCGAGGTCGGCGAAGTCCTTGGCCACCCGGCCTGGAAAGAGCAGGTCGAGCAGGGTCTCCGGGTTCAGCACCGAGGACCGCAGCGGCAACACGCGCAGCAATCGCTGCACCGGCGCCGAGCGCGCGGCGAAGAGCTGCCGGATGAGGTCGAAGCGCCGCTCCAGGACCTCTTCCGTGTAGGCGCGGATCTGCGATGCGGTGAGCCCCGAGGCATAGGCCGCCCCATAGAGCGCGCCGATCGAAGTGCCGGCGATCATGACCGGCTTGATGCCCAATTCGTCGAAAACCTCGAGCATCAGGATGTGGGCGATCCCGCGCGCTCCACCGCCGCCGAGGGCCAGGGCGACCGTCGGCATGCGGGGTGACGGCTCCCTCTGCTGCAACTGCTGGTTCATGCCGCCTACGACAGGTCAACGGGATCAGCCCGTCAAGGCGGCACATGGTCGAAGCCACCTCCGCCGTGCGTTCCGAGCGTCGGTTACCGGCTGCCGCGCTCGCGGGCGATGGCCCGCCAGCCGATGTCGCTGCGGCAGAAGCCGCCCGGCCATTCGATCCGGCGGATCGCCTCGTAGGCGCGCTCGCGGGCCTCGCCGACGCTCGGCGCGCGCGCCGTCACGTCGAGGACGCGACCCCCGTCGGCGACGAGGCGGGACCCCTCGCGGCGCGTGCCGGCATGGAAGATCTCGACCCCGGGAACCTCGGCCGCTTTATCGAGCCCGCGGATTTCGGTCCCCTTCTCGGGCGATCCCGGATATCCCTTCGCGGCCATGACGACGGTCAGCGCCGCGTCGTCGTGCCAGCGCAGGTCGAAATTGCCGAGCACGCCGTCAGTCGTGGCCAGCAGCGCGGCAAGCAGGTCGGACTTCAGCCGCACCATCAGCACCTGGCACTCCGGGTCGCCGAAGCGCACGTTGTACTCGATGAGCTTCGGACCCTCGGCGGTGATCATCAGGCCGGCGAACAGAACGCCTCTGTACGGCGTGCCGCGCGCTGCCATGCCCTCGACCGTAGGGCGGATGATCTCGGCCATGACCCGCTCCGACATGGCCGGCGTCATCACGGGAGCCGGCGAATAGGCGCCCATGCCGCCGGTATTCGGGCCCTGGTCGCCGTCGAAGGCGCGCTTGTGGTCCTGTGCCGCGCCGAGCGGCAGGGCGTGCCGGCCGTCGACGAGGGCGAAGAAGCTCGCCTCCTCGCCCTCGAGGAACTCCTCGATCACCACCTCGGCGCCTGCGGCCCCGAAGCTGCCGCCGAAGCAGGCGTCGATGGCCTCGTCGGCAGCTCCGCGCGTCTCGGCGATGATGACCCCCTTACCCGCAGCGAGGCCGTCCGCCTTGACGACGACTGGGAGCTGCTGGCGGGCGGCGTGGGCCTTGGCTGCGGCGGCGTCCGCGAAGCGGGCATAGGCCGCAGTCGGGATGCCGAGATCGCGGCAGAGGTCCTTGGTGAAGCCTTTCGAGCCCTCGAGCCGCGCGGCGGCGCGCGACGGGCCGAAAACCTTGAAACCCGCCGCGGCGAGGTCGTCGGCGACCCCGGCGACGAGCGGCGCCTCGGGGCCGACCACCACCAGGTCGATCCGGTGCTCCCGGCAGCAGCACGCAATCGCCGCATGATCGGTGATGTCGAGCGGCACGCACCGGGCGATCTCGGCGATCCCCGCGTTGCCCGGCGCGCAGGCGAGAGTGCCGAGCAGCGGGCTCGCGGCCAGCGCCCACGCCAGCGCGTGCTCGCGGCCGCCGGAGCCGAGAAGAAGCACGTTCATGGCCGCATCGTCCCGTTCCTCTTGGGCCCGACCCTCTTGGGGAAGGATGATTCGACGCCGCCGCACGGCGGTCACCATGATGTATCATCGCATCCAGGGCCTTACAAAGCGGGGATGACCGTGGCCGAACCCGCCGCACAACAGCGCACCGGCGTCAATGTCGCCGAGTACTCCGTCTCCGAGCTTGCGAGCGCGATCAAGCGCACGCTGGAGGACGGCTTCGGCTACGTGCGGCTGCGCGGCGAGATCTCCGGCTTCCGCGGCGCCCATGCCTCCGGGCATTGCTACTTCGCGCTGAAGGACGACAAGGCCAAGATCGAGGCGGTGATCTGGCGGGCGACCTTCCAGCGGCTCAGGGTCAAGCCCGAGGAAGGCATGGAGGTCGTCGCGCAGGGGCGCGTCACGACATATCCGGGATCGTCGAAGTACCAGATCGTCATCGACGCGCTCGAGCCGGCGGGTGTCGGGGCGCTGATGGCGGTGCTCGAGGAGCGCAAACGGCGGCTCGCGGCCGAGGGCGTCTTCGACGATTCGCGCAAGCAGCCGCTGCCGTTCCTGCCGCGGGTCGTCGGCATCGTCACCTCGGCGACGGGGGCCGTGATCCGCGACATGCTGCACGGCTTCGACGAGCGTTTCCCGGTCTCTGTGCTCGTCTGGCCCGTG
This sequence comes from Hyphomicrobiaceae bacterium, assembly GCA_023384095.1. Classification (GTDB taxonomy): domain Bacteria; phylum Pseudomonadota; class Alphaproteobacteria; order Rhizobiales; family Hyphomicrobiaceae; genus ZC4RG25. The sequence continues at coordinate 9,305 of JAHDXT010000074.1, forward strand.
CGCGTGCAGGGCGAGACGTGCGCTGGCGAGGTGGCCGCCGCCATCCGCGGGTTCAACGCGCTCTCCGCCGACGGTCCCCTGCCGCGCCCCGACGTGCTGATCGTCGCCAGAGGCGGCGGCAGCCTCGAAGACCTATGGGGCTTCAACGACGAGGCGGTGGTCCGCGCCGCCGCGGAGAGCGGGATCCCGCTCATCTCCGCCGTCGGCCACGAGACGGACTGGACGCTGATCGACCTGGCGGCGGATGCCCGCGCCCCGACGCCGACCAAGGCCGCGGAATGGGCCGTGCCGAAGTTTTCTGAGCTGGCGGAAGGCAACGTTGCGCTCGCGCTCCGTCTGGCGGGCGCGATGCGGCGTGTGCTGGAGGCGGCGCGCGCCCACCTCAAGGCTGCGTCCCGCGGGCTGCCCCGGCGCGTCGACCTGCTGGCGCTGCCCCGGCAGCGGTTCGATGCGACGGAGCGGCGGCTCGGCCGCGCCCTGCTCGCCAACACGCGCGCGCACGGGATGCGCCACGCCCGGATTACGCCCCGGCTCGACGTTCGACTGCTGGAGGCGCGTCTCCATCGCAGCCGGGACCGGCTGCAGGCGCTGAGCCGGCACGGCCGGGACGCCCTGTCGCGGCTCGCCGGGGCGAGGCGCTCCCGGTTCGAGCGCTCGGCGGGCCGGCTCTACATCGAAGCCGTCCGCGGTCGTCTGGCGCGGGCGGCCGAACGGCTGGCGGCCTGCAGCATGAGGGCGTCGCAGGCGCACAGAAGCGGCGTTGCGCACCAGCGCGCGCGCCTGTCAGGGCTGTCCAAGCTGCTCGTGTCGCTCGGCTATCAGGGCGTGCTCGAGCGCGGCTTCGCGCTGGTGAGGGATGCCGGCGGCCGCACGATCCGCTCCGTCGGTGGAGTGACGCCTGGCGCAGAGCTTCAGGTCGAGCTCGCCGACGGCTGCATCGACGCCAGTGCGCGGGCCGTCAGGCCGAGCCGCAGCGCGCCGCAGGCGCCGCCGCTCCGCATCGCCGACCCGGCCCAGGTGCGACCGCCGCGGCCACCGCGCGGCGGCTCTCAGGGCGGCCAGGGTTCTCTGTTCTGATCTTGCGCCGGCGGCAGTCTCGCACCGGATCTTGACGTACGGGCCGGCATTGGCGATCTGAGAGAGGTGCGACCGAGGAGCCGAGTCGCCGGGAATTGGACATGAACCGTTTCGAGAAACTGTTTGGGGCACATGGCGAGGCGCGCGTCAGGTTCCTGGACGGCGAGTTCCAGGTGACCTCCCCCGGGGAATACGTCCGCTGCGCCGTAAGCGGCGAGCACATCCTGCTGCAGGACCTGCGCTATTGGAGCGTCGAGCTGCAAGAGGCGTATGCCTCGCCCGCGGCCTCGCTCGAGCGCTACCGTCAGGTCAGGGCGCGGCGCGCGGGTTCGTCCGGCCGCAGCCGGTAGAGGCGCCGCGACGCATCCGATTGAATTTTCGCCCGCCATCCCGCGCGGTATTCCGCGACGCGGGATGACGGGCTTTGATCGGATGCGATCTCAGAACCAGTGGCGCCGCAGGTAGGGATACCAGCAGCGGCCGACGACTCTGCGCGAGACGACGTGTCCCCAGTGGTTGATGCGCATCAGCACCCGGCGGCTGCCGATGCAGCGCGTCGTGGTATATGTTCTGTGGATGCGGTGATGGCCATAATTGGAATGGCCGCCCCAGTAGCCATGGGCGCCTCGCGAAGTCGCGGAGGCGGCAGTTGCGCTCCCCGCAGCAGCGGCTGCGAGCACGGCGGCGAGGACTGCGGACTTCAGCAGCATGTCGATCTCTCCAGTGCGAGTGTTGCCCCGATCGCGTCGGAATGCGTCCGTTCCGATGCGGGCGAGGCTGGCACACACCGGATGAACGATAGCGGAGCATGCCGTTCATCGACGGTTCAGCGCGCCGCCCGGATGCAGGCGCTTTTCCGGCACCGGCTCGTGGCGCAAACGAAAAGGGCCACCCTGGAGAGTGGCCCTTCGTGAGTGAAGAACTGCCGTCGGCAGATGGCCCGGCTCATGCGCCGGGTCGATGCGCCGTCAGAGGGACCGCGGAGGCTGCTCCAACGTCCGCGCTGCGACCGAAAGCCCGAACGGCAGAGTCCACATCTCACTCGACATTGGATCACCTCCTTTCCGCTGTTGAAACCACGCGGAGAATATGAATGCTGCGAATACCGGAGACAACAGCCGTTTCGCCGCAGTCCGGCGCCGCTGGCGGGCCGTCAGCCGCTCGCGACCTGGAATTCGGCGGTCAGGGTGTGCACGCCTCCCGGCTCGAGCCGGACGATGTCGTCGCCCGCGTTGGCCGTCTCGACGCAAAGCATCCGCCGGTAGCCGTCCGGGCCCATATCGGCGAGCTGCGCTGCTCGCGCATCCCAGGGGTTCCAGACCACACTGCTCGTGCTGCCTGACTTGGTGATGATGATGGCTCGCCCGAGCGCCGCGTCGCGGATCACGGCAGGCCCGGTGTGCCCGAGAAATATCCTGTCGACCTCCCCGCCGATGGTGATCGTCCCCGATTGGCGCTTCAGGGCGTAGGCTTCGACCTTGTCGAGGTAGTCGAGGCCATCGAAGCCCTCCACCTCGACGTCGGTGATATCGGCGACATGGAAGTAGGAGTGCAACGCCTGCGTCAGCCCGAAGCCGTCCGTGCCGGGATTGCGGGTCGTGAGCTCGAGCCGCAGTGTGGCGCCGGCGATGACCCGCAGGCTGACCTCGGCCCGATGCGGCCAGAGCGCGCGATCCGCTGGCGTCGTCCCGGTCTCGAGCGTCAGCTCGGTCGCCTGCGTGTTGCTGGCCGAGCCGGCGACCGTCCAGAGCCGGTTCCGCACGAAGCCGTGGTTAGGCTTTGCCGGGTCCTCGGGGTGCGGTCCGAACCAGGGCCAGCAAATGGGCACGCCGCCGCGCACCGGCTGATCGGGAGACTTTGGCCGGATGTCCGAGATCCACAGCACTTCGGCGTGCCCGCTCGGATACCAGCTCACGACCTGGGCGCCCCTGACCGCGATTGATGCAGCGCACGCGCCATTCCTCACCCAGGCGACGGGCTCGCCATCCATCTCGGTGAACCCGAGCTCGCCTTCGATTCCGAACGCCCTGTTCAGCTCGGCTGCGGCTTTCATCGGTGCACGACCGCATCGCTTCTGTGAGCTGGAAACGCACAAGCACCGCACAAGGATGCCATCGCGCCTGCCCGGCGGCCCGCCGGGTGTTGTATGAATGCTCCGTTGCGGACCGGTCAGCCGAAGGCGCAGGGTATGTTGACCATTTATGAGACACGCGAGCACGGGCTGGTCAAGGTCGAGCCCGAAGGCATGCCCTCCCAGGCGGTGTGGATCGATCTCCTCAACCCGACCAAAACGGAGGAGGCGCTCGTCGAGCGGGAGCTCGGCGTGCTCGTGCCGACGCGCGAGGAGATGGCCGAGATCGAGGCCTCGAGCCGGCTCTATCAGGAGTCGGGCGCCCAGTTCATGACCGCGACCGTGCTCCACCAGATGGACTCGCCCAATCCCCAGACTGCCGCGATCACGTTCATTCTGACGGAGAGCCGCCTGGTCACGGTGCGCTATGCGGACCCGCGCGCTTTCTCCATGTATCTGGGAAGGGCGGCCAAGGGCGATGCCGCCAGCGATACGGCGACGGCGATCCTGCTGGGCCTGCTCGACGCGATCATCGACCGCGAGGCCGACATGATCGAGCGCCTGCAGGCGGAGACGGAGCGGCTGGCGCAGACGATCTTCGAAATGAAGGGCGGAGCAGCGATCCGGTCGCGCCGTTTCGACGTGATCCTCAAGCAGATCGGCCGCGCCGGCGAGATCGCGTCGCGGATGCTCGACAGCCTGCTGTCGCTCGGGCGGCTCCTGACCTACCTCAGCCAGGTCGCGATCGACCGCAAGGACACCAAACGCGCGCGCGAGCAGATCAAGACGGCGAGCCGCGACGTGCGGTCGCTCGCCGAGCACGTGAGCTATCTCAACACCCGGATCACCTTCATTCTCGATGCATCGCTCGGGATGGTGTCGATCGAGCAGAACCAGATCATCAAGCTGTTCTCGGTGGTGGCGGTCGTGCTGCTGCCGCCGACGCTGGTGGCCTCCATCTACGGCATGAACTTCCGCTTCATGCCGGAGCTCGAGTGGATATTCGGCTACCCGGCGGCGCTCCTGTTGATGGTGCTCTCAGCCTTGCTGCCCTTCATGTACTTCCGCCACAAGGGCTGGCTATAGCGCCGCCGGGACGGCCTCCCAGGCGAGAGCCAGCGCGCCGCAGACTGCAAGCGTGGTGATGATGCCGCAGCGCCAGACGAAGAGCAGCGCGATCGCGAGCAGCGACAGCGCAAGCGCGACGCCGCTGACCGAGGCCACGTCGGGGACGAGCACGCGCAGCGGACCGAGGTTCCGCTCCGAGACCTCGGCAAAGACGACGTGCAGGGCGAACCAGACCGCCAGGTTGAAGATCACGCCGACGACGGCTGCCGTCACCGCCCGCAGCGCCGATCGCAGCCGCGGCTCGGAGTTGAGCCGCTCGATGTAGGGGGCGAAGGCGAAGATCCACAGGAAACAAGGGACGAACGTCGCCCACAGGGCCACTGCCGCGCCGAGGGCGCCGAGCAGAAGTGGGCTGCCGCCGCCGAAGCGATGTGCCGCAAGATAGCCGACGAACTCGGTGACGAGGATCAGCGGGCCGGGCGTCGTCTCCGCGAGGCCGAGCCCGTCGAGCATCTCCCCCGCGTCGAGCCAGCCGTAGCCCTCGACGGCCGCCTGCGCCATGTAGGCGAGAACCGCGTAAGCCCCGCCGAACGTCACGACGGCGAGCTTGGAGAAGAACCAGGCGATCTGGGCGAGCACGTGATCGGGGCCGAGCAGGCCGGCGATCGCCAGCAGCGGCACGATCCAGATGCCGAGCCAGAGGAGGATCGTGCCGACGGTGCCGGCGGCAGACACAGTGATCGGCTCGGCTGTCGCAGGCACGGCGTGCGTCTGCCCGATGCCGCGCATGAAGCCGATGAGCGCGGCCGCCGCCACGATGACGGGGAACGGGATCGCGAGCAGGAAGATGCCGACGAACGCGGCAGCGGCGATGGCGACGTCAGCGCCGCCCTGCAGCGCCCGCCGGGAGACGCGCAGCAGGGCTTCGACGACGATGGCGAGCACGGCGGCCTTGATGCCCACGAATGCCGTCTCTACGGCCGGCAGCCTGCCGAACTGCGCATAGAGCACCGAGAGCGCGAGGATGACAGCGGCGCCCGGCAGCACGAACAACAGGCCCGCCGCCAGCCCGCCCTTTATTCCGTGCATCCGCCAGCCGACATAGGTCGCGAGCTGCGTCGCCTCGGGTCCCGGCAGCAGCATGCAGAAGTTGAGTGCCGGCAGGAAGCGCTGCTCGTCGATCCACTTGCGCTCATCGACCAGGATGCGGTGCATGAGGGCGATCTGACCCGCCGGGCCGCCGAACGAGAGCACGCCGATCTTGGCCCACACGCCGAGCGCCTCGCCGAAGGTCGGCACTGGCGCTGCGGCCCCGCGCGCCGATGTCCTCTGCATGTTCACGGCTTCCCTCGGGCCCGCTGTCCGTGCCGGGCATGGCGCATCCTATACCGGAACGAGGGCCGTGCATCGGGGTTGGCAATCGCTCCGCGACTCGGTCGACATCGCCTGATCCGGCGCATAGTCTTCTGGCATTCAACGAGCGCGGAGGAATGGCGGGCCATGGATCTCGGCATCGGAGGCAAGTCGGCGATCGTCTGCGCGGCCTCGAAGGGACTGGGCAAAGGCTGCGCCGCGGCGCTGGCGCGGGAGGGCGTCGCGCTCACCATCTGCGCACGGGGGAAGGAGGCGCTCGAAGCGACGGCCGGCGAGCTCCGCGCGCTCGGCGCCTCGCCGGTGACGGCCGTCGTCTGCGACGTGACCACCGACGAGGGCCGGCGCGCGCTGCTCGCCGCCTGCCCCCACCCCGACATCCTCGTCAACAATGCCGGCGGCCCGCCGCCCGGGGACTTCAAGGATTTCTCGCTCGAGGACTGGCGCCGGGCGGTCGAGGGCAACATGCTGGCGCCGATCGCACTCATCCATGCGACGGTCTACGGCATGATGGAGCGCGGCTTCGGGCGGATCCTCAACATCACCAGCGCGTCGGTGAAGGCGCCGATCCCGACGCTGGAGCTGTCGAACGGCGCGCGCTGCGGCCTGACGGGTGCGGTGGCCGCGCTCGCCAGGAAGACGGTGCGCCGGAATGTGACCATCAACGCGCTGCTGCCCGGCCCCTTCGACACGGACCGGCTGCGGTCGACGTCGCACAAGATCGCCGAGGCGCGCGGGCAAACCTTCGAGGCCGTGCACGAGGCGCGCAAGGGCGAGGTCCCGGCGCAGCGCTTCGGCACGCCCGACGAGTTCGGCGCGACGGCGGCCTTCCTCTGCTCCGCCCACGCCGGCTACATCACCGGCCAGAACATCGTCATCGACGGCGGCTCGTTTCCCGGGACGATGTAAGCGGATGCATTTCGGCGTGACCTAATAACTAATCAATTCCGGACGTGCCGCAGAATGGTTAGTGCGGTGCTGGGGCATGGTGCGCAAGTCTAGACTAGTCCAGCCAGAGATCAAAAAAGTGTTTGGTTGCTTACCTTTTTCGCACTTATTCGGAAGCCTCGATCTTCTGGATTTTTGTGAATTTCACGTCAAACCCAGTTTCCTCATCCACTTCCAAAAGGGATGCATCTTGGACGCATGCGGGTTCTTTCTGGTGTGCCACAAGCTCATCTCGTCGATGGATAAGAGCGGAGAAGCGGACAACGTCACCTTCCCGCAAGCCTTTGTGAAAGTCGCTGTCGCGCAGTTCTATTTTTAATGCGGCTTCATCATTACCATTCTCGTAAAATTCCAAACCGGCGGCGATTTCAAGCCAAACGGTTTCTGGTTTGTTTCTATTTCCCTCTCCCGCCATAATATTGCTGATTTTCCCAATCCAACCTGTTGCCATCGTGAACTTGTCGTCGTCGGGTGAGACCGGAAGAATTGCACAAAGCTTTCGCTGGTAGCCGCGGCGGAGGTCATCCGTTTTCTTTTCACTTCGCTCGGCCCCCAAGTCGAGTGCGTGCTTCTGCCAAGATGCCTATGAACTTACGTTGCTGCTGAGGACGGTTCCATAGGGGAGAGTTCTCTAGTTTCTCTGGCATTTCCAGGTCGCAATCCCTGACAAGCTTTTCAATTGCTTTCCGCGACCCGACTGAACCAAACCGTTGGGGTTCGAAAATATTGCCCATCAATTCAATGGCCACATCTATTCGTTTCTTGGTTGCCGAGATTCCATCAAATACTTTTAGAACTTCTCTCCCGCCCTTATAATCGTTAGCATACAGTCCAAGACGATCATCAACTTCAACTCCATTAGCGCGAAGTCTAACAGTTGGGCCATTGTCGAATTTCAATAGCAGGTCGTAAGGTAACGCGTCGAGTGAATCGTTCCAGCGTTCGCGGGTGAGATAAACGACTGCAACCTCGCCGCTTGTTGAGCATCGAAATCCTAGCAGGCCGCTGAAAAACCCGCCATCCGGGGCTGACTTTGCCTCGCGAACAT
>JAHDXT010000075.1:0-6663 GCA_023384095.1 Hyphomicrobiaceae bacterium
CCGATTTGCCGGACCTGTCAGCCCCCAGGGGGTGCGGTTCTTTGAATCACCCTGAGGGCTACCCCTCCTCTTCTCCACTCCCCCTCGCGGGCCGGCGGCCTGATTCTGCCCGACCGGAGGCTTTCAACGCGGGGGCTCGCGCCCGCAGGAACCGTGATATGAGGCGGCCTTTGGGTCCGCCTGCCGTCGGCATCGCATTGCGGCGCGGGGGAAAGTGACAGAGGCTCGAGCATGGACGCGTTCGTCTTTTTCGCGGTTCTGGCCGCCGCCGCCTTCCACGCGGGCTGGAACGCGCTGCTCAAGGTGAAGCTCGAGCCGCTGACGACGATCAGCCTGATCTCGGCGGCTTGCGGCGTGGTCGTGCTCCCGCTCGCGTTCCTGGTCGAGCTCCCCGAGCCCGCTGCCTGGCCTTTCATCGGCATGTCGCTGTCTCTTCACCTCGTTTATTACGTGGCGCTGGCGGAAGCCTACCGGTTCGGGGACCTGTCGCAGGTCTATCCGATCGCGCGCGGGACCGCGCCGCTGATCACCGCCATCGGCGCCAACATCTGGCTGGGCGAGCCGCTGGGGCTCACGGGCTGGCTCGGCGTCATGCTGCTCGCGGCGGGCATCATGGCGCTGTCGCTGCGCCGGCGAGGCGGAGGACTGGACGCGTTCCATGGCCGCTCCGTCGCGTTCGCGCTGCTCACGGCGCTGACCATCGCCGCCTACACCCTCGTCGATGGCACGGGCGCGCGAATCGGGGCGTCGCCGGCACCCTACATCGTCTGGCTGTTCCTGCTCGACGGCGTGATGATGGTCGCCTTCGGGCTGATCCGCATGCCTGCGGCCATGATCCAGGGCGCAAAGAGCTCCTGGCGCATCGTTCTGGCTGGCGGCGTGCTCTCGTCGACCGCCTACGCCATTGCGCTCTGGGCCATGACGGTGGCGCCGATCGCACTCGTCGCGGCGCTGCGCGAGACGAGCGTGCTGTTCGCGGCGCTGATCGGCATCGTGTTCCTGCGCGAGCCGGTCTACGCGCTGCGCATCGTCGCCGGCTGCGTGGTCGTCGCCGGCATCGCGCTGCTGCGCGTGCGTTGAGGCGGCCGGCTCAGGCAGGCCGCCGGCTGGAGGGTGCGAGCGCCGTCTCGTCGGCCGGCGCCTCGCGCTTCTGCTCGCGCAGCCGGCTCTCCCTGAGCTCGCCCGCCGCCTCCAGGATCGGATAGGCGACCGAGGTCAGGTGCGAGTTGATCCGCTTCAGGTCGCGGATGATGTCGAGATGGATGGCGCTCGTCTCGATCGATTCCGCCCGGCCTGCCTTCAGGCGCGCGAAATGCCGGTCCGCGGCCTCGAACTCCCTGGCCCGCATCGTCGTTTTCTCGAGCAAGAGACGCCGCGCCAGCACGACGTCGCGCGTCGCGAAGACGTTGAGCGCGAGCCGCATGTTGTCGACGACGCGGCCGTGGAACCGCTTCAGCTCCGACAGCCCCTCCGGCGAGAACGAGTAGCGCTTCCTGATCTTCTTGGCGGCGAGCTCCATCAGGTTCTTGTCGATGATGTCGCCGATGTGCTCGAGGTTGGTCGTGAACGTCAGGACCTCGACATAACGGCGCGATTCCTCGTCGCTCATCTCTTTCTTCGAGGCGCGGATCAGGTAGAGCTTGATCGCCTCGTGCAGGGCGTCGACGTCGTCGTCCGATTTCTCGAGCTCCTTCACCAGCTTGAGGTCGTTGCCCTCGATGGCCGGCAGCGACTTGCGCAACATGTCCAGCACGATGTCGCCGACGTTCAGCGTCTCCCGCATGGCGCAGCCGAACGCCTCCGAGGGAGTATCGAGCACGCTCGCATCGAGATGCTGGGCGACGGCCCTGTCAGGCCCCAGCAAGGGCGTCGGCAGAAGCCAGGTCACGAACCGCGCCAGCGGCGTGAGCAGCGGCAGGAAGACGAGCGCGACGACGATATTGAATCCGGTGTGGAAGTTGAGCACGAGCCGGCCGGGGTCCGCGCTGAGCAAGCCGAGCAGCGTCACCGCCCAGCCGAGCAGCGGCACCATGGCGAGCCCCAGCAGGCCGCGCGCCAGCAGATTGCCGAGCGGCACACGGCGGGCTGCGACCGGTGAGCCCGACAACGCGGTCAGCGGCGCGATGGCGCCGCCGAGATTGGCGCCGAGCACCAGGGCCAGTGCCAGCGGGGTACCGATCACGCCGCCGGCGGCGAGCGACATCACGAACAGCACGACGGCAAGGCTGGAGTGGGCGAGCCACGTCAGCACCGTGGCGACCAGCACCGCGATGGCGGGCTCGGTGCCGAGTGCCGACAGCACCGTGGCTACCGTCGGGCTCTGCCGCAGGGCGCCCGAAACGGTCCCGATGACGCTCAGCGCCAGCAGCATCAGGCCGAGCCCGATCGCGATGCGCCCGATGCTTTTGGTCCTGTCGTCCTCGGAGACGCTGAACAGAACCACCCCGGCGATCGCGGCGACCGTCCACAGCCATTTGATGTCGAACGCGAACACTTGCGCGACCAGCGTCGTGCCGACGTCTGCGCCGAGCATGATGGCGAGCGCCACCGGCAGCGTCACGAGCCCGCGCCCGGCGAAGGACGCGAGCAGCAGCGCCGTGGCGGTGGCGCTCTGCAGGATGCCGGCCACGCCGACACCGGCGCCGAAGGCGGTCAGCCGGTTCCTCGATGCCCTGTTCAGGATGCTCCGGAGCGGCGCGCCGAACGCGCGCGTGAGACCCGTACGGACCATGCGCACGCCCCAGAGGAGGAGTGCGACGCCGCCCACGAGGGTCAGGAGCAGCTCGCTGCCATGCATTTTCTTCTTATTCTCCGAGCAGGATGCGAACCGGATCAGACCGGATCGACTGATCGTGGCGCTCTGGCAAAGCGGCCAGCATACCCCCGGTCGGTCAGAAATCCTAGAGTGCGGCCGGCTGCGGTGGAGCCGAAGCCGCGATTCCGCACCAGGATAGGAGGCTTTCCGGCGAATTGAAGGGAGCGGGAAGGACTCCAGTCAGGCTCCCGCATCGCCGCGGTCCGTCAGCCAGCCGTTCCGGATCGCCAGCCTGCGGGCCGTCTCGAGGAACTTGGCGACCGCGCCTAGGCTGCGGCGTTCCGACAGGCAGATGGCGTATTCGGCAACGGCGACGTCGGCGCCGTGGATCCGCACCGGAACGAGGCGCGGGTCGCGCCCGACCTCGCTGGCGAAGGCGAGGCCGATCCCGAACCCCGCCGCCACCGCCTCGCCGACCGCTTCGCGCGTCCCGACGTCGAAGACCTGGCCTGTCTTGATACCGCCCGAGGCCAGGCGCGCCTCGGCGACCTCGCGGGTGATCGAGCCGCGTTCGCGGACGACGAGATCGCGGCCGGAAAGATCGGTCAGCCGCGCCCGCTTGCGCTCGGCGAGCGGATCCCTCTTGCCGACCAGCAGCACGAGCCGGTCCTGCCGGATCATGGTTGAAAAGAGCCGCTGGTCCGCCGTCGACCTGGCCATGACGCCGACATCGGACTCGCCTTTCAGCACGCGTGCCATCACTGCGGCGGAGTTGTCGATGTTGAGCGAGAACCCGAGCGACGCCGCCGTCTTCTTGAGCTCCGTCAGGACCGGCAGTACGTGTACGGCACTGTCGGCGCTGATGCGCAGATGGCCGCGGGCGGGCGAGCGGCCCGCCGCCAGCAGGCGGCCGACCTCCTCCATGGCCTCGGCCAGCCTGCGTGTGGCGGCGAAGAGCTGCTCGCCGGCGGCGGTCAAGCGGACCCCGCGCCCGCTGCGCTCGAAGAAGGAGGCGCCCGCCGATCGCTCGAGCGCGCGGACCTGCGCCGACAGCGTCGGCTGGCTGACGCCGGCCAGGCGCGCGGCGATCGTGAAGCTGCCGGCCGTCGCGACCCGGTGGAACGCGAGGACATGAATGATATTCATTGATCTCGCCTATGACTCCAATCGAGCGCGTATATTGGATCAATGTTTTGGCTCGCGCTAGGGTCGGCGCCGGTATCAATGGTTCCCGTCATCTGGAGGCCAGCATTCATGGTCGGCACCCGCGCGCTTTCCGAGACCGGCGACCCTCTGCTCCTCACCCCCGGCCCGCTCACCACGGCCAGATCGGTGAAGGAGGTGATGGTGCACGACTGGGGCTCTCGCGACTCCACCTTCCTGCGGATCAACAAGGAGGTGCTCGAGGCGCTGCCCGCCGTCGTCAACGCCGCCGGCACGCACGTCACGGTGCCGATGCAGGGCTCGGGCACGTTCGCCGTCGAAGCGATGCTGACCACCTTCGTCCCGCCCGCGGGCAAGGTGCTGCTGCTGATCAACGGCGCCTACGGCCATCGCGCCAAGCGGATCTGCGACATCGCCCGGCGCGCGGCGGTCGTGCACGAGACGCCGGAGGACACCCCGCCCGACCTCGCCGAGGTGGAGCGCATGCTGGCCACGGATGAGGAGATCAGCCACGTCTTCGTCGTGCACTGCGAGACGACGAGCGGCATCCTCAATCCGGCCGCCGAGGTGGGCGCCATCGTGGCTCGGCACGGCCGCCGGCTGCTGATCGACGCCATGAGCGCGTTCGGCGCGCTGCCGCTCGACGCCCGTCAGGTCGCCTTCGACGCCGTCGCCGCCTCGTCGAACAAGTGCATCGAGGGCGTTCCGGGCCTCGGCTTCGTCATCGCGCGCGAGAGCGCGCTTGCCGATTGCAAGGGCAATGCGACCACGCTGGTGCTCGACCTGCACGACCAGTGGCAGAACCTCGCGAAGACCGGCCAGTACCGGTTCACGCCGCCGATCCATGTGATCGTCTCATTCCACCAGGCGCTGAAGGAGTTCGAGGCCGAGGGCGGACAGCCCGGCCGCGGCCGCCGCTATGCGGACAACTGCCGGGTGCTGATCGAGGGCATGCGCGCGCTGGGCTTCACGCCGCTGCTGGCAGAGGACCTGCAGGCGCCGATCATCGTCACGTTCCACATGCCCAGGGACCCGAGGTTCGTCTTCCAGACCTTCTACGACGCGCTGAAGGACCGGGGCTATGTCATCTATCCGGGCAAGCTCACCGTGGCCGACAGCTTCCGCATCGGCTGCATCGGCCGGCTCGATGCCGGGCACATGCGCGGTGCGCTGGCCGCCATCGCGGAGGTGCTCGCCGGGATGGGCATAACGAGCCTGAAGTCCGCAGCCTGAGGAGTTGTACGTGAACGCCGATCGAGTGGCCAACCAGGTGACCTGCAACGGCCGCGCCTACCGGTTCCCGAAGGCGCCGACCGTCGTCGTGTGCCTGGACGGTTCGGAGCCGGGCTATATCGAGGAGACGATCGCGGCGGGGCAGGCGCCCGCATTCGCGCGGTTCATGCGCGAGGGCGCCAGCCTCCTCGCCGACAGCGTCATCCCGAGCTTCACCAACCCGAACAACCTGTCGATCATCACCGGCCGGCCGCCGGCCGTGCACGGCATCGCCGGCAACTACTTCTGGGACCCCGCGGCCCGGACCGAAGTGATGATGAACGACCCGAGGTTTCTGCGGGCGCCGACGATCCTCGCGGCATTCCACGATGCCGGCGCCAAGGTCGCCATGGTGACCGCCAAGGACAAACTGCGCCTGCTGCTCTCGAACGGGCTCGACTACAGGACCGGCCGCGCCATCGCGTTCTCCTCCGAGCGCGCCGACAAGGCGTCGAAGGCGGCCAACGGCATCGACGACGTGCTCGGTTTCGTCGGCCGGCCGCTGCCCGACGTCTATTCAGCGGGTCTTTCGGAGCTCGTGTTCGCGGCTGGCGTCAAGCTCATGCAGTCGTTCCGCCCCGACCTGATGTACCTGTCGACGACGGACTACATCCAACACAAGGCCGGCCCCGGGACACCGGTCGCCAACGATTTCTACGCCATGATCGACGGCTACCTGGCCCAGCTCGATGCGGCGGGCGCCATCGTGATCGTCACCGCCGATCACGGCATGAACGACAAGCACATGCCCGATGGCGCGCCGGACGTCATCTACCTGCAGACGCTGTTCGACGAGTGGGTCGGCAAGGGCGCGGCGCGCGTCATCCTGCCGATCACCGACCCCTATGTCGCCCATCACGGTGCGCTGGGCTCGTTCGCGACGGTGCACATCCCGAACGAATCGGCCCTCCCCGACCTGCTCAACCGGCTGTGGGCGACCGACGGCGTCGAGATGGCCTGCAGCAAGGCCGTCGCCTGCGAGAGCTTCGAGCTGCCCCCGGACCGCATCGGCGACATCGTCGTGATCTCGACCAAGCAGAAAGTGCTCGGCACGGCGCCCGAGAAGCACGACCTGTCGGGACTCGACGAGCCGCTGCGCTCGCACGGCGGCCTTACCGAGCAGCGCGTGCCTATGATCGCCAACCGCAGGATCTCGCTGCCGGCCGGCCGCCGCCTGCGCAACTTCGACGCCTTCGACGTCGCCCTGAATCATGTGGTCTAAACGGAGCAGTTTCCAAACCGTCATTCCCGCGAAGGCGGGAATCCGCGAGGAACCCTGCCGGAGTAAGGATAGCACCGCATCACGGATGCCCGCCTGCGCGGGCATGACGGAGAGATGAGGATGGCGCTCGCGACTTTCGCACCCGTCATTCCCGCGAAGGCGGGAATCCGTGATGCATGGATGCGTAGGGTCTAATGTCCACGAGGCGGTGAAAAGTTCATGCGTGGAAGGGCTGAGGACATTGGCGATG
>JAHDXT010000075.1:6763-16217 GCA_023384095.1 Hyphomicrobiaceae bacterium
GATGACGGAAGGGAAGAGGACGGCGATTATGTGTATTTAATCCGTCATTCCCGCGCAGGCGGGAATCCGTGATGCATGGATGCGTAGGGTCTTTGTCCACGAGGCGGTGAAAAGTTCATGCGTGGAAGGGCTGAGGACATTGGCGATGTCTCTTCTTGTGGACACGCATCGCAGATCCCCGCCTGCGCGGGGATGACGGAAGGGAAGAGGACGGCGATTATGTGTATTTAATCCGTCATTCCCGCGAAGGCGGGAATCCGTGATGCGTCAATGCTTGGTGCTCCGAAATGACGAAACGTCCATGCGTGTACATTCTGGCGAACAAGCCCTACGGCACGCTCTACGTCGGCGTGACGAGCGATCTGGAGGGGCGGGTATCCGTCCACAAGCAGGATCTCATCGACGGCTTCACGAGCCGATATGGAATTCACCGACTGGTCTATTACGAGTTCATGGAGACCATGGAGGAGGCCATCCGTCGAGAGAAGCGGCTGAAGAAATGGAACAGGGCATGGAAATTCCGGCTGATCAATCGCATGAACCCAGAGTGGAACGACCTCTTCGATGAATGCTGGGGTGCCCTCTGCAATGGTCCTGCGGACGACGAGAGATTGCGAATTATGGAGGCCCATCACGGATCCCCGCCTGCGCGGGGATGACGTCGAGTGGGTTGAGAGCGCCTTCCGAAGAGACGAGACGATTGGACCGAATGAATGAGGACCAGCAGATGCAGGACCAGGTGAGAAAGCCCAAGCTGCCGACGGCGGCGCACGAAAAAATGCGCATCGCTGGCAAGCTGGTCGATGCGGAGGAACGGCTCGAGGTCCTCAACCCGTATACGGGCGAGGTGGTGGGTACCGTGCCGGCGGCGCGGCCGGAGCAGGTGGCCGAAGCCTTCCGCATCGGCAATGCGTACCGGTCCAAGCTGACGCGCTACGACCGGCAGAAGATCCTGACCCGGACGGCGGAGATCCTCGCCTCGCGCAAGGAGGAGATCGCTCACCTCATCACGGCCGAGTCGGGGCTCTGCCTCAAGGACTCGGCCTACGAGGTCGGGCGCGCCTACGACGTCTACCTGCTCGCCGGACAGATGGCGATCCGCGACGACAGCGAGGTCTACTCCTGCGATATCACCCCCCACGGCAAGGCGCGCCGCATCTATACCTCGCGCACGCCGGTGCTCGGCTGCATCTCGGCGATCACGCCGTTCAATCACCCGCTGAACATGATCAGCCACAAGATCGCGCCGGCGATCGCCACCAACAACCGCGTGGTCGCGAAACCCACCGAGCTGACGCCGCTCACCGCGCTGCTGCTCGCCGACATCCTCTACGAGGCCGGGCTGCCGCCGGAGATGCTGTCCATCGTGACCGGCAACCCGCGGACCATGGGCGATGCCATGATCACCGATCCCCGGGCCGACATCGTCACCTTCACGGGCAGCGTGAAGGTCGGCAAGTACATCGCCGAGAAGGCCGGCTACAAGCGGCTGATCCTGGAGCTCGGCGGCAACGACCCGCTGATCGTCATGGAGGACGCCGATCTCGACAAGGCGGCAGAGCTGGCCGTCCAGGGCGCGACCAAGAACTCCGGCCAGCGCTGCACGGCGGTGAAGCGCATCCTGGTGGTCGAGAAGGTCGCCGACCGGTTCGCCGAGCTGGTCTTGGCCAAGGCCAGGAAGCTCAAGTCCGGCGACCCGATGGACCCGGCGACGGACATCGGCACCGTGATCCACGACGGCGCGGCGAAGCTGTTCGAGGCCCGCGTCGATGCTGCCGTGGACGCCGGCGCCAGGCTGCTGCTCGGCAACGATCGCAAGGGCGCCCTCTATCCGGCAACCGTCGTCGACCGCGTCCCTTACGACTGCGAGCTGGTGAAGGAGGAGACGTTCGGCCCGGTCATCCCGATCATCCGCTGCCCCGACGATGTCGCGGAGGTGATCCGCATCTCAAACTCCACGGCGTTCGGGCTGTCATCGGGCGTTTGCACGAACCGGCTCGACTACATCACGCGCTTCGTCAACGAGCTCGACGTCGGCACGGTGAACATCTGGGAGGTGCCGGGCTACCGCATCGAGATGTCCCCGTTCGGCGGCATCAAGGATTCGGGCCTCGGCTACAAGGAAGGCGTATGGGAGGCGATGAAGAGCTACACCAACATCAAGACCTACTCGCTGCCGTGGCCGCAGGCGTCGTGACGGCGGCCGATGCCGGCCCTTTCGCGCGACCCCGCGCGCAGGGGAGGCAGGGTGAGAGGCGGACGCTCGCAGCGGGGTTGCGAGGCTGCCTCTCACTCCACCGTTGCCGACGAGAGACGACGGGTGCAGGCAGCCAGGCCGCGCCGGGACGACCGCATCAGATCCCCAGCTTCCGCTTCAGCAGGTCGTTGACCGCCGCCGGGTTGGCCTTGCCGCCGGTCGACTTCATGACCTGGCCGACGAACCAGCCGAGCATGGTCGGCTTGGCCTTGACCTGCTCGACCTTGTCCGGGTTGGCTGCGATCACCGCGTCGACGGCGGCCTCGATGGCGCCGATGTCGGTGACCTGCTTGAGCCCGCGCTTCTCGACGATCTCCGCTGGAACACCGCCCTCTGCCCACACGATGTCGAACACGTCCTTGGCGATCTTGCCCGAGATGGTTTTCGACGCGATGAGATCGAGGATGCCGCCGAGCTGCGCCGCCGAGACGGGAGAGTGCTCGATATCGAGCCCCTCCTTGTTCAGACGGCCGAACAGCTCGTTGATGACCCAGTTCGCGGCCAGCTTACCGTCACGGCCGGCGGCCACCTCCTCGAAGTAGTCGGCGGCCGCACGCTCGGCCACCAGCACGTCCGAGTCATAGGGGGAAAGGCCGAATTCCTCGACGAAGCGCCCCTTCTTCTGGTCCGGCAGCTCCGGCAGGTCCGCCTCGAGCGCATCGACCCACTCCTGCGTCAGCTCCAGCGGCAGCAGGTCTGGGTCGGGGAAATAGCGGTAGTCGTGCGCCTCCTCCTTGGTGCGCATGGACCGCGTCTCGCCCTTCGCCGCATCGAAAAGGCGGGTCTCCTGAACGATCTCGCCGCCGTTCTCCACTATGTCGATCTGCCGGCGCGCCTCGACCTCGATCGCCTGCCCGATGAAGCGGATCGAGTTCACGTTCTTGATCTCGCACCGCGTTCCGAGGGGCTCACCGGGACGGCGCACGGAGACGTTCACGTCGGCGCGCAGGTTGCCCTTCTCCATGTCGCCGTCGCAGGTGCCGAGATAGCGCAGGATGGTCCTGAGCTTGGTGACGTAGGCCTGCGCCTGACGGGCCGAGCGCAGATCGGGCTTCGACACGATCTCCATCAGCGCCACGCCCGAGCGGTTGAGGTCGACGTAGGTGTAATCCGGGTGCTGGTCGTGGATCGACTTGCCGGCGTCCTGCTCCAGATGCAACCGCTCGATGCCGACGGCCAGCGTCTCGCCGTCGACGTCGATCGCGACCTCGCCCTCGCCGACTATCGGCTGCTTGTACTGGGAGATCTGATAGCCCTGCGGCAGGTCCGGGTAGAAGTAGTTCTTGCGGTCGAAGACGCTCCGGAGATTGATCGCGGCCTTGAGGCCGAGCCCGGTGCGCACGGCCTGGGCGATGCATCCCTCGTTGATCACCGGCAGCATGCCGGGCATCGCCGCATCGACCAGCGACACGTGGCTGTTGGGCTCGCCGCCGAACTCCGTCGAGGCGCCCGAGAACAGCTTGGCGCGCGAGCTCACCTGCGCGTGCACCTCCATGCCGACCACGATCTCCCAGTCCCCGGTCGCGCCGGAGACGAGATTGCCGGGCTCGGCTGCCTTGGCTCGATCCTGCATGGCTCGCTCTTCACCGCTCCTCGCTCGGGTGGGCTCCTTCTAATCCATTCCTGCGATCGACGTCCAATCCCGCGGCGGCGGCCAGGCTGCTACCAGGCGAGAGCCGGGAGCGCAGCGATCGGGCCGGTCGCGCTGCCGTTGAAGAGCCGCTCGACGGCGATCGCGTCGAGGGCGCCGGTCACGTGAACGGCGCTGGCGATAAAGACCGAATCGATCCCGGCGGCAGCCGCCCCGCGGATATCGGTGCGCACGCCGTCTCCTATCGCGAGGATGCGCTCGCGGGCGAGCGGCGCTCCCCGCAGCTCGGCCAGCCTCTCGAACGCGAGATCGTAGATCGGGCGATGCGGCTTTCCAGCATAAGTCACGACGCCGCCGAGACGCTCGTACTCGGCCGCAAGCGCGCCCGCACAGTAGATGATGCGGGACCCGCGCTCCACCGTCAGGTCCGGATTGGCGCAGATCATCGGCACGCCGCGGCGCGCCAGAGGCTCCAGCAGCGGCGTGTAGTCGGCTGGGGTCTCCACGTCGTCGTTGTAGAGCCCCGAGCAGACGACGGCATCGGCCTCGTCCGCCGCGGCGAAGCGCAGGTCGAGGCCGTCGAGCATCGGCTTGTCCCTGGCGGGACCCAGATGGAACAGGCGCCGGTCCGGCCACGCGCCGATCAGCTTCCGTGTCAGGTCTCCCGACGTCAGGATGGCGTCGTAGGCGTCGTCCGGAACGCCGAAGGCGGCAATCTGGTCCCGGACCGACGCCGCCGGGCGCGGTGCGTTCGACAGCAGGAGGACCTGTCCCCCGCTATCCCGGAACCGGCGGCAGGCGTCGATGGACGAGGAGAATGCCCGCACCCCGTTGTGCAGCACGCCCCAGACGTCGCAGAGCCAGCCGTCATAGCCGGGTGCGAGCCCGGCGATCGAGGAAAGCAGCGGGATCGATGGCTTGGGTCTGGGAGCGGTCATGCCGCCCCCTTACCCGCCCCGTTCACCACAATCAAGCCGCTGCGCTGCCCGCCTGCCGCAGGGCCTCGGCCTTGACCGGACGCGGCGGGCCGAACAGCGGCCCCCGGCCGAGCGGCACGCCAGCCGCCAGCACGGCATCGAGCTGCTCCTCGCCCTCGAGGCCGACCGCGATCAGGGTCAGGCCGCTGCCGGCGAGGCGGCGGCAGAGATCGGCTGCCGGAAGCACCCCCTCGAGGCTCGAGACACCGTCGAGCAGCACCCTCGCGGCAACCAGCATGAATGCGAAGCCGGCCGTTCTCAGCTCCGCCAGGTCGAGATCGAGGCTCGTCACGTCCTCGACCGCGAAGCGGAAGCCGCCTCCCGCCAGTTGCCTGACGGTGGTCCACTGGGCCGGTGACAAGCCCCGCAGCTCGCTCTGAGCGATCGAGAACACCACCCGCTCGGGGAGCCTGGGAGCCTGCCGGCAAGCCCCGGCGAGCTCGGAGAGGAAACGTTCGCTCGTCAGCGACTGGGCCGAGGTGGACGAGAACAGGCACCCTGCGCTGCCGCGCCCGTCCATGTGACGGGCGACCATGGCCGCACGCGCCGCCCGGGCGGCATCGACGAGCGGCAGCATGCCGCTGCTGCGGGCGAGCGGAATGTAATCTTCCGGACCGACGCTGCCCGCCGGACCGCTGCGCAGGCGCAGCGATACCTCGTAGTGCCGCGCCTTGCGGTCGGCGAGCCCGAGGACCGGCTCGACGTAGACGTCGAGCTTCTGCGACGCGATGGCTTCTGCCATCGCCGCCAGGGGCGCATGCGCAGGCCCGACGGGCGGCGGAGGCTGCGATACGGCATCGGCCCGCAGCGGCGGCAATATCCCCCGCTCGATGGCCGTCGGCCCGGACTCGGCGGGCCTGCGCATCTCGCCTGCGGCGGCCCGGAGCGCGCCGACAGAGGCGGCGATGACGGCCTCGTCCCGGGCGGGGCTCCCCGGACCCGCACCGGGGGCGGGCGCCGACCCGGCCGCTGCCCGCGACATGGCTTCGGCCAGGCCGATCTCCTCCGAGAACTTTCGGATCATCCCGTTGATCACGTCGACATCGCTCTCCACAGGCTGCTTGTCAGGCGCAGCGGATTGCGCTGCAGGCATTGCGTCGCTCGCGGCTGGCGCTCTGGCCGACTCGCGGCGCGGGGTCTCGGCGCGCACTCCCGCCGGACCCGGGGCAGCCTGGGGGACCGGCCCGGCGGCGCCGGCCTCGGGCATTGCAGCGGCCGGGACTGCCGCGCCGGAGCGGGACGCCTCCGCAACGGCATCGGTCGGACGAAACGACCAGAAGCGCGCCATCTGGCCGACGGGCTGAGGATCGGCGGACCGGGGCGCGGCGGGTTGAGCAGCCGCGGCAGGACCGGTGCCGGCCCCCCCTGCAGGCCCGGCGGCGACCGCCGTCCTGCCGACAGGGGCCGGCTCGGGCCTGAGTAGAGCGGCGCTCGGGTCCGCCGCCATGCCGGCAGGCCGTGAGGGGCTCTCATGAGGTGTGTGTCCCGCCTGTCCAGGCTGGGCCGGCCGAGGCCCTGGCGCCGCTGCCTGGGGCTGCCCGGGAGGAGGCGAGGCCCGGTAAGCGTCCGCAGGGCGCGACGACGGCTCCGCCCCGGATAAGCTCGCCGGCGGCTGACCTGCCGGGAATGGCCTGGAGGCCGGCGGCGGGCGTGCGGCGGGCGAGGCCGACACCGGGCCGGAGCTGAAATGCGGCTGCTGGTCCGGGCCGGGCGGGAGCACCGGCATCGGGCCAGTCCCGCGGGCGATGCGCATCACCTCGTTCTCGAGCCGGTCGACCTCGTAGCTCAGCTCGCGGATCGCCTCCGAGCGGCGGACGACCGCGTGCGCGGACGCGAGCCCGACGTAGATCGCCAGCGCGGCGAGCCCGGCGGTCCACAGGCTCAGGCCGAGCTGCAGGTAGAGCCCGAGCCCCGCGGCCAGCGTGATCAGCGTCATCGACGTCAGAATGAATGCCTCACGCGCCGGTCTCCTGCGCGCGTGGCGGCGAAAGGGTCTGCTGTCTGATGTCATTGCCCGGCGGCCCCGAAACGGTTGATTCCCCGACTCGTTTCGGGAGAAGCATTCCGCCGCCGATCCGCCAATGCAATCGGCGCGCCGGGTCTTGTCACCAGGTTTTGCACCGGCCCGCTCGGCGCGATCCACCCGCGTGGCCCGAAAGCCTCGCGGCGGGCGATCGCCTCGCCCGCCGCGTCGATAGTGGCTGGTCAGCCAGTCACACCTGCGGCTTACGCGACCGCCTTGATGACCGTGGCGATCCGGTCACGGATCTGGCCGAAGTCGCTTTGGCCGGCGATCAGCGGCGGCGCCACGATGATCGTATCCGAGGTCACGCGCACATAGAGGTCGTGCTCGTGGAACATGCGCTCTATGGCATTGTAGCCGCGCAGCCCGGGCTTGCCTGGCAGCGGATCGAGGTCGATGCCCGCCATCAGGCCGACCGGCCGGATGTCGGCCACGTTGGGCAGCCCCTTGAGGCTCAGCATGGCCTCGGCGAACGCCTTCTCGTTGGCGAGGGCCTTCTCGAACAGCCCCTCGTCCTTGTAGAGCTCGAGCGTGGCGAGACCGGCCGCCACCGCGAGCGGGTGGCCCGAGTAGGTGTAGCCGTGGAACAGCTCGATGACGTGCTCGGGGCCCTGCATGTGCGTCTCGTAGATGGGCTTGCGCACCATGACGCCGGACATCGGCACGGAGCCGTTGGTCACGCCCTTGGCGAAGGTGATCATGTCGGGAACGATCCCGTAGCGCTCGGAGGCGAACGGATAGCCGAGCCGGCCGAACCCGGTGATGACCTCGTCGAAGATGAGCAGGATGCCGTGCTGCTCGGTGATCCGGCGCAGCTTCTCGAGATAGCCCTTGGGCGGGGCGATGCAGCCCGTGGAGCCCGCCACCGGCTCCACGATGACGGCGGCGATGGTCGAGGCGTCGTGCAGCCCGATCATCCGCACCAGCTCGTCGGCCAGATCGGCGCCCCACTCCGGCTCGCCGGCAGAGAACGCCTGTCTGGCGCGATCGTAAGTGGTGGGCAGATGGTCGACCCCGGCCAGCATGTTGCCGAACATCTTGCGGTTGGCGACCATGCCGCCGACGGAGATGCCGCCGAAGCCGACGCCGTGATAGCCCCGCTCGCGGCCGATGAAGCGGGTACGGCTGCCCTCGCCGCGCGACCGGTGGTAGGCGAGCGCCACCTTGAGCGCCGTGTCCACCGCCTCGGAGCCCGAGTTCGCGAACAGCGTGTAATCGAGGTCGCCGGGCGCCATCAGTGCCAGTCGCGAGGACAGCTCGAACACCTGCGGGTGGCCGTACTGGAACGGGGGCGCGAAGTCGAGGCGGGCCGCCGCCTCCTGGATCGCCTTCACGATCGGCTCCCGGGTGTGCCCGGCGTTGACGCAGAACAGGCCGGACGAGGCGTCGATCACCTTGCGGCCGTCGGGCGTATAGAAGTAGAGGTCCTTGGCGCCGGCGAACAGCCGCGGCTTCTTCTTGAAAGAGCGGTTCGGGGTGAAGGGCAGCCAGTAGGATTCGAGCTCATTCGGCTTCATGTCGAGCGGCGCCATCGATGTCCTCCAACCGGTTGAATTATCGCGGGTCGCGAACGGCCAAAGCCGTGTTGTTCGCTGGATGCCCGTCTGCACGAGATTAGAGGACTGATGGCCATAGCCCATCAAGTCCTTTTCTCGCACCTCTCATCCCCTTGATTCATCGAGACTGGTCCGGCAGAGTTTTCGCTATATCGAACGCCTGCAACACGAGGGGAATGCGCCATGTCGGTCGATGTCGGAGGACGGCTGCGCTTCCTGCGCTCCCGCCACAACCTGTCGCAGCGCGAGCTCGCCAAGCGCGCCGGCGTCACCAACTCGACGATCTCGCTGATCGAGGCGAACAGGACGAACCCGTCAATCGGCGCCCTGAAGCGCATCCTCGACGGCGTGCCGATCGGGCTCTCCGAGTTCTTCGCGCTCGATCCGGGCAGGCCGCGCCAGGCCTTCTACAGCGCCGAGGAGCTGACCGAGATCGGCAAGGGCGGCGTCTCCTACCGCCAGGTCGGCGAGAACCTGTTCGGGCGCGCGCTGCAGATCCTCAAGGAGCGTTACGAGCCCGGCGCCGACACCGGCCGCGTGCCGCTCGTGCACGAGGGCGAGGAGGGCGGCGTCGTCATCAGCGGCCGCCTGGAGGTGACGGTCGATTCGGAGCGGCGCATCCTGGGGCCGGGCGACGCCTACTATTTCGAGAGCCGGCGCCCGCACCGCTTCCGCGCCGTCGGCCCCGCCCCGTGCGAGGTCGTCAGCGCCTGCACCCCGCCGTCGTTTTAATTGACTCTATCCTGAGTCAATTTGGTCCAGGGTTACGTTTGGCGACCATACGGCACATCTCGAAGAATATCGGATCCGGCCACTCGCCACGCGCGAAGTTAACGATCTGACAAACAATCCTAACGTTGCTCAATCGATAATCTGATTGCGTGTCAATTCTATCTATTGATGGAAACCAGGGTCGTGCCAAGATTTTCGCGTCCTCGCGCACCTTCTCATTTGAGAATTGTCTCCCCGTAACCGCGCATCTGCCTTCTTGTCCATGACCTGCTCCCCGGAATTCCCTCCACGTGATAGTTGAATCCATCCGTGGAGTGA
>JAHDXT010000076.1 GCA_023384095.1 Hyphomicrobiaceae bacterium
TTCCACTGGTGGCCGCATCAGAGCAAAATGAAGTAATCACGCGGAGACGGTATGACCCCTTCGGCTCAGTTTCGTTTCAGACCCAGCGCTGATCCCTTTGGGGGACTTGTGAGCGCCGCCGTTCACTTCAGCAGGCCTGCCTCCTTGTAGAACTTCTCGGCGCCGGGATGCAGAGGCGCCGCCAGCCCGTTGAGCGCGGATTCCTTACGGATGAGCTTGCCTTTGGCGTGTCCGGCGTCGAGCACCGCCCGGGTCTTGTCCGACCACATCGCCTTGACGACGCTGTAGACCACCTCGTCCGGGATCTTGGCGGACGTCACCCACTGCGCGCCGACGGCGAGCGTCGGCGTCGCGCCCACGTCCTTGTAGGTGCCGGCGGGGATCTCGTCCTTGGCGAAGAAGGGCGCATCCTTCATCAGCTTCGCCGCGCCGGCGCCATCGATCGGCAGCAGCTCGACGCCGCCGCCCGAGGTCGCGAGCTCGGAGATCGCCGACATGGGATAGCCGCCCGTGATGAAGAAGGCATCGACCGAGCCGTCCTTCATCTTCTCGGCGGCCTGGTTCGGCTTCAGGTACTCCGGCTTGATGTCCTTCTCCGTGATGCCGTAGGCCGCCAGCACCGCCCTGGCATTGATCAGCGAGCCCGAGCCCGGCTCGTCGAGCGAGACGCGCTTGCCCTTGAGGTCGGCGACGGACTTCAGGCCCGAGCCCTTGCGCACGACGATATGCACCGACTCCGGATAGAGATTGGCGATGGCGCGCAGGTCCGTGATCTTCGGCTTGCCGTCGAAGACGCCGGTACCGCTGTAGGCCCAGTACGCCACGTCGGCCTGACTGAAACCGGAGTCCATGTTGCCGCCGGCGATCGCGTTCACGTTCGCGACCGAGCCGTTCGAGGCGACCGCGGTCGAGACGAGCTGGGGCGGGTTCGAGATCGCGTTCGCGATCATGCCGCCGACCGGATAATAGGTTCCGCCGGTGCCGCCCGTGCCGATGCGGAAGAACGCCGGCGTCTGAGCAACGGCCGCCGACATGCCCGCCGCCGCCACGACGAGGCCCAGGGCCAGCAGACCACGTTTCATTCTCATTGAACGAGCTCCTCCTGTACGCCCTCCCCACGCGGAAGGGATCGTTTCGGGTGAGCGTAAAAAGGCGCATCCGCGGTGTCAAACGGGATCGCTGGCGTGAATGGAAACGCCCTGTCGGCTACCTCGAGCCCGCGGGTCGCCAGCCGGCGGCGATAGCCTCGGCCTCCGAGCAGAACCAACGCTCGCCCCGCGTGGCGTCGATCCGCACGGCGCTGTAATGCGGGCTCCAGGGGACGTGATAGATGCGGCCGCCGTCCGAGATATTGCCCTTGATGGCGCAGCCCCGGGGCGCTTCGGCCTCCGCGTACGACCATCGGTCGGCCCGATAAACCCAGGCGGGCTCGTTCTCCGATTGCCAGATGCCCAGGCGCAGCTTGCGGGCTTCCGCTTCGACGGCCACGAGCCGCTGCGAATAGCGCACGAACGCCCAGGCGAGCCCCCGGCGCACCATCTCCGCGTTGAGCTCCAGCGCTCCGACCCGGCAGATCGCCAGCGTCCGGCCGTACCTGTCGTTGCCGGTGCTGTCGCACTGCACCTCCTTGCCGGCGACCAGCGCCGACAGCGCGCGCGTCGCCGCCGTGCCGCAGGACCACGCTCCGCGCCCCTGGCTGCTGCACTGCTGGGCGGTCTCCGGCGCGTCGATGCCCTCGAGCCGGACCCTGACGTCGCCGACGGAAATGGTGTCGCCGTCGACGACGCGCGCCGGGCCGGCAATGGCGCTGCGCACCGGATCGGGCGCCGCTGCCTGCGACAGCTCGGGCGGCGAGACGATGGCGAGGACGAGGGCCAGGAGACCCGCCAGCGACAGGGCTCCCAGACCACGGACAATATGTCGACGGTCAGACTCACGCATGAGTTGAATCTCATCTGAGTCGTGCGGCAGCGTCGAGGCAGAAACGGGGATTAGGTTAGCGAGTTCCTGTCGCTTGGGCGGCGAGCGCTCCAACCGCCGGCAGTGGCACGCTTCTCACCGGGTGCAGGGACGCGACGAGCGAGAGCAATTTCCGATCGAATGGCGCCAGAGACGGCACTTGGTTTGTGCGTTTGGCCCCTGGGTCCTGGCTCTTCGCAGCCGCGCACAACCGCGGCTGCCGCGGCCGGAGCGCGTCAGCGCGGAGAGCCGGGACCCAGGGGCCGTATAGAGAACGGCTTGCCGTTCGCGTTTGGTCGGAATGCTCTAGCCGTGCCGGCGCTCAGGCTGCAGCAGCGCGATCAGCGCGCCGAGGATCAGGACGGCTCCCGACACGCCGAGGCCCCAGGCGAGGCTGCCGGTCCTGTCGGCGACGGCCCCGGTCACGACCGGTCCGACGAGCTGCAGCGCCGAGAACAGCAGTGTGAAGGTGGCGATGGCCTCGCCCCAGACCACCGCCGGCAGCGCCTTCTTGACGAACGCCGTGATGGCCGCCGGGACCATGAAGAAGGAGCCGAACAGCACAGCGGAGGCGAGCATCACCGTGGGCGACCCGCCGAGCAGCGGCAGCAGCGCGCCGCTGCCGACCGCGAGCTGGATCGCCGCCAGCGGGCGGCCGCCGCGCCAGCTTGCGATCGGGCCTGTCCAGATGCGCGGCGAGAGAATGGTGGCGAGCCCGAGCACCACCCACATGCCCGCCACCTCCACGGGCCCGGCGCCGTGCTCGCGCATCCAGGCGACGATGAACGTCATGTAGGCGAAATACCCGAGCGCGAAGCAGGCATAGCTGGCGAAGATCGCCAGCAGCGGCGCTTTCCGCCACGGGTGCGGCTTGATCTGTGCGGCGGGCGCGCTGACCTGGCGCGCGGCCGCGGCGGTCATCAGGCTGACCAGACCTGAGAACAGGCCCATGCCGAGCCAGGCCCATGGCCAGGACCCGTCGCCGGCGGCGGCGATCAGCCAGGGGATCGCAAGTCCGGGAAGCAGCAGACCGACGCCGCCGCCGGCGAAGTAGATCGCAATCGCTCCCGCGGACCGGGACGGCTGGCGGGGGAATACGCTCGCCGCGAGCACGCTGCCCGAGATGAACACGACGGCGCCGCTCACGCCCGCCAGCATCCGCAGCCCGATCATCGCCAGGAAATCGGTCGTCAGCCCCATGCCCAGGATGGCGCCGGCCGTCACCCACATGGCTGCGACGAACAGGCGCGAGGGCCCGAGCTGTCGCACGCTGCCGAGCGCGATCAGCGCGCCGATGAGGTAGCCGACGGCGTTGGCCGTGTTGAGCGCGCCGGCCTGCGTGTAATTCCAGGCGAGGTCGGCCCGCATCGCCGGCAGGACGAGGGCGTAGGCGAACCGGGCGAGCCCGTTGGAGACGGCGACTCCGAGCGCGAGCCCCGCCGATACGATATAGCCGCGGCGGATCTCGGCGGCGCTGTCGCGTGCTGGGCTGCTCATGAGGGAACCGAACCGGGGCGGACCGGCAATCCTGACCATTGACGCCGGCGCTTGCAACGCTACTCCTGTCGGAGGATGCTTCGGCAAGTCAATCCAGAACACTGAAAGGCGGGGAGCAAGTCATGTCCGAGCCCGGGTCGATCCATTCAGCCGCTGCTCGCCGCGGCGTGCTGCGCACGGCGCGGGACTGGCTGCAGCGCGACGGCCGTGTGGTGCTGGCGACGGTCGTCGATACCTGGGGCTCGGCGCCGGTGCCGGTCGGCGGCCAGCTCGTCGCCGCCGCGGACGGCAGCTTCGAGGGCTCGGTGTCGGGCGGCTGCATCGAGGGCGAGGTGATCTCCGAGGCCGAGGAGGTGCTGGCGGACGGCCGCCCGCGCACGCTGGAGTTCGGGGTCGCCGACGAGACGGCCTGGCGGGTCGGCCTGCCCTGCGGCGGGCACGTCAAGGTGTACCTCGAGCGGCTCGATCGGGCCCAAGGCGGGTTGGAGCTCGTCGAACGGGCTGTGCTCGCCGACGACAGGCGGCAGGGCTTTCTGGTGCGGACCCGCCTCGCCGACGGCCAGCGCAGGATCTTCGAGAAAACCACGCCGGACCTGCCCCCCGAGATCGCCAGCCGCCTGCGCTCGGGCGAGAGCAAGCTGCTGCAGACCCCCGATGGCGAGGTCTTCCTGCACGCCATGCTGCCGCCGGCGCGCATCGTCGTCATCGGGGCAACGCACATCGCGCAGGTCATCTGCGAGCTGGCGCGCCTGACGGGCTACGAGGTCACGGTGATCGATCCGCGCACCGCGTTCGCTTCGCCCGAGCGGTTCCGCGGCGTCACGGTGCACGCGGAGTGGCCGCAGGACGTGCTGCCGCGCATCGGGCTCGATCCCTATACGGCAGTCCTGGTGGTGGCGCATGTCAGCCACATCGATGACGAGGCCCTGAAGATTGCGCTCGAATCGGACTGCCTTTTCGTCGGCGCGCTCGGTAGCTCCCGCAATCACGCCAAACGCCGGGAGCGACTCGCCGCAGCCGGGATGACCGAGGTCGAGATCGGCCGCATCAAGAACCCGATCGGCCTCGACATAGGCGCGCAGACCCCGGCCGAGATCGCGGTCGCCATCATGGCCGAGGTCATTCTCGCGGTGCGCGGCTCGAAGGCGGAGCGCAAGAGATAGATCGCATGGCCAGCAGCGCTCCCGCCGGTGTGTCCGCCGTCGTTCTGGCGGCTGGATCGTCGCGGCGCTTCGAGCAAGGCAGCAAGTTGCTGGCCGACGTGGCTGGGCGGCCGCTTCTGGCATGGACCGTGTCGGCATTCGTTGCGAGCCGGGCCGCGGAGGTGATCGTGGTGACGGGGCCCGATCCGCAAGCGCTCGCGGCGGCCCTGGCCGTATTGCCGGTGCGGTTCGCGCACAACCCCGACCATCTCTCCGGCATGGGCGGCTCGGTAGCGGCCGGCATTGCTGCTGTCGTTCCCGAATCGTCCGGTGCCCTGATCTGTCCCGGCGATATGCCGGGAGTGACCTCGGAGCTCGTCGACCACCTGATCTCCGCGTTCGAGGCAAGCGGAAGCCAGCGTATCCTCCGTCCCGTGCTGCCGGACGGGCGTCCCGGAAATCCGGTGCTGTGGCCCCGCCGTCACTTCCCCAGGCTGGCTGAGCTCCGTGGTCCGGTGGGCGGCAGGGCGCTGATGGGCGAGCTGGCGGACGACGTCGAGCATCTTCCTTGGCCCGACGCGGGCACGGCGTTCGACATCGATACGCAAGAGGACCTGGAGCGCTACGGCCGGGCCAAGCGCCGATCGCATGGCAGCTCGTGATTAGACGAACCGTGGGAGAGTTGCAGGAGCGAACGCTGCATGACGGCGGGACAGGCGGAGACGCGCCGCGTGAAGCGGCGCCTGGGGCAGCTCCTGATCGGACGCAGGCCGCCGCTCTGGCGGATCGCTGCCGTCGCGGTGCTGCTGCTGCTCGCGCTCGCGATCGCGCTGACACCGGCGCCTCCGGGCATGCCCCAGCAGTCCATGGTGGCGCTCGGCCTGATCACCATGACCGTCGTGCTATGGGCCACCATGGTCATTCCGCAGCCTGCGGCGGCTGCGCTGTTCCTGGCCCTGGTAATGGCCACCGGCGCCGCCCAGCCCCAGGCCGCCTTCTCGGGTTTCCTGTCGAGCTCGCTCTGGCTCGTGTTCGGCGGGTTGCTGATCGGCACCGCGGCGGAGCGCTCCGGCTTCGGCCGCTACGTCGCGCGCCGGTTTCTCGGCCGGTTTCGCGGGTCGTATGCGGCGCTGGTGCTCGGTGTCATCGTCGGGTCGTCGGTGTTGAGCTTTCTCGTGCCCTCGAACATGGGCCGGCTCGCGATCACCGTGCCTGTCGTGCTGGCGCTGGCCAAGGACGCGGGCTACCCGCCGGGGTCGAACGGCCATATCGGGCTCGTGCTGACGGCGGTCGTGGGCAATTTCGCCGTGGCCCAGGGCGTGCTGCCGGGCAACCTGCTCAACATCATGATCGTCGGCGCGGGCGAGACGCTCTACGGCATCCATGTCACCTACATGCGGTTCCTCCTGCTGTGCGGCCCGGTCCTGGGCTTCGCAAAGGCGCTGCTGGTCTGGCGCCTCGTGGTATGGATCCACCCGGCGCCGGAGCCGCGCTCGGACGACAGCGCGCATGAGGTCGATCAGGTCGGCCCGGAGGCGCGGCGCGTCGGACTTGTCCTCGGCGTCGCCATCCTGCTCTGGGCGACGGATTTCTGGCACGGCATAAGGCCCGGCTGGGTGGCGCTCGCCGCCGGTATCCTTTGCCTGATCCCCGGCTTCGGGGTGCTGCCGCCCCGGGAAGCCGTCAACCCGCGGCGCCTGCTCATCATCGTCTGGGTGGGAACGGTGCTGAGCCTCGCGGCGGTGATGACGGAGTCGGGCGTCAGCACGCTGGTCTCGGGCGCGCTAGCGCGGCTCGCCGGCATCGAGGGCCAGTCGCCCCTCTACGGCTATTTCGCCATGGCCTACCTGTCGTCGCTGCTCGCCACGCTTTCGACGTTCGGCGGCGCAGTGCCGACCATGGCCGCTGCGGCGGCCGAGATCAGCGGCGCGACGGGCCTGCCCCTGGACTCCGCCGTGATGGCAATTGCTCCGGGCGTGTCCGCACTGTTCTTCCCCTACGTGGCGGCGCCGATCGTCGTTGGATTGATGATGGGCCAGGTCAGCCAGCGGGCCGCACTGCCGTTCATGGTCACTCTGGCGCTGGTGACGTGCGTGCTCGTCATCCCGCTGAACGCGGTGTGGTGGTGGGTGATCGGGGTGCTGCCGTGAACACTGCTGTGCCTACCACATCGTTCGGGCACCAAGCGTCTTTATCGCGGCGTCAGCAGTCACAACCTGGAGGTCATCGATAAGGGCCTGAGTAGCGATGATACGATCGAAAGGGTCTCGATGATTACCCTGAAGGAGGCCTGCATGGAGCCCGTGCTTAAGTGAAACCGGCAGGTGCAGGAAGTCATGCTCTGCGATCGCTTCCTCGAAGTGGCCAATCAGCTTCCTGGCTTCGGGAAGCTTGCCGATGCGTACTTTCGTTGCAATCTCCCATGCCGTCGCGGCGCTGACGTAAACTTCGACCTCAGGATCGCTGAGAAGGTCCCGGGCAGCATGGGAAAAGCGCGGATTTCCCGCCCACCACCACAGCAGGGCATGCGTGTCGAGCAGTACTCTCATCTTTTCGGGCGCGCCTTGGTCCCCGTGCGCTGACGCTCTTCGACCGAAATCGGGTCGGTCGAGTACTCGCCCTCAAAGGCCGCCAGCTCTTCTTCCGGTAGCGGCTCGAAGAAGGAGTCCGGGACCTCGAACTCCCCCTTATACGCACCGAATATCCGCTTCGAATGCTTCGTCGGAACAGGGACGAGTTTAACCGCGGGCTTGTCGCCACGCGCAATGACCACTTCCTCTCCACGCTCGGCCTGCTCGATCAATTTCGACAGCTGCGTTTTCGCCTGATGAACGGTGTAGGTTGCCACGTGCCACCTCCTCCTTAGCTAAGGAATTAGCTAAGGTGCGAGGCATCCCAGGTCAAGAATGATGCGCTTAGTGCGCCGCCTCCCAATTGTCCGCGGCTTTCGCATCGACCTTCAGCGGCACTGCGAGGGCAACGGCCGGCTCGGGGCTCTTTTCCATCACGTGGCCGGCGGTCTCGATCAGCTTCGGGACCTCCGCCGCCTTCGCCTCGAACACGAGCTCGTCGTGAACCTGCAGCAGCATGCGCGCGGAGTGGAGCTTCGCCTCCTCCAGCGCGCTCGGCATGCGGATCATGGCGCGGCGGATGATGTCGGCGGCCGAGCCCTGGATCGGCGCGTTGATGGCCGCGCGCTCCAGGAAGCCACGCATGGAGGGATTGCGCGTGTTGATCTCCGGGTAGTGCACGCGCCGGCCGAAGATCGTCTCGACGTAGCCGTTCTCGTGCGCGAACGCCTTGGTGCGCTCCATGTAGTCCCGGATGCCGGGGAAACGGGCGAAGTAGGTCTTGATGTAGTTGCCCGCCTCCTCGCGCGAGATGCCGAGCTGGTTCGCCAGACCGAACGCCGAGATGCCGTAGATGATGCCGAAGTTGATGGCCTTGGCCTGGCGCCGGATCTCCGCCGGCATGTCCTTCACCGGCACGCCGAACATCTCCGACGCCGTCATGGCGTGGATATCGAGGCCGTCCGCGAACGCCTGCTTCAATGCGGGAATGTCGGCGATGTGGGCCAGCACCCTGAGCTCGATCTGGCTGTAGTCGGCGGAGACCAGCAGCATGCCGGGCTCGGCCACGAAGGCGGTGCGGATGGCGCGCCCCTCCTTCGTGCGGACGGGGATGTTCTGCAGGTTGGGATCGCTCGACGCGAGCCGCCCGGTGGTCGTGGCGGCCAGCGAGTAGCAGGTGTGGATGCGGCCGGTCTCGGCATGGATGAAGGCCGGCAGCGCGTCCGTATAGGTCGACCTCAGCTTGGCGAGCTGGCGCCATTCCAGCATCGTGTTGACGAGCTTGCGGGCGAGCTCGGGCAGCTCCTCGTTCTGGACGAGTTCGTCGAGCAGGTTGGCGCGCGTCTCCCACTGGCCCGACTTGGTCCGCTTGCCGCCCGGCAGCCTGAGCCGCTCGAACAGCAATTCCCCGAGCTGGCGCGGCGAGCCGAGGTTGAACTTGTGCCCGGCGAGCCCATAGACCTCCTCCTCCAGCCGCGCGATGGTCTGGGCGAAGCTGCCGCTGAGCCGCGACAGGGTGTTGCGGTCGACGCGGATTCCGGCGCGCTCCATGCCGGCGATCACCGGCACCAGCGGCCGCTCCAGGGTCTCGTAGACGGTCGTCATCCGCTCGGCCACGAGCCGCGGCCTGAACCGGGTCCAAAGCCGCAGCGTCACGTCGGCGTCCTCGGCCGCGTACTCGGTCGCCTTGTCGACCGGCACGTTGGCGAACGTCTTGCCGTTCCGCTTGTGACCGGGCGCGTGCTCCATCACCTTGTCGAAGGAGACGGCGGCGTGCTTCAGGTGCCGCTCCGACAGCTCGTCCATGCCGTGATTGCCGCGTCCGCCGTCGAGCGCGTAGGACATGAGCAGCGTGTCGTCCAGCGCCGCCATCTCGATGCCGTAACGGCTGAGCAGCAGCCAGTCGTACTTGATGTTGTGGCCGATCTTGAGGACCGCAGGGTCCTCGAGCAGCGGCTTCATGGCGGCCAGCGCGGCGGCGAGCGGGATCTGCTCGAGCCCGTTGCCGTCGCCGAAGTCGAACGCGTCGCTCGCCGGCTTGTGTGCGAGCGGCACGTAGCAGGCCTCTCCCGGCGCGACGGCCATCGAGAAGCCGACGAGCTCAGCCTGCATCGGGTCGCGCGAGGTGGTCTCGGTGTCGAAGCCGAGGCGGCCGACTGATCGCGCCTCGGCGATCCAGTGCTGCAGCCGGGCGAGCGTCGTCACCGTCTCGTACTTCGAGCGGTCGATGGCCGGCGTGACGGACGCCTCCTCGGCATAGGCGGCGACGGCCGCCGGTGTTCCCGCACCGCCCGCCAGGGCGCCGGCAGCGGACTCCTGGACGGCCGCAGCCCCCTCGCGCGCAGAGCGGTCCCGCGGCTGAGCCGCGGCCGGCTTCCCGGGTATCTGCGGCAGCTCGGCGCCGAGCTTCTCGGCGATGCGCCGGGTCAGCGTGCTGAACTCCATCTCGCGCAGGAAGCCGAGCAGGGTGTCGGCCTCCTGGTCCTGCACCCCCAGCCGCTCGACGGCGACCTCGACCGGCACGTCGCACTTGAGCCGAACGAGATCGCGGGAGATGCGCGCCTGTCCGGCGAACTCGATCAGCCGCTCGCGCCGCTTCGGCTGCCTGATCTCTTCCGCGCGCGCCAGCAGCGTGTCGAGATTGCCGTACTCGCGGATCAGCTCGGCGGCCGTCTTGACGCCGATGCCGGGAACGCCCGGGACGTTGTCGGTGGCGTCGCCGGAGAGCGCCTGCACCTCGACGACCTTGCCGGGCTCGACGCCGAAGCGCTCCAGCACCTCCTCGCGGCCGATGCGCTTGTTCTTCATCGTATCCAGCATGACGATGCCGGGCTGGATGAGCTGCATCAGGTCCTTGTCCGAGGACACGATGGTGACGTCGCCGCCCTGGTCCACGACATGACAGGCGTAGGTCGCGATGAGGTCGTCGGCCTCGAAGCCGTCCTGCTCGATGCAGGCGACGTTGAACGCCCTGACCGCCTTGCGGATCAGCCCGAACTGCGGGATGAGCTCGTCGGGCGGCGGCGGCCGGTTGGTCTTGTAGGCCTCGTAGATGGCGGTGCGGAAGGTGTCGCGCGCGGTGTCGAAGACGACAGCGATGTGCGTCGGCCGGTCGGAGAGCCTGCTGTCGCCGATGAGCTTCCACAGCATGGAGCAGAAGCCGTAGACGGCACCGACCGGCAGCCCGTCCGAGGGGCGGGTCAGCGGCGGCAGGGCATGGAAGGCGCGGAAGATGTAGCCGGAGCCGTCGATCAGGTAGACGTGGCTGCCCTTGACGACGGGCACGGGCTCCCCGTCGGGCACGGTGCACTCGGCCGTCCGGACGGCGGTCTCTATGGCGGTTTGCAGGGTCATGGCCGGCACTATACCCGCTCGGGCGCGGCGGGTCAGCTAGCGGGCGCGGAGCCGATGCCGCGGGCGAGGGTTGCGGCCCCGCCAGCTCTCGCCCAGCGGACGCCGGGGCGAAGCTGCTGCAGATCGCGCGATTGCCCCGGCGGGCGCGATCCGCTATGGTCCCCAGCCTCGCGCACCCATAGCTCAGCTGGATAGAGCGCTGCCCTCCGAAGGCAGAGGTCAGAGGTTCGAATCCTCTTGGGTGCGCCAATTTCCATTAAAATTCAATGTCTTACGGCCTTCGTCGTTTCGATGGTCTTGCAACTTAAATTGAGTTCAGCGCCAGTTCAGCAAGCGGCTCGATTTCGCGATCTCGGCAATCGGCGCTCGCCCGAGAAGCAATTCGGGACCTACGAGATTGACCCTGCCGGCACAGACAGCTATTCAGCCCGCCATGGCCTGACGCCCACACCTCACATCGAGCGCACTCGGGATAGCCCGAACCCACGGGCGAGGTGCGCCTAATGAGAGGTGTCACATGGTGTTCGGCGACGAGTTCAACAGGAAGTTCGACACGAACAAGACCCGTAGCGTCGAGGCCGAGGCCAAGCGCGGCGCTCACAATGCGCGCGCCCTCCTTGCCAAGCAACCGTCGCAGGCCGACATCTGGGAGGCTATCCAGTGGTCGCTTGACGACGAAGACATAGGCGGCGACCATCCCCCCAGCGTCGCTTATCATCGAGCGTTCCGGGAAGTGCTGCGGCCCCACCTGATCGATGAGGAAGCCGCTCGGCGGGAGGCCGAACGAGCCGAGGCCGAGGCGCTGGCACGGCTCGCGGATGAGGAAGACTGAGGCTCAGGCGGCGGCCAACTACGGCCGCCGTGCCATCGGAAAGCCCGGCACTTGGCCGGGCCTCGGTCTCAGGTGTCCGTGAGACCAGCTCAACAGCTACGCTGCCATGTCCAGCCTATGGTCTTGCGCCCGACGATCCAGCCGTCGGCATCAAAGCGCTCACCGACCGCTTCATAGTGACCGGCCAAGACGTCCACGGATATTCAGGCCGTGGCTGGAGTAAATCGGCTGGTATGGAGACGACCATCGATGGAGGTCGCCATGTGGCAGATGATGAATAATAGCCGAGATCGCCCGGCCTCTCGTTGTCGAAGGGGCCGCTGCCTTCCTCGGTCAGCTTGCGCGGCAAGTAGGCGATTTTCTCGTTGGTCGAGTAATCGTCGATCCTGAGGTCGAGCGGCAGCATGGAGGCGAAGTCGCGCGCCGACGGGTTGTCGCAGAGCGTAGCGGTCATGCTCGCCCCATTGAACGCGATGCGAACTTTCATGCCCGTTCGTCTTGACAGGGTGCTGCGTTCCGGCGTCTGCCCGCGTGCGAGTTGCGTCATGAGCGCACCAGCAACGATCGACCCGAGCGCCACTCGACGGCTTGGCTTGGTGCTTCGAGGCTTCATGTCAGAATACTCGATCGATGGCATCGTTTCGCTAACAGCAGCTTATGGGGCGTGGCCGGCAATTCGCGCGTGGAAGATCGCGTCCCTGATCGCCGGTGCGACGCCCACCATCGATCTCACCAACGCCCTTCACGCCGAGCGGGTTCACGTCCGGGATTGTGCTCCTCCGCGAAGATCACGTCGATCGAGCGCAGCCAAATGTGAGCCGCTGACCTGTCGCGGACCCGTACCTGTCCACGATCAAGAACAATCTGCCCTGTTTGACGTTGCCCTATTGTGCGTATCCGGCGGTAAGCCGCGACGGGCCTGATCGAGGAGAATCACCAGAATGCCAAAATTCAAGCTTTCCGCGCCGGGTCCTTAATGGCGCGAAAATAATCGAAAAGTTCAGCTATTCTCAACTATCGCTTTCCGACGTCAGGGGCGCTCTATGAGTGGGAGTTTGAGGACAATTACGCGCCGTGGGGTAACCTGGCTTTCTTCTACAGAGGCTATCGCTACTCCAGCGGACTGATCCGCCTCGGCCGGATCGACGGCGACATCGCCCCGCTGCTGATGCGCGGGACATTCGACCTTCACATCGAGCTTCTCCCGTAGCAGCACCCGCTGGAGATTGGAAATGCGGGAATCGGCGCAGGCGAACGAGGTGAATAGGAGCAAATAATGCCGAACGACAATGGAGGCTTCGCAGGAAAGGTGGCGTTCGTAACCGGCGGAGGCACCGGCATCGGCCGGGCCGCGGCGCAGGCATTCGCGCGCGCGGGCGCCAGCGTCGTCGTGGCCGACGTTTCGGAGCGCGGCAACCAGGAAGCGGTCCGCCTCATCGAAGGGGCCGGCGGGCGGGCGCTTGCGGTCAAGTGCGATGTGTCGCGGGAAGAGGATGTCAAGACCGCGCTGGACAAAGCGGTCGAGGCGTTCGGTCGCCTCGACTTCGCCTTCAACAACGCCGGCGTCGAACAGCCGCTCACGCCGGCGGCCGATATTACGGCAGAAGAGTGGGATCGGATCGTCGACATCGACCTCCGCGGCGTCTTCCTCTGCATGAAGCACGAGATCCCGCTCATGCTGCGGCAAGGTGGCGGCGCGATCGTCAACACCGGCTCGGGCGCCGCGGTCAAAGGCATCGCAGGGCAAGCCGCGTACTGCGCCGCGAAATTCGGCATGATCGGTCTCACAAAGGCGGCAGCACTCGACTACGCGAGCTCCAAAATCCGTGTGAACGCGGTCTGCCCGGGATATGTCGACACTCCCATGATGCAGCGATTCACGGGCGGCACGCCTGAGGGCCGGCAGAACGTCATCGACAATGTGCCTGTCGGCCGCCCTGCAACCCCGGAAGAGATCGCCGCGGCGGTCGTGTGGCTGTGCTCCGACGCCGCCGTCTACGTCATCGGGCACGCCATGGTCATTGACGGCGGCCAGACGGTGTAGTTCGCCCCTGCACCTTGTTCGCGAGGAACAGTTCGGCAGCTTCAGTTCCGTCCCTTGGTCGCGGATATGTCGCTCGGCGGATGGGATTCGAACGAGTGCGGCGCGCGGGAATGCGGGCGAATGCGACTGGTTGCGGCAGTCGCGCCGCCAACATCAAAGGCTTGCGAGGAAAATATCAACTGGAGGAGCCACTTAGCTCATTGCGTCCCGCATTCGTTTTGCTGACTACGAATCTGGGGGTCAAAGCACCGCTGCATGTCCGCTTTGGGTCAAAAGCAAGTTGCGCCAACGGCTTGACGGCTGATATGGCCGCGCGAGAATGGCGGCGGGACAGCTTAGACTGGGGTCAGCCGCTCACCGGCTTTGCCGACCCTCGATGACGAAACGATTCCCACTGCATACCCACGCCGTCATTCCCGCGGAGGCGGGAATCCACGACACGCCGCAGATCGGGTATGGAGAGTTGCGTGGATGGCCGCCTTCGCGGCCATGACGGAAGGAAGGGCAAAGGGACCAAGCGCAACACTGGCGTCGACGCTGATCGGGGGTCTGACCCCTTCAATTTCGTTTCAGACCCGGCGGGTCTGACCCCCTTGGACGTTTCCATCTGAACCGGAAAAACCCCCGAGGCTGTGTCGGCAACGGACCCGCTATCGGTCGATCGGCCGCTTCGGCACCAGGCGGATCACCACGTCGATGTGCGAGATGCGCATGCCTTCGGGCGGTTCCGGCATCCGGTCGATGGCGATGCACGCCCCCGGGATGTCGATCAGGCGGCCCTCGGTCTCGATCAGGAAGTGGTTGTGGTTCGAGGTGTTGGTGTCGAAGTACGCCTTCGATCCCTCAATCGCAATCTCGCGCAGCAGGCCGGCGCGCTTGAACTGGTGCAAGGTGTTGTAGACGGTGGCCAGCGACACCCGCTCGCCCGCGGCCACGGCCTCGGCGTGCAGCATCTCGGCCGTCGCGTGTCGGTCCTCGGAGCCGAACAGCAACGCGCCGAGCGCCAGCCGCTGCCGCGTCGGCCGCAGGCCGGCGCGGCGCAGGAACTGCTCCAGGTCGGAATCCGGCATGTCTTCCGGCAAGTCTGGTTTACCGTCCTGCATCCCAGCGATCGGCCGCAAACGCCTCTTGCCTCCGACTATAGGGAGCGGAAGGGTCGCGGGCAAGGCGATCCGGGGTGGCCCTGTCAGTAGCACACGATCTGTCCGGTTTAGGTAGCGCACAAGATGTCCGGTGAT
>JAHDXT010000077.1 GCA_023384095.1 Hyphomicrobiaceae bacterium
CGTCGTCCGACTTCACCGTCAGCATCTCCTGCAGCGTGTAGGCGGCGCCGTAGGCCTCGAGCGCCCACACCTCCATCTCGCCGAAGCGCTGGCCGCCGAACTGGGCCTTGCCGCCCAGCGGCTGCTGGGTGACGAGGCTGTAAGGCCCGATCGAGCGCGCGTGGATCTTGTCGTCGACGAGATGATGCAGCTTCAGCAGGTACTTGTAGCCGACGGTCACCTTGCGGTCGAACGGCTCGCCCGTGCGCCCGTCGAAGAGCGTCACCTGGCCCGACGTGTCGAATCCGGCGAGCTTCAGCATCTCGTGGATGTCGGCCTCGCGCGCGCCGTCGAACACCGGCGTGGCGACGGGCACACCGTCGCGGAGCTGGTCGCCGAGGACGATGAGCTCCTCGCGGTTGAGCTTGCTCATGCCGTTGCGCGACCCGTAGATGCGCTCGACGGTTCCCTTGAGCCGGTCGAGCTCGCCGCTCTCGCGGTACTGCTCCATGGCGTCGTCGATGATGCGCCCGAGACCGCGGCACGCCCAGCCGAGGTGCGTCTCGAGGATCTGGCCCACGTTCATGCGCGAAGGGACGCCGAGCGGGTTCAGCACCACGTCGACATGGCCGCCGTCCTCCAGGAACGGCATGTCCTCGACCGGCACGATCATGGACACGACGCCCTTGTTGCCGTGACGGCCGGCCATCTTGTCGCCGGGCTGGATCTTGCGCTTCACCGCGACGAAGACCTTGACCATCTTCATCACGCCCGGCGGCAGCTCGTCGCCGCGCTGCAGCTTGTCGACCTTGTCGACGAAGCGCCGCTCGAGGCTCCTCTTGGCCTCCTCGTACTGCTTCTGGATGGCCTCGAGCTCGGCCTGCGCCTTGTCCTCCTTGAGGCCGATCTCCCACCACTGGCTGCGCGGGATGTCGGCCAGGATCTCCTCGTCGATCGCAGTGCCCTTGCGGGCGCCTTTCGGGCCCTTGGCCACCTCCCGGCCCATCAGCGCGTCCTTGAGACGGCCGTAGACGTTGCGGTCCAGGATCTGCAGCTCGTCGTCGCGGTCCTTGGCGAGACGCTCGATCTCCTCGCGCTCGATCGCCATCGCGCGCTCGTCCTTCTCGACGCCGTGGCGGTTGAACACGCGCACCTCGACCACCGTGCCGGTCACCCCCGGCGGCAGCCTGAGCGAGGTGTCGCGCACGTCGGACGCCTTCTCGCCGAAGATGGCGCGCAGCAGCTTCTCCTCGGGCGTCATCGGGCTCTCGCCCTTCGGCGTGATCTTGCCGACCAGGATGTCGCCCGGGTTGACCTCGGCGCCGATGTAGACGATGCCCGCCTCGTCGAGGTTCTTCAGCGCCTCTTCCGAAACGTTCGGGATGTCGCGCGTGATCTCCTCGGGCCCGAGCTTGGTGTCGCGGGCCATCACCTCGAACTCCTCGATGTGGATCGAGGTGAATACGTCCTCGGACACGACGCGCTCGGAGAGCAGGATCGAGTCCTCGAAGTTGTAGCCCATCCACGGCATGAACGCGACGAGCACGTTCTTGCCGAGCGCCAGGTCGCCGAGGTCCGTCGAGGGGCCGTCGGCGATGATGTCGCCGGCCTCGACATGGTCGCCGACGATCACCAGCGGGCGCTGGTTGATGCAGGTGTTCTGGTTCGAGCGCTGGAACTTGCGCAGGCGGTAGATGTCGACGCCGGGCTTCGAGGGGTCGGTCTCCTCCGTCGCGCGGATGACGATGCGGGTCGCGTCCACCTGATCGACCACGCCGGTCCGGCGGGCGGCGATCGCGGCGCCGGAATCGCGCGCCACTACCTCCTCCATGCCCGTGCCGACCAGCGGCGCCTCCGCCTTGATCAGCGGCACCGCCTGGCGCTGCATGTTGGAGCCCATGAGGGCGCGGTTGGCGTCGTCGTTCTCGAGGAACGGGATCAGCGCCGCCGCCACCGAAACGAGCTGCTTCGGCGAGACGTCGATGTAGTCGACCTTGTCCGGAGAGACCAGCAGCACGTCGCCCTGGTAGCGGCACGTGATCAGGTCGCCGGTGAGCCGGCCCTTGGCGTCGATCTCGGCGTTGGCCTGAGCCACGTGATGACGCATCTCCTCCATGGCCGAGAGATAGACCACCTCCTCGGTCAGCTTGCTGTTGACCACCTTCCGGTAGGGGCTCTCGATGAACCCGTACTTGTTGACGCGCGCGAACGTCGCCAGCGAGTTGATGAGGCCGATGTTCGGCCCTTCCGGCGTCTCGATCGGGCAGATGCGGCCGTAGTGCGTCGGGTGCACGTCGCGCACCTCGAAGCCGGCTCGCTCGCGCGTCAGGCCGCCGGGACCCAGCGCCGACAGCCGCCGCTTGTGCGTGATCTCGCTGAGCGGGTTCGTCTGGTCCATGAACTGGCTGAGCTGCGAGGAGCCGAAGAACTCGCGGACCGCGGCCGCCGCAGGCTTGGCGTTGATCAGGTCCTGCGGCATCACCGTGTCGATGTCGACCGACGACATGCGCTCCTTGATCGCGCGCTCCATGCGCAGCAGGCCGACGCGGTACTGGTTCTCCATCAGCTCGCCGACCGAGCGCACCCGGCGGTTGCCGAGGTGGTCGATGTCGTCGATCTCGCCCTTGCCGTCACGCAGGTCGACCAGCGTCTTGACCACGGCGAGGATGTCCTCCCGGCGCAGAACGCGCACGGTGTCGGGCGCGTCGAGGTCGAGGCGCATGTTCATCTTCACGCGGCCGACGGCCGACAGGTCATAGCGCTCCGGATCGAAGAACAGGCCGTGGAACAGCGTCTCGGCCGCATCCACCGTCGGCGGCTCGCCGGGGCGCATGACCCGGTAGATGTCCATCAGCGCTTCTTCGCGGTTGGCGTTCTTGTCGATGTTGAGCGTATTGCGGATGAAGGCCCCGACGGTGACGTGGTCGACGTCGAGGATCGGGAACTGTCGCACCCCCTGGTCCTTCAGCTCGGCCAGCAGCTTGGCTTCGAGCTCGTCGCCGGCTTCGCCGTAGATCTGCCCGGTCGCGAGATCGACGATGTCCTCGGCCAGGTAGCGCCCGGCGAGATCCTCGGCGGAGACGAGCACCTCCTTGAGCCCGTTCTCGGCCAGCTCGCGCGCCTTGCGCGCCGTGATCTTCTCGCCGGCGCGCGCCACCACTTCGCCCGACTTGGCATCGACGAGGTCGGCCAACGGCGTCGTGCCGCGCATCTTCTCCGGCGCGAAAGGCATCCGCCAGCCGCGTTTGGCCTCCTTGATCAGGATCGAGTTGTAGAAGGTCGACAGGATCTCCTCGTCGTCGAAGCCGAGCGCGTAGAGCAGCGTCGTCACCGGCAGCTTGCGGCGGCGGTCGATGCGCACGTAGACGATGTCCTTGGCGTCGAACTCGAAGTCGAGCCACGAGCCCCGGTAGGGAATGATGCGGGCGGCGAACAGCAGCTTGCCGGAGGCGTGCGTGCGGCCGCGGTCGTGGTCGAAGAAGACGCCCGGCGAGCGGTGCATCTGCGAGACGATCACGCGCTCGGTGCCGTTGATGACGAACGTGCCGTTCGACGTCATCAGCGGCATGTCGCCCATGTAGACGTCCTGCTCCTTGACGTCCTTGATCGACCGCGACCCCGTCTCCTCGTTGATGTCGAAGACGATCAGGCGCAGCTTGACCTTCAGCGGCGCCGAGTAGGTCATGTCCCGCTGCATGCACTCGTCGACGTCATACTTGGGCGGCTCGAAATCGTAGCGCACGAACTCGAGCGTCGCGCGGCCCGAGAAGTCGGAAATGGGGAACACGGACTTGAACACGGCCTGCAGGCCATGATCGCCCGACCGCCCGCCCGGCGGCTCCTTGACCATCAGGAAGTCGTCGTAAGAGCTCTTCTGCACCTCGATGAGGTTCGGCATAACGGCCACTTCGGGGATGTGCCCGAACTGCTTCCGGAACCGCCTGCGGCCGTTGAACGTCTCAGCCATGTCCGCTCCTTGATTCTCGCCCGCGGGTGACGACTCCCGCGCGCCTCTCGTGCTTCTAGTCGCAGGGGCCGCCACCCCCCGCGTCTCCTGAAACGGCTCGCCGGAGGCCGCGGACGAGGGCTGACGCCCTGCCGCAACCTCCGGGGAACCGTCCCGCGAATGGCTCCCTCCCCCCGCGCCTGCGAGGGGAGGGAGAGCTGCCTTACTTGACCTCGACGGTCGCGCCCGCGGCCTCGAGCTGCTGCTTGATCTTTTCGGCCTCGTCCTTGGGGATGCCCTCCTTGATGGGCTTGCCGCCCGCCTCGACGAGGTCCTTGGCCTCCTTGAGGCCGAGGTTCGTGATGGCACGGACCTCCTTGATGACGTTGATCTTCTTATCGCCGGCCGCCTTCAGAAAGACGGTGAACTCCGTCTGCTCCTCGACAGGGGCCGCCGCCGGCCCGGCCGCCGCAGGAGCCATGGCGACGGCCGCCGCAGCGGACACGCCCCACTTCTCCTCCAGCATCTTGGCGAGCTCGGCGGCCTCCAGAACGGTGAGCTTCGAGAGATCCTCGACGATCTTGCTGAGATCGGTCATGACTTCATTTCCTTCCGGTTCGAACCTGTTCAATCCTGATGGTCGGCCTCAGGGCCGCGTGGCATTCGTCAGCACCCTCGGTTTCACGCAGCCTCGTCCTTCGCGGCTTTCGCCTGAATGACGCGTGCGAGCTGACCGCCCGGCTCCTTGATCACGCGGACGACCTTGGTCATCGGCGCCTGGATGAGGCCGACGAGCCTTGCCCGCAGCTCATCGAGCGAGGGCAGATCGGCGAGGGCTTTCACTCCAGCGGGATCCAGCGTGGTCTGACCCATCACGCCGCCGAGGATCACGAGCTTGTCGTTCTCCCTGGAGTACGTGACGGCGACCTTTGCCGCCGCGATCGGATCTGCCGAGTAGGCGACGCATGTCGGCCCCCTGAACAGATCCGAGATGCCGGCGGCATCCGTCTCCCGGAGTGCAAGCTTCGCCAGCCGGTTCTTGGCCACCTTGACCGTGCCGCCCGCCTCCTTGACGCGGCGGCGCAGCTCGGTCATCTGGGCGACCGTCATGCCGGCATAGTGGGCGACGACGATGACGCCCGTGTCCTTGAACACGTCGTGCATCGAGGCCACGAGCTCGCGCTTTGCAGCTCTGTCCACTTGCTCTCTCCATCTTGCAGACCACCCCTTGCGAGGTCATCCGCGGGTTGCACCCTGCCGCCGAGTCGAGGGCAATTCAGCCCTCGACGCCTGCGGCGCTCGACCTGTCCAACCGCGCATTGACGGCACGGTGCGACCCAAGAGGCTCAAACCGGAACGCCAGCCCAATAAGGGCCTTGAATTCCGGATCGTCTCCCGTCTCATGCAGGCCAGGAATTAAGCCGGCTCGCGCCGGCGCCTGCAATCTCGGACAGGTTTGAGCCGACCTCCACGAGACGTG
Organism: Hyphomicrobiaceae bacterium; assembly: GCA_023384095.1. GTDB lineage: Bacteria > Pseudomonadota > Alphaproteobacteria > Rhizobiales > Hyphomicrobiaceae > ZC4RG25. The sequence goes on from JAHDXT010000077.1 coordinate 5,406, forward strand.
GTCGCCGGCTCGTCCACCGGGCTCAGCACCCGGAAGCTCAGCTATCGACTCAGCCCGGCTGCTGGGCGCCCTCGAGGATCGTGGCCTGATCGACCCTGATCCCGGGACCCATCGTCGAGCTGATGGCCACCTTCTTCATGTACGTGCCCTTCGCGCCGGGCGGCCTGGCCTTGTTGACCGCGTCGACGAAGGCGCGGATGTTCTCGGCGAGCTGCGTGTCCGTGAAGCTCGCCTTGCCGACGCCCGCGTGCACGATGCCCGCCTTCTCCACCCGGAACTCGACGGCGCCGCCCTTGGCGCCCCTGACCGCGTTCGCCACGTCCATAGTCACTGTGCCGACGCGCGGGTTCGGCATCAGGCCCCGCGGGCCCAGCACCTTGCCCAAGCGACCGACCAACCCCATCATGTCGGGCGTGGCGATGCAGCGGTCGAAGTTGATCTCGCCCTTGGAGACCTGCTCGACGAGGTCCTCCGCGCCTACCACGTCGGCCCCGGCCGACTTGGCCTCGTCCGCCTTGGCGCCGCGGGCGAACACCGCCACCCTGAGCGTCCGCCCGGAGCCGTTGGGGAGCTGGCAGACCCCGCGCACCATCTGGTCGGCGTGCTTGGGGTCGACGCCCAGGTTGAGAGCGATGTCCACCGTCTCGTCGAACTTGACCGAGGTCGCGCCCTTTATGAGCTTGATGGCCTCGTCGAGCGCATAGCTCTTGTTGCGATTAACCTTCTCGCGGGCAGCCCTGATCCTCTTTCCGATCTTCGCCATGGCCGTCACTCCACCACCTGCAGGCCCATCGACCGCGCCGAGCCCGCGATGGTCCTGGCGGCCTGCTCGAGATCGTCGGTGTTGAGATCCTTCATCTTCTCCTTGGCGATCTCCCGCACCTGCGCCATTGTCACCGTCCCGGCGCTGGCCCGGCCCGGCTCCTTGGAGCCGGAGTTGATCTTCGCCGCCTTCTTCAGGAAGTGGGAAGCGGGCGGCGTGCGCATCTCGAACGTGAAGGACCGGTCGGAGTAGACGGTGATTTTCACCGGAATCGGCGTCTCCGGCTCCAGGTCCTTGGTCTTGGCGTTGAATGCCTTGCAGAATTCCATGATGTTGACGCCGCGCTGACCGAGCGCGGGTCCGATCGGCGGGGAAGGGTTGGCTTTGCCCGCCGGAACCTGCAGGTTGATGTATCCCTCTATCTTTTTTGCCATATGGTGTCCCCTTGGCCACAATGAAGGGGATCCCCCCTCCAGGGTTAGCGGTTGACGGGCTGGCTGGCCCTCCCGCATGCTGCAGCGCAAGCCGGTGGGCTCGACGCTGCGGTACTCCCGGCCCCTATGGGCCGGATGCTCGTGATCGGCTGTCCGCGGGGATCAGCCGACCTTCTCCACCTGTCCAAACTCGAGCTCGACCGGCGTCGGGCGACCGAAGATCGACACCGCGACCTTGAGCCGCGACCGCTCCTCGTCGACCTCCTCCACCGAGCCCGCGAAGGAAGCGAACGGCCCGTCGGCCACCCGCACCTGCTCGCCGATCTCGAAGGTGACCGACGGCTTCGGCCGCTCGACGCCCTCCCTCACCTGATGCAGGATGCGCGCGGCCTCATCGTCGGAGATCGGTATCGGCCTGTTCTCGGCGCCCAGGAACCCCGTCACCTTCGGCGTGTTCTTGATGAGCAGGAACGCCTGGTCCGTCAGCTCCATCTTGACGAGCACGTAGCCCGGCAGGAACTTGCGCTCCGTCGGCACCTTGCGCCCGCGCCGCACCTCGATCACCTCCTCGGTGGGCACGACGATGTCCTCGAAAAGGTGCTCGACGCCCGCCTGCTTTGCTCGCTCGCGGATGGCGTCGGCCACCTTGCGCTCAAAATTAGTATAAGCGTGCACGATGTACCAACGCTTCGCCATGCGACTTGGATCCTGAGAAATTCGAGCTGCTCTCGCGCAGACTAGCGGCCGAAGCCGAGAACCAGGCTGACCAGCCAGCCCAGAACCTGATCCGTGACGAGGAAGAAGATCGAGGCCAGCGTCACCATGACCAGCACCGCCACGGTGGTGACCCAGACCTCCTTGCGCCCCGGCCACGTGACCTTGGAGACCTCGTGGCGAACCTCCTGGATGAACTCGAACGGATTGTACTTTGCCATTACCGCTGATTCTCCGGGTCGTCTGACCCGCGCCCCGCCGGGAGCGCCCCGCTTGATCACACACTCGCCGTCGGCCGGCACACCGCAGCAGAACACGTTGTCGAAGGTTCAAATGGCAGGGGTGGAGGGTCTCGAACCCCCAGCCTTCGGTTTTGGAGACCGACGCTCTGCCAATTGAGCTACACCCCTAGAAATGCCAGAGCCGGCCCTTCAAGAGCGCCTAGATAACCGATCGCGGGGGCTTTGTCACATTTTTTTCTTGACAAGTCCCGCGACCACTCCGGAACGCACCCGGGTCAGCTCGTTAGGCCATGATCGGTGAAGCTGTGGAGCTGGCGAAGGCCGCGCCGCAAGCCAGGCTTTCACGCTCTCACGACTTCACGAGTTCACCTGCAAATCACTCTCCCCGCCGATGCGGGGAGAGGCTTCCCCTCACTCCACGATCTTCGTCACCACGCCGGCGCCGACCGTGCGGCCGCCCTCGCGGATGGCGAAGCGCTGCTTCTCCTCCATCGCGATCGGCGTGATCAGCTCCACGTCCATCGCAACGTTGTCGCCCGGCATCACCATCTCCGTCCCCTCCGGCAGCGTCACCACTCCCGTCACGTCCGTGGTGCGGAAATAGAACTGCGGCCGGTAGTTCTTGAAGAACGGCGTGTGCCGCCCGCCCTCGTCCTTGGTCAGGATGTAGGCCTCCGCCTGGAACTTCCGGTGCGGCTTCACCGAGCCGGGCTTGCACAGCACCTGCCCGCGCTCCACCGCGTCCTTGTCGATGCCCCGCAGCAGGCAGCCGACGTTGTCGCCGGCCTCCCCCGCATCCAACAGCTTGCGGAACATCTCCACGCCCGTCACCACCGACCTCTGCGTGTCCTTCAGGCCGACGATCTCCACCTCCTCGCCGACCTTGATCACGCCGCGCTCGATGCGCCCCGTCACAACCGTGCCGCGGCCAGAGATCGAGAACACGTCCTCGATCGGCATCAGGAACGGCTGGTCCTTCGGACGCTCAGGCAGCGGGATGTAGGTGTCCAGCGCCTCGTAGAGCTTCAGGATCGCCTCGTCCGCCAGCTCCCCCTTCTCGCCGTTCAGCGCCTTGATCGCCGCACCCCGGATCACCGGCACGTCGTCGCCCGGGAACTGGTACTTCGACAGCAGCTCGCGCACCTCCAGCTCCACCAGGTCCAGAAGCTCCGGGTCGTCCACCACGTCGCACTTGTTCAGGAACACGACGATGTAGGGCACGCCGACCTGCCGCGCCAACAGGATGTGCTCGCGCGTCTGCGGCATCGGCCCGTCGACCGCCGACACCACCAGGATCGCCCCGTCCATCTGCGCCGCGCCCGTGATCATGTTCTTCACGTAGTCGGCGTGCCCGGGGCAGTCCACGTGCGCATAGTGCCGGTTCGGCGTCGAGTACTCCACGTGGCTCGTCGCAATCGTCAGGATCTTCGTCGGGTCGCGACGGCCCTGGCTCTCCGACGCCTTCGCAACCTGGTCGTACGAAACCGCCGTCGACGTCCACCCCTGGTCCGCCGATACCTTCGTCAGAGCCGCCGTCAGCGTCGTCTTGCCGTGATCGACGTGACCGATCGTGCCCACGTTCACGTGCGGCTTCGTCCGCTCGAACTTTTGCTTGGCCATCGGTGGCTCTCCTCAGTTCCTCGTATCCAGTCAGTCCGGGTTCCCGAGCCGAGGCGGCATGCCTCGCCCGCGTTGTTCAGGTGTCGCTCAGGCGTACTTGGCCCTCACCTCCTCGGCGACGGCGCGCGGCACTTCCGCGTAGTGCGCGAACTGCATGGTGTAGGACGCGCGGCCCTGGCTCATCGAGCGGAGCTGGCTGACGTAGCCGAACATGTTGGCCAGCGGCACGTAGGCGCGGATCACGGTCGCGTTGCCGCGCATCTCCTGGCTGCGGATCTGGCCGCGGCGGCTGTTGATGTCGCCGATGACGTTGCCGACGAAGTCGCCGGGCGTCACCACCTCGACATCCATGATCGGCTCGAGCAGCTTGACACCGGCCTTGGTCGTGCCCTCGCGCATGGCCGAGCGCGCGGCGATCTCGAAGGCGATCGCGGAGCTGTCCACCTCGTGGTAGGCGCCGTCGAACAGCGTCGCCGTTATGTCGACCATCGGGAAGCCGATCAGCACACCGGAATCCCAGACCGAACGGACGCCCTTCTCGACACCCGGGATGAACTCCTTCGGCACCGCGCCGCCGACGATCTCGGAGGCGAACACGTTGCCCTTGCCCGGCCCGCTCGGGGTCAGCCGCAGCTTGACGCGCGCGAACTGGCCGGTGCCGCCGGTCTGCTTCTTGTGCGTGTAGTCGATCTCGATCGCTCGCGCCAGTGTCTCGCGGTAGGCGACCTGCGGCGCGCCCACGCTCACCTCGACCTTGTGCGTGCGCCTCAGGATGTCGACCTTGATCTCCAGGTGCAGCTCGCCCATGCCCTTGATGCGGGTCTGCCCGCTCTCGGGGTCGGTCGAGACGCGGAAGGAGGGATCCTCGGCAGCCAGCTTGTGCAGGGCCAGCGCCATTCTCTCCTGATCGGCTTTCGATTTGGGCTCCACCGCCTGCTCTATGACGGGATCGGGGAAGTCCATCTTCTCGAGCAGCACGGGCTTCATCGGATCGCACAGGGTCTCGCCGGTGCGGGTGTCCTTGAGGCCGGCCAGCGCGATGATGTCGCCGGCATAGGCCTCGTCGATCTGCTCGCGGTCGTTGGCGTGCATGAGGTACATGCGCCCGACGCGCTCCTTCCTGTCGCGCGTGGTGTTGGCGAGCGCCATTCCGCTCTGCACCTTGCCGGAGTAGACGCGGCAGAACGTGATCGAGCCGACGTGCGGGTCATCGATGATCTTGAACGCCAACATGGAGAGCGGCTCGTCGTCCGACGGCCTGCGCACCGTCTCCTTGCCGGTCTTCGGGTCGATGGCCTTGAAGGCCTCGCGGTCGGAGGGAGCGGGGAGGTAGTCGACGACCGCATCGAGCAGGCTCTGGACGCCCTTGTTCTTGAACGCCGAGCCGCACAGCATCGGGTAGAAGGCGCGGATGACGGTAGCCTTGCGGATCAGACGCTTGAGGGTCGCCTCGTCGGGCTCCACGCCCTCGAGATAGGCGCCCATAACGTCGTCGTCCAACTCGACGGCGGCCTCGATCATGGCGGCTCGGAATTCGGCGGCCCTGTCGGCGAGGTCGGCGGGGATCTCCTGCTCGACCATCTCGGCGTCCTTGCCGTCGCCCTCCCAGACCACCGCCTTCATGCGGACGAGGTCGACGATGCCCTTGAAGGAGCTCTCCGACCCGATCGGGATCTGGATCGGGACAGGACGCGCGCCGAGCTTTTCCCGGATGTCGGCGATGCACATGTAGAAGTCGGCGCCGGTCTTATCCATCTTGTTGGCGAAGATGATGCGCGGCACGCTGTACTTGTCGCCCTGGCGCCAGACGGTCTCGGTCTGCGGCTCGACGCCCTGGTTCGAGTCGAGCACGCAGACGGCGCCGTCGAGCACGCGCAGGCTGCGCTCGACCTCGATGGTGAAATCGACGTGGCCTGGCGTGTCGATGATGTTCAGCCGCTTGCCCTGCCAGAAGCAGGTCGTCGCCGCGGACGTGATGGTGATGCCGCGCTCCTGCTCCTGCTCCATGAAGTCCATGGTCGCGGCGCCGTCGTGCACCTCGCCGATCTTGTAGGACTTGCCGGTGTAATAGAGGATCCGCTCGGTCGTCGTCGTCTTTCCGGCATCGATGTGAGCCATGATGCCGAAGTTGCGGTAGTCCTCGATCTTGTGCGAGCGCGCCATGGCTCAATCTCCAGAATTCTTCACCAGCGGTAGTGCGAGAAGGCTCGGTTCGCCTCCGCCATCTTGTGCGTGTCTTCCCGCTTCTTCACCGCTGTCCCACGGTTGTTGGCTGCATCGAGCAGCTCGCCCGAGAGCCGATCCACCATCGTATTCTCGTTGCGCGCCCGCGCCGCCGTGATGATCCAGCGGATGGCGAGCGCCTGCCGGCGCTCGTTGCGGACCTCGACCGGCACCTGGTAGGTGGCGCCGCCGACGCGGCGGGAGCGCACCTCGACCGCCGGCATGACGTTCTCGAGGGCCTGCCGGAACATCTGCACCGGGTCCTGCTTGGCCCGGCTCTCCATGCGCTCGAACGCTCCATAGACGATGCGCTCGGCAACCGACTTCTTGCCCTGGTTCATGATGGCGTTCATGAACTTCGTGATCACCAGGTCGCCGAACTTCGGGTCCGGGTTGATCTCGCGCTTCTCGGCTCTGTGGCGGCGGGACATGCGTCTTGTTCCTGATCCTCGCTGGAGCCGCCGGAAGCGGCCCGCTTGCACCTCGATGATCCCGTCCGGGCTGGCCTCGCCCCTTCGGGTGAACGTCCAAACCGGCTTTCAGATCACTTCGGCCGCTTTGCACCGTACTTGGAGCGGCGCTGCCGCCGGTCGGCCACGCCCTGCGTATCGAGCACGCCGCGGATGATGTGATAGCGCACGCCGGGAAGGTCCTTGACGCGGCCGCCGCGGATGAGGACCACCGAGTGCTCCTGCAGATTGTGGCCCTCGCCCGGGATGTAGCCGATCACCTCGAAGCCGTTCGTCAGCCGGATCTTGGCCACCTTGCGCAGCGCCGAGTTGGGCTTCTTCGGCGTCGTCGTGTAGACGCGCGTGCACACCCCGCGCTTCTGCGGGCAGGCGTCCATGTGGCGCGACTTCTCGCGGTAGACCTTCTGCTGCCGCGGTTTCCGGATCAGCTGTTGTATCGTCGGCATCCGCTCTTCCATTCCAACATCAGCTCCCCGCACCGCACGATGCGAGAAGCGCCAAGCCGCACCTGCCACCTCCATCCCGGAGCGTGACTGGTACGGCGAAACCAGAGGATCCACAGGCCATCCGGTCCGGGGATCATGGGCCGAAGTTGTGCTCTGCTTTGCTACGGCAGCGTCTAGGCCCGGGCTCGAAAAATGACCGAGCGACGGATCAGGCCTACCACCTACCGTGAGAGTGGCGGGACCATATACATGTGCTCTACTCAGGTCAACAGCATCGCGCCGGGCAGATCGGTTTTTTTCTCGGCAGAACCCGCCAGCCGCGAGAGCTCACCCGAACTGCGATATCCTCCGCGTCGTCCTGGCGTGAGCCGCCCGATGCAGCTCCTCCGGGCATGAGAACGGCTGCCGGATGGCAGCCGTCTCCGTTCAGGTCGGGGATAGAAAGAGACGCGCTACTCGGCCGCCTCCTCCGTGCGCCGCCGCCGGCGCTCGCGGGGCATCTCGAGCCCGGGGCCGGCCAGCGCCCGCTCGACATCGGCCTTGGCCTTCTCCTTGGCGATGAGCTCGTCGCGCCTGGCCGCGATCCGGCGCAGGCGGCGCAGCATGCCGCCGGTGCCGGCCGGGATCAGGCGGCCGACGATGACGTTCTCCTTGAGGCCCTCGAGCGAGTCGACCTTGCCGTTGACGGCCGCGTCGGTCAGCACGCGCGTCGTCTCCTGGAAGGAGGCGGCGGAGATGAACGAGCGGGTCTGCAGCGAGGCCTTGGTGATGCCGAGCAGGATCGGCTGCGCCGACGCCGGCCGGCCGCCTTCCTTCTCGATCGTGGCGTTCACCTCGTCGAGCTCGATGCGGTCGATCTGCTCGCCCTTGATGAGGGTCGTATCGCCGACGTCGGTCACCTCGACCTTCTGCAGCATCTGCCGAACGATCACCTCGATGTGCTTGTCGTTGATCGTCACGCCCTGCAGCCGGTAGACGTCCTGGATCTCGTTGATCAGGTAGTTGGCGAGCTCCTCCACGCCCTTGATCGCCAGGATGTCGTGCGGCGCCGGGTGGCCGTCGTAGACGAAGTCGCCGCGCTCGATGCGGTCCCCGTGCTGCACGGCAAGGCTCTTTCCGCGCGGGATCAGGTACTCGACCGACGGCGCATCCTCCTCGTCGGGCCGGATGGTGATCCGCTGCTTGTTCTTGTAGTCCTTGCCGAACTCCACTGTTCCCGAGATCTCCGCGATGATCGCGTGGTCCTTCGGACGCCGGGCCTCGAACAGCTCCGCGACCCGCGGCAGACCGCCCGTGATGTCGCCGGAGCGGGCCGACGCCATCGGAATACGGGCCAGCACGTCACCCGCCTTGACCGGCGCACCGGGCTCGACGGAGAGGATCGCGTCGACCGGCAGCAGGTAGCGGGCATCGCCGCCGCGGGCGACCTTGATCGGCTTGCCCTTGGCGTCCTTGATGACCATGGCGGGCTTCAGGTCCGCCCCGCGCGGCGAGGCGCGCCAGTCGATGACGACGCGGTTGGTGGTGCCTTTCACCTCGTCGGTCTGCTCGCGCATCGAGCCGCCCTCGACCAGATCCTCGAACTCGACGGTGCCGTCGACCTCGGTCAGGATCGGGCGCGTGTAGGGGTCCCACTGCGCCAGCCGCGTGCCGCGCTTCACGGTATCGCCATCGTCGACGAGGAGCCGCGCGCCGTAGGTGATCTTGTGCGATGCGAGCTCCTTGCCGGACTGATCGACGATGCCGATCGCCATGGAGCGGCCCATCGAGATGAGGCGTCCCTGGCTGTCCTTGACGACGTTGCGGTTCTTGATCGTCACCGTGCCGTTGAAGTTCGACTCGATGAACGAGGTGTCGACCACCTGCGCCGTGCCGCCGATATGGAAGGTGCGCATGGTGAGCTGCGTGCCCGGCTCGCCGATCGACTGCGCGGCGA
>JAHDXT010000078.1 GCA_023384095.1 Hyphomicrobiaceae bacterium
TCACCGGACATCTTGTGCGCTACCTAAACCGGACAGATCGTGTGCTACTGACAGCCTTGCTGGAAGCATCTGGCTCCATTCGTGAACGGCGCATATAGTCTGGCGAATGCCAGTGAACCGGGAGGGGGTCATGGTCGAGTTCCGGAACCTGTGGATCGGGCATCCGATCAACGAATCCGTACAGACGCCGTGCATCGCGCCCCATGATCTGACGAACCTCGAAGGCACAGCCGTCGGCAGGGGCTTCCCCGTCTTCGCCAACCAGTGCGCGATCCGCATGGGCGTGGCGCTGAAGCGGGCAGGCGTCACGCCGGGGCAGCTCTCCGGGTGCGCCCACTGCTCCGTGCACCCGCGAGAGGAGATGCATCTCATCAACGCTTCCCAGGTCGCGAACGCCATCGCGCGGGCGAACCTGCCGGGCGTCGCCCCGATCGAGAAGATCACCGGCACCGATGCTACGGCCTTCTATCCCAAGCTGTTCGGCCGCACGGGCATCATATTCATCCAGGATTACTGGCGCCGTGGCTCCGATGCGCCGGGCCGGCCCACGGGCGACCACATCGACGTCTGGAACGGCTACCGGTCGTCGGCCAAGTGGCTCATGGAGTGGTTCTCCTGGCTCGGCTACTACTCGAACTACGCCGAGGCCAGGGAGATCTGGTTCTGGGAGGTCAAGTGAGACCGGGCTGAAACGTCCATGTCCCTTTCCCGATTTTCGATGGAGGAAGGGTTGGCGCCTGCCCCGGACCTGATCCGGGGATGGGGGCAGGAACTTGCGATGCGTTCCGTCACTGCCCCTACCCTACTCCTCTCCCCCGCACGCGGGGACAGGGGAAGAAGCAAGGAGCGGACCTGATGCGGTATCTGATTGCGATGATCTTTGCGATCGTCTTTGCAGCGGCGGCGACCGTCTTCGTGAGCTCGCGGGTGGCCACCTGGGTCGTCAGCCAGCAGGCGTTCGAGAGCCCCGACGAGGTGGCCGACCTGCACATGCTCGTCTTCATGAGCGTGAACCTGGTCGGCCTTGTGATCGGCTGGGCCATTGGCTGGTGGCTCGGCGACTTCGAGCGGCCGCAGAACGAGCTCTGATCGCCCGCCTTTGCTCCTTGGGGTCCGGCGGCTTATATGGGCTCCGGAGTTCGATGCCAACGCCTCGGTTCCCGTCATCCCGGAAGACGAGCCACTCTCCTGTGGCGAAGAGATCAGGGATGAGGGCGGGTTGGAGATGCAATGAAGCTGTTGCTGCTGGCCTGTGCCGGGGGTGCGCTCGGTGCGGGTGCACGCCATCTCGTCAATGTAGAGCTCACGCGGTCGTGGGGCGTCGGGTTCCCCTGGGCCACGCTGACGGTGAACATCGCCGGGTCGCTGCTGATCGGCGGACTGGCGGCGCTGCTTCTGGAGCGGTTGCCCGATACCGTCGAGCTGCGTGCCTTCCTGATGACCGGCATTCTCGGCGGGTTCACGACCTTCTCCGCGTTCTCGCTCGACTTCGTGGCGCTGATGGAACGCGCGGCAGCCGGCGGTGCGCTGACCTATGCGGCAAGCTCGGTCCTGCTTTCCATCGCGGCCTGCTGGGCGGGTCTCGCGGCCATGCGGGCGCTCCTGCCATGAACGAGCGCGTCGAGACGCTGGAGGTGCAGGCAGACGAGGCGGGCCTCAGGCTCGACCGCTGGTTCCGCATCCGCTTCCCCGAGGTCACTCACGGCTATCTGCAGAAGCTCTTGCGCTCGGGGCAGGTGCGGGTCGACAGCCGCCGCGTGCAGGCCAACGAGCGCCTCGAGGCCGGCTCGCAGGTGCGCGTGCCGAAGGTGGTGCGCACGCCGGCGAAGCGCCCGCCGTCTCTGACCCCGCCCCCCGGGCTCTCCAAGGCCGACCGCGACTTCATCGAGCGCATGATCCTATACGAGGACGACGAGGTGCTGGTGCTGAACAAGCCGTTCGGCATCGCGGTGCAGGGCGGCACAGGCACCAAGCGGCACATCGACGGCATCCTGGCCGGCATGGCGGACCGCTTCGGCGACCGGCCGCGGCTCGTCCACCGCCTCGACCGCGACACGACGGGCGTGCTGCTCGTCGCCAAGCGCCGCGACGCCGCCGCCAGATTAGGCCGCATCTTCCAGACGCGCGCGGCGGCGAAGACCTACTGGGCGCTGGTCAAGGGCGTGCCGAAGCCGCCGCAGGGCAAGGTCGAAGCGGCGCTGGTCAAGGCGGCGGGGCCGGAAGGCGACCGCGTGCGCAAGGCACAGCCCGGAGAGCAGGACAAGGCGATGCACGCCACCACGCACTACTCGGTGATCGACCGGGTGGCGCACAAGGCCGCCTGGGTGTCGCTGAAGCCGGTGACGGGCCGCCAGCACCAGCTCCGCGCGCACATGGCGCTGATCGGTCACCCGATCGTCGGCGACAACAAGTACGAAGGCGGCCTCGACCTGCCCGCCGAGGAGATCGAGCCGAAGCTGCACCTCCACGCGCGCCGGCTGATGCTGCCGCATCCCGGCGGCGGCCAGATCGACGTGACCGCTCCGCTGCCGGAGCATATGCGCCGCACGTGGGAGTTGCTGGGGCTGGACGAGGGGAAGTGGGGGTAGCAGCCAGCTTGCGCTAGTGTTCCGAACCCAACTCTTCGTACCCTGTCGTCATCCCGGACGACGAGCCACATTTCAGCGGCGAGGAGATCCGGGATCCAGCATAAGGAGTGCCGAAGGCTCGATATTATGACCTTCGGACTTTTTTGCGCTGGATCCCGGATCGGCGGTCGCTTCGCTCCCTGGTCCGGGATGACGGGAACCAAGCGTTCGGTGCGAGACACGACACTAGCGCATTTCGAACAGCTCCTGGTGAAAGTCGCTCGCCGGAAATCCGTTGGCGGCAAAGTCAGCGCTGAGGGCCTGGCCGAACCTGGGCGGACCGCAGAACCAGATGCTGGCCTGCAGCCAATTCGGAACCGCGGCGCGGATACGATCGCCGTCGAGGAAACCGTCCCTGGCATCGACCAGCACATGCAGTCGCACATTCGCGGCTTTGGCATCGGCGGTGAGCTTGTCGATCGCCGTCTGATCGAAGTCCTTCGTCGGATGGAACAGGACGATCTCTCGCGGGTCCGGAGACCCGGCCAACTGTTTCATGCGCGCGATGAAGGGGGTGACGCCGATCCCTGCGCCGATCCAGACCTGGACGGGATGCTCGCCGCGGAAGTTGAAGCAGCCGTAGGGGCCTTCCACGGTCACAGGCATGCCGGCTTCGAGCTCCTCGTGCAGCTTTTCGGTATAGTCGCCGAGCGCCTTGGTGATGAAGACGATACGGCGCTCGTTCGGGTCCCAGGCGGACGCGATGGTGAAGGGGTGAGCCCCCTCGTTCTTCTCCGAGGTGACGAAAGAGAATTGTCCGGCGCTGTGGCCGGTCCAAGTCCCGTCCTTGATCCGGACGGCGGTCTCCAGGACACGCAGCTCCGGATAGTAGATCGTGCTTTCGATCACCCCTTCGACCTTTCGATCGGCACCGATCCGGCGGAACAGCGCGATCAAGGCCGCCGCAGCGCCTGCCGCCAGCAGGACCGCGGTGACCCAGCCCACCGGCTGCGCCCAGTAGTCGAACTCGACCAGGACGATCGCGTGATAGACGAGGATCAGGTAGGCCACGCTGATCCATCTGTGCGTCTTGGCGAACCAGCGGTACGGAAACCGCTTCCACAGCGCCAGCGCGATCAGCACGACGATCGCATAGAACGCCCACTCGCCGACGAATTCGGCAAATCCCCGTTGCGTCCTGAGCCAGCCCTCGACCAGGCCGTAGTCGATCTGCTGTGCCGGGCGCTCCGGCCGCGCGAGCCAGCCCCAGCCGACCATCCACTTGGTGCCCTTCGCCCACCACCAATGGACGAGACCGAAGACGAGCGCGGCGATCCCCAGCCACTTGTGCAGGCGGTACATCTTGTCGAGTCCGCCGAGATGCGGCTCCAGCCATCGGGGGCGGGCCGCGAGCACCGTGGCGATGCTCATCACCCCGATGCCGACGATGCCGGTGACCTGCACCAGCACGGACCGGAACGAGAAGTATGTGAAAGGCGAAGGTGTGATCGTGTCGGCCAGGAGCCATAGGCCGGTGAGAGTCAAGACGAGCGCAGCAAATGCCAACTTTATCGGTTTCATCGGGGCCTTCCTGACTGTGGAGGCAGAGCTTTTGGGTGCGAGAGGACGCGAACGAGCGGTGTCTCAAGTCGGTGAGCTTGGGCGAGACGGTATGCAGATGGCCATTCTGCTTGGCTTGATCTCGATCAATCGCGGGCAAATGCGGATTTGCCCCGCCGCGGTTCAATTTGGTGCCGGCCGCTCCTGTCCAGGGACCTTCTGGTCATCCTGAACGAGTTGGCATCGATGTTTCCGTCGGCGGTGCTGCTTTCGCTGAGGAAGTGCTTGTCCTGTCGCAGGCCCGGTTGCGCCTGCCGCATACGGCCGTTTTCGCGGCGGTGCTCACCAACTCGTCACGGTCTCTCAGCCTTTGCGATCCCCACGATCTCCCTCACCACCATGCTCGCCCCCAGGCTGCTCAGGTGGTTCGTGTCGGTGTAGAGCGCCTTCATGTCCAGCGACGCCATGCATCGCCCCTCGCGGACGGTGTTGCAGAACAGGCGTTCCGGATAGACGCGGTGGAGGTTCTCATGCTCGCCGACGCCGTCGAGCGCGGCGATCACGCGCGCATTGCGGGTCCGGAAGACGGCGTAGCTTGTGCTGATGTCGTCCGTCAGCAGCCCGCGCATCTCGAGCTTCGCCATGTAGTTGGGAACGTCCCAGCCCACTTCCGGGATGGGGTAGAGGAGGATGACGGTCTTGCCGTGGCTCAGGAGCTCGTGGACGGCGTCGGAGACGGCTTCGGCGAGCGTGATCTCGCGCCCGGCCCGCTCGACATCGGGAAAGAAGACCGTCGGTGTGCCTAGCTCGATCCCGCCCTCCTGATTGTCGAAGCGCGAGACCTCGAACTTGGTGGCCCATCGGGTCGCGACGACCACATGCTCAATCCCGCCGGCCTGCTCGAGATAGTCGAACACTGCGTCCTGCACCCGGCAGCGGTCGCCCGTATAGAGCCGCAGGAAGTTCCTCACCGGCGCGCAGCCGGCCTCGTGCAGATCGAGCACCGCGGCGCCCTTCTGCCCGAGGGCATAGCCGAGCGCCTTCACCAGCGACCGGGCATGGCTGTCGCCGATGATGGCGACGGTCGGCTCGCCCTTGCCGTAGCTGCAGGCGTTGCGCGGGTCGTCGGTCTTGTTGCGGCACTTCGAGCTGTCCACCGGCACGTCGGCGATGAACTGCTCCGTCGGGAAACGGTGCTCGAAGCCCTTGGTGATGCGCGTCCCGGCGAAGAACGCGGCGAGGATCGCGGCCGCCGCCATCGAGGAGCGCACGACCGTCCTCGCCTCCATGCGCGCGCGGTTGCGGAACGGCTGCTCGACCAGCGCCCAGGTGATGTACGCCAGCACGACCGACAGGCCCGCGAGCGCCAGGAAGACTTCCTGGCTCGGCTGCTCGAGGCTCCAGATGCGGGCGAAAACGTAGAGCGGGTGATGCCAGAGATAGACGCTGTAGCTGATGAGGCCGAGCCCGACGACCGCGCGCAGCGACAGCAGCTTATGAACGAGCGTCGCCTCGCGGGCGAACGCGATCACGAGCCCGGCGCCGAGCGTCGGAACGAGCGTGTAGATGCTCGGAAAAGGCGTCGCGTGGTCGAAAGCGACGACGGCGTAGCAGATGAGCGCCAGGCCGACGAGGCTCGCCGCCTGGGACAGGGGTCGGCTGCGCACGAGCCAGGTGATCCCGTACCGGAGCTCGACCACGGCGATGATGGCGCCCAGCATCAGCTCCCAGAAGCGCGCCGGCAGCAGGTAGAAGCCCCACGAGGGCAGGTTCTGCCAGGACCATCCGGCAGCCTGGATCGTCTGCTGCGGGTCGAAGTTGCCGCCGGTCTGGGCGAGGAGGAGGCTGGCCGCAAAGAGCAGGATGAACCCCGGCAGAAGGGCGCGGTAGGAGTATCGCCAGAGCGCGATCAGAAGCAGCGGGAAGAGAATGTAGAACTGCTCCTCGACGGCGAGGCTCCAGGTGTGGAGCAGCGGCTTCAGCTCGGAGGCCTGATCGAAGTAGCCGCTCTGCGCGTAGAAGACGAAGTTGGAGACGAAGAAGGCGACGGACAGAACGCTGGCGCCGAACGCCTTGATCTCCTCGGGCAGCATCCAGAGGTAGGCGAGCGGAAGGCACGCCAGCACGACGACGAACAGGGCCGGGAGGATGCGGCGGGCGCGGCGCTCGTAGAACGACCTCAGCGTGAACGTGCCGCACTGCTTCTCGTGGAGGATGAGCGAGGTGATCAGGAACCCGCTGATCACGAAGAAAACATCGACGCCGACGAACCCGCCGGAGAAGCCATCGAGGCCGGCATGGAACAGCACGACCGGCGCCACGGCCACGGCTCTCAGCCCGTCGATCTCGCTCCGGTATCGCAAGTGCAGCCCCGATCTGGCAACGCCCCTTTGGCTGCATCGCTTGCAACAATCGGCCTCGCTGCACAAGCCTCTTGAATGTCTGCGGGTTTTGTGTCCCTCGGGTGGCGGGTACGTGCGAGCCCGGTCCCACCACGGCCGCACTCACGGCTTCTCGCCTAGATACTTCACGACGTTGTCGACCAGCTCCAGCATGTCGTTGGTCGAGAGCTGGGCGCCGCGCGCGGCGGCCTCGCGGCGATGCCCCGGCGTGTCCGATCCGGCGAAGATGAAGAACGGCACTTGGTTGCCGCTCTCCCGGATCAGGTGCAGCAGCTCGTATCCGGCGCGCATGTTCATGCCGCGGCCCATGTCCGAGATCACCAGGTGGAACACGCGCTTGTCGAGCTCGGCCATCGCCGCTTCCGTGCTGGTCACCTGCTCGACCTCGAGGTTGAACTTCCTGAGCGCCCGGACGGCGAGCTCGTTGTTGGCGGGATTGTCGTCGACCCAGAGGACGAGCTTGCCCGTCATGTTGTCGAGGACCTCGGGCTCGAAGGCCCGGTTGATGGTGGCGCGGATGCGGGGAACATCGACCTCCTTCCGGCCCGGCCCCTCCGCCTTCCAGGCGCGCGCGGCGCTGGCCGTCGCCTGCACCGCCTCCTGTATCCTGACGCCGATCGGCCCGAACGTGATGCTCTCGACCCGGCCCCTGCGCAGCGCGGTGATAAGGAGGACGAGCGCCAGGCCCCAGGCGTCATCAGTATGCATATGTCGGACCTTGCTAACGTCCGTTCCCGACGTGGACAGCTATCGATTTCGGATCAGGAACCCGGCCTGCGTGAAATGGCCGTCGTTCGTAAGCACCTCGTTTATTCTCTCGTCGCGCATCATCTCAAACGAAGCACAGTCGACGAGGCTCCACTCTTTGTCGCTGAATCTTGCATAGACGGCGAAGGCCCGTTCAAACATGTCCGAACTATTGGCGATAACCTTGATTGGCCCTTTTTCAAGCCGTTGCATGAGATCGATCGCGAGTGCCCGCAGGAGTGCAACCTTTCTGCAGGCAGCCAAGAGTTCAACTAGCACGAGCTGGCTTGTTACAATCCTGTCGCCAATCTCATCCTTTAGCTTCTGCGCAGCCGAGTGGCCGGCGTCCTTCTTGTTGATAAGCGCAATCCAGAACCATGTGTCTGCGAAATATACCACGAGCGCGCCTTAGAGCATGGTGTCGAGATCAAATTTCGAGGTATCGGGTACGTCGTGCCATGCATCCTCGGGAATATTGGCGTGCATCTCTGTGATAGTCTTTGCGAGCCAGCTTTCGCCCCCGCTATCGCGCTTCTCTTCGAAGGAGACGGTATTCGTCCGGCCGGGAGACGCCACGAGCGAGGCGGGACCGATGCTCATGCGCTTGCGGTAATCTTCGTGTGACACGGTCGACACGACCGTGAGCGTGAAGGCAAGCGTGTAAGCAGCCGCGCTGTAACCCAAAGGCGCCAGGGGCCACGGCTGTGTCACGGTGGGTGGCGCTTTACGCTCGAGATTAACCTGCATTGAAGAGTTTCCGTGATTCCGTGGTTATGAAGCGCTCGAACATGGCGCCTTCTATTAAATGAAGCCTTTCCAGAACTGGGGTAATCCTCTCGATGCCCTCCATAGGCTTCTGGTCGCAGACGGTATCAATGTCGAGTAGATATTCTGCAGTGGCCGCCTTTTCAGGATTGAGCGTCCCCTGCGTCACGAAGATCTTCATGCCGTCGGCGGTGAGGAATTCGTGCCGCGTATTTAGCGCCGTCAGCTTCGCCTCGACCCTCGTCTTACCGTCACTGCACATTGCCTCGACCGTAGTCTGCATATCGGCGATGTACTTCGAACCGGTCGACGCGTCTGACTCTGGCGTGACCACGCGATTGATATAGCGCATGCCGAGGCGCACCACTTGCGTGAGCCCGGTCTCATGCGTGAACACCTTGAGGGCGCGCAGGATACGTGGCCGGAATTTATTCCAACCCTCGTAGGGCCTCAGCGCCACCACCCCCAGGACATTGTGTCCCAAGCTCAGAAGCGCCGTGCCGTCTTCCGTCGGCAGGTGGATGCGGAAGAGCCTCTGCTGCACCGCGAACTCGGGCTGCTTGCCATCGCCGGCCATGATCTCACGCAGAACCTGCTGGCGGGATTTGCCCGCATACTCGCGCAGCTCAGCATTCAATTGGAGCCTCCCCGGCAATGTGAGGTCCCATTCCGGGTCACCCGCAAGCGGTGCGAATGTGAACTCGCACACGGCCTCTTGGATAGGAGGGTTCTTATAGACGGGCATAGCAACTCCTTGCAGCTCAAGCACTATAGGTGAGCCGCTCATACCATCCAACTCCCGCCTCCCTGTTTGTGTATCATCAACCTCGTATTATCCCCACCTACCCATCGATGTCAGTTATAAATATACGTCACCAGAAACGTCCGATCAGCCACCGTGGCGCCTTTGGGCGGGAACGGGAAGCTGGATTGCTGGGAGGCGAAGAGGACGCTTTGGTCGAGGGTGGGGTCGCCGGAGCTTTTGACCACGCGGACCTGGTCGATGTTGCCTCGTATCGTCAGCAGCAGTCGGATGGTGACACGGCCGGTCTGGCCGCGGGGGGCAGGCATGGTCTGGCGGAGCGCGCGGACGACGCCGCGGCCGAAATCGTCGTTCTCGCCGGATCGCGTGATGCCCGCCGGCCGGCCGACGGCGGCGGAGCGGGCGGCGGCGGACATGGGGATGTCAGGCATCGCCAGCCGGGGCGGCGGCGCGGGCGGGCGCGGAGGCGCGCTCTTGCTCTTCGCCGGCGTGCCGCTGTCGGTGCCGCTCTGCTTCGGCGCCGGATCCGGCAGCGCGAACAGGTCCGGCGCGACCTCATGCAGCGCGGACGGGGTGACTTTCTTCTGCGGCTCGGGAGCGGCCTCGGGGGGAGCGGATCTAGGTGCGGGCGCGGATGGCGCTGCGGGCGGGGCGGCCTGCAGCGGCACCGTCGTCCTGCTCAGGAAGTCGGCCTCGTCGATCAGCTCGACGCTGACGCCCTCCAGGCTTCCCTCAGGCTCGCCCATCTGCCGATGCGACGATTTGCCGGCGCCGAGAAACAGCAGCGCATGCAGGACGGCAGCGAGCGCCAGCCCGTACCAGAACGGACGGTCGTCGGGACTCGACGCCGGGGCCGATCCGATGGCGATCGGATAGTGACGGTCGGCAGTTGTGGCCGCTTCGTCAGCGCTCATATCGTCGACTCGGTTTCATTCGCTCCCGAGGCTATACCCGCACCGCTCCACGGTTGCTCAGGCCAGCGCGATTCCCGCTCTGGTTCGCAATGATCTCGGCCCGCAAAATGGCGCAGACGAGGCCCAAGCGCTGGTCCCGCGCAGTCACGCGTTCTATATACCCCACCCATGCGCCTCATCATCTTCGACTGCGACGGCACGCTCGTCGACAGCCAGCACATCATCGTCGCGGCCATGACGCGGGCCTTTCACGCGAACGGGCTCGGGCTGCCGATGCGCGAGGCGATCCTGTCCATCGTCGGGCTGTCGTTGCCGCTGGCCGTCGCCAGGCTCATGCCCGGGGGCAGCGAGCCGCGCGCCGTCGAGCGGGTGGCCGAGGCCTATCGGGAGGCGTTCGGGGAGTTGCGGCGCGATCCCTGCCATCAGGAGCCCATGTTTCCCGGCGCGCTGGAGGCGGTCCGGGAGCTGGGAGGGCGGCCGGACGTGCTGCTCGGGGTCGCCACGGGCAAGTCGCGGCGCGGCGTCGCGGGGTTGTTCGAGCGGTTCGGCATCGCCTCCCATTTCGTGACGATCCAGACCGCGGATACGCACCCTTCGAAGCCGCATCCGTCGATGATCCTCACCGCCATGGCGGAGGTGGGCGGCCGGCCCGAGGAGACCGTGATGATCGGCGATACGACCTACGACATCGAGATGGCCCGCGCGGCGGGCGTCGGCGCCATCGGGGTCGGCTGGGGCTATCACCCGACGGTTGCGCTCGAGGCCGCCGGCGCCCATGTCATCGTCGCGCGCTGCCAGGAGCTGGCCGGCGCGGTGGACAGGCGCTTCGGCGCCTCGGGAGCAGTTGCGTGAGCGAGCCCGGCAACGGCGTCAGGCCGCCCGGCAGGGAGCCCGCGCCGCCCAGACCACGGCGGTTCTACGAGCATGCCGCGGTCGAGGAGGTCGCCGCGGGCCAGTCCGTGCCCGGGGCGAGGCTCTATGCGGTGACGCTCGACGGCCGGCCCGTCAAGACGCCGCGCAAGGCTGCGCTGGGGCTCCCCAACCGCGCGCTCGCGGAGGCCGTCGCGGCGGAATGGAACGGGCAGGGCACGCACATCGACCCCGCGACGATGCCGCTGACGCGGCTCGCCAACAGCGTCATCGACGGCGTGATCGGCCGCGAGGCGGAGGTCCGCGCCGATATCCTCCAGTATGCCGGAAGCGATCTCGTCTGCTACCGGGCGGAGGGTCCGGAGGCACTCGTCCAGCGCCAGCTCGCGGCATGGGACCGGGTCACCGCATGGGCGCTCGAGGCTCTCGGGGCGCGGCTGGCGCAGACCGAGGGCGTGATGCCGGTGTCTCAGCCCGCCCTCGCCCTGTCGGGCATCGCGGCGGCGCTGGAGGCACTCGACGCCTGGCGCCTCGCCGGCATCCACGTGATGACGACGCTGACCGGCTCGGCCTTGCTGGCTCTGGCCCATGCCCATGGCGAGCTCGACGCGGCCGAGGCGTGGGCGGCGGCGCACGTCGACGAGGACTGGCAGATCGAGCAGTGGGGCGAGGACGCCGAGGCGGCGGAGCGCCGCCGCAAGCGCCGCGAGGAGATGGACGCGGCCAGCCGTCTCATCGGCCTCCTCAACCAGCGGTAAACCATGACCGGTCGAATTTCTTGCAATTAACGCTGTGGTCAGTCCCGCGCGCGACAATCCGGAAAGTGTGAACGACTGGAGGTCAGCGCGATGAGTGGCACGATGGCAGTTGCCGGCGCCCTGGGCGGCGCCCTGGTGTGTGCGGTCGCCGGCAGGATCGGCGCCGGGGCGGTCCTCCGGGCCGCGGCGAACGACGAGCAGCGGCAGGTGCTGCGGCGGATCCTCTCCTGGGCCGGCTTCTATGCCGCGGCGGTGATGAGCGCCGTCCTTCTGGCCTCGTTCCAGGTGCTTCCGCCGTGGGCCTATACGGCGGCGCTGCTGGCGTGGTTCGGCCCTCTGCTGCCGGCCCTGGCATGGGCGCACCACCGTCTCGACGCGGCTGCCGGAGGGGCGGGCTTCGAGCCGTCACTGTCGGTCGCGTGAGGCGGGCCCGCGGTCACGGGCCGGAGCGCGCGCGCTCGTCCATGGCCCGGCGGTGCCATGGCCAGGCGCCTTCGAGCTCGACCTGGATGCTCATGCTGAGGAACGTACGGATCAGCACGATGCCGCCGAGCGCCGCGACGCTCTCCAGCGTCGGCGTGAGCGCCACCGTCCTGATGATGTCGGCGGCGACGAACAGCTCGAGCCCGAGCAGGATGACGCGGCCCAGGTCCCGCCGGTAGCCGCGGAACGGGTCGGGGCCGGCCCGGCGAACCGCCATCGCATAGCGGACCGAGGCGACGAGCACTCCGGCGACGATCACGATTACGCCGCCGGCCTCGAGCAGCCGGGTGGAGGTTCCGACCAGCAGCACCAGCGCATCCATTCCGCCAATCCTCCGTACGGGTAAGAACCCGCGCGGCGACGAACCGGTTTCACACGCGGGCGGGCTGCATGCGCCTCGGCCCGCCGATCGTCCGGTTTCCCACCCCGTCCGGCCCGTGCTATGGACCGCGGCTGAAGATCACCTCGGTGCCGGACGGGGCCTTTCACGGTCATGAAGAACATCCTCGGAGAGCTGGAGCGGCGCCGTGCGGAGGCACGGCTCGGCGGCGGGCAGGCGCGCATCGAGGCCCAGCACAAACGCGGCAAGCTGACCGCGCGCGAGCGCATCTCGCTGCTCATGGACGAGAGCTCCTTCGAGGAGCTCGACATGTACGTCGAGCACCGCTGCACCGACTTCGGCATGGCCAGGACGAAGATCCCCGGCGACGGCGTCGTCACCGGCTGGGGCACGATCAACGGCCGCGTCGTCTACGTGTTCGCCAAGGATTTCACCGTGTTCGGCGGCTCGCTGTCGGAGGCGCACGCCAACAAGATCATCAAGATCCAGGACATGGCGGTGAAGAACCGGGCGCCCGTCATCGGCCTGTTCGACGCCGGCGGCGCGCGCATCCAGGAGGGCGTCGCCGCGCTCGGCGGCTACGGCGAGGTGTTCCTGCGCAACGTGCTGGCCTCCGGCGTCATCCCGCAGATCTCCGTCATCATGGGGCCGTGCGCGGGCGGCGACGTCTACTCGCCGGCCATGACCGACTTCATCTTCATGGTCAAGGACACGAGCTACATGTTCGTGACCGGCCCCGACGTGGTGAAGACGGTGACCAACGAGACGGTGACGGCCGAGGAGCTGGGCGGCGCGCGCGTCCACACCACCAGGTCCTCGATCGCCGACCGCGCCTACGAGAACGACGTCGAGGCGCTGCTGCAGATGCGCCGGCTGATGGACTTCCTTCCCTCCAACAACCGCTCGGGCGTGCCGCTGCTGCCGACCCGCGACAGCGCCGAGCGCATCGAGACCTCGCTCGACACGCTGATCCCGGACAACCCGAACAAGCCCTACGACATCAAGGAGCTGATCCTGAAGGTTGTGGACGAGGGCGACTTCTTCGAGATCCAGGAGGCGTTCGCGAGGAACATCGTCGTCGGCTTCGCGCGCATGGAGGGGCGCACGGTCGGCATCGTCGCCAACCAGCCGCTGGTGCTCGCGGGCGTGCTCGACTCGGACGCCTCGCGCAAGGCGGCGCGCTTCGTGCGCTTCTGCGACTGCTTCGAGATCCCCATTCTCACGTTTGTTGACGTCCCGGGCTTCCTGCCGGGCACGGCGCAGGAGTACGGCGGGCTCATCAAGCATGGCGCCAAGCTATTGTTCGCCTTTTCGGAGGCGACGGTGCCGAAGGTGACGGTGATCACGCGCAAGGCCTACGGCGGCGCCTACGACGTG
>JAHDXT010000007.1 GCA_023384095.1 Hyphomicrobiaceae bacterium
TCCACAACTGGACCGGCAACCGCATCACCTGCCGCGACTGGTTCCAGCTCTGCCTGAAGGAAGGCCTCACGGTCTACCGCGACCAGGAGTTCTCGGCCGACGAACGCTCCCGCACCGTGCAGCGCATCGCCGACGTGCGCCAGCTCAAGGCGCACCAGTTCCCGGAGGACGCGGGCCCGCTGGCGCATCCGGTGCGGCCCGACACCTACATCGAGATCAACAACTTCTACACCGCGACGGTCTACGAGAAGGGCGCCGAGCTCGTCCACATGATCGAGACCATCGTCGGCCGCGATGGCTTCCGCGCCGGCATGGACCTCTACTTCGCGCGGCACGACGGGCAGGCGGCCACCGTCGAGCAGTTCGTCAAATGCTTCGAGGACGCCAATGGCTGCGACCTCGGCCAGTTCAGGCTCTGGTACAGCCAGGCCGGGACGCCGGAGCTGGTCTGCGCGCTCGATTACGACGCGGCGCGCAAGGAGGCGCGGCTGACCGTCGAGCAGGTGCTGCCGCCGACCCCCGGCCAGGCGTCGAAGAAGCCGCTGCACATCCCTCTCAAGGTAGGGCTTCTGGGCGGCAACGGCCAGGATATCGACCTGACGCTTGCGGACGGCGGGCCACTTCCCGGCGGCGTCGTCCACCTCAGAAAGCGCAAGCAGACCTTCCGCTTCACCGGCGTGCCGTCTAAGCCGGTGCCCTCGCTGCTGCGCGGCTTCTCGGCGCCAGTCAGGCTCACCGTCGACCTGTCGGACGGCGACCTCGAGTTCCTGATGGCCAACGACAGCGACCTGTTCAACCGCTGGCAGGCCGCCAACACCTATGCGACGCGCGCGCTGGTCGAGATGGTGAAGGCGCGCACGCCCGGCAGGCGCCCGGCGCGGGGGCTCGAATACGCCAAGGCTCTTGGCGCAACGATCGGCATCGCGGCGCTGGAGCCGGCCTATCGCGCCGAGTTGCTGCGGCTGCCGAGCGAGGCCGATGTCGCCCGCGAGATCGCCGCCAACGTGGACCCCGAAGCCGTCCACATCGCGCGCAAGCAACTGCTGCGGCTGTTGGGCGAGACGCTGGGGACCGAGCTCCAGGATCTCTACCGGGCGCACGCCGACGTCGGCGCGTTCTCGCCCGCCGCGGCGAGTGCCGGCCGGCGCGCGCTCCGCAACACCGTGCTGACGCTGCTCAGCGCCCGCGGCACGGCAGTCGACAAGGGGCGGCTCACCGACCATTACTGGCAGGCGTCGAACATGACGGACGCCGCGCACGCGCTGTTCCTGCTGGCGGCGCGAGGCGGGGCCGATTCCAAGAAGGCGCTCGAAGACTTCTACGAGCGCTGGAAGGGGGATCACCTCGTCATCGACACGTGGTTCGCCGCACAGGCAGTCTCCCCCTTGGCCGGCACGCTGGCGCGCGTCCGTGCGCTGACCAGGCATCCGCTGTTCTCGCTGACGGCGCCGAACAAGGTCCGGGCGCTGATCGGCAACTTCGCGCAGATGAACCCCGTCCAGTTCAATCGTCCGGACGGCGCCGGCTACGAGCTCGTCGCCGAGCAGGTGCTGACGATCGACCGCTTCAATCCGCAGATCGCGGCGCGCATGCTCGCCGGGTTCCGGAGCTGGAGGGAGCTCGAGCCCGGCCGCCGCAAGCTCGCCAGGAAGGCGTTGCGCGAGGTCGCCAGATCCAAGGGCCTGTCCCGGGACGTCACCGAGATCGTCTCCAAGATGCTGGAGTGACGCGGCCCGCGCCGGCGCTCAAAGCTCCCGCAGCTTGAATCGCTGGATCTTGCCCGTCGCCGTCTTCGGAAGGCTGTCGGTGTAAACGATCCAGCGCGGATACTTCCAGGGTCCGGCCTTGGCCTTGACGAGCTCCTGCAGCGTCTCGCTGAGGGCCGACCCGCCTGTCTGCCCCTCCTGCAGGACGACGAACGCCTTGGGCTTCAGCAGGTCCTCGCCATCCGCCGCCGGCACCACGGCCGCCTCGAGCACGGCGGGGTGCGAGACGAGCGCGCTCTCCACCTCGAACGGCGAGACCCAGATGCCGGAGACCTTGAACATGTCGTCCGTGCGGCCGGAATAGGTATAGTAGCCTTCCGCATCGCGCGTGTACTTGTCGCCCGTTCGCATCCAGCGCCCCTCGAACGTGGCGCGGCTCTTGGTGCGCTGGTTCCAGTAGCCATCCGCCGCGCTCGGGCCGGACACCACCATCTCGCCGATCTCGCCTGGGCCGACATCCTTGCCCGCCTCGTCCACCAGTCGCACCTCGTAGCCGGCGACCGGTTTGCCCGAGGTGCCGTAGCGGATGTCGCCGGGCCGGTTGGAGACGTAGATGTGCAGCATCTCGGTCGAGCCCACGCCGTCGAGGATGTCGACCCCGAACCGCGCCTTGAAGTTGCGGCCCACCTCTGCCGGCAGCGCCTCCCCGGCCGAGACGCACCAGCGCACGGAAGCGAAAGGATTGCCGGTCTCGCCCGGCGGGGCGGCCAGCATCGCCGCATAGAGGGTCGGCACGCCGTAGAAGATGGTCGGCCGATGCTGCAGCAGCGTCCGGAACACGGACGCCGGCGTCGGCCGCTCCGGCAGCAGGACGGTGGTCGCGCCGACGGAGAGCGGCATCGACATGCCGTTGCCGAGCCCGTAGGCGAAGAACAGCTTGGCGGCGGAGAAGACGACGTCGTCCTCGCGGATGCCGAGCACGGGCTGACCATAGAGCCGGGCGGTGTCCATCATGCTGGTGTGGACGTGCCGCGCACCCTTGGGCATCCCGGTCGAGCCCGACGAGTAGAGCCAGAACGCCACTTCGTCGGCGCAGGTCGGGGCGAGCTCGCCCGTGTCCGGCTGCTGCTCGAGCTCCTCCGTGAGCGTGAAGCCGTAGGGCGGCGCCGCGCCTCCCGCCACGATCAGGTGCGTCAGGAACGGCAGCTCGGCCAGGATCGGCTGCAGCGTGGCTAGCAGCGGCTGCGAGACGACGAGCGCCTTGGCGCGGCTGTCGTCCAGGATGTAGCGGTACTGCTCGGCGGTGAGCAGCGTATTGAGCGCGACCGGCACGACGCCGGCCTTGATCGCGCCGAAGAAGGCGACGGGATAGTCGAACGTGTCATGGAGCAGCACCGCGATGCGCGTCTCGCGCGGGATGCCGAGGGCTCTGAGGAGGTTGGCCATCCGGTTGCTGGACCGGGCGAGCTCGCCGTAGGTCAGGGTCCGCGAGGGGTCTATGAAGGCGACCTTGGCTTCTCGTCCTTCGGCCAGATGCCGGTCCACCAAGTCATGAGCCGCATTATAGATACGCGGATAGTCCATACCACTCCCTCCTGGCATGCTCTTTTTGATCGGGCACTGCAGGGCACTATAATGGCTCGGCTCAGTCCGACATAGGCCAGCAGCCGGCGCCGGCTCGTGGTGCGAGCCCGCGCCGCCTCGACAAGCCAACCCCCCGGCGCCCGTCAGGCTCGCGGATGCCCGTCCTGTTGCTGGGCTCCGCGCGCCCTATCAGATTCGCCATGTAACGGCGCCGATCAAGCAGATTCGAACGCAGTCCGCACGCGATGGCTGTCGTCGATGCCCATAATGCTCGCGCGGATGTGGCGAGCTGACGGGGGCCGAGCCCCGTATTGCCGCCCTTGCGGGGAGCTGAGAGGCCGGCGCTTCGCCCCCATGCAGCGCGACGCCGCCTTGAAATCCAGTACGGTGTTGCGTCATACGGTTCGGGCGGGCGGATCGCGCGCCGGCGGGCCGGACGAAGCGGCCTGCACAGCCGGATGGGTGGCCGAGCGGTTGAAGGCACCGGTCTTGAAAACCGGCAGGCCCGCAAGGGTCTCGTGGGTTCGAATCCCACCCCATCCGCCAGTGCAGCCCGTGCTCGAGACGGGCGCTCGGCCGTCGGCTTCAGGCCGCGTATGACGCGGTCCGCGGTGCTCTCTTATGCTTTGAGGCAACGGCGTCGATCCAGTCGAGGATCCGCGGCCAGAGCCGCGCATGGGCGGACGGCGTGACGAGCGGGCCGAGGTGCTGGAGCACAGGCCCGTGCGCATAGCCATGCTCGAGCAGAGTGAAGCGGCAGTCCGGCGCGCCAGCGAGGCCGGCGCGGATCGAGGCCGGCGGCACGACGCCACCGGCCGGGTTCACGACGGCCATCACGGGGGCTCTCAGGCGGGCGATTCCCGTCCGCCGGCTCCCGATTCCGAGCCGGCCGCGCAACAGACGGTCCTCGCGGTAGAGCCGCTCGAACACGTCCTCGAAGAGCTGCCCGGGAAGGGCGAGCTCGTCACAGCTCCACCGCTCGACTCCGAGGTGGACGGCGAGCGCCTCGGGATCGAGCAGGCAGGCGAGGAGGTCGGCGTGGCGCTGCGCATGGAAGACATCAGGGGCTGCAGCCGCGCTCAGCGCACCGACGACGGATCCGGCCACCGGGCTGCCGGTCAGTCGACGAATGAGCCGTGCATGGGGAGCCATCGCGACGGCCCGGGCCAGCGGGCCGCCATGCTCTGCGAAGGCGAGCGGAGCGTCGATCAGGACGAGCCCGCCGACCCGATCCGGGAACAGCGTGGCGTAGATGGCTGCGAACGTGCCGCCGAGGGAATGGCCGGCGAGGACTGGAGATGAGACGCCTGTCTCCGCCTCGATCGCGTCGATGGCAGAGCCGGGCAGGCGGCAGGCGTATTCGGCGAGCCCGAACCCATCCTCGCGCCCCGTCGGCGCGGTCCACTCGAGCAGGTAGACCCGGGCGCCCCGCGCGAGGCAATGCCGCACCACGCTCACCTGCGGCAGGAGGTCCCAGATGTAGGCCCGCTTGAAGGGCGCCTGCACGATGAGGACGACCGGCCCCGGCGCGGCGTTCCGGGGGAAGTACGCCCTGAGCCTGGCCCCGGGCACCGCGGCTGCGATGCGGTGCGGGGCTTCCTCGGGACCTATTCCGACAGCGTCCAGTGCGCGGCCGATCTGGCGGCGCCACTCGTCGATCCATTCCGCCGCGGCCGCCATCGGCCCGGCAGGCCAGCCATCCGCCTCGTCCGTCATGCTCAGTCTCGGCCCACCCATGGTCCAGGGCTCGCGGTTGCTACCGGCGCGCAGCATCGCGGATGCTGTGTCCCGACGCCAGCAGGCGCATGCTGGCGGCGGGGGTCAAGACGCCGATCGATTGCCGCTCGGCGGACAGCAGCAAGCCTATCGAGCGGTCGATCTGCGGGGCAGATTGTTTTCGTGCCATGTCTTGCTGCGCATCTTCTCCGGGGCTCATGGCAGGAGCTGCCAAACCTCGGCCGTCACCTGCGCGCTTGCTTCGAGCTCCTCGCTGACCTCCACCTGATAGCTCCCCAGCAGTTGCCTTCGCGCGCGCGGGAAATGCGAGCGTCCAGGATCACCGGCCAGCACCAGAACGCCTTCTCCGGCGATGCGGCGCAGCAGCTCCGTTGCGCTGCGACCGATATGCGGCTCATACCAAAGATCACCTGCAAGCACGGCATGGACCCCCTCCAATTTCGTTCTGGCCAGCTCGCTCTCTGCAGCCTCGATCGAGACGCCGTTGAGGCGCGCATTCACCCGCACGGCCGCCAGTGCCAGAGGGTCGCGGTCGACGGCGTGCACGAGGCGTGCTCCGGACAGGCCGGCGGCGATCGCAGCGGCCCCGCAGCCGGCTCCAAGGTCGAGCACGATGCGCCCGGAAACGATTGCATTATCGAGCAAATATCGCGCCAGGGCCTGGCCGCCCGGCCACGCCACCGCCCAGTATGGCGGGGCTGCTCCAAAGCGCGGCGGAAGGCGGCTGCGAAACCGATCGAAAGGCTCGCTTGTGGGCTTGAGGCGAAGTGCAATCTGCGGACAAAGCGCCAGCCGACCGATCTCGGTGAATGCCTCGATGGCCGCCTCGTCGGCGGCATCGTCGCGCGGCGCAGCCATTTCATGCCTCGAGTCTTTTGCCTATACCCCAGTGTACATCGCTAACAGAGGACGATCGCGAGTGATGGCCAAGGTCGCTGTTATGTGCTGGCAGGAAATTCCCTCCGCAGTGGAGGTCAGGGACGGCGAAGGGACGCAAAAAGTTCAGCTCAGCAACCGCTTCATGGAATTGATCGACATGATCGCCATGCGGCGCGATCTCGCCGGTGCCGACGACTACCTCATGCAGTGGCACAAGGAGAAACAGGCCGACCGGGAAGGTAAGGCGGCCGACATCGCTCGCGCGGTGGCCGACGAGATCGAGGGCAGCTACGATCAAATCCGCGCGCAAGCTCTGGCGTCCCTGAAAGGGTGACGTCGCCGGCAAGCCGAGGTTTTGCCTATACGTTTGGAGTGATCGCCGTGCGTCACGAGGTCATGAGCAGCCACACCGCTCCGTCCGGGCTCTCGCGGCCTGGCCTGATGCATCCCGTGCTGCACTGGACAGCCAAGTGCCCGCTGATCGATGTCCCGCGCATGCTGCGGGTGCACCGCTACACCAAGCCGGATAAGGTTCGCCCCGTCATCCGCAAGGCTGCCGAGGCGATGGCGCAACGAGCCGTCGAAGTCGCGCAGCCGCAAGCGAGCTGGCGTCGGGTCCCGGTGGCCTCTAACCTCGGCGATCGACTTATTCTCGCTGGCGGCACCGCCTTCCAGTGCGAGGTGTTCGGGCGTTTGCTCAAGGATGCGGAGGAGGTCGTCGTCTTTGTCATTACGCTGGGCGACCGTTTCGATGCCGAGGTATGCAAGCTGATCGAGGACTTCGAGCCGCTGGAAGCCTTGTTTCTTGAGAGCGCCGGCTGGCTGTCCATCGAGCGCCTGTCCACTCAGTTCGGCACCCATTTGCGCCACCAGCTGGCCGCCGAATCCTTGCAGCTCGGCCTGCGCATGGGGCCAGGCTACAGCTACAGCGTGCAGCGTGCCGACGCGCCGCGCGTGATGTGGCCGCTCGAGCAGCAGAAGGAGCTGTTCAGCGTGTTTGGCGACGCGCCCGTGCCGGTCGAGCTCATGGATAGCGGCGCGATGCGTCCGAAGATGTCGCGCTCTGGCCTGTTCGCAGTGCTGCCTGAATCCCGAAGCCGACCCGGTTTGACCGGCGTTGACTGAGCAGATGCCGAGGCGCGCGCCGGCCGCGTGCGTTCCGCCGTTTGCAACGCCTGCTGCAACCCGCCACGTCCTGGGCCGCGCCTGGCCGGAGCACCGGCGTCCCTGCCGAGATGCTGGAGCGTTTCGGGCTCGCTCCCCCCTGCGTGAATGGAGCGTAGAGCTGCACGGCTGACGGAGCGCCCGCCGCACTGCTCAGCACCATGCGCGTTGCGCGCCACCCCCGCCGAATCTCAGCATGGGCCCGTTCAGGCGGGGCTCGAATATATTCTCGATATACGGCGGTCTGAGCACCCAGGGCACCGGCACGGAGGAGATCATGAAAGAGTTGCTGCCGCGCGAGCGGTTCATTCGCACGCTTCGGCACGAGCCCGTGGATCGTGTGCCGCTGCTCTATCGCATGAAGCACGAGGCCAAGGAGAAGCTGGCGCGCATCTATGGCATCGAGGATGCCGCCACCGGCCGCAAGCACAATCCCACCCTCGAGCTGCGCCTCGGCAACGATGCCATCATCTACCAGATCGGCATCAACGCCGATTTCTCCCACCGCCCGATCAAGATCGGCGAGACCTGGCACAATCATTTCAATGTCGGCTACGGCAAGTCGGGCCTGCAGGGACGGACGCACGAAGAAGAGCAGGTCTTCAAGAAAACGCAGGAATTCTGGGGGCCGGCCAAAGTCGTGCCGGAGAATTTTCCGAGCTTTCACCCCATAAAAACAATGGAGGACCTAAAGAGCTATAAGTGGCCGGATCCCAACGATCGGGCGATCCTCGATCCGATCAAGACAATCTGCGAAAAGTATCAAAAGGACTACTTCATTATCGTCGACATGTCGTCGACCCTCATCGAGGCCGCCTACGCTCATATCGTCGGAACGCAGAATTTCTTCCTCTTGCTGTTCGACCAGCCGGAGTTCATCGCGGGCGTGCTCGACGGCCTGACAGACTACTACACCGAGCTCGGCTTGAACGCGATCCGCATGGGCGTGGATATGATTCGCGTCGGCGACGACGTCGGTGCCCAACAGGCCATGATGATATCGCCCAAGCAGTGGCGCGAGCTCGCCAAGCCGCGCTTCGAGCGCATGTTCAACGCATTCCGCAAAGAGAACCCCGACATCTTCATCAAGCTGCATTCCTGCGGCGACTATTCTCCGATCTTGCCGGACGAGATCGACCTCGGCGTGCATCTGTCGGGATTGATGCAGCCGACCGGCGGACTCAAAGACCAGGTCGGCATCAAGAAGAAATACGGCGACAAGGTCGCCCTGGTCGGCGGCTTCGACGTGCAGCGGCTGTTGCCGCGCGGGCAGGTCGAGGAGGTGAGGCAGGGTGTGCTGCAGGTCATGAAGAACCTGGCCGTCGGCGGCGGCTACATCTTCTCGCCGTCCCACTACATCCTCGCCGATGTGCCCGTGCAGAACATTTACGCCATGCTCGAGGCGCAGCGCGACTTCGGCACCTACGGCAAGTATCCACTCAACTGAAGCGCAAGGGGCTCTAAGAATGTCCGATCCGGTACTCCAAATTCCCGAGGGGTGGGAGAAGCGCGCGCCGTCCGGCTGGGAATGGCAGACGCTTTGGGATGCCATCGAGAATGGCGACCACGTCTACGCCAAGGAGCGCGTGCAGCAGGCCATCGACGCCGATATCGATCCGAGGGTCATCCTCGACCACGGCCTGTTTCCGGGCTTCAATCTGCAGGGTGACCGCTTTTCCGAGCAGATCATCTTCATTCCGGAGATGCTGATCACAGCGCGCGCCATGAAGATCGGCCTGGCGCTCATTCGCCCGCTGCTCGCCGCCAGAGCCGAGAAGCCGGTCGGCACCTTCGTCATGGGAACGGTGCTGGGCGACATGCACGACATCGGCCAGTCCATCGTCACCATCATGTTGGAGAACGCCGGCTTCCGCGTCATCAATCTCGGCACCGACGTCCACCCCGACAGGTTCATCAAGACGGCAGTCGACGAGAAGGCCGACCTGGTCGGCTTCTCGGCGTTGCTCTCGACCACCGTCTACTACCAGAAGGTGACCATCGAAGAGTTCCAGAAGGCGGGCTGCCGCAAGAACGTGCACATCCTCGTAGGCGGCGCTCCGACGTCGCAGGAGTGGGCCAGCGAATGCGGTGCCGACGGCTGGGGCAAGGATGCAGTCGAGGCCGTCAAACTCGCTCTCAAGCTCGTCAAGGACAAGCGTGAACCCTGGGCGGTCGCCGCCTGATCCTTCCGCTACGGCCGGACTTGCCGGGAGAGGCAATCGCATGACCCAAGCGGTCAAGGTCATATTCAAAAGCCCCGAGGCAGGCTGTCCCGACCACATAGCATCCGCCGCGCGCGGCGCCTCGATCCTGGATGCGGCGCACGGCGGCGGGGTCGAGATCATTGCCACCTGCGGGGCGCGCGGCCGCTGCCGGAGCTGCCGTATCAAGATGGTGCGCGGCAGCATACCGCCGCCCACAGTACAGGATGCAGTTCAGCTCGGCAGCGAGGCCGTGCGCGACGGGTTCCGCCTCGCCTGCCAGACCAAGCTGGTCGAAGACTGCGTCGTCATGCCCATGCCGCCGCGCGCCGAGGCCGGGCACCAGATCCTCGGCAGCGGCAGGAGCGTCACCGAGGACAGCGGTTTCGTGCTCGAATCGGGCGTCGAAAAGCGCTGCGTCAAAGCCAAGGCGCCGGTCAGCGAGCATCATCAGACCTCCGACCACGAGGAAATTCTGCTCGCGGCCGGGAGCGTCGCCACGCGCGAAATGCCACTCGACGTGCTGCGCAAGCTTGCTGCCGTTCTGCGCAGCGAGGCCGGCGAGGTAACGGTAACGACCTTCAACGGGCGCATTATCGATGTCGAGGCCGGCGATACCTCGCAGCATTGCTATGGCATGTCGTTCGATATCGGCACGACGAGCATCGTCGGCTCGCTACTCGATCTGAGTACGGGCGAGGAGCTGGCCGCAGTCGGCTCCATGAACCCGCAGGCCCCGTTCGGCGGCGATCTGATGTCGCGCATCGCCTTCGCTCAGTTCGACGACAAGAAGCTGCAGACCCTGCGCGTCAAGGCACTCAACGCCATCAACGATTTCATCAGGGAGGCATGCGAGCGGGCCGGCGTCTCCCACGAGCACATCTACAAGATCGTGCTGGTCGGCAACACCTGCATGCATCACATCCTGCTCGGAATCGACGTCTCGTACGTCGGCCTTGCCCCCTACGCGCCCGTCGTGCGCGATGCGCTGGTCGTTCCGGCCAAGGACCTGCCGCTCAAAGTCGCGCCGCGCGCGCAAATCTGCACCCTGCCGATCGTCGCCGGCTTCGTCGGCGCCGATACCATGGCCTGCGTGCTCGCCACCCGCATCTACGAGAGCAAGGAAATTCGCGCTCTCGTCGATATCGGCACCAACGGCGAGGTCGTGATGGGCAGCCGCGACCGGCTGGTGGCCTGCTCGGCGCCGGCGGGCCCGGCGTTCGAAGGGGCCCAGATTCGCCATGGAATGCGCGGGGCGGTCGGCGCCATCGAACGCGTGCATATCGACGGCGACGTGCGCTGCACGGTGATCGGCGATCAGCCCGCCAGCGGCATCTGCGGTTCCGGCCTGCTCGACGCCTGCGCCAAGATGGTCGATGCGGGAGTGATGGAGCCGTCCGGCCTCTTTCGCCGCAAGAAGCTCGATGAGCTGCCCGCGCCCCTGGTCAAGCGCCTGGTCAAGACCCCGGAAGGCGCCGTCGAGTTCGTCCTGGTCTGGGCGGAACAGGCGGCGAAGGCGGGGAACGTCACCCTCACACAGGGCGATGTGCGCCAGTTGCAACTCGCCAAAAGCGCCATCTATTCGGGCATAGCCATGCTGCAACATGTCATGCAGGTCGGCAACGACCAGCTCGACGAGCTCATGCTGTGCGGCGGCTTCGGCAACTACATCGACGTCGAAAGCGCCGTGAAGATACGGCTGCTGCCCGAGTTGCCCGTCGATCGCATCACCTACGTCGGCAACGCCGCGGCACTCGGCGCGCAACTGGCGCTGCTCTCCGAGACCGAGCGCAGGCGGGCCACAGAGCTCGCCGACCGCATCGAGCACGTGGCGCTCGCGGCGCGCCCCGAGTTCCAGGAGATCTTCATCGAAGGCATGAGGTTCGCGGGTCGTGTTGCGCGCCCGGGCGATCCTGGGCCTGCGGCTTCAGGTCAGCCCGATGCCGTGGCGGCAGCCGCCGGGGAGTGACATGCGCATCATTCTGCTCTTCGGCTTTCTCGGCTCTGGAAAAACGACGCTGGCGCAGCGCATTCTCGAGCAGTGGGGCCCCAAGGGAAAGCTCGCTTTGATCGTCAACGAGTTCGGCGACGTCGGCGTGGACGGCGAGATACTCAAAGGCAACGGCATCGACCTGGTCGAGCTGTCTTCCGGCTGCCTGTGCTGCACGTTGCGCGGTTCGCTGTTGAGTGCCGTCGAGGAGCTCTCCGCCCGCAAACCCCTCGAGCATATCGTCATCGAGGCGACGGGTGTCGCCGAGCCCGAGCAGATGCTGGAGGATTTCGCCGACCCGGCCTTTCGCGCGAGGTTCGAGATCGGGCCGATCACGACCGTGCTCGATGCGCCGAAGTACCCGAAGATCCGCGGCATGCTGGGCGAGTTCTTCGACGCCCAGGTCGAAAAGGCCGATATCGTCGTTCTCAACAAGATCGACCTGGCCGATGCGGCCTTCCTGGAATCGGTTCGCGAGGAAGTTCGCGAGCTCAATCCGGATGCAGTCCTGGTTTTCGCTGAACGCGGCGACATCGATCTCGCCGAGATCATGCAAGGCCCGCCGAGCCGCGTCGCCGCCCGCTATGCGCAGGTCCCGGCGGGGGGGCGCCAGGCCGAGCATGCACACGACCATGCCGGTCACGACCACGCGCATGGCGCTCAGCATGCCCCGGCCGACTCGCTCGTCGTCGATGTCGAAGGCGACGTGCGTCGGCCAGCCTTGCAGGAGTTCTTCGCCCGCAGCCCGCCAGGACTTTGGCGCGCGAAAGGCTTCCTGCGCGTGGATGGGCAGCAAACGCTCGTGCAGTACGCACTGAGCGGGCTCGAGCTCACGCCCGCGGCGACACGCAGCCGCCAATACCTGGTGCTGATCGGCAAGGACCTCGACCGCGCCAGCCTGACGGCGCAGCTCGAGGCCATACAGCACAATTCGGAAGCGGCGTGATGGCGGCACCGGCGACCCTCGCTCCGGCCTTTCGCGAGCCGCGCTCGCTGGCAGAGCGGGCCTACCGGCAGTTGGTCCGGCTGATCACGCGGCTCGAATTGCCGCCCGGCAGCCTGATCGTCGAGAAAGAGCTCACCCTGCGGCTCGGCATCGGCCGCACGCCCGTGCGCGAGGCCCTGCAACGGCTTGCCATCGAGGGCCTCGTCGTGCACCAGCCCAATCGCGGCATGTTCGTCACCGACGTCACGACAGCGGGCGTGCAGAACATCTACGAGTTCCGCAGCATCATCGACGGCAACCTGGTGCGGCTGGCCGCGCAGCGGGCCACGGCCGAGCAAAGGCGGCACCTGCTGGAGCTGCATGATCGCTTCGTCGCGGCCAGCCGGGCCGGCAATATCGACGATTATGTCGAGCTCGATCGATGCTTCTACGGCACTCTGGCCGCGGCGGCGCAGAATGAGTATCTGACCGAGGTAGTTCCCCGCATCTTCAATCTGCATCTTCGCTTATGGTTTTACATCTCTGTGCAGCGCGGCGGCTGGCAGGATGTCGCCGATGCCCATGCGGAGATGGCCGGCCGCGTCGCGCGCGCTATTGCGCAGCAGGAGCCTGACGACGCTCAGCGCGCCATCACCAGCTATATCGCGCGACGCCACCAGGATATGCGCGATCTACTGTGGGAACCTGTAAGAGGGAGGAGCGAATCATGAGCAGAGATCTGGCGGCGCACGAGAAGGGGGCGTTTCATAAGATGTACGGCGTCGGCGCCGAGTGCTGCAAATGCGGCGACCCGGGCGTCACTGTCCGCATCTGGGAGAAATACGGGACGACGGCCCACGTCGCGGGCGGTGACATCACCCCGTCCGGCATCGTCGGTGCTGTCGTCTTATGCGAGCGCTGCGGGCATGGTGAGGTCGTGCCCCGGTCCAGGATACTCGAAGCGGCCCCGGTCGCCGTTTGAGCCACCAAGGGCAGCGGACTGCGCGAGCGCGCCCGCTCCTTCGTGACGCACATCGGCGGTCATAGTTCAAGGCGGAGTCCAGCGATGCCCTACTATCTTGCCCGTGCGAAAGTCTCCAAGGATATGATCAGCGCGCTCGTCAGCCGGCCCGAAGACCGGTTGGTCGCCACCACGCGCTTCCTGCAGCAGATCGGCGGTCGGCTGCACAACTATTTCTTTTCTTTCGGCGAGTTCGACATCGTTCTGCTGTTCGAGCTGCCCGACAACGTCAGCGCCGCATCCTTGAGCATGACGTTGACGGCAGCCGGGTCCATCACCGAGATGGAGACCACGCCGCTGCTGACCATGGAAGAGGCGGTTGCAGCCATGCAGAGGGCCGGGCAGGCGACTGGCGTTTACGTGCCGCCGGGGCGCACCGCTCCGCCTGCCCGTTAGGCCAGACCCATCACGCGGCCGCCGAGGCTGAGGCCGGTTTCGGCTTCTTGGCGTTGCCGCGCACGTACTTCAGATACTGGATGGCGTACTCGTCGTCCGCGGTCATGACATTGGCCGCGTACTTGAACTCCACGTATTCGAGCGGCGGGTTCATCAGGGGATCGATCATGATCGCGTCGCAACCTCTCATGATCGACAAGCGGATGAACGCATCGTTCAACAGCTTGCGGCGCGGCAAGCCGAACGACACGTTGGACAGCCCGCCGAAGATGTGAACCTCGGGGAAGCGCTTGCGCAACTCGCCCACGGCGTCCAGGTAGTCCTTGCCGAATTGCGGGCCAGCGCCGACCGGAAACACCAGCGGATCCAGGTAGCGGTCTTCCACCGGCACCTTGGCCTTGTCCATCAGTGCCATGCACTGCGTCATGTTCTCGACGCGCTGCTCGGCATCCTGCGGCATCCCGGATACGCCCGAGCCGTTGGCGAACAGCATGCATTTGTGCTCGCGCGCCAAGTCCATCAGCACGTCGCGGCCGGCCTCCAGGCTGGTCGAGTTGATGGCCGGCCGGCTCTTGCCGTGGTCATAGACCTCGAGGCCCGCCTGGATGGCTTTCGGGTCGGAGGAATCGAGCGCAAAGGATACGTCGGCGAGTTGTTGAGCGGTGCGCACCGTCCAGCGCATGTATTCGAGCCGCTCTTCAGGGTACACGGAGAGCTCGTCCACGCACAGGTCGATGATCTCCGATCCGGCGTTGACCTGGGCCAGGATGGCCCACTTCAGGAAGCGCAGGTCTTTCTTGCGAATGGCCTGGCCGATATGTCCGATACGCTCGGTTTTGATCTTGTTGGGATCTTTCGGGTAGATGTCGGTGATGTCGAGCAGGGCGCGCGAGCCGTCGAGGTCCGTGTAGACATAGCCGACCTTGCCGTCCTCCTTGACGATGTTGGGGCTGTCGGCCTTGATGCGGCGCGTCGTGTTGATGTTCTCGCCGATAACAATCAGCTTCGACTTTTGCGGCTTGCTTGTCATTGGCAATTCTCTCCCGATGCGGACGGCAGGCTCCGCCCCAATCTCGCGCCGATCTAGGCTCTTCCCCGTTGCTGTCTCGGGCGGCGGCGGGCGCATGTTGCGGTCCGCTGACTTGGCTGTCATATCGCAAATCGAGCAATTGCTGCTATGCGCTGGGCTAGCCACCCCCTCGCGCGCGGCTGGGAGCATCGCCTCTTGCTGGCGGCGCGCCGCGCCTTCTACCATGCGATGCACCGGTAACCGCTCGCACGTCCGTGCGGGCGGTGGCCTTCGCGTTTCAATCGGGGGCAGGGCGCATGACGATCCACGAAACGAATCTCGCTGACCGGCTGGCGCAGATCAAGGGCGCCAAGGTCATCAAGAGCTTCTGCTACACCTGTCCGTGGCAGTGCCCGACCGAGGTCTATGTCCGCGACGGGAAGGTCGTCTATCACAAGGGCAACGAGCAAAGCCCCAACAACATCGGCTCGCGCTGCGCCAAGGGAATGGCGAGCTGGTACATCACGCAAGACCCCGATCGCCTCAGATACCCGCTGCTGCGCACCAACCTGAAGGGCGAGCCCGGTCAGTTCAAGCGCATCTCGTGGGACGAGGCTTTCACGTTCATCGCCGAAAAGCTCACGCAGATCGCCAACAGATATGGCCCCGAAGCCGTGGTGCTGACCTGTCACCACGATCCGAATACGCAGTTCTATCGGCACCTGCTGGGCGACCTGTACGGCTCGCCCAACATGTATGCGCATACGTCGGGCTGCGAGCAGGATCGGCGCGCCGCCTGCCTGACGCTCTTCGGCCACGTGTTCCCCATGCACGATTTCGCCAACTCGCGATACGTCATGCTGTGGGGCATGAACATTCTCGGCGCCAATCAGGGCCTCTGGGAAAGCCGCGCGCTGCTGCAAGCCAAGAAAAATGGCATGAAGCTGGTGGTCGTCGATCCGAACTTCACGGAGACGGCGCAGAAGGCCGATGAATGGATTCCCATCCGGCCCGGCACCGATGCCGCTCTCGCGCTGGCGATGTGCCGCGTCATCATCGACGAAAACCTGCACGATGCGTTGTTCTGCGAAAGGTATACGGAAGGCTTCGCGGGGTTTCGGGAGCATCTGTGCGCCAAGGATTATTCCCCGGCCTGGGCGCAGGACATCACCGGCATCGAAGCCGGCACCATTGTTCGGCTGGCCCGCGAGTTC
Source organism: Hyphomicrobiaceae bacterium (assembly GCA_023384095.1). GTDB lineage: Bacteria > Pseudomonadota > Alphaproteobacteria > Rhizobiales > Hyphomicrobiaceae > ZC4RG25. The sequence goes on from JAHDXT010000007.1 coordinate 15,827, forward strand.
GCCACCACCAAGCCGGCCATGTCGGCCATCTTCAAAGGCTCAGGCTACTACACCAACGGCCACGACGCCGGCCGCGCCTGCTACATCCTCGACGCCATCACCGGTCAGGTCGATGGCCCCGGCCAGCTGCACTTGAAGGATTGGGCGCCGCTCGGAACGCCGGTCGCCATTCCCGACAGCGCCAAGGGCAAGTCCAAGAATCCGCCGCTGCATGTCGCAATGGGCTATCCGCTCGCGCCCGACCTGCCGAACTCGCGCCTGCCCGACGCCGTCATCGAGGGCAAGCCATACCCGGTCAAGGCTCTCTGGGTGCACTCCACCAATCCGGTCATGAGCGATCCGAACCGGGATCGGGTCAAGGAGATGTTCCGTCACCTCGAGCTGGCGGTGGCCTGCGAGCTTCTCATGAGCGAGACGGCGCTCGAGTGCGATATCGTCCTCCCTGAGACGTCGTTTTACGAGCATGCCGAGATTCGCCAGGGCATGTGGCTAGGTCCGGAGGTCATCCTCTGCCAGCCCGCCGTTGCGCCGGTCGGCGAAGCCAAGCCGAGCTACGAGATCGCCAAAGGCATCGCCGGCAAGATGGGCTGGGGCGGCTATTTCCCCTACGAACGCTGGGAGGATTGGGGAGAGCTGATGATGAAGGACGTCCCCATGTCCCTAGACACCCTGAAAGAGAAGGGTTTCTGGGCCGGCGATGTGACCTACGGCCGTGTCGCCAAAGGCCTGCGGACGCCGTCCGGCAAGATCGAGATCCGCTCCAGCGAGTACGCCAAGCACGGCTATAATCCCTATCCCGAGTGGAGCGAGCGCAGTGTGCTGCCCGATCAGGAGTTTCCGCTGCAGGTGACGCACTCGAAGCTTTCCATGCATTGCAACATCGTCACCCAGAACAATCCCTACCTGATGGAAATCGTCGGCGAGAACTGGGTGGAAATCAATTCTCGCGATGCCGCCAAATATGGCGTGCAGGACGGCCAGCAGGTGTGGATCGAAAGTCCCAAGGACAAAATCAAGATCAAGGCCAAGGTCACGGAAGGCCTCGTGCCCGGCTGCATCTCCATCCGCCACGGTCATGGCTTCGGGCACTGGGCCATGGGCTCGGTGGCCAAGGGGAAGGGAGCGCACTCCAACAATCTCATGGATACGCACCCCAATCCCGTCACCGGCGCCAATTGCTACAACGAATGCAAAGTCCGCATCCGGCCGGCCTGAGGGAGCCAACGTCCATGCAGCATGGCTTCTATTTCGACCACCAGCTCTGCGTGAAGTGTCACGCCTGCGAGATCGCCTGCAAGACCTGGAACGAGGTCGAGATCGGCCCGCGCTGGCGCGAGGTGGTCAAGATCGAATCGGGCATATATCCCGACGTGAAGGCCATGAACGTTTCCATGGCCTGCATGCATTGCGGCGATGCGCCCTGCCGCAACGCCTGTCCGGTCGGCGCCATCAGCAAGCGTGCGGAAGACGGCCTGGTCCTGGTCAATGAAAGCAAATGCATCGGCTGCGGCTTCTGCACCTGGGCCTGTCCGTTCAACGCCCCGCAGCTGACAGCACTCGCCGGCAAAATGCAGAAATGCAATTTCTGTCAGACGCCGGGCAAGACGCGTCCGCTCGATATGCCGCGCGCCTGCGAGGAGGTCTGTCCCACCGGCGCCATCAAGTCCGGTTCGCTGGCCGAGCTCGCCAAGCTCAATCGCGAGAAGGCCGCAGCCAGACTCGCCGGCGCCGGCATCCAGGGCTTTCCGAGTCTGATGGTCGACGCGCATCAACGTTTCGGGCCGGACGCCGCGGAGTAGCCGGCGCTGCTCATCCCGTCCGTAGGCGCTCGAGCGGCCGAGGCACGGTCGTGTCTCGGCAAGGTATTGCAATCCGTCAACGCCGCCTTCGGCATCGTCCCCTTTTTCAAGGGGCCGGCACCGCTGCCGGGTTGACCTCCATTCCATTTCTCGATACCTATGGAGTTATGGAGAAGAATTCGGTGATCGCCGGCCTCGCGGCGCTGGCTCAGGAAACCCGTCTCGAGATCGTCCGCTTCCTCGTGCGCAAGGGGGGCGACGGCGCCCCTGCCGGTGACGTGGGTGCGCACGTCAAGGCTGCGTCGGCGACGCTCGCCTTCCATCTCAATATCCTCACCGGCGCCGGCTTGCTGATACGCCGCCGCTGCGGCCGCAACATCATCTACCGCGTCGACTATGGGCGGCTGCACGCAATCAGCGCATACCTGCTCGAGCATTGCTGTGCGGAGGCCGGCGAAAGCCTGGGGAGCTCCGACGCCGTACCAGGCGAGCCGACCCAGCTCGCCGGCTATCGATCGCGGGCCAGATCAACATCGCAACCAAGGAGACGATAATGGCCAAGCTCAGCGTCTATGATCCGCCGATGTGCTGCTCGACTGGCGTGTGCGGGCCCGATGCCGACGACGAGCTCGCGCAGTTCGCGGCCGCGCTCGACTGGGCGCGCAAAAGCGGCGTCGATGTCGAGCGCTACGATCTCGGCCATCAGCCCGGCGCGTTTGCAAGCAACGCCTTCGTCAAGGGCCTGCTCGAGGAGCACGGCATGGGATGCCTGCCGCTCGTGGTGGTGGATGGCGACGTGCTGTCCAAGGGCGGGTATCCGTCCCGTGAAGCGCTCGGCGCGCGTCTCGGCCTGGAAGCCGGCGGCGAGGCACCCAAAGCGGCGTGCTGTGCTCCGGCGCCGTCGCCGGTTTCGACAGCCTCTTCCGGCTGCTGTGGTTCGAGCTCCACCGCGAAGGCTGCCAACTAAACCCCTCGCAGACAAGGAAGTCATGTCCTTTCCCAACTCGCCCTTTCTCAGCTCGCCGACGCCGAACCTGTTCTTCACGGGCAAGGGCGGCGTCGGCAAGACGTCGAGCTCGTGCGCGACGGCGATTTACCTCGCCGAGCACGGTCGCCGCGTGCTGCTGGTGAGCACCGATCCCGCCTCCAACCTGGACGAGGTGCTGGCGACCAGCATCGGGCAGGCCGCGACGCCGATCGTCGAGGTGCCGGGCCTGTTCGCCCTCAACGTCGATCCGGAGGAGGCCGCCGCCGCCTACCGCGAGAAAGTGATCGGCCCTTATCGCACCATCCTGCCGGCGGCCGCCGTTACCGCCATGGAAGAGCAGCTCGCCGGCGCTTGCACGGTGGAGATCGCCGCCTTCAACGAGTTCGCGGCCCTGCTCGCCAACGCCGAGGTGACGGCCGGCTTCGATCATATCGTGTTCGACACGGCGCCCACCGGCCACACCTTGCGTCTCCTCTCGCTGCCGAGCGCCTGGACTGGCTTCATCGAGAACGCAGCGGCCGGCACCTCCTGCCTCGGTCCGCTGCAAGGCCTCGTCGATCAACGCGAGATGTATGCCGCGGCTGTGCGCGCTCTGGCGGACGCGCGCAAGACCACCCTCGTCGTCGTCAGCCGCCCCGAGCAATCCGCATTGCAAGAGGCGGCTCGCACCAGCAGTGAGCTGGCCGAGCTCGGCATCAAGAACCAGCACCTGCTGATCAACGGTGTCTTCAAGGCGGCGTCCAAGTCGGATCCGATCGCGCAGGCGCTCGAGAGTCGCGGCTCACGCGCCCTCGATCAAGTGCCGCTAGCGCTGGCCGGCCATGAGCGTACGATGGTGCCGCTGAAGCCGCGCGAGCAACTGGGTGTCGCCGCCCTGCGTACGTTCTTCCAGACCAACGGTCCTGTTTCGGCGACGGATTCGAAGTCGCCTGCGCCGCAGCTCGCCGCGCTCGAGAGTCTGATCGACGAGATCGCGACGCAAGGCTCGGGCCTCATCATGACGATGGGCAAGGGTGGCGTCGGCAAGACGACTACCGCCGTGGCCATAGCTCAGGCTTTGGCAGCTCGCGGCCACGAGGTTCTGCTGACCACCACCGATCCGGCTGGCCACGTCGCCGCGACGGCGGTATCCACCCGCCTGCAAGTCGATCGTATCGATCCCAAGAAGGAGGTCGAGCGGTACCGCAACGAGGTGATGGCGAGTACCGGCGCCAAGCTGGACGACAGCGGGCGGGCTCTGCTGGAGGAGGACCTGGCCTCGCCCTGTACCGAGGAGATTGCCGTATTTCAGGCATTTGCCTCCACAGTGGCGTCCGCCGCCGATCGCTTCGTGGTGCTGGACACTGCTCCGACCGGTCACACCATCCTTCTGCTCGATGCCGCCAAGTCATTTCATAACGAAGTGAGCCGTCAGGCAAAGGCCGTGCCTGACCATGTGATGCGGCTGCTCGAGCGTTTGCGCGACCCGTCCTTCACGCGCGTCATCATCTGCTCCTTGCCAGAGGCCACACCGGTGCACGAGGCTGCAGCACTGCAAAAGGATCTGAGGCGCGCCTCTGTCGAGCCGTTTGCGTGGGTGATCACACAAAGCTTCGCCCCGCTCGCCGTCACCGACCCGATGCTGCTCGCCCGGCAGGCACAGGAGAGCAAGTACATCGGTGAGGTGACGAGGGGTCTCGGGCGCCGCGTGGCGCTCGTGCCGTGGTCGGCCGACGCCGCGATATAGACGCGCACTGCGCGCTCGAGCGCTCCTCCACCGCCCATCACCGCTTTGGTGGGGGGGCATGTCTTGCAAGCATGGACTGATTCATTGCTCCAACTCGGCCGGTCATTACTCTGACCGGGTGGCCGACACGGCGCGCCGCCGACGGCGAGGCATTACCAGCGAACCGGGAGAGGTCTAGCCCGCAACCCCAATAATCACCAAAACACGGCTGTTTTTCTGCAGCATGATTCCAGCAGAAAGCCAGCTGCCTCACGGGGAGGAAGCTTTTGTTCGGTCAGCTGGCCATGAGCGGATTGGCGACCGGCAGCCTTTACGCGCTGACCGCGGTCGCTGTCGTTGTCGTCTTTCGCAATACGCGGGTCATCAATCTCGCGCAGGGCGATTTTGCGATGATCGCCGCGTTCCTCGGCATCGTTTTTCTCAAGGACTTTCAGCTCAACTATTTTCTGATGCTGCCGCTGGTCATCGTCTGCAGCATGCTGCTCGGCGTATTGGTCGAGCGCCTGGTCATGCGACCGATCGCGGATACCGATTGGCTCACGCTCTTCACCGCCACGCTGGGTGTCTACTACATCCTGCATGGCGTCGCAGGCTGGGCATGGGGCCGCGATACCAAGGCCTTCCCCGTCACCTTCGACGCCAAGCCTGTCTCTATACTCGGCACGCTGGTCAGCGAAGGCCACCTCGTCAACATGGCCTGGGCGCTCGGCATCGGCCTCATCCTGTTTCTGTTCTTCAAGTACACCAAGCAAGGTATCGCCATGCGGGCGGTCACCGACGATCCGGAGACCGCCAAGCTGATGGGCATCCCGGTGCGCTTCATCGTCATGCTGACCTGGGCGATGGCCGGCTTCCTTGCCGCATTTGCCGGCCTTCTTCTGGCACCCATCCTCTACGTCTCGCCGGGGATGATGGACGAGGTCCTCATCAAGGGCTACGTCGCAGCCGTATTCGGCGGCCTCTACTCTATCCCCGGCGCCATCCTCGGTGCACTGATGATCGGCGTCGCGGAGAATCTGGCCGGGGGCTACCTCGGCGCGCATTTCAAGACCGCGACCGCCTTCGCCATGATCGTCCTGCTTCTGACCTTCCGGCCCAAGGGCCTGTTCGGCATCCAGGCCCGACGGGAGATCTGAGATCATGGACGTGTTGCAAGCCGCCGGCCGTCGTTTTGCTCGAGACAGGGCAGGGGATGCCGGCTACCTCGATCCCGAAGCGGTCGATCGTACGCGGCGCCAGCGGCGGGCGCTCGCCGACATGAAGGCCCGGTTTCAGAAGCAGAACTGGATCGCCGCTGGGCTCCTGATGGGGCTGGCCGCACTGTTCCCGATGCTGCCGGGCGTCGAGGGGTGGATGGCCTATACGGTCGCCCTCGTCATCATATATATCATCGCCGCACAGGGCGTAGCGGTGCTGACCGGCTATGCCGGGCTCGTCACGGTCGGGCACGGCGGCTTTCTGGCCATCGGCGCCTATACCTCGGCTCTGCTCACCAAGCACTACGGCACGGAGTTGATCACCGGACTGATCGCCGGCGGACTGATGTCGGCGCTGATCGGATGCCTGTTGGGGCTCATCTTCCTGCGCTTGTCCGGCGCCTTCATGGCCATCGGCACGCTCGGCTTCGCCTTCTTCGTCGGCACTATCGTCAACAACGTCGACCTGTTCGAGGGACGCGAAGGCATCAACCTGGCGAAGAACCGGGTTCTGCTGTGGGAAATTGGCGACGTCGGCTTCTATTATGTCGCGCTTGCCGTGTTCGCCCTGGTCACCCTGCTGATCTATTGCTTGACACGATCGGGCGTCGGTCGAGCGCTGATGGCGCTGCGCGACGCCGAGAAGGCGGCCGAGAGCTCCGGGATCGACCGTGTTTTCTATCGGACGCTGGCGTTTTCCATCAGCGCATTCATCACCGGCCTCGCCGGAGTCCTGAACGGCCACATCGTTCGCTACATCTCATCGGAGGTGTATGCCGATATCTGGTACTCGGTGGACTTTCTGGTTGCTGCCATCGTCGGCGGGTCCGCTTTCCTGATGGGGCCGGTGCTCGGTGGCATTTTCGTTGCGCTGCTGCCCTATTTTCTCGAAGAGCTGCACGACCTCGCCTTCATCCTCAAGGGCGTTGCACTGATCCTGGTGCTGATGTTTGCGCCGGCGGGCCTCGCCGAGGTGATGGGCCGTCCGCTGCGCGCCCTGCGACGGCGCCAGATCGAGCGCCTGGGGGTCGGCGCAAGCCGGCAGGAGAACGCGTCCATACGCGAGCCCGGCAAGCTGGAGGCGCGCTGATGGCCTCTCATCTTCGATGCGAGAACGTCACTGTCCGCTTTGGCGGCGTGGTCGCTTGCGATTGCGTATCCCTCGATGTCGAAGAGGGGAAGATCATCGGCGTCATCGGCCCCAACGGCGCCGGAAAGACGACGCTCTTCAACGTCCTGAGCCGTTTCCAGGACTTCTCCGAAGGCAAGCTGTTCTATCGCGAGAAGCGCATCGACCGGTACCGGCCTCACCAGATGGTCGCTCTCGGCCTCGCCCGCACCTTTCAGAACATCAACCTTTTCGCCGAGCAGAGCGTGCTCTCCAACATCCTGGTCGGATCGCACTGCCTGATCGGCAATCCGTTCGCCAGCCTGGTGTGGACGCCGGGCGCCCGGCGCATCGAGCGCGAGCTCACCAGACGAGCCTTCGAGACCGCGGAGCTTCTGCACCTCGAGCGCGATCTCGACACGCTCGCCAAGCACCTGCCGTATGGCCATCAGAAGCGCGTCGAGCTCGCCCGTGCGCTCGCCTCCAAGCCGCAGATCATCCTGCTCGACGAGCCGGTGGCCGGGTGCAACGAAGAGGAAACGGCGGAGCTCAAAAACATCGTTCGGGACATCAACCGCGAGCTCGGCATAACGGTGGTCCTCGTCGAGCACGACATGTCGATGGTCATGTCGGTCTGCGACTACATCTACGTTTTCAATTTCGGCGCCAACCTTGCCCAAGGCACGCCCGCCGAGATCCAGAGCCACCCAGACGTCATCAATGCCTATCTCGGAACGGAGGAGTAGGTGGCGCTGCTCGAAGTCGAGAATCTCGAAGCGAGCTATGGCGCCGTGCGCGCCGTGCGCGGTGTGTCGCTCAGCGTCGCCGAAGGCTCGATCGTCGCCCTGCTCGGCGCCAACGGCGCCGGCAAGTCGACGACCCTCAAGGCGATCTGCGGCTCCGTTCGCCCGAATGCCGGCCGCATCATGCTGGATGGCAAATCGATCGGCGGTCTCTCACCCAACCAGATCGTCAAACGCGGCGTGGCCCTGGTTCCGGAAGGACGCAAGATCTTCAAGGACCTGACCGTGCGCGAGAACCTGGCGATGGGCGCCTATTCACGTGCCGACAAAGCCAGTATCGAGGACGACTACCGCGTCGTGTTCGACCTGTTTCCGCGCCTGGAGGAGCGGCAGCGCCAGCTCGGCGGATCCCTTTCCGGCGGTGAGCAGCAGATGCTGGCGATCGGACGCGGGCTGATGGCGAGGCCTCGACTGCTGCTCCTGGACGAGCCTTCGCTCGGGCTGGCGCCGATCATCATCTCCAACATCTTCGAGGCGCTGCGCCATATCAACCGCGAGCGCGGCACCGCGCTTCTGATCGTCGAGCAGAATGCGCATGTGGCCCTGCGCAACGCCGGCTTCGCCTATGTGCTGCAGGTCGGACGCATCGTCGTGGAAGGGCCATCCGAAGAATTGCGGGCAGACAAGGAGATCGTCGAATCCTATATGGGCGCGCGGCACTGACCGGAGCTACGGGCACCCGAACGGTTGCATACCGCTCCACGCCGGCGTCTCACCACGACATCGATAGGGCGACCGTCCCGTCGCCCCGTTGGTGCGGAGCCGTACGCAGGCACACCTCCTGGGGTATGCCGAGCCGGAAACATCGAGAGACCCGGCTTCGCGAACGGCACAAACGGCAATCAGCCTCTCGGGAGGAAACAACAATGCAACATCATCGCAAAGTTCCGTGGACCGCGGCGGCGGTCGCCCTGGCCAGCTTCGCCGCGACGCCGCTCGCGGCACAGAACGACGTCGGCGTGACCGACAAGGACATTCTCATCTGCTCCTATCAGCCGATGACCGGCTCGGTTTCCAGCTATTTCCGGATGGGCAAGGGCGCGGATTCCTGGATCAAGCACGTCAACGAGAACGGCGGCATCAACGGTCGCAAGATCGATTTCAAGATGGTCGACGACAAGTACGAGCCGCCGCGCACGGCCGACATCGTCAAGCGCTTCGTCGAGCGCGACAAGTGCTTTGCCATCGTGGCTCCGCTGGGCTCGGCGCCGACCTCCGCCGTGATCGATTACATCGTGGAGAACAAGGTGCCGCTGATCGGCGCGGGAACCGGCGCCGACAAGAACGTCTACATCAAGAGCCGCTACGTATTTCCGCTCTACGCCCCTTACGATCTGGAAGGGACCGAGCTGGTGCGTTTCGCCAAGGAGGTCTTGAAAGCCAAGAAGATCGCCGTGCTCTATCAGAATGACCCGTCTGGCAAGTCGCATCTGCAGGGCATCGAGGTCGGCCTCAAGAAGTATGGTCTCGAGATGCCGGTTGCCGAGGGCTATCAGCCCAAGGAGATCGACGTCAGCGCACAAGTCATCAAAATGAAAGACTCCGGCGCCGATGCGGTGATCTGCTCATGTGCGCCGGAGCCCGCCGCCAAGTTCTATACGGAGCGGCAGAAGCTCGGCTGGAAAGTGCCGGTCGTAAATGTCTTCTTCGGCAAGAGCCCGAAAGTGCCCGAGCTCGCCGGCAAGGAAGCCGTCGAAGGCGTCTATTTTGCGACCATCTTTCGCGAGTGGGACGATCCCGCGCCGCAGATCCAGCAGGCCAAGGCGCTGCTAAAGAAGTATTACCCCGAAGAGGATCCGGATGCCGTGCACCTGTGGGGCTTCACCGGCGTGCAGGTATTCACGGAAGCCCTCGAGCGTATGGGCAAGGGACCAATCACCCGCGAACGATTGATCGAGACGCTGGAAGGCATCAAGGACTGGAAGAACAGCGTGGTGCCTAACGTCAGCATCGGGAAGATGGAGCCCGGGGACAGTGCCATCAAGCACCTGCTGGTGCCCGGCATGTCCTACGTCGTCTACAAGGGCGGCAGCTTCCAAGGCTTCAAGGCCCCCTGGCAGAATTGACCGCGCGGCACGGCGGGGACCGGCGTCGCCGCTCCCCGACGATCCCTATGCAGCAATTAGGGGAGGCCTCCCAATTCGCCGGGGGTGCGTTTCGAGCGCAGTCCCCGGTACATCGCGGTAACGTGGGGTCATCAACAAGCGGCGTCCGCCACCCGCTCGGAGAGCAAGTGAAATGGCAGCCATAATCAAAGGGGCCATGCCCCCGCAGCGCAAACGGGTCGTCGATGCCATGCACCTGCGCGAGCCGGATCGGGTCCCGGTCGGCCTGTGGGGCACCGTGGAGGGCTACCAGAACCTGCGCCAGGGCCTCGGCATGCAGTTCAACGAGGACCCGCGCAACTATCGCACGGGCTCCACCACCTGGACGACAGACGTCGCCTTCGAGCTCGACCTGGCCGAAAAGCTCGACCTCGATTTCGTGCGAATTTCCATCGGCCCGCCGGGCGGCTCGCCCGGCTTCCGGCCCATCGCATTCGAGGAAGTGCCCTTCGACATGGGCATCCCGCCGCCGCCCGAGGGCGTCGAGATCAATGTCGACGAGTGGGGCGTCGTTCGCAAATGGACGCCGCACGAGAACGGCGGCTACTACGAGATGATCGGCTATCCGCTGTTCCACGCCACCAGCGCGCCCCTCGCCGAAGGCTTGCGGATGCTGGATGAGTTTCCGTGGCCCGATCCGTGGGATCCGGCGTGCTGGCAGGACAGCCCCATCCCCGGCATGAGTCTGCGCGAATACTGCAAGTTCGTGCGCGAGGAGACGCCCTTCGCGCTGATGGGCCAGGGCGGCCGCGGCGGCCTTTTCGAGCAAGCCAAGTATATGGTCGGCTACGCCAAAATCTTCTCAGATTTCATCGAAAGCCCGGAGTTTTTGGAAGCCTTCCTGACCAAGCTGGTCGACGTCGAGATCGAGCACAACAAGGCCTTCCTCGACCAGTGCGGCGAGTACATCGACTGGCTGCGCATGAGCCCGGAGGACCTGGCCAGCGAAAAGACGGCTTTTACGTCGCTCGACATGTTCGAGCGGCAGCTCAAGCACCACTACAAGCGCGCCACGCTGGCCACCAAGGAGTACTACCTCCAGAAGAATCAGCTGGGCAAAATCCAGTTCCACAGCTGCGGCGCCATCCCGGAGCCGTTCATGCGGCATCTCATGGATTGCGGCGTCGACGGCTACGACAGCCTGCCGCCCAAGGTCGCCCGGCATTCCAATCCTGCGGCGAAGAAGCGCCAGCTCGGCAAGGAGATGTTCTTTTACGGCGGCATCGACGTGCAGCAGACGCTGCCCTACGGCAGCGTCGAGGATGTGCGCGCCGAGGTGCGGGCGCGCATCTGGGAGATGGGCCACGGCGGCGGCTACCTGCTCAGCTCGTCACACCGGCTCGAGCACGACGTGCCGGTGGCCAACACCCTGGCGATGATCGACGAGTGCAGATCCTACGGCGTCTATCCGCTGCCCAAGGAGCCGCCCCCTGGCGCCGACAGCGGCGCCGGCTACGAGCCCTGGGATCCGCGCCCCAAGCGCAAGCCCAAGCCGAAGCCGGCCGCCGCGGCCTGATGCACCGAAGCCGACACTCGACATGCAACGCAGTCTACGTGCCATACAAAGAGGCGATCTCGAATGCCGCTGAAGATCGACACTGAGCAGGAATTCGATATCGAAGACCTCCAGTACGACATAGACGAAACGCGCAAGACCGATCGCTGGAACGATGCGCCGGCGGAGGTCAAGGAGTTGTTCCACACTTTGGAGTGGAACATCATCGACGGCGAGCATCACGAGACCATTACTTTCATCAACGGCTGCCTGGAGAAGGGCGTCTCGCCGCGCACGCTGGTGGCCGGGCCCATGGCCACCGGCATCGCAGAGGTCGGGCGCCGCTTCAAGATGGACGAGTACTTCCTGCCGGAAGTGATGATGTCCGCCAAGTGCATGCACGAGGCGCTGGGTCGCTTGAAGCCGCTGATCGTCGCCGAGAAGTCGATCGACATCGGCACCGTGGTGGTCGGCACCGTGCAAGGCGATTTGCACGACATCGGCAAGAAGATCGTCGCCATGATGATGGAAGCGGCCGGCTTCACGGTCGTCGACCTTGGCGTCTCTGTGCCGCCGGAGGATTTCATTGCGGCCATCCGCGAGTACAAGCCGAAGATCGTCGGGTTCTCCGCCCTTCTCACCACCACCATGAACATGCAAGGCGAAACGTTGAAGCTGATCAAGAAGGAGGGCCTGCGCGAGCAGGTCAAGGTGTTCGTCGGCGGAGCTCCGATCAGCCAGGCCTGGGCCGACAAGATCGGCGCCGACGCCTATGGGGCCGATGCGCTGATCGCCGTCGAGAAGGCCAAGGCCTGTGTCGACCGGCTGCACAATCTGTCCGGCGGCGACCCGGCTGTCCACGCCGCCATGCTCGAGATCGATCGCCAACGCGAGGCAGCCAAAGCAGCAGCAGGCTGAACATGGCGGAAGCGGCCATCCCGGAAGCACCCGAAGCGCAGCGGGAAGTCAGGTTGCCCCTGGCGCTCGCCGGGCTTCTTCTCGTGTTGGGCATGCTGGGCGTGATCGGCCCGGCGTGGGGCTATGGCCTGTTCCTGGTCGCCACCTTGCTGCTGATCTCAGGCGGCATTCTATTGTCGATATTCCTGCTCAGTCGCGCCTTCGACTCCGACCGCCTGCAGAACGGCTTCGCCGCCGCCTTCACTGCCGGAGCCTGGACCTACGTGCTGGCCGTGTCGGCGCTGGCCGGGTTCTTCGTGCATGAAACCATCGAGCAGCGCATGGAGCTGAAATGGGTGATCTTCGGGCCGGCCGCCCTGATCGCCATAGTGGTCCTGGACTGGGGCCTCTATCGCGTTCTGGTGCAAACGAACAAGCCGACGTGGCAGCGCTACCGCCACGTCATTTCACGCGACCGGCTCGAGCCTGCCGCGCTTCGTACCACCTTCATCGACGAGGTCGTCTTACACCGTAGCCTGATGCGCGTCAGCAGCTTCCGCTGGCTCCGCCACCAGTTGATTTTGTGGGGTTTCGCGACGATGTTCGTCGTCGAGGTGCTGGCGGTTTTCCTGCGCGAGGCGGTGCCGGCATTCGGCCTGCCCGATGTCTGGCGCACGCCGGGCCACCCGTTGCGCCTCGCGTTCGATTTCGCCTTCGACTTCACGGGCCTCATGATCCTGGTCGGCTGTGCTCTGGCTCTGGTGTTTCGCCTGCGGGCGCATGGCACGCCGGAGCAGAAATTCACCGATACCCCTTCCGCGGTGTTCCTGCTGCTGGTCGTGGTGACGGGCTTTGTGGTGGAAGGCATGCGTATCGCCGGCTCTCCGGACGATCCCTATGGCGCAGCGTCGCCAATAGGTCAGCTGTTCGCCTCCACCCTTGGCGACCCCACGAACGGCTCCAGGGTCGCGACGGACGCTATTTGGCTCTTCCACGCGCTTGCCGCCTGTGCTTTCATCGCCTATGTGCCGCTCAAGCGCTTGGTGCATTCGTGTGCCACGCCGCTCGGTCGCCTGATGAGCTCGCAAAGGTCCATGCTCGCGGCCAAAAAGGACCACGCGCTGCGCGGCCTGCTTTCCAGGCGCAGCGACGTCTAGCCATTCACCCGGTCATGCACGTTGGCCTGCCGTGACGGGACTGCCCCTCCCTTCGATCGGGCGGCGTGCGAGCATTGTGCAATGCAATACTTGGAGGAGATCGCATGACGGACGGCCGACCCGCACTCAACAAGGCGGACTCCAAGGGCGTCGCGCCCGGCCCGGCAACCGGCGTCGTAAAATCCTACAATGCCAAACGAGCGCCGTTCGGCGGGTTCATAACGCATGACGGCACCGGTATCGACATTTTCGTCCATAAATCGGTAGTGGAACAGTCGAAGCTTGCTAAGATCGACCCCGGACAGAAGGTTGCTTTCGACATCGTCGAGGACGGATTTGGAGGTTTCAAGGCGGCTCGCCTTGCCATCGCGTGACGCATGCGAACACCTGGTTTGACCATTGTGCCAATGAAGCGCTCGAAATTGGAAGCCTCGGCAGCTACGGCGACCATCACCCTGCCGCCGCCGAGGGCCGGCCACCCGCCGAGCCGGCACCCGAAGAAGTCGCCCAGCGAATCGACGATCGATTGGAAGCGGCTGCACACCTTCCTGTCGGTCGCCGAGCGCAAGAGCTTCACCAGCGCCGGCCGCTGCCTCAACCTGAGCCAGTCTGCGGTCAGCCGCCAGATCTCCATCCTCGAGAAGGAGCTGCAGACCCCGTTGTTCCTGCGCACCTCGCAGGGCCTCGTGCTCACCGAGGCGGGGGATGATTTCTTCGCCACCGTGCGGGCCATGGCCAACAAGCTCTCGATGGGCGTGGCCCGCATCAACGAGTGGCGCGAGAAGCCTGAAGGCCCGTTGCGCATCACCACCTCGCTGGCCTTCGGATCGGGCTGGCTGACGGCGCGCATCAACACGTTCCACCAGGTTTATCCCGGTATCTCTCTATCCTTGCTGCTGGTCGACGACCTCGAGCTGGATCTGCTGCTGCGCGAGGCCGATTGCGCGCTGCGCTTTGCGCGGCAAAAGCATCCAAGCCTCATCCAGCGCATGCTGATGAAGGTCAGGTACCACGTATTCGCCTCGCAAGAGTATCTCGACCGGCGGGGCACGCCGCGAACGGCCCACGATCTCGATCTGCATGACATCATCGTCTACGGCGACGACGTTCCTGCCCCGATCACCGACATGAACTGGCTGTTGACGGTCGACGCCCCCCCGCGCGAGCCGCGCACGCCCACATTGCGCGTCAACAGCGTGTACGGGATCTACCGCGCCGTCGAAAGCGGGCTCGGCATCGCCGCGCTGCCTTACTACGTCACCGAGGAGGCTCCGGATCTGGTCGAAATACTGCCCGAGCTGCGCGGTCCTTCGTTCGAGGTGTTCTTCGTCTACCCTGAAGAGCTCAAGCATTCGAAACGCATCCAGGCGCTGCGCGATTTCCTGGTCGACGAGTCGCGCCTTGACAAGAGCAGTGGCAAGTCCGACGACCGCGCCAATCCGTAGGCAGGGGGCATGCGCCTCGCGCATGCAACTCGCCCTTGCCGAGGTCCCTCCGGCGCGTGACCATCGCTTCCAAGTCCATCAGGCCCTGTCAATTGCCGAACGAGCGCACGCTTGGACGATCCCACTCCCAAATCGGCGCGGCTCAGGCTGCCGGTCGCGCCGCAAGTCGGGCCCTATGTCGTCCAGGTGACGGAAGGGGCGCGCTATCGCTGGTGCTCGTGCGGGCTGTCCAGGACGCAACCCTGGTGCGACGAGGCGCATGTCGGCACCGGCTTCGAACCCATCGAGTTCGAGGCGCCGGTCTCCGGCGAGTTTCACATGTGCGGCTGCAAACGCTCCGACAACAAGCCCTACTGCTTTGGCAATTGCCGAGGTCATCACCGCGTGCTGAAAGTGGAATAGCCATGTCGACAGCGCCCGTTTGCTACCGCGTGGTGGTGCGCAGCAATCTCGTCGTCAGCGTCGATCCGCTCGGCGTGGCGCCAGACGTGGACATTGCGGCGACGCCGCTGGAGGTGTCCAGCCTGCTCGCCCGCAATCATCAGTCGCGTGGCTGCCTCGATGGCGTCTATTTCGTGCCGGATGCCGAGATGGCCCGCCAGGTCGCCGCCCTGAGCCTCGATTTCATGGCCAAGCTGGTCGAGAAATCCATCGCTTCCCTGAATGCGGCCACGCTGCACCCCGATGGCTGGCGGAACCCTCTCGCGGGGCATGGGCAGGAGCCGGCCTCATCGGAGTGAACCCTGGCCCGGCGCTGCGGTACGGAACACGCGCTCGCGCCGGCGCGCCGGTTCATGGCGAAGCGTCGCGAGACGCTCGCAGCATCAGCAGGCAAGCCAGCGCTGCCATCATCAGCGCCGCCGACAGGGCGATCGCCAGCAGCGGAGAGGTGTCCAGCACCAGGCCGAACAGGAATGGCGACGTCGCCTGCGTCAGACGCGCCGGCGCTCCCAGAAGCCCTTGCCGCAGTCCGTAGGCGGTGCTGCCGAACAACGCCAGCGGCAGCGTTCCACGCACAATGGTGAGCAGGCCATTGCCGGCGCCGTGCAGCAAAGCGAAAACCGCCGCCGCCGGCGCGCCGGCCAGCGCAAGGATGACGCCGCCGACCGGATGCATCGAGACCGCGATGCGCGCAGAAATGAGCGGGTGCACGTTGCGAAACAGGCTGAACTCGACCAGCCGTGCCGCCACCTGGGCTGGCCCGATAAGGGCTCCGGCAGCGATCGCCATGGTGGCCGTGGCCCCCATCTCCTGCAGCAGGCGCGGCAAATGGGTGGCCATGGCTCCGGTGACGAACCAGGCCGCGGAAAACATTACCGCCAGCAGCAAGATCGAACGTCGTGTGTCGCTGTCGCCGGCAGCGTCGTCGTCCGCGGCGGTCTTGCCGAGCGCTACGCTGGCAGCCGCGGGCTTCGGCAGCAGGAAGACGTTGAGTGGCAGGCACACTACCACGTGCACGCCCGCCCAGAGCAGGCAGACCATGCGCCAGCCGTATTCGGCCTCGACCGCCGCGCTGATCGGCCAGCCGATCGTGCTGGCAAAGCCGCCGAGCAACGTGATGCCCGTGATCGGCCCGCGTGCGCCACGCCCGTAGATGCCGGCCAGCGCCGCGAATGCAGCATCGTACATGCCCATCGCCATGCCGATGCCGATCACCAGCCAGGCCGCCGCCAGGGAAACGATGCCTTGCGACATGGCCAGCAGAACCAGGCCCGTCGCCACGATACCGTTCGACAGGGCCAGCATGATGCGCCCGCCACGGCGATCGATCTCGCGGCCGACCAGCGGGCCGGCCGCCCCCATGACCAGCAGCGCCGCCGTGAAGGCACCGAACAGCCAGGAGTTCGGAAGGCCGAGATCGCGGGCCATCGGGACGGCCAGGATGGCCGGCAGATAGTAGGTCGAAGCCCAGATCAGGGTCTGCGTCGTCCCAAGGGCCAGAACCACGCGCAGGGTGCCGGCAGGCGCATCAGAACCGCTCAAAGGCAACCTCGCGGTACACACGACATCCATGAATCACGCGCAAAGCGGTTGTTACCGGTTACGAGCCGGCCACCTCCCGCTGCCTGCGCGGCCTTCGCGTCGGCCCGCCCCCTTCGACCAGACTGCGCGTGCTGCCGGTCAAGGGTCCGATGCGTGTCGTGATCTCATCGAGCGTCGGGCTCGGGCCTCTGGGCGTGCTCTCCAATGCCGCGCGCATGGCCTGAACGTGCGCCGCCGTCGTGCCGCAGCAGCCGCCGATGATGCGCGCTCCGGAGTCGCGGGCCATTCTGGCGTACTCGGCCATCAGCTCCGGCGTGCCCGTATAGCAAACCTTGCCGTCGATCAGCTCGGGCAGCCCGCAATTGGCCTTCACGACAAACACGTCTGCCGGCGTCAATTGATCCTTGATGGACAGCAGGCCCGCAAGGAGGTCGGGCGCCCCGGTGCCGCAATTGCCGCCATACGCCACCAGTGCCGGAGTCAGGCCGCGTGCGAGCTCGAGAAAATCACGTGGCGTCTGGCCCATCATAGTGCGGCCGCTGGTGTCGAAGCTCATCGTCACCACTGCCGGGAGGTCATGCAGGGCGGCGGCTTCGACCGCGGCCCGCAACTCCACCTCGGAAAACATGGTCTCGATCCAGACCACGTCGACGCCGCCGTCTTTCAACCCGCGGACCTGCTCGGAGAAGGCGGCGACGCCCTGCTCATGCGAGAGCTCGCCGAGGGGCCGGAACAGCTCGCCCAGCGGGCCAACCGACCCGGCATTGACCACCACTCGCCCGGACCGGCGGATTTCATCGGCGAGGAGGTTGGCGGCGCGCGCATTGATCTCGTGGACGCGATCCTGCGCCTTGTGAAGCTTCAGCCGATTGGCCGTGCCGCCGAAGGTGTTGGTCAGGACGATATCGCTGCCGGCCTCCACGAACTCCCGGTAATGCCGGCGGATCTTGTCGGCCTGCTCGACATTCCAGAATTCCGGCGGGTAGCCCTGCGAGAGTCCCATCCCGAACAGGTTGGTGCCCGTGGCGCCATCCGTGATCAGGCACTCCCGCTCCGACAGCAGTGTCGTGAGCAGATCAGCCATGTGTTTCGGGATCCTATGCAACGCTCGGCGGGCCAGACGTTATGTGCCGCGCCCCTGTCGGTCAATCATCCTTGGGAGGCATCCCGCCAACCGTTGCATGTTCCCCACGCGCTGATTGCATAGGTCACAACCATGCGTCGGCCCATATGGTGGGAAGTTCGATTCCACGGCAGGCAGTCGACGTGATGGGTGGAGAATTCTCGAGCCTGGTCAGACCCGTGACCGCGCTGCTGCTGGGCGCGGCCATCCTGCTGATGGGCAATGGCTTGACGGTCGCCCTGCTGCCGCTGCGCGCCGATGCGGAGCATTTCACGCAGCTCGAGATCGGCATCCTCGGCTCCGCCTACTTCGCCGGCCTGATGATCGGGTGCCTGATCGGTCCGGCGGTGATGGCGCGTGTCGGGCACATTCGCAGCTTCACGGCCTTTGCCGCTGTGGCCTCGCTGGCGCCGCTCCTGCACGCCATGTTCCCGCTGCCTCCCATGTGGTGGCTGCTGCGCGCCCTGACCGGCATTTGCTTCGCAGTGCTGTTCATGGTGATCGAAAGCTGGCTCAATGCCGTGTCGAGTGCAGAGACGCGCGGCCGCGTGCTCGCCGTCTACACCATCATCAATCTCACCGTCGTATCGCTCGGCATCCAGCTCATTCAATTGGGTGACCCGCGCAGCTTCGAGCTCTTCTCGCTGATCGCCATTCTGTTTTCTCTGGCGGCCGTGCCGGTCGCCCTGCAAACCTCGATCGCGCCGGATTTGCCCGGGCGTGCCAAGCTGCGCCTCGCCTGGCTGATGAGCATTTCGCCCGCGGCTGTGCTCGGCTGTTTCATCGCCGGTCTGACCAATGGCGCCTTTTGGGCCTATGCTCCTATCTACGCTCTGCGCAGCGGCATGCCGGTTCCCGACGTCGGTCACTTTCTGGCGCTGGTGGTGCTGGGCGGCGCCATCACGCAGTGGCCGATCGGATATCTCTCCGACACCATCAACCGCCGGACCGTGCTCGCCATGGTAGCGACGGTGGCTGCCGCGTGCGGTGTCGGGCTTTATTTCGCCCGTTTCGGCCCGCCTTCGCTGATTTTCGCACTCGGCGCCGGTTACGGCTCGATGGCTTATCCCCTGCACGCCGTGTGCGTCGCGCATGCCAACGATCTCGTACACCGGAAACGCGCTGTCGAAGTGTCGAGCGGCTTGCTCCTGACCTTCGCGTCGGGCGCTATCCTCGGCCCGTTTCTCGCTGCCTTCGCCGTCGAGGCGGGCGGCCATGGCGCGCTCTTCCTGCAGTCCGCCGCCGCGCACGGTTTCATCACCTTGGTGATGGTGCTGCGACTGGTGGTGCGGCCCAGGCCGCGCAGCAGGCGCAGCGGCGAGTTCGTCGCCACACCTCAGACCACGCCGGCGGTGTTCGACCTCGATCCTCGTGGCGGGCCGAAGCCGGCCTCGCCGTCCAAAGCAGCCTCATAGCTCATCGCAGCTTGCCGGTCGGTCCGGCCAGCCGGTGCTCTCAATCGACGTATTGCTGTTTGGCGAACAGCCGGCGTTGCAGGCCCCAGCCGACCAGCGCGCCAAGGCAGGGGGCCAGGATGTAGACGGTGAACCAGCCGCCGCGCGGGCCGGGGATCGCGATGTCGCCCCAGCCCAAAAACCAACTGACGAGGCGCGGCCCGAAATCGCGTGCGGGATTGAGGCCTGCCTGGGTGAGCGGCGCGATGACCGAGATGATCGCCGCCACCGTCAGGCCGATCATGACCGCTACGAAAGCCGGGGCCGGCCGCGCGCCGTTGCGCACGCTGGTGAGAGCACCGACTGCGAAGGCCAGCAAGGCGGTGCCGACGCATTCGGCGACGAAAGCCGTCTGCAGGCTCACCACGCGCCAAGCCTCGGCGCTCGTCCCATACACGGCCGGGTTCGGGAAATACTCGCCGAACACCATGGCCGAGAGCTCGCTGCCGGGGCCGCCGCGCAGCAGGCCCTTCTGGCGCTCGAACTCCAGGATGGCGTCGGAGAACAGCAGATAGAGAACGGTCGAGGCCAGCACCGCTCCGGCAATCTGCGCGATCCAGTAGGGCACAACGTTGCGCCAGGGAAAGCGGTCATAAACCGCGCAGGCCAGCGTGATGGCCGGGTTGATGTGCGCGCCGGAAATCGCTGCCGAGCAGTAGATGGCGAGGCTGACGCCGATCGCCCACACGACCGCCACCTGCCACAGGCCCATCTGCGCCCCGGTCAGCACCGCTGAATTGACCGCGCCGACCCCGAAGAACACCAGAATGAACGTGCCGCTGGCCTCGCCCGCGCAGGCCGGCAGCACTTTCGCCAACTCGGGCAACCAGCGCGCCGCGGCGATCCAATTCAACTTCGACTCGAGCGTCGCCCTCATGGTAGGTGCCCCATCCTGGCCGGCACATTGCGCGCCGCATTGAGGTTCGTCTCGTCAAGCCGCACGCCGTCTACCTTGGCGCGATCGAGCTCGGCTTGCGTCAGATCGGTCTGCACCAGGCGCGCTTCCGTCAGATCGCTTTCGCTGAGGTCGGCGCCCGCCGCCCGCGCCAGCGACAGATCGGCTCGGCGCAGCACGGCCTTGCCGAACAGCGCCGCATCGAGACGCGCCGACAGCAGGGCAGCGTCCGAGAAATCCGCTTCGCTGGCGTTCGCCCAGGTCAGATCGGCGTGCAGCAGCCGCGCCCGCACCAGCCTCGCACGCCGCAAATCGGCTTGCCGCAAGTCGACACTGGTCAGGTTGGCGCCGCTGAGATCCGCATCCGCAAGATCGGCGCCGCGCAGACAAGCCGGCGCGGGCCGCCGATCGCCGGGCTTGGTTGCGCCGAGC
Organism: Hyphomicrobiaceae bacterium; assembly: GCA_023384095.1. Taxonomy (GTDB): domain Bacteria; phylum Pseudomonadota; class Alphaproteobacteria; order Rhizobiales; family Hyphomicrobiaceae; genus ZC4RG25. Next base: position 36,433 of record JAHDXT010000007.1, read on the forward strand.
TCGGCCCCGACGAGATTGGCCCGCCTCAAAATCGCCTGCGTCAGGTCGGCGCCCTGCAGATTGGCACCCGCCAGATTCGCACGCTCGAGGTTGGCTTTGCCGAGCCGGGCTCCCGACAGCCATGCGCCGGCAGCTCTGACGCCTGCAAGACGCGCCGCGGTGAAATCGGCCAGCAATGCCATGGATTGCTCGAGATTGGCGGAGGACAGATCCGAGCGGGTCAGGTCGGCATTGCCGATGTTGGCGCCGCGCAAGTCGGCGGCGGAGAGGTTGCTGTCCCGCAAGTAGGCTTCGCGCAGGTCGGCACCCTTCAAGCTGGCGCCTCTGAGGTCGGCGCCGGAGAGGTTGGCGCCTGTCAGGACGATGCCATCCAGCCGCTTGCCGGCAAGGCTCGCGCCGCGCAGATCAGCGCCCGGCAACCTCGCCCCGGCCACCACCTGCGCAACATCCCCGCTGCGTGCAACCGTGGATCCCGCCAGCAACAGAGCCAACACCATGATTGGAACGGCAAGGCGTAGGTTCATTCGGCGACATTCTGCGGCAGGAACGAAACCGTCTTCGAAAGCTCAGGTCGCGGGCCGATGCGGCGCACGTCCGCCCACGCGCCCTTGTAGTAAGGGATGGTGGTCGCCGGATCGACATGATCGGAGACGAGCTCGCCTGCCGCGCCGCGCGGCTGGCCGAAGATCAGGAAGGTATGCCCCCGCTTCACGGCATCGGTCGGATAGGCCATGGCCTCGACGCGGCCGACATCGTTCACGATCTCGACCACATCGCCCGCCGCGATGAGCAGCTCCGCGGCATCCTCCGGATGCATCTCGAGGTGCGGAATCGGCATGCGCTCGTTGAAGAAATCGAGGAAGCGATGGTGGTAGGTCGTCTGCCAGATGTGGTTCGACCGTCCGTTGTTGATCCAGAAGCGATAGCGCTTGCGCTGTGCCTCCACCTTGGCGGCATAGCCTGGATAAGGCGGGCTCGCTGTGATGAAGCGGGCCTTGCCCGAAGGTGTCCCGAACCTGCCGTCCTCGTAATGGCGCGCCGTGCCTACGACTACGTTATTGACGATGCGTGTCGGCGTTTGGATCCCGTTCGAGCCGAGCCGGCGCAACAGGTCGTAGGTCACACCGGCATAGCCCTCGACGGGATCGGCCGCCGTGCCTTTGAAAGCGTAGCGCGCCTGCATGAAGACGTCCTCGTCCGAGGCCCAGTCGAAGTCCAGGAAGCGGCTCGCGAGCAGGGAGTTGCCTTCGGCCGCGTAGAGCTCGCGCAGCTTGGTGGCAAACAGGGCCATGATCGCCCAGTCGGGTTTGGCATCCCCGGGCGGGTCCATGAAGCGCTGGTAGAGGCGGAGCCGCCGCTCGCCGTTGATCGACGTCAGGTTCATCTCACCCCAGCCGGCTGCGGGGAGAACGAGGTGGGCATATCGGCTGGATGCCGTCGGGTAGATGTCCTGCACCAGCAAGAACATCCCGCCCTGCTTCATGGCTTCGACGACGCCGGCCACGCGCTCGCCGATCGGCCTGCCCTTGCTCGCCCGCAAGCTCGCCGTCACCAGCGCGCCACGGTCCTTGAAGGCCGTCTCCATCGTCCCGGCGCGCAGGGTGGTGAGCAGGGGATTGCATCCGCCGACCCAGTACACTTTGACCGCGCCGCGCCGCACCGCCTCGTCCACATTGAGTGCCGGCCGCCCGCCAGGATAGGGCGGACGCACATAGCCTTCCTGATGGCCGCCCAGCCGGCTCACCCCGGTGCCGGGCTTGCCGAGACTGCCGGTCAGCAGCGCCAGGTCGACGATGGCTGCAATGTTCTCGTAGTTCTTCAGCCCCCAGATGAGGCCCTTCTCGTAGTGCATGAGGCAGCGGCGGGAGCTGCCATCGGCCTTCGGGGCAGCGATCCATTGTGCGGCCTTCTCCATCTCGCCGATGCTGACGCCGGTGCGCTCGGCCGCCTCGGCCAGCATGTCGGCCCGCGGCCGGTCCATCATCAGCGACGAACGCTGATAGGCCTCGAAGGTCTGCGTCTCCGTGTGCCGGCCGATGAAAGCCCCGTCATGCCAGTTGCGCTGCAGAATGATGCGGGCGATCGCGTTCAACAGCCAGATGTCGGAGCCCGGCTCGATCTGCAGATGCAGGACGCGGTCCTTGCCGGCGGCCGCCTCTGCCGCGGCGACCGTCATGGTGCGGCGCGGATCGACGACGATCATGCGGCCTTTCTCGACCGCCTCGCCGCCGAATGCCCCGCGCTTCAGCGACAGGGAATCGCCGGACAGGTTCTTGACCATATGGTTCAAGAAATAATTGGTCTGCGTCTCGTATGGGTTGGCGCCGACGATCAGCACAGTGTCGGCAAGCTGCGCATCGACATAAGCGTTGGTGAGTGCCGCTATGCCCGCGTCTCCGGCCGCATGCACCTCGCTGTTGTAGGCCGGGCGGTTATGAATCGAAGCCGTGCGCGTGCCGATGCCGGAAAAGAAGAGGCGCCCCACCGCCCAGTTGTTCTCGAACCCCCCGCCGCCGCCGCCGTGGTCGAAGAATTTCATGCCGACCGCGTCCGCGCCCCAGCGATCGGCCACCGCTTTGATCACGGCGGCGCCGAGTGCGGCGGCTTCCTCCCAGCTTGTCGGCCGCTGGCCGTCGCCTTCGTCGAGCAAGGGCGTCGTCAGCCGGGCTTTCGTCGGCCCGTCGGGAGCATAGAGCGTCGCCGCCGAGCCGGCCCCTCGCACCGACGCCAGGCCGCCGTTCACCGAGCAGTCGTCATCCGGCACGATGGCGATATTGAAACGGGTCCCGTCGCGCTCGGTGATCACCGAATGCATGGACGGTGCGATCCATTTGCCGAAAGCCGGCTGCTGCTGGCGGAAGTCGACGCCCAGAGCATTGGCGCTCGCCGCGCCGCCGCCGTCGCGACCCAGCGGCCACTTGTAGACTTTGTACCCGCAGCCGACGATGCAGAACTGGCAAACCGTCGTGAAGGTTTGCGCACTTCTCGGCGGCAAAGGGACTCTGGCAGGCGGACCCATGGCGCTCGTTTCAGCGAATGTTGGTGTGCCGGCCGTAGATGAGGCCCGCGACGCCGACCGCACGCACCACGCCGCCGCTCACGTCCAAGGCAATCTGCGGCAGGGGCTCGCTTGCCTGGCCGATCACCATGCGGCCGGCCTTGGCCGGATCGAAGCTCGACCAATGACAGCCGCACAGCAGCATGTTGTGGCTCTTCTTGAACGTCACCGGACAACCCTTATGGGTGCACAGCACGGAGTAGGCGACGATGCTCTCGCCGGGACCGATGCCACCCTCCGCCGGCCGATCCAGACGCAACAGCAGGGCCGGCGAGTCGTCATCCGGGTAGTGAAACGCGATCTCGCTGCCGACTGCGATCTCTGCGAGCGGCGCTACCTCGATCACCGGATAGCCTTTGCCGGCCATCTCCGGCATCGGCCTCTGCGCGAAGCTGGTCGCCGGCAGGGCGGCCGTCGACGCCAGCCCCGCAATGCCTCCCCACTGCAATACGGTACGACGGTCTACTCCGGAAGGGCGACGTTGCTGCCCATGCCCCTCGTCATCGTCACGTCCCGTCACGCATTCCTCCGCGGCTCTCAGTCTTCGACTTTCAGACCAACCCGGTCGCTGCTCGGCTCGAAGCGCCCCTCGTTGATCGCATTGACCCAGCGGGCGGATTTCGCGAGGCCGCCCAGGGTGAAGAAGTGCAGCTTCGCTATCCGGGTTTGCGGCTCGCTCATCACATGCCGGGCGAGGTCCACCAACAGTTTATCGGGCGCCGACGGCAGCAGCAACTTGGTGACGTTCGCTGCCTGCCGTTTCAGGAAATTGATCGAGTTTCCGACGCCGCAGCTCATCGCGTAGCCGATCAGGGTCTTCAAGGAGGCGACGCCCGGCAAGCCGACATGCAAGGGAAGCCCGATCCCGGCGCGCCGCAGAGCACGGTCGTAGGCGATGAAGGGCGCGGCCTCGAAGGCGAACTGGGTCACGATGTTCACCTCCACGCCGGTGCGTGCCGCATAGGCAGCCTTCCAATGCAGCGCATCCCACAAGGCGGCTTCAGTGCAGCAGTTGCAATTCTCCGGGTGGCCTGCAACGCCGATGCGTCGAATGCCGTGCTTCTCGAAGAGGCCCGTATCCAGAAGCTGCATGGAATCGGCGAATTCACCTGCGGACGTGCTGGGGGCGCCGGCAATCGCCAGCACTTGCGAGACATTTGCGTCCCCGACAGCGCGCGCCAGATAGTCATCGAGCATCGCCCCATCGGAGATGCTGCGCGCCGCCACATGCGGCACCGGGTTGAAACCTTCCTTTCGCAGCCGTGCCGCCAGCGCCACGGTTTCTCGATAGTCGCCCCCAGGCAGGAACGTGATGTAGACGTCGGTGCCCGCCGGCAGCAGATCCCGGAAGCTCGCGATCTTCGCCGCGGAGGCCGGCGTCACCTCGGTGCTGTAGTCGTGACACAGCGCGCGCACGGCGGCTTTCAGATCGGTTGGCGCGATCGCGTGGCTGTGCGTCGTGAGGTCGGTAGCGGAGTCCAGAGGAGGCATGGTGCGACGGCCTGTGATGGCTTCAATCATCGAAGGGCTAACACGCCGTCGCGCGTCTGAGCCGACGATCCGCATGATCCTCGCGCATGCCCCCGGCAAACGCCGCGAATGTTCGCTGCATCGGACGTGCGCGAAACCACGACCCGACGATGATCAGCCGAAGCGCGCGCTCGGGTTGATTCGAATCCTGTCGCTGCCATCGCGCACAATAGAGGCGCAACTCACGCCGGCCAGTCGAAGGCCAGATACGTGTGATGGAAGTCGGACGCATCCGGATCGCTGCTGCCGAGCACTCGGAAGCCCGCGCGCCCTTCCGCTGCCGCCCAATTGGCTTGGATGATCGACCGGTTACCCAGCCAATGATCGGCGTACTTGCTGGCCGTGATGACATAGCAAATGCCGCCCGGCAGCGTGACGCCGTCGTCCGGCCCGAGCCGCGTGTTCATCGGACGCGGTGTTTTCCAGTCGTGCATCACCCTCGCCGAAGCCGCATCCAGCGAATCCAGCACCAGGGCGCGCTGGATTTTCCACGCCCAGCTGCGCCCCAGCAGATGCGTCGGCTGCTGCGGCAGCACGCACATCACCGCATGGGCGAGCTCACCGCGAATCTGGAAGCGCTCGAGCAATTCCTTGCCGGGCGAGGCGACGTAGCCGCCATACAGGCTGGCGTCGCCGGCCTTGTGGCGATTGCGTAACGATTCGCCGTCATCGGGTGAGATCGCCGCCGGCGCCGTATAGGCCATGTCCTTGAATTCCTCGTGCTTGAACTCAGGGACCGGAAACCGCTTCCAGGCGACCATGGTCATGTCTCGTCCTTTTGCTGGTGCCGCAAATTCAACAAACCCGGCTTACCCCGCCGCGTGCGGCGGCGGAGTCCCAGCTGCCGATCACAACCCAAATCGACTGTCGCCGGAAAGCAAATACCCCATGGCGGGAGCGCGCACCCCCCATGCCTCGAGCGCATGATCCCAAAGCCGCCAGGTGGGGCTAAAGGCCGGGTACAGCCCGTTGGCCACGAGGGAGCCGATTGCACGAGAAAGGGGAACGCGCGAGGTCGGATCCGGCGGAGGCGATCAGCGTTCGACGAAGGCCCTCTCGAGCACGAACTGGCCCGGCTCGCTGGCGCAACCCTCGACGAAGCCGCGTTCCTCGAGCACGCTGCGCATGTCTTTCAGCATCTGCGGGCTGCCGCACAGCATGACGCGGTCCAGCGCGTTATCGAGAGGGGGCAGGGCGACATCGCGGCAGAGCTGCCCGGTGGTGACGAGATCGGTGATGCGGCCGCGGTTGTGGAAGGGCTCGCGCGTCACGGTCGGGTAATAGATGAGCTGGTCGCGCACGTATTCGCCGATCAGCTCGTCCTGCGGCAGATCCTCGACGATGCGCTCGCCGTAGGCCAGCTCGGCGATCTGGCGGCAGCCGTGCACGAGCACGACCTTCTCGTACCGCTCATAGATTTCGGGGTCGCGGATGACGCTCATGAACGGCGCCAGGCCGGTGCCGGTGCTGAGCAGATACAGGAAGCGACCAGGCAGGAGGTTGTGGATGACGAGGGTGCCCGTCGGCTTGCGGCTGACCAGTATCCGGTCGGACTCCTTGATGAGCTGAAGACGCGAGGTCAGCGGGCCGTCCGGCACCTTGATGGAGAAGAACTCGAGCGTGTCCTCGTAGTTGGCGCTCGCCATGCTGTAGGCGCGCACCAGCGGGCGGCCGTCCGTCTCCAATCCAATCATGGTGAACTGGCCGTTGCTGAACTGGAACGAGGGACTGCGCGTGGTCGTGAAGCTGAAGAGGGTGGCGGTCCAATGGCGGACGGACAGCACCGTCTCATGCGTGTAGGCGCTCATGATCTACATCTTGTCGGCTAGAAAAAAAGCGGGGCCGCCGCGAACCGAGCGGCCCCGATCGGCTTAGGGAGGAAGCAAGTCGAAAGCTCGATGGGGGCGGACCCTAGAAAGGGTGACCAAGGCCGTCAATGCGACGCGCTCGCAATGGCGGTCACCACGGCGCCGTCGTCGATGACCGACCAATCGCATTCTGTCAGATGTTGCAGAGGGTTACGCCTGCGGCTGTTGCCGGGCATGCGCGTGGTCGATGGCCTCCCCGCGCTCGAGTCATGCGCGAGAGCTCAAGGCGGAAGCGCACCCCCGTCCAACAAGGCGCGTGGGAAGTCACGCGATCGGCCTGGCCCGCGCCCATCGACACTTCAAGCTTTCTGACGCCATGTCAGGGATCGACGGGTCGATAGAGCGCCGCCTGGACGGGATGCGAACGCGCCTGCGGATCGACCGTGAGGCGCACCTTGATTCCGGCGACCGATTTCGCTCCCTCCACCAAGCGTCCGAGGACGGCGTTATCCGCGCCATCCATGGCAATGAGCGCGACAGCGCCGTGCACCTTGCGATCGGTCAGCGGCAGGGCAGAGACGCCCTCGGTGGCGGCCACCACCACCCCGGTTCCCGGAAGCCGCACCCAGGTGCACGCGCCGCTGCCGCAGGCGCAGACGAGCCGCGGGGCGAACCACGTCCGACGGCAATCGCTGCAGATCGTGGCCATCGCTTCGCCGCGCTCCAGCCCGTCGAAATACGGCGTCAGATCCCCGAGCCCGTGGCGATAGCGAAACGTCGTCGTGAGGTCGACCGTGCGCGCTGTCATCTCAATCGACCCTTTCCAGAACGTGCGCGAAATTGAGGGTCGCGACGGCCGCGTGCGTGTCCATCAGTCCGTAGCGCAGATCGGATCGCGGCTGCAGCTCCGGCCAGTAGCGCCCGGATAGAAGGCGCTCGAGCGTCAGGAGTTGCGCGATTCCCACCGCCCCCGGAGCGCCGCCCTGGCCGATCAGGCCGCCGGACAGATTGACGGGAAGGCGACCGCCCCGGTTGAAATCGCCCGCCCGCAGCCGCGCCGCTGCCCGCCCCGGCTCCGCCACGCCCAGTGCCTCCAGCGCCTGCAATTCCGCTCCCGAATAGGCGTCGTAGAGCTCGATCACGTCGAGGCTCCGCGCTTCGATGCCCGCCATGGCGTAGGCTTGCGCCGCTGCCCGCGCCTTGCCCTCGAACCGATCCGGCTCTGGTCGATCGCCGAGGCGAGCGAAATCGGTGGCGCACCCGGTGCCGGCAATGCGAACGCGTGGGTGATCCCGCCGCGGCGCGGCTCCACTACGCATCAGCACGGCGGCGGCGGCGCCGTCGCTCAAGGGGCTGCAATCCAGCAATTTATAGGGAGGATTTACGGGGCGCGAAGCGAGGACGTCCTCGACCGTGATCGCCATCGGCTTGTGGGCGTTCGGGTTGTGCAAGGCATTGCCGTGGTTCTTGACTGAGACCGCGGCCAGATCGGCTTCCGTCGTGCCGAAGCGACGGCAATGCGCGCTCATCGAGAGGGCATAGAGCGCGGTGGCGGTAGCACCAGCCATACCCTCCAGATCCGAGTCGAAGGAGATCCCGTAGAGGAAGCGCACGTCGTCGCCCGCCAAGTGACTGGCCGCATGCTCATAGCCGATCGCCAGCACGCAACGCGCCAGTCCAGACATGAGGTGGGAGATCGCGACGCGGATTGCGGCGGCGCCGCTGGCTCCGCCGCTCTCGACGCGCACGACCGGGCGCGGCACGAGCCCGATCTCGTCCACCATCAGCGGTCCCGGCGCGAGCTGCAGCGAAAGATGGTCCGATTCCGAGGCGACGACGACGAGATCGACGTCGTCCGGATCGACCGCGGTGTCCTCGTACGCGCCCGCCACTGCCCGGCGCACCCAATCGCGGGGCGTCGATCCATCCCTTCTGCTTCCGAAGGGAAGCATATGGCCGCCGCAGACGACGACGTCGAGAGTCACCTCACCTCACCTTCGGTTCCCAGCCGGCGCAGATCCCCGCGCCTGATCTTGCCCGAGCTCGTCAGCGGAAAGGCCTCGACGAAGACGATCCTGCGCGGGAACTTGTAGGCGGCGAGGTTGCGTTTGACGAAGTTCTGCAGATCCGCGACCAGGCTCTCGTCTGGAATGTGACCTTCGGCAACTCGGATGAAAGCCGTGACGACCTGCCCGCGCTCCGCATCGGGCAGTCCGATCACGGCAGCCTCGGCGACCGCCGGGTGGCGCAGAAGGACGTCCTCGACCTCGGTCGGCCCGATCCGGTAGCCGGCGCTCTTGATGAGATCGTCGTTGCGGCCCTGATACCAGTAATAGCCGTCGTCATCGCGGCGGGCGAGGTCGCGGGTGCGCAGCCATGGTCCCAGGCGCAGGCTTTCCGGCACACCGGCGCCACCCCAATAACCCAAAAAGAGGGTGGCGTCGTCGGCCGGCGCCACGATCTCGCCGATCTCTCCCGGCGGCAGCTCGTGGCCGTGCTCGTCGACGATCGTCGTGCCGTGTCCCGGATAGGCGCGGCCCATCGAGCCGGGTCGGATGGGGTAGAGCTTGCGGCAGTTGCCGACGAGATGATTGAACTCGGTCAGCCCGTAGAACTCGTTGCAGACGCAGCCGAGCTCCTCCTCGCACCACCGCACGACCTCGCCCGGAAGGCTCTCGCCACCGGTGCAGACGACCCGAAGCCGCAGCGGCCAGCGCTCCCGCGGGCGACGCACCTGGGCGAGACGCTTGAGGGCCGTGGGGGTCATGAAGGAGTGCGTGACGCCGTGCCGTGCCATGAAGCCGAGCGCCCATTCGGCGTCGAAGCGATGCTGGCTCGCGACGACCGTCTGGCCGGCCGCCCAGGCCGGCAGAACGAGGTCCAGCAAACCGCCGACCCAGGCCCAGTCCGCCGGCGTCCAGAAGACGAGGTCCGGATCGTCGAGCTCCATGTCGTAGAAGAGCCGGACGGTGGGCATATAGGCATGCAGGATGCGGTGAGCGTGCAGCAGGCCCTTCGGCAGGCCGGTCGAGCCCGACGTGTACATCAGCAGGGCCGGCTGGTTCGCGTCCGTCTCGACAGGTGCGTCGAGCGGCGGCTCCGTCGCCAGGAGGTCGGCGAAGGCATGTCCTCCGCGAGGAGCCGACTCGCCGGCGAGGATCGGAACGGGCGGCTGCGAAAGGCTGCCGAGGGCTTCGCCCACCTGCGCCCATGCGGCGCGCTCGGTTATCACGAAACGTGCGCCGCAATCACCGAGTGCGTGGCGCACGGTATCGGGCCCGTAGAGCTGAGACAGTGTGACTACGATCGCCCCGAGCTTATAGATCGCCAGATGAGCGATCGCCGTCTCGGCGCTCTGCCCGGTATGGACCGCCACCGGCTCGCCGGTCGCGACGCCGAGACGGCGAAGCCCGGCGGCAAGCCGCGTTGCGACTGCATCGAGGGCGGCGAAGCTCCAGCGCTCGGATTCGCCGTCGCGGTCGACGATCAGCGCCGTCGCCTCCGGGCGCGGGCCGCGTGCGTGGAGCCCGACGGTATCGGCAGCGATATTCGCCTTAGCGGGGAGGACGATCCGGACCGCCCCGCCGCTGTCGCGCTGCAGGCCGAGCCGCTCCAGGACGTCATCGCTCCAGGGTTCGGGCGCACTCAAACCAGGACCTCACATCATCTGTCTCGGCAGCCACAACGAGAGCTCCGGAAAAGCGATCAGCAACGCGAGCACGATTATTTCGAGCAGGATGAAGGGTGTCACCCCGCGCACGACGTGGCCGAAGTTCGTTTCCGCATCGACCGCGCCCAACACTGCGAACAGATTCATCCCGACGGGCGGGGTCACGACGGAAATTTCGACCAGCTTCACGAGAATGATGCCGAACCAGATCGGATCGATGTTGAAATGGACCACCGCCGGAAAGACGAAGGGCAACGTCACGATCATCATCGATGTCGTGTCGAGGAAGCAGCCGAGCACGAAGTACAGGAGCGAGGCCAGAACCAGGAACCCCAGCGGGGATCCCGCCAGACTGGTGACGACGGTGACGAACTGGTCGATCACTCCGGACACAACCAGCATCCGCGAGAAGATCAGTCCACCGATCAGGATCAGGAAGATCACGCAGCTGATCGAGGCGGCATCGCCGAGTGCCGGCCATAGCCGCTTGAAGAGCCGTCCGCGCAACCGCGCAATGACGAAGAGGAAAGCCCCCGCCGCGCCGATAGCACCCGCCGCCGACGGCGGGAACGCGCCCGTGTAGATACCGCCGAGGACCACGCCGATGAGGACGACGACCCCCCAAAGCCAGCGCAATGCCGCCAGCCTCTCGACCCAGTCCGGCGCAGTCTTCTGAATCGGCGCCAGTTCTGGCCGCACGCGGACGATCACCGCGATGCCCAGGATATAGACGATCGCCGTCAGAATGCCCGGAACGATGCCTGCGATCAGCAAACGTCCGATGGATTGCTCGGTGATGATCGCGTAGATCACCATCGTGATCGAGGGCGGGATCATCGCCGCAAAGCTGCCCGAGGCGGCGATCGAGCCGATCGACAGGCTGCGATTGTAGCCGTACTTCATCATCTCGGGGAAGGCGATCCGAGTGAAGACCACGGCGTTGACGATCGTCGAGCCGGAGACGGCGGCGAAGATCGCGGAGCCTACGACGACCGCCTGGTAGAGCCCCCCGCGCACCCGTCGCAGCCAGATATCCGCAGCGCGAAAGATCGACTCCGTCAGTCCAGCCAGCTCCGCGAAGATCCCCATCACAACGAAAAGGGGAAGGATCGCATAAGCGTAGTTGCTGGTGACCGCGTACGGCAGAGAGCGAAGCTGGCCGAGCATGAAATCGGGGCCGACACCGAAATACATCCCGCCGACCCCGACGACGGCCATCGCGATTCCGACCGGGATCCCGGCAAAGAGGAGAACGAACAGCGCCCCGATGCAGATATATCCGACGGTCAGGAGCTCCATTCGTCAACCTCTGGTGAGCGAGCCAGACCGGCTGTGAGCACGATGTCGGCCAGAGCCTGCACCGTCATGAGGGTGGTGCCGATTGCGAGAGTGGTGCGAGCCGGCCAGACCGGGAACTGGATGAGCCCGGAGCTGAACTCGCCGATCCGGATGCTGTCCAGAGCCACCTCCCAGCTCACGTAGCAGATGATGGCAAAGACCCCGGCGGTCATGACATGACCCAGCAGCTCCAATGCGCGCCGCACGGGGCCAGGGACGACATTGAGGAAGATCTCGACCCGCACATGCTGACGCCGCGCCTGCGCCAGCGCGATCGCCAGGAACACGCTCGCCACGAGCAGCGACTCGGTCAGCTCGTATGCGCCGGGTAGCGGATGATTGAACACCAGCAATCCGACGACGTCCGCGGTTCCGATCAACATCATGACCAGAACGGCGATCCCGGCGAGAAACGCCCCCAGTCTGTTCAGCATCCCCACGACGGGCATCGCCAAATCCCTCGAGCGGTTCTGGAGAGCCGCCGGCGACTCGATGAGCCGCCGGCGAGGAAGAGGCGGATCAACGCCCGGCGACCTCGCGCCAGATTTTCACCGCCTGCCGAGCGTCGTCGCCTTTGCCCTGAGCTTCCATCCGGGTGACGAGATCGGCAAAGAAATCGGGCATGGCGCCGCGCCATTTCGTTTTCTCTGCAGCAGGGAAGTCGTGAAACTTGACGCCGCGCTCGGCGAGCACCTTGCGCGCGTTCTCCTGAGCCTTCTTGGTCGCCTCGAGATCCCTGGCGCGAGCCTCGTCCGAGACTTGCATGAAGATCTTCTGGTGTTCCGGAGAGAGGCGCTGCCAGGCCCGTTCGGAAATCCAGACGCCCCAGCTCGGGCCGAGCCACAGGGTGATCTCACTGACATGCTTGGCGACCTCGTAGATCTTGTAATTGTCGACGAGATCGACAGAGAAGGGCGCCGTGTCGATGACGCCGCGGCTCAAGCCTTCATAGATCTCCGGCAGCGACAGGGTGACGGGCACCCCGCCCGCGGCCTGCACCATCCGCGGCATGTCGGTGCCCCAGGTGCGCATGCGCTTGCCCTGCATCTGGCTGACCGCGGTGATCGGCTCCTTGGACACCAGCAGGTAGGGATTGAGATGGTGGAAGAACAAGGCGCGCACGCCGTTGTCTTTTGCCTCCTTCGCGAAGCCAGGCACCTCGGTCGCGAGCCGCTTCATCAATTCGCTCGCCTGCTCCACCGTGTCCATCGCCATCGGGATAGAGTTCGGAGCGGCGTGAAGCGGTAGCTGCGTCGGGAAATACCCCGCCGACATGGCGCCCATGTCGACTGCGCCGTTCTGCATCAGGCTGAGGTTCTCGTTGGCCTTGCCCAGGGCCTCGGACCAGAAGATCTGGATCTTGACCTCGCCGTTGGTCCTCTTTCCGATCTCGTCGGCAAACCATTGATCGACCTTCGAGCCGGCCGTGGTCGCCGGCCACTGCGAATTGAGTCTGAGCGTCGTCTGACTCCAGGCCCCGGTGGCGAGCATCGCCACGAAGGTCGAAGCCAGAGCTATCAGCTTCATTGTCCGGCTGAGCATCACATTCTCCTCACTTGGTTTCGCTCCTCTTCCACGGAAGCGACTTCGCCCCCGCCCGGGCCTCTACTCTGAGGCTTCTTGTTGTTGACGCAACTCTTTCCGACTGATTTTTCCGGTCACCGTCATCGGGAACTGCTTCACGAAGCGGATCTCGCGCGGGTACTTGAACACCGCGACCTGATCCTTGACGAATGCCCGCAGCTCCGCTGCCAGCGGTTCGCTCGGCTCGTTGCCGTCGGCCAGGCGCACGAAGGCCGTCACTCGCTGACCACGTTCCGGGTCCGGCAGGCCAACCACGGCGGCTTCCGCCACAGCCGGGTGGCACAAGAGCGCGTCCTCTATCTCGGCCGGGCCGATACGATATCCGGCGCTCTTGATCAGGTCGTCGTTGCGGCCCTGATACCAGAAATACCCATCGGCATCGCGATGGCCGAAATCGCCCGTGCGCACCCAGCGCCCGATGCGCATCGCCCGGGTCCTCTCCGGCTGGCGCCAGTATCCGAGGAACAAAGTCGGGTCGTCGTCGCGGGCGGCGATCTCGCCGACGACGCCGTCGGGAGCCCTCTGTCCCTCCGCGTCGATGACGGCGACGTGGTGGCCTGGATAGCACTTGCCCATGGAGCCGCGCTTGACGGGGTACAGATGCTGGCAATTTCCGACGAGGTGGTTCACCTCCGTGAGGCCATAGAACTCGTTGATGGGCACACGCAGGACCTTCTCCGACCAGTCCAGGACCGCGCCCGGAAGCGGCTCCCCCCCGGTTCCGATCGCCCGCAGAGCGAGGTCCGGCCAGCGAAGCCGCGGCTCGGGAATCTCGGCCATGCGGTTGAGGGCGGTCGGCGTGAGGAAGGTGTGCGTGACGCGGTGGCGCTCCAGGAAGCCGAAAGCCCACTCCGCGTCGAAGCGCGCCTGGCCGCCGACGACGGTATGGCCGAAATACCAGCCCGTCATCATCACGTTGACGATGCCCGCGATCCAGGACCAGTCGGACGGCGTCCACAGGACCATGCCCGGCTCGCCCATGTCGAGCTGGTAGAACAGCGAGACCGAGGCGAGATAGCCGAGCAGGAAGCGATGCGCGTGGAGGATGCCCTTCGGCATCCCGGTGGAGCCGGACGTGTAGAGAAGCAGCGCCGCATCCTCTGCACCGGTTCGGGCAGGCTCGAAACCGATCGCGGCTTGCGTGATGACCCGATCGAACGGGACCTCATCAAGGCTCGTCGGATTCTCCGCGATCAGGAGCTCCAGCCTCGAGAGGTCGACGCCCGCTGCACGCAGCCGCGCGATCGCGGCGCCCTGGCTCACCATGACCCTCGCTCCGCTGTCGGCCAGCGCGTGCTCGAGGGTACGTGGGCCGTAGAGCAGGGAAAGGGGGGCGCTGACGGCGCCGAGCTTATATGCAGCAAGCGGCGCGATCGCGGCGCCGAGCCCTTGCGGGGAATAGACGACGACGACGTCACCCTTGCCGACGCCGTTGCGGCGCAGGAAGGATGCGCATCGGTCCGACAAGTCGTCGAGCTGGCGATAGGTGAAGCGCTGCGGAGCTCCTTTCCCGTCGTCGCAGACGAGCGCCACCGCGTCGGCCTTCGAGCCGCGCGCCTGTCGGCCGACGGTAGCAGCCGCCATGTTGAAGCAGGCCGGCGGCTCGAGCCGGAACTGCCGACGGATCTCCTCGAGGCTCACCCCGGAGTTCTTGAACGCGTTCACGTCGGTGACGTCGAAGCCAGCCTCATGGGGATCGTCTGTCGTCGAACCCTCCTGGCCGCGCATGACGCCTTCCCCTGGCCGATCTCCCTCGCTCAGATGGAGCAGTATTGCCAGGTCGGCCATAAAGCAAATAAAACGTCTTGATCCGTAGCTATCCGTGAAATTTATGACGTGACCTTTCTCCAGCTCCAGACCCTGTATTGGATCGTGAGGCTCGGCGGATTCTCCGCAGCCGCGCGGCATCTGAACGCCAGTCAGCCGGCGATCTCGACCCGCATTCGGCAACTGGAGCTAGCCATCGGGGCCGCGCTGTTCGATCGCGAGCAGCGGGGTCTGCGCCTGACGGCGAAAGGCGAAATGCTCTATGCCGAGGCGGAGCGACTGATCGATCACGTGGCGCGAATTCGCTACAATCTCGCCGATCCGCACCTCGTCGATGGAACGGTCCGGCTCGGTGCTGCCGAGCTCATCGCCGTCACCTGGCTTGCTGCCCTGGTGTCGCGGCTCAACGAGGCCTATCCGAAGGTCCGGGCCGAGCTGGACGTGGACTTGACCCTTCCGCTTCTCGAGAAGCTGAAGGCCGGGCGGCTCGACATGGTATTGCTGCCCGGACCTATCGCCGACAGCGGCCTCGTGCGCCACTCGGTCGGACGCGCCCGCTTCGCTTGGATGGCGAGCCCCCGCTTCGCCATTCCTCGGCGGCCATACCGGCCGGCCGAGCTGACACGCTGGCCGATCATGACGCTGTCCCACCAATCGAACCTGCACCGCGTGCTCGAGGAATGGTTCGCGGACGACGAAGCCGAGCTGCGGCGCGCCGACGTCTGCAACAGTCTCAGCGTCCTGACGGAGATGGTCGTCGCGGGCATCGGCCTCGGGTATCTGTCATTGCTGCAGACCGAAGGGATGCGGGAAAGGGGGCTGCTCGAGATCATCGAGACGCAGCCACCGATTGAGGATCTGGAATATCTCGTCGTCTATTCGAGGCGGGGAACACCGCCCCTTGCCCTGAAGATCGCCGAGCTCGCCGCTGCCGTCAGCAACTTCGACATGGGAAAGCCGGAAGCAGCGATCCGGCCCGCCTGACCTGCGCACCGCGACCTTCTACAGTTCTGGGTGATCCGGCATCAGGTTGACCAGCGTGGCGATTCTGAGGTCGACACGAACGAGCACGGTCGCCAGCCCCCACGTTGCGTCCGCCTCGGGCGAGGCGTCGCAATGCTCGACGCCGCGACCTGCTGATACGTGCTGAAAATCCGGGTTTACGGAGGGTATATCCGGGAACTGGATGCAATTCGGAATGGTCAAGCCGCGAGCGTCACGCCGCGATAGGCGACGCGACCGCCGTGGGTCTGTCTCTCCGCTCCGAGCCTCGACACGGTGGCATTGAGCGAGCGCCAGAAGGCAAGATCGGCGACGGGCGTCTTGCCTGCTTCCACGCATCGCTTCCTGTAGGCGTCCCGGGCCTCCATCGCTGTCAGCGAGTGACCCGGTGCGGGCTTCACCGTCGTCTCGATGAAGGCGTCGGGCTCCAGGCAGTTCTCGACCGTGCGCTTGCGTGTGATCACGGATGTGACGAGCGACAGTGCGGCCTTTCCGGCTTGCGCCGCCGCCGGCACGACCGCGTTCGACGAGTATCGCTCGCCGGGGTCGAGATCGGCTGCCGAGTGGTTGGCGTAGGTGGCCCAGCTTGGCGCGTAGTCCTCGGCCTGATCGCCCCACACGCTCCATCCCCGCCGAGGCCCGCGCGCAAACAGCTCGAGGTACGGCCCTTCGCTGCACGCCTCGATGATGTCGTACAGCTCATCGGGCTTGCGCGAGTGCTCGCGCTTCTGTGTCTTGATGATGTTGACCTGCCGCCGCCCCGGCGCCTGCGTTCGCGCGTTCTTTCCACGTACTCCGAACAGGATCAGCTCCGTCGTGTTGCGGAAGTAGAAGCCGACGCCTCGCCCGTCGGGCCCGCCGTCCTTCCGAATCTTGTGCCATACGACGTTGCTCTTGTAGGTGAACCCCCAGGCCTCCATCACGCGCAGCCCCTCGGGCAGCAGCGCGTTCGGCACCCAAAGGTAGAGGTGCGCCGGCTCCGCCGCGATCTGCGCCACCGGCATCCCGAGGATCGCGTCGAGGTCCATCGTGCCGTAGCGGGAGAGCCGTCGATGCTCGGGAGCCATCTTGCCGGTGCGGTTCTGAAACTGCCACGGCGGATCGGCCAGGATGGTCCTGAAGCGGGTGCCCTCGAATTGCCCGAACATCCGAATCCCCCATTTCAGGTTGACCATATCTTCACAACCGTTCACGGGATACCAATCAGAAGCAGGGGACAGGGGTTACCCACGCTCCGGTCAACCCGGTCCTTCAGCTTCCGCCAGTGGGTGGTCGCCTCATCGAACTTGTCGGAGACGAACACATCGACCCAGACCTGCTTGAAGTCGCCCGTCTTCTCGACCCGCTTTTCTATGAGGTCCTTCTGTCGGGGTTGTCGTCGGCGGACCGACTACAGCTACGATCGGTCAAACCCGACATTTGAGCAGGAGGGGTACATCAAACCGCTTCACGCGGTCCGAAGTCAAACGGCAGCCCTACGGCAGGCCATTGGTGGGCGATGAAGGACTCGAACCTTCGACCCGCTGATTAAGAGTCAGCTGCTCTACCAACTGAGCTAATCGCCCGCGCCACGACGGCAAAGGGGCCCTGAGGGGCCCCGGTGGCGACCGTCTAACATCCTCGCCGCCGGCTGTCCAGAGCCGGGACCGGGCCCCCCGCGCGGGGGGCGGCGGCGGCCTCAGCCCCCTCACAGGTCGGACGCCATCAGCAGATGGTCGCTGCCGGCGGTCCCTTCCAGCACCATGGCTGTGCCCTTGATGACGCACCGCATCGGATCGGGCGCGAGCGTGAACCCGACGCCGAGGCGGCGGCCGAGCTCGTGGTCGAGCCGGTCGAGCAGGGCGCCGCCGCCGGTGAGCTCGATCCCGCGCTCGCAGATGCCGGCGGCGATCTCGGCCGGCACGTCCTCTAGCGCCCGGCGCGCGAACTCGGCGATCTCCTCGATCGGGCCCTCGAGCGCCTCGGCGACGTGGGGGGGCCCGAGCACGACGCTCTTCAGCCTGCCGCGGCGCAGGTCGCGGCCGCGGATGTGGATGTCGGCGTGGAGCCCGTTGGCCAGCGCGGCGGCCGTGCCCGCCTCGATCTTGATGCGCTCGGCGCTCGCCTCGCCGATGACGAGGTGATGGCGGCGGCGCACGTAGCGCATGATCGCCTCGTCCATGGCGTTGCCGGCGCAGCGCAGCGAGCGGGCCGCGACGAGCTCGCCGAAGGAGACGATGGCGATGTCGGTGGTGCCGCCGCCGATGTCGACCACCATGGCCCCGGCGGCCTCCTCGACCGGAACGCCGGCGCCGAGAAGGGCGGCGACCGGCTCGGCGATGAGCTGGACGGCGCGCGCGCCGGCATAGCGCGCGGTCTCGGTGACGGCGCGCCGCTCGACCGGGGTGGCGCCCGCCGGCACCGAGATCAGGATGCGCGGCCGGCGGAGCCCGAGCACCGAGCGGGCGCGGCGGATGAACTGCCGCAGCATGAACTCGGTGGCCACAAAATCGGCGATCACCCCGTCGCGCAAGGGGCGGATCGCCTCCAGGGGCTCGGGCGTGCGGCCGACGATCCGCCGGGCCTCCGCACCGACGGCGACCATCTCGCGCTCGCCGCCGGCGAAGCGGGCCGCGACTATCGACGGCTCGTCGATGATGATGCCGCGCCCCACCACGTGCACCAGCGTGTTCGCCGTGCCGAGGTCTATGGCGATGTCGTCCGAGAACACCCCTGTCATCTTCGGCAGCATGGGCTAGGCCTCAGCGCCCGTGATCCGCTCTCAGCCGGCGGCCGCTCGCGAGCTCGAGCCCGCGCCACTTCGGCGCTGAGGAGCGTGACCGTGCGGCGGGATCTCCAGGTCCGCGAGGAACGAACCGTGATTCGGGTGGAAGATAAGCGAATCCCGAGCTGCCGCCAACGCGCGATGACCTCCCGCGCCACAGGAGGCAGTCCCCGGACCGCGCTGGCGCTGCCCGCGCGTCCGGGGGTGACAGGGGGTCGATCCTCAAACGCCGCGCAGCCGGCCTGCCGGCTCGACGAAGCGCTGGGCCGGCGCGCCGCGCTCGCGCTTGATCATGAGCTTGTTGAGGGCCGCCACATAGGCTTTGGCCGAGGCGACCAGCGTGTCTGGATCAGCGGCCTTGGCGCTCGTGGTCCGGCCGTTCTCCTGCAGGCGCACCGATACCTCGGCCTGCGCGTCCGTGCCCTCGGTGACGGCGTGCACCTGGTAGAGCTCCAGGACGGCCGTATGCGGCACCAGGCTGTGGATGGCGTTGAAGGTGGCGTCCACCGGGCCGTTGCCGGCCGCCTGCACCGTCTGGTGCCGGCCGTCGATGTCGAGCGTCAGCGTCGCCGACTGCGGGCCGGAGGTGCCGGCGATGACGATCATCGCCACGACCTTGATGCGGTCGGTCGCGGTGGCGATCTCCTCGTCGACCAGCGCCTCGATGTCCTCGTCGTAGATCACCTTCTTGCGGTCGGCCAGCGCCTTGAGCCGGTTGAACGCGTCCTCGAGCGCGTTCTCGCCCAGCTCGTAGCCGAGCTCCTTGAGCTTGGTGCGGAAGGCATTGCGGCCCGAATGCTTGCCCATCACCAGCGAGGTCTTGGTCACCCCGACCGACTCCGGCGTCATGATCTCGTAGGTCTGGGTGTGCTTCAGCATGCCGTCCTGGTGGATGCCGCTCTCGTGCGCGAAGGCGTTCCGGCCGACGATGGCCTTGTTGTACTGCACGGGGAAGGAGGTCGCGGCCGCGACAAGCTTGGAGGCGCGCGTCAGCATCGTCGTATCGACGCCCGTCTTGAACGGCAGCACGTCGCTGCGCGTCCTGATGGCCATCACGATCTCCTCGAGCGCCGCATTGCCGGCGCGCTCGCCGATGCCGTTGATGGTGCACTCGACCTGCCGCGCGCCGGCCTTCACGCCGGCCAGCGAGTTGGCGACGGCCATGCCGAGATCATTGTGGCAGTGGACGGAGAAGATGGCCTTGTCCGAATTGGGCACCCGCTCGCGCACCGTCTTGAAGAGCGCGAAGTACTCTTCCGGCACCGTGTAGCCGACGGTGTCGGGGATGTTGATCGTCGTGGCGCCGGCCTTGATGGCGATCTCGACGCAGCGGCACAGGAAGTCCAACTCGGTGCGGGTGCCGTCCTCGGCCGACCACTCGACGTCCTCGACGTAGCCGCGCGCGCGCTCGACGGACGCGCGCACCATGTCGAGCACCTCGTCGGGCTCCTTCTGCAGCTTGAACTTCATATGGATCGGCGAGGTGGAGAGGAACGTGTGAATGCGCGGGCGCCGGGCGTGGCGCACCGCCTCGCCGCAGCGGTCGATGTCCTTCAGGCCGGCCCGCGCCAGCCCGGCGACGACGGAGCGCTTGACCCGTTTGGCGATGGCCGAGACTGCGTCGAAGTCACCTTCGGAGGCGATCGGGAAGCCGGCTTCGATGATGTCGACGCCCATCTCGTCGAGCAGGTCGGCGACCTCGAGCTTCTCCTCGAAGGTCATCGTCGCGCCGGGGCATTGCTCGCCGTCGCGCAGCGTGGTGTCGAAGATCAGGACGTGCTCGCCGGAAGCGGTCGGTTGAGACATGTCGGGCAGTTCCTTCGCGGGGCCGGCGGTCAGGATGGCCGGCGATGATGACGGGGTGGGCTCGGCTCTCTGTTCCCCTGAGCGCCCGTCCCGCATCGCTGCCGGGACCGCCGAGGCTCAGGGGCTGCTAAGGAGCAGGTCGCGAAGGAGCGCGTGCAGACGAAAGCCTCCTGCCGGCGCGGCGTCGGCCACGTCCGTTGCTGCAGCAGGTTCACTATCCTTCGTGGGCATCGACGGTCTGCGAATCGAGGTCCGAGGGCCCGGCGCGGTGCGGGCCGTGCAAGGTGAGTAGCCAATGTGCCCCGGCATTGCAAGCCCGATTCGGGGCTTGATGCGCCGGAGCCAGGCGCGGCTAGTGTTCTGTCACTGACGCTTGATTCCTTCTCCGTCATGGCCGCGCAGGCGGCCATCCACGCAAGTTTCCGCATTTGAGCGGCGGCGTGTCGTGGATTCCCGCCTCCGCGGGAATGACGGTGTAGTGCAGGATAGCGAGTACCAACCGTCAGAGTCGGGGCATCAGATCGTGATGCGGCCCTCGCTGACGCGCACCGCATTGCCGCCGACGCGCACGGTGTGGAGCTGGCCGCGCTCCACATCGAGGACGAGGGTGATGATGCTCGGCCGGCCCATCTCGAAGCCCTGCTCGATGACCCGCCTGTGCTGGCCGTCCGGGAGGCCGTCGAAGCGGCTGACGACGCCGGCGAAGGCAGCCGCGGCCGAACCGGTCGCCGGGTCCTCCGGCACGCCCATGTCCGGGGCGAACATACGCGCGTGAAAGGACGAGGCCGTGTGCACGGTTTCGCGGCAATAGAGGAAGACGCCGGCCTCGCCCCGGCCGGCCATCGCAGCCGCCCAATGCTGTTCGTTGACGGCGGCCCTGGCCATGGCCTGCAGCGAGGCGACGGGCACGAAGGCGAAGCTGTTGCCCGCCCCGAACCCGGTCGGGCGGTGGTTCGCGAAGCCGATCTCGGACGGCAGCAGGCCGACGGCTGCGGCGAGCCGCTCGGTCGGCGGGAGCCGGCCCGCTTCTTCCGGCAGCCTGGGGGCGTCGAGCTCGGCGAACCCGGCCTGCCCGCGCCTCAGCCGGACGCCGACGCGCACGATGCCGATCTTCTGCTCGAGGGAGACGATCGCGTCCAGGTCGCCGCCGGGATCAGCCGCCCGCAACGTGGCCATCAGGATCGCCGTGCCCACCGTCGGATGGCCGGCGAACGGGACCTCGGCGGCCGGCGTGAAGATGCGGACCCTGGCCGTGTGCGCCGGGCTCGTCGGCTGCTGCACGAACACCGTCTCCGACAGGTTGAACTCGCGGGCGACGGCCTGCATCGCGTCCGTCGCGAGCTGATCGGCATCGAGCACGACGGCCAGCGGATTGCCGCTGAGCGGCTTGTCGGTAAAGACGTCGAGCGTGTGGAAGGCAAGCTGCATCGCGGGCGCTCGTCTCAGGCCAGAATGCTACATTGGCCCAGATGCCGGCCTCTTCCAATCCCGATGTTGCCGGTTGCCTGATGCCGCCGGCGGGGGATCGGCAGTCCGCGCGCGTCACGAAGGGGCCGCAGTTGCTGGAGGCCGGCCTCGGAGCGGCCACGGCCAATTTCACATACGTTGCGGGATGTTGCAGGGAAGTTGATCAGTCCAGTCACAATTAAGCCGCTGGCCGGTCACGCTCAGCCCACGTTCGACAGACGAAATCGTTGCCACTGATCGAGTTGCCGGGCCCGGTCGGCGTCACCCGCTCCCGAGGCGTTCATCCGCTTCCGGCATTGGACAACGAGCCGCCGCCAGGGCGCCGTCGAGTGGCGCGGCGGGAGGCTCGGCAGGAGCCTGGATGCGGCAGTCTCAACGCGGCATGTCCCGCGGTCGAGGCTGTGCAGGGCTCGAAGGCTTCTGACTCGGGGCGCGGCTGCAAGGCCGTCTCCCGAGTCGGGCGGTGGGGAAACCCCGCTTCTCCGCCGCCCGGCCCTTTCCATTCGCCCGGGGTCCGCAAGGATGCGGGCGCCGTCCTCGCCGGAAGGCCTGTGCTGCCGCACCGCCACACACCTCCCTCCCCGACGCGGTGGGATGGGTCTTCCGGCGAACTCTCCTAGGGGCCCGTTGCGGGGAGCCTGCAGCGGCCGCGGCCGCCGCTTACAGGCAGCCGGTGATGGTCGACCCGCACTTCACGTAAGAGATCAGGTCCCAGGCGCAGCAGGGCTCTTCCTGCTTGCAGACCCAGCTTCTCTGTTCGCCCGACGGGAATTTGTAGCGGCACACCTTCTCGCCCTTACCGGCCTTGACGGTTTTCGCGGCAGACTGGGCCGGCGCCTTCGTCTTGGCGTCCTGCGCCGTCAGGGCGGACGGGACGAGCGTGACCGAAGCGGCGAGGGCAAGCGCGGCGAGCATGCGGCTCATTGTGGGACCTCCCTGGGCGTCCTGATGCGGGGAGCACTATGAGCAGACCGGATCGCGCCGCACCAGGACCGGGCGGCCTCACACACTGAATTTTGGACGGGATCCGGTTCGGCCGCCGGGGACAGCAGAAAGCCGGGCAGGGCGCCCGGCTCCAGATCATGTCGGTCGTGAGCGTTCCGCCTACTCGGCCGCCGTCTGCTGCTGCGCGGTCTTCGCGGCCTCGCGCTTCGTCATCGCCGCGACCGCCTTCCGCACGCCGGCTGCATAGTCCGGATGCACCTTCGCCAGATGGCCGAGCTGGCGCTCGACGATGTGGGCGGGGACGCCGAACATGGCGGCGGCCATGTTGGAGCAGAGCCGCCGCCTCTGGTCTGCATCGAACAGCTCGAACAGCGCCCTCGGCTGCCGGTAGTCATCGTTGCCGTCGCGGTGATCGTAGCGGTCCGCATCGCCGGCGATCTTCAGCGGCGGCTCCCTGAACCGGTCGTCCTGGGCCGCGCCGGCGAAGGAGTTCGGCTCGTAGAAAGCATCGACGTTGCCCGTCAGAGGCTCGAAGAACCGCATCGACCCGTCCTTGTGGTAGTGGTGCACCGGGCAGCGCGGCCGGTTGACGGGGAGCTGCTCGTAGTGCGTGCCGAGCCGGTAGCGGTGCGCATCGGCGTAGGAGAAGATGCGCCCCTGCAGCATCTTGTCCGGCGAGAAGCCGATGCCCGGCACGATGTTCGAGGGCGAGAAGGCGACCTGCTCGATCTCGGCGAAGTAGTTCTCAGGGTTCCGGTCGAGCTCCAGGATGCCGACGTCGATCGGCGGGTAGTCCGCGTGCGGCCAGACCTTGGTCACGTCGAACGGGTTGTACCAGTGCTTGCCGGCGTCCTCCTCCGGCATGACCTGGACCTGCATCTTCCAGCGCGGGAGCTCGCCCCGCTCGATGGCGGTGAACAGGTCCTCCTGCGTCGACTCGCGCGTGCGGCCGACAACATCGGTGGCCTCGTCATTGGTCCAGTGCTTGTGGCCCTGCAGGGTCTTGAAATGGAACTTGACCCAGAACCGCTCATTGTTGGCGCTGATGAGCGAGAACGTGTGCGAGCCGTAGCCGTTGATGTGCCGCACGGTCTGCGGCAGGCCGCGGTCCGAGAACAGGATCGTCACCTGGTGCAGGCTCTCGGGCGACAGCGACCAGAAATCCCACATCGCCGTCGGCGAGCGCAGGTTGGTCTTGGGGTGTCGCTTCTGGGTATGGATGAAGTCGGGGAACTTGTAGGGATCGCGGACGAAGAACACCGGCGTGTTGTTGCCGACGAGGTCCCAGTTGCCCTCCTCCGTATAGAACTTGAGGGCGAAGCCGCGCACGTCGCGCTCGGCGTCCGCCGCGCCGAGCTCGCCGGCGACCGTCGAGAAGCGGGCGATCATATCGGTCCTGGCTCCCGGCTGCAGGCACTTCGCCTTGGTGTATTTCGAGATGTCGCCGGTGATGGTCAGCGTGCCGTAAGCGCCCCAGCCCTTCGCGTGCACCGGGCGTTCCGGAATACGCTCCCGGTTCTGATGCGCCAGCTTCTCGATGAGCTGATAGTCCTGCAGCAGCACCGGGCCGCGGGCGCCCGCGGTGCTCGAGTTCTGGTTGTCGGCGACCGGCGCGCCGGCCGTCGTCGTCAGTGCCGGGCGCTTCGCTTCGCGGGGCGTCTTGGCCATGATGGCTCCTCCGTCGGTTGCTGGCTGGAGGCTGGACTGTCGGTGTGATAAACGCAAATACTGCTTTTCGATCATACGATAGGATTATCTTATGGAATTGCCGCTCCGCCCGACGCGTCTGACCTTGCGCCAGCTCGCCTATTTCGAGGCTGTCGTCCGCCACAAGCATTTCGGCCGCGCCGCGGAGGCCTGCGCCGTCTCGCAGCCGGCGTTGTCGGTGCAGATCCAGGAGCTCGAGCGCGAGCTTGGGGTCGTGCTCGTCGAGCGCGGCCGCGGCAGCGTGGCCCTCACGCCGCAGGGCGAGTTCGTGGCCCAGCGCGCGCGCCGCATCCTCGGCGAGGTGCAGGACCTCATGGACAGCGCGCCGCGGGCAGACGCGCTGGGCGCGATCCGGCTCGGCGTCATTCCGACCATCGCGCCCTACCTGATGCCGGCGATCCTCGGCGCGCTTGGCAGCGGGGGAGCGGCGGCGCGGATCCAGGTGCGCGAGACGCAGACGCAGCGCCTCCTGGAGGAGCTGGAGCAGGGCAGCCTCGACCTGCTCCTGGCGGCGCTGCCGGTGTCGAGCCCGGGGATCGAGGCGCACGCGCTGTTCTGCGACCGCTTCTTCCTGGCCGTGCCGGCATCGTCCGACATCGGACCGCGGATCGGCAGCATCGCTGCCGTCGCCCCGCATCGCCTGCTACTGCTGGAGGAGGGGCACTGCCTGCGCGACCAGGCGCTCAGCGTGTGCAGCGCAGCCGACAAGGACATGCTGGCGAGTCTCGGCGCCACCAGCCTTGCGACGCTGATCGAGCTGGTGGCGGCCGGCATGGGCGTGACGCTGCTGCCAGAGCTCTGCCTGCCGTCCGTTCACGACGACCGGCGCGTCCGTATCGTGCCGTTCCGCGGCCCGGCCCCCTTCCGCACCGTCGGCCTCGTCTGGCGCAAGTCGTCGGGGCGCAAGGCGACGTTCCGGAGATTGGGCGAGCTCATTGCGGACGCGCGCAGATCGCAGCAGCGGACGGTTGCGGCCTGACGTAACCGAATCCGCGGCCGTGCCTGCGGCCTAAATATCCAAATCCTTCGCGAACGCGGCGTGCTCCTGGATGAAGCGGAAGCGGGCTTCGGGCTTCGAGCCCATCAGGCTGTTGACTGCCTCGGCGATGGCGCTGCGGTCGTCCTCGCCGATCTCGACCCTGAGCAGCGTGCGCCGCGCCGGGCTCATGGTCGTCTCCTTGAGCTGCGCCGCGTTCATCTCGCCGAGGCCCTTGAAGCGGCTGATCTCGACCTTGCCACGGCCCGAGAACACGGTGCGCAGCAACTCGTCCTTGTGCCTGTCGTCGCGGGCATAGGCCGACTGCGCGCCCTGCGTGAGCTTGTAGAGCGGCGGCACCGCCAGGAAGAGATGGCCGTTCTCGATCAGCTCCGACATCTCCTGATAGAAGAACGTGATCAGCAGCGAGGCGATGTGCGCGCCGTCGACGTCGGCGTCGGTCATCACGATCACGCGCTCGTAGCGCAGGTCCTCGTCGCGGTACTTCGACCCGGTGCCGGCGCCCAGCGCCTGGACGAGGTCCGACAGCAGCTGGTTCTGCGCCAGCTTGGCGGACGACGCGTTGGCGACGTTGAGGATCTTGCCGCGCAGCGGCAGAACCGCCTGCCTCTCCCGCTCGCGCGCGCTCTTGGCCGAGCCGCCCGCCGAATCGCCCTCGACGATGAAGATCTCGGTGCCGGCGGCGGCCTGGATCGTGCAGTCGGCGAGCTTGCCCGGCAGGCGCAGCTTGCGCGTCGCGCTCTGCCGCCCGACCTCCTTCTCGCGCCGCCGCTTCAGGCGGTCCTCGGCCTGCTCGATGCTCCAGTCGAGCAGCTTCGTCGCCTGCGCGGGCGAGTCGGCCAGCCAGTGGTCGAACGCGTCGCGCACGGTGGTCTCGACGATGCGGGTCGCCTCCTGCGTCGCCAGCCTGTCCTTGGTCTGGCCCTGGAACTCCGGCTCGCGGATGAAGACGGAGAGCATCGCGGCCGCGGTGCCCATCACGTCCTCGGCGGTGATCTGCACGGCGCGGCGGTTGCCGACGAGCTCGCCGTAGGCCCTGAGCCCCTTCGTCAGCGCCTGGCGCAATCCCTGCTCGTGGGTGCCCCCCTCGGGCGTCGGGACGGTGTTGCAGTAGGAGCTGGAGAAGCCGTCCTCGTCGGCCATCCACGCGATCGACCATTCGACCGAGCCGTGGCGCCCCTCCTTCTCGACGCAGCCGGAGAACGTCTCCCTGGTGACGAGTGTGCGGCCGTCGATGGTAGCGAGCAGATAGTCCTTCAAGCCGCCCGGGAAGTGGAACACCGCCTCGGCCGGCGTGTCGTCCTTGATCAGCGAGGGATCGCACGACCATCGGATCTCGACGCCGCCGAACAGGTAGGCCTTGGAACGGGCCATGCGCATGAGCCGCGCCGGCTTGAACGCAACCCCTTTGCCGAAGATCGTCTCGTCCGGCCGGAAGCGCACTTTGGTGCCGCGCCGGTTCATGATGGAGCCGAGCTTCTCCAGCCTGCCCTCGGGCTTGCCGCGGCTGAACACCATCCTGTAAAGCTGCTGGCCGCGCGCGACCTCCACCTCCAGCGTCTCCGACAGCGCGTTGACCACGGATACGCCGACGCCGTGCAGGCCGCCCGAGGTGCTGTAGGCCTTGCCGTCGAATTTGCCGCCCGAGTGCAGCATGGTCATGATGACCTCGAGGGCGGACTTGCTCTTGTATTTCGGGTGCGGGTCGACGGGGATGCCGCGGCCGTTGTCGATCACCGTCAGGAACCCGTCGGCGTCGAGCCGGACGTCGATCCAGCTCGCATGGCCCGCCACCGCCTCGTCCATGGCGTTGTCGATGACCTCGGCGAAGAGGTGATGCAGCGCCTTCTCGTCGGTGCCGCCGACGTACATGCCCGGGCGGCGCCGCACCGGCTCGAGACCCTCGAGGACCTCGATATCGGCGGCCGTGTAGTCGTCCGAGGCGTCGATGACCCTGCGGGCGCGCGCCGTCTTGTCGTTCATCTCTGTTTCGAGCCTTGCGAACAAATCGCGTTGGGATTGGGCCATGCGCGCTCAACCTTGCTCTCGGCCGGACGAACCGGCCGGCGCGCTGCGCCAGGCCGCCTCGCGCCGCGAATCTCACGCTGGTTACCGGGCAGCGACCTCGCACACCCCGCCGGGGCTTGGCAAGTCGCGGCAGGGTCGCGCTCCAACGCCGGATGCGATGCCAGGCCCGCGCTGCTCGTGCGCCAGCGGACGCTGGCAACGGCGCACAGTCTGTCCGGAAATTTTGAGGGGTTTGGGCCGATCATGGGAGGCGAATCGAGGGCCGGGCGGGCGCAGAGCAGCGGGCCGGGATGGACGTTTGTGGGCTCCGCTGAGATAGACAGAGTGCAAAAGAGATCGAGTTCGATCTGGGTGAGCCGCAGAGCGGGTCCCGTCGCTACCCATCCCATTCCGTCATGGCCGCGCAGGCGGCCATCCGCGATGCCTCTCAGTGCGTGCTCGTGGAGATGTGTCACGGATTCCCGCCTCCGCGGGAATGACGGTTTGAGGGGCAGGCAGTCGGTACCCGAACCTGCGTCATGAACACCCTGTTGACCGCCGCCATCAAGGACTTAAGGGCAGGTCGCCGTTCGGAAATGCAGTCTGGACACCTCGTATTCCTGGCCGTCGGACGACATGCCGTCTGCGTGCCCATCGACCGGTAGACTGGGGGCAACGGCTGGAGGTCGGTCCTAGCTTACCGCGATGTTATCGATGAGCCGCGTCTTGCCGAGCCAGGCGGCGACCAGAGCGCGAAGCGGCCGCTTGGATTCGTCCTCGACAGGGGCCAGCGTCCCAGCCTCGCGCAACTCCAGGTAATCGACCCGGAAGCCGGCTGCGGCGAGCCTGTCGCGACCACGGCGGGTGGCCTCTTGGATTCGGACCCCATCCAGAACGCTGGCAGCGGTCTCCAGGAGAACCTGATGGATCAGGGGCGCAAGCGCCCGCTCCTCTCCCGTCAGATAGGCATTGCGCGAGCTCATCGCGAGCCCGTCAGATTCGCGCACCGTGGGGTGACCCACGATTTCGATCGGCAGGTCGAGGTCCCGCACCACCTGCCGGATCACGCAGAGCTGCTGATAATCCTTCTCGCCGAACACGGCGAGGTCGGGCGCCACCTGCGTGAAGAGCTTGGTGCAGACGGTGGCGACGCCGACGAAGAAGCTCGGGCGATGCGCGCTTTCGAGCCCCTCCGCCGCGCCTTTCGGGACGACGCTCGTCGCGTGGCCGGTCGGGTACATCTCGGCCAGGTCCGGCGCCCAGACGAGGTCGCAATCGACGCTGGCCAGCTTTGCGCGGTCCCCTGCCTCGTCGCGAGGGTAGCGCGTGAAGTCCTCGTGCGGCGCGAACTGGGTCGGGTTGACGAAGATCGACACGACCGTGCGGCCGCTCTTCGCCTTGGCCAGCCGGACCAGTGACAGATGCCCTTCGTGCAGCGCCCCCATCGTGGGGACGAGGCCGACGCGGTCGCCGGCGCCGCGCCAGCCGCGCACCACCTCCCGGAGCTGAGCCAGGGAGCGGACGACCTTGACCTGCCTTGGCGACACGGGCTCTCCCATCTCGTGCAGCGCACTTGCTGCGGCGCGCAACCTCTGTCGCCGCGCTCGTTTCGTCAAGGGTCGGCCGACAGCCCGGAGGCGGCTTTCTGGCGCGGGACGGCGTTGAGGCTCCGGCGGGCGCGATCTGCTACTATGACAGGCTGAATCAGTGCGACAGGAGACGCGCCTTGGCCAACGAGCTGATCGCGGCGCATCCCGACCTCGACCCGGGCCGCATCATCCCGCCGCGCGACGAGATCGCCGGCTATCATCTCATCGAGGAAGCGCGCCTCGTGCGCGCGCTCATCGAGCGGGCGATCTATACCGAGGACGAGCGGCGGCGCATCGCCGACCTCGCCCGGCGGCTGGTGCATGCGGCGCGTGCGGGACGGCACAAGTATTCGGGCGTCGACGCCTTCATGCTGGAATACGGGCTGACCAGCGAGGAAGGCGTCATCCTGATGTGCCTTGCCGAGGCGCTGCTGCGCATCCCGGATTCCGAGACGGCCGACCAGCTCATCGCCGAGAAGATCGGCGGCGGCCACTGGGAAAAGCATCTCGGCCGGTCCGACAGCCTGCTCGTCAACGCCTCGACCTGGGGCCTGATGCTGACGGGCCAGATCGTCAAGCTGCGGGACGCCACAGGGGCGACGCCGACGGGCCTGCTGAAGCGCATGGTAGTGCGCTCCGGCGAGCCGGTGATCCGGCAGGCCCTGCGGCGGGCGATGCGCGTCATGGGCGACCAGTTCGTGCTCGGCCGCACCATGAAGGAGGCGCTCGACCGCGCGCGTCCCCTGGAGGCCAGGGGCTATCGGTTCTCCTACGACATGCTGGGCGAGGCGGCCAAGACCGCGCGGGACGCCGAGCGCTACCTCGAGCGCTACATGCACGCCGTCGAGGCGGCGGGGAAAGCGGCCGGCCCGCTCGCCTCCGAGCATCCGGATGCGCTGATGGCGCGGCCGAGCCTGTCGGTGAAGCTGTCGGCCATCCATCCGCGGTTCGAGCCCGGCAAGGACGCGCGGCTCGCGCGCGAGTTGTTGCCCCGCATCGTCGAGCTGGCGGCGGCGGCCCGGGCCCGCGGCATCGGTCTCACCATCGATGCGGAGGAGCAGGACCGGCTGGACCTGTCGCTCGAGCTGTTCGCCAGGGCGCTGGTCCACCCGAGGCTCGGGGGCTGGCAGGGTCTCGGCCTCGCGGTGCAGGCCTACGGCAAGCGCGCCATCCCCGTGCTGCGCTGGCTGCGCCGGCTCGCCCAGCGAACAAGCAAGCGCCTGCCTGTGCGGCTCGTCAAGGGCGCCTACTGGGACAGCGAGATCAAGTGGGCGCAGGAGCGGGGGCTGGCCGACTACCCTGTCTTCACGCGCAAACTGCACACGGACGTGTCCTATCTCGCCTGCATGCGGCTCATGCTATCGGAGCCGCAGGCGTTCTTTCCCCAGTTCGCCACCCACAACGCGCACACCGTCGCGGCGGCCTATGTCGCGGCCGGAGAGGCGCCCTATGAGTTCCAGCGCCTGCACGGCATGGGCGAGGCGCTCTACGAGGACGTGGTCGGCCCCGATCGGCTCAACCGCGCCTGCCGCGTCTACGCGCCCGTCGGCGGCCACGAGGACCTGCTCGCCTATCTGGTCCGCCGGTTGCTCGAGAACGGCGCCAACACCTCGTTCGTGAACCGCCTGGCCGACGAGGAGGCCCCCGTCGCCGAGATCATCAGGGATCCGGTCGAGGCGGCCGAGCGCGAGCGCGAGCTGCCGCGCGAGGCGCTGCCGCCCGGCCTGCCCCTGCCGCGGGACATCTTCGGTCCCGGCCGGCTGAACAGCCTCGGGTTGCCGCTCGGCGAGCCGACGGTCCGGACGATGCTGCAATCGGAGATGGCGGCGGTCCTGGAGACGCCGTTCGCGGCCGGCCCCATCGTCGGCGGCGCCATGCCTGCGGAAGGCGAGGAGCTGATCGCCACCTGCCCGCACGACCGCCGGCGGCAGATCGGCACCGTCCGGCAGTCCAGCCCGGAGGTCGTGGAGGAGGCCGTCGC
This sequence comes from Hyphomicrobiaceae bacterium, assembly GCA_023384095.1. Taxonomy (GTDB): domain Bacteria; phylum Pseudomonadota; class Alphaproteobacteria; order Rhizobiales; family Hyphomicrobiaceae; genus ZC4RG25. The sequence goes on from JAHDXT010000007.1 coordinate 67,453, forward strand.
CAGCGCCACCGCCGCGGCGCGCGACTGGGATCTGGCCGGCGGGCCGGCGCGCGCGGAAATCCTGGAGAAAGCGGCAGACCTCCTGGAGCGGGACCGCGCGGAGCTGATGGCCGTCATCGTCGGCGAGGCCGGCAAGACGCTGGAGAACGCCCAGAGCAACATCCGGGAGGCGGTCGACTTCCTGCGGTACTATGCCGGCGAGGCGCGGCGGCTGTTCTCGGGGCCGACCGAGCTGCCCGGCCCGACCGGCGAGCGCAACACGCTGGAGCTGCGCGGGCGCGGCCCCTTCGCGTGCATCAGCCCGTGGAACTTCCCGATCGCCATCTTCACCGGGCAGATAGCGGCGGCGCTGGCGGCGGGCAATCCCGTGCTCGCGAAGCCGGCGGAGCAGACGCCCATCACCGCCTATCTCACCACGCGCCTGCTGCACGAGGCCGGTATTCCGCCCCACGTCCTGCACCTGCTGCCGGGCGGCGGCGACATCGGTGCGCTGCTGGTCAGGGACGCCCGCGTTCGCGGCGTCGCCTTCACGGGCTCCAACGAGACGGCCTGGCTCATCCAGCGCGCCCTCGCCGACCGGCGCGGCGCCATCGTGCCGTTCATCGCCGAGACGGGCGGCATCAACGCGATGATCGTCGATTCCAGCGCCCTGCCCGAGCAGGTCGTGCGCGATGCGGTGCGTTCCGCGTTCGACAGCGCCGGGCAGCGCTGCTCGGCGGCGCGCGTCCTCTTCGTGCAGGAGGATGTCTCTGCCCGTGTCGTCGAGATGCTGGTGGGGGCCGTCGAGGAGCTCGATCTCGGCGATCCGTTCGACTATGCGACGGACCTCGGCCCGGTCATCGACGAGGCGGCGCAGGATGCGCTCGACGCGCACAAGGTGCGCATGTACCGCGAGGCGAAGGTGCTTGCCGATCTCAGGCTGCCGGATAGCTGCAGGGCGGGCACTTATGTGACTCCGGCGGTGTTCGAGATCGACCGCATCGTCCGGCTCGAGCGCGAGGTGTTCGGGCCCATTCTGCATGTCATCCGCTATCCGCAGGGCCACCTCGACAAGGTGCTCGACGCCATCAACGAAACCGGCTTCGGCCTGACGCTGGGGCTGCACAGCCGCATTGCGGCGGTGGCCGATTTCGTGGCCGAGCGCGCCCGGGTCGGCAACCTCTATGTGAACCGCAACCAGATCGGTGCGGTGGTCGGCGCGCAGCCCTTCGGGGGCGAGGGTCTGTCCGGCACCGGGCCGAAGGCCGGCGGTCCCAACTACCTGCCGCGGTTCGCGACCGAGCGGGTGCGCGCCACCGACGTCACCGCGACGGGCGGCAACGTGCAGCTCCTGGGGCTCGGCCTCGACACCTCGCTCGCGACCCCGCGGCAATGACCGGTCAGGAGCGGGCGCGGCTGACGTTGATCGTCGCCAGTCCGAGGATCACCAGCGCGCCGCCGGCGGCGTGATACCAGCCGAGCCGCTCGCCGACGAGCAGCATGGCCAGCACCGCCGTGTGGAGCGGGCTGAGGCTCAGCGCCGCCGAGGTGAGGATCGGCCCCGTCCGCCGGATCGCGAGATTGTAAGACAGGTACGATCCGACGCTGGCGACCAGCACCAGCGCCGAGATCCAGGCCAGCGCGTGCAGATCGAGGCTCGGCGCGCCGCCGCGGACGGTTTCGACGACCGCCACAGGCAGGGCGGCAGCCGCACCCGAGAGGCTCATGACCGCGAACAGCGCGAGCGGGCTCAGACCGGACCTCTCCTGCTTCATGGCGACGGTATAGACGGCCCAGACCGTCATGCCGGCAAGCGCCCACAAGTCGCCGGCGTTGGGCTCGATGGCGCCGATCAGGTCAAGGCGGCCGCGGCTGATGATGGTCACGGCGCCTGCCATGCATATGCCGACCCCGGCGAGGAGGACGATGTCGGGGCGGACCCGCCGGGATGCGATCTCATAGAGGACCACGAGCGCCGTCGTGCAGGCGTAGATCAGGCTGACGTTCGTTGCCGTGCCGGCCTGGGCGCCCGCATAGGCGCTATAGCCGCAGAAGCCCATTCCGAGCGCGCCGAGCGCCAGGATCCGCCACCAGCCGTTCCGATGCGGGCGCCAGCGCTCGTCCTTCCGTCCCGCCGCGAGCATGGCGACGAGCACGCCTGCCGCAAGCCAGCGCACGAAGGTGAGCTGACCCGGCTCGTAGGCGCCTGTCAGCGCCCGGCCGACCACGGGGTTGAGCGCGAACGCCGCCGGCATCAGGACCAGCAGGAGCAGGTTGAGCATGGCATCCTTGTCCGAGACCATGCCCTCGTCGCAGACCCGGCCGAATATGGCAATGGCTCACCGGTTGTGCAGTGATTGGGGAGAGGCCACCTATCGTGAGGGTGTTTGTCCGCCTGAGCTGCGCGTGCGCGGCGCTGTGGCGGCGGGTGTCAGGGCTGGCGAGATGGCGAGAGACCGCAAGGCGACGACCGGGTCCGAGACGGGGTCCGATCGGCAGCCGTTCCCGACCGACCGCTCCGGCGGCGCGCTGGACGAAAAGCGACAGGGTCCGGTGCCGGCGGGCCGTTCCTCCGCCAGTGAGGTCGCAGCGTTCGTCGCCCGCATGAAGTCGCTCGCGCCGCAGGCGGCAGCAGGCCGCGGCCGGCTGGTCTTCGCCATGGACGCGACCATGAGCCGGCAGCCGACCTGGGACATGGCGCTGGGGCTCCAGGCCGACATGTTCAAGGCGGTCAAGGAGGTCGGCGGGCTCGATGTGCAACTCGTCTTCTTTCGCGGCGCCGGCGAGTGCCGATCGTCGAAATGGGTGTCGGACCCGGACGCGCTCGCGCGCCTGATGACGACGGTCGCGTGCCGGGGCGGCTATACCCAGATCCGCAAGGTCCTGTCGCATGCGCGGCAGGAGGGCGAGCGCAAGCGGGTCAACGCGCTGGTCTATGTCGGCGACTGCATGGAGGAGGACGTCGACGACCTGTGCGGCCGCGCGGGCGAGCTGGCGCTGCTGGGGGTGCCGGTATTCCTGTTCCAGGAAGGGCCGGATGCCAAGGCCGAGCGCGCGTTCCGCGAGATCGCCCGGTTGACCCGGGGCGCCTATTGCCGGTTCGACCACGGCTCGGCTCAGCAGCTTCGCGATCTGCTGTCGGCGGTTGCCGTCTATGCTGCCGGCGGCCGCGCCGCGCTCGAGCGGCTCAGCAGTCAGAGTGGCGGGGGCCGCGCACGGCTGCTCCTCGAGCAGATGAAATAAGAGAAACGGGGCATGCAATACTTCCTGCTCGGTCTGGCTGCGCTGTTGCTGGCGCTGTTGGCGCTGCGCGGCTTCACGCGGGTGAACGTCAGCGCCTTGGCGCGCCAGGTCCGGATCGTGACCGGGGTTGCGGCGCTCGCCTCAGCCGCGGCCCTGATGCTGCGCGGGCTGATGTCGTGGGCGATCCCGGCGGCGATGCTCGGCGTTTGGATGCTGTGGGGCGGAGGCGGCGCGCCGCTCGGGGGGCTGGGCAGCAGGTCGCCCGGCCAGACCTCGCGCATCCTGACCGATCACCTGGAGATGGAGCTGGACCACGGCACTGGCGACATGCGCGGCCGCGTTCTCAAGGGCGAGTTCGCCGGCCGCGAGATCGAATCGATGAGCCCGGCCGAGATGGCCATGCTCTGGCGGGACTGCCGGTTCGCCGACGTGCAATCCGCACACATCATAGAAGCCTACCTCGACCGCGCCCACCCGTCATGGCGGGAGGACATGGCGCGAGCCGGCGCCGAGCCCGGACCGGCTCCCGGCGCCGCCATGTCCCGGGAGGAGGCCTACGAGGTGCTGGGGCTGCGGCCGGGGGCGGGCGAGGAGGAGATCCGCCGCGCCCATCGCGAGCTGATGCTGAAGCTGCATCCCGACCGGGGCGGCTCGGGCTACCTCGCCGCCAAAATCAATCTCGCCAAGGACGTGCTGCTGACGAGATCGTGAAATGGTGAAGTCGTGGAAATCGTGAAGTCGTGAAATGGTGAAGTCGTGAAATCGTGAGCCTCTTCGGACCCCGACCTCACGATCTCACGATCCTATTCCACCTTGGCGACGAAGCAATCGATCTGGCGGCGGCGAAGCTCCTGGCACGCGCTCAGGGCGGCCTGCGAGTCGAAGCCTGCGAAGCGGGCGCGGTAGAGCTGACGGCCGCCGCTCTGGACAGGCGCGGTCAGCGGAGCGGCCTCGGCGAGCAGGCCGGTGGCGCGCTCGAGGGTTGCCGCGAGCGCCTTCTCCGCCTCGGCGGCCGTCGCATAGGCGCCGACCTGGATTTGATGGCTGCCAGAGGCAGCCGGCCTCCTGATGGAGGACGGCACCGCCGCTGCGGCGGCCTTGATCACCGGCAGTCCGGACTGCCGCGCCTGATGGGCCTGATGGGCCTCTCCGGCAAGCGAGGCGGCGTGCGCGAGCGGCGGCATCCCTCGCGCAAGGTTGTCGGCCTGCTGCTGCAGGGTCGATGGCATGAGTCCAGGGGCTGGGGACTGGGCCGGGGACGCCGGCGGCACCGTCGATACCGGCCGCACCCTGGCGATCGAGATCTTCGGCTCCGGCCAGGCGGTCCGGGCCGCGGCGCTATCCGCGGTGACGGCGTACCCGGGCGAGGACGGCGGCGGCGCTGTGCTCGGGAGGCGCTCGGCTCTTACGGGCGGCGAGGCGCGATAGAAGGCGACGGCAGCCGGCACGCGCGTCTTCGTCGTCGAGGCCTTCGGGATCGTGCGGTTCAGCAGGGCGCGCATCTCGGCATTGCGGCTGCCAGCGGTGGTGCCGCCGAACACCGCGGCCACCACGTGACGCCGGCCGCGCCGGACCGAGCTGACGACATTGAAGCCGGACATGCGGATGTATCCGGTCTTGAGCCCGTCCATTCCCTTGAACGTGCGGATGAGCGAATTGTGGGTCCGATAGGTGCGTCCCCTGAACGTGAATGCCCGGGTCGAGAAGAATGGGTAGAACTTCGGGAAGTCGTCCTGCAGGTGCATCGCCAGTGTCAGCATGTCCCGCGCCGTCGTGACCTGCTCCCGGTCGGGCAGACCGGACGCGTTGCGGAACGTCGTGCTCGGCATGCCGAGCAGCCGGGCCTTCTCGGTCATCATTCGGGCGAATGCCGGCTCGCTGCCGCCGATGTGCTCGGCGACGGCGACGGCGACGTCGTTGGCGGACTTGGTCACCAGCGCCCTGACGGCCTCGAGGGCGGTCAACTCCTCGCCCGCGTCGAGGTCGAGCTTCGATGGCGGCGCCGACGCCGCCCGCTCGGACATGCGGATCTTCGTCTCGAAGGTGAGCCGGCCCCGCTCGATCTCCTCGAAGACGAGATAGAGCGTCATCAACTTCGTCAGCGAGGCAGGGTAGCGGGGCTCGTCCGCCTTCGACTCGTGCAGCACCGCGCCGGTATTGGCGTCGATGACCATGGAGGCGCGGCGGCCGGCGGCAGCCGCCCCCGCCGATGCCGGGACCGCGAGCAGCGCCGCCAACAGCAGACACAGGGCGGCCCGAAGCAGCCGGATGGGGCTATCGGAATGGATCATCCGCATCAAAAATTCACCACGCGATCTCGGCGCCGGTAGTACGCCTGTCGCAATTGCGAGCGTTGGCCCGGCTCGAGACCGCGACACCTCCACCTGCACGCCGACGTTGCTCTTTCAGCCAACCGAAACAGTGGTTTGGGGCGACTTTGCGGCGTTCAGTCCGCCGCCGAAGCCAGGGCCACGGCGGCATCGCGTCGAGCGTACCCAGGGCGAGCTAGGATCGGGTTAACGCCATGCCCGCCAGGGTTGCGGGCCAGCCGGGCATCCGACTTGACGTGGAGGCTGGCAGGCGTATTTTGTGCAGTGCGAACTCGCGATGGTGACCCCCCGCAGCCCCTCGCAGACAGGATTGCGACATGATCAACAACGTGGACGTCCAGAAGCTCGGACAGGAGAATATGGACCGCGCGATGCGCCTGTTCGGAGACTGGAACAAGAATTGGCAGGCTATCGCGGCCGAGCTCTCCGATTACAGCAAGCGCTCCATCGAGCAGGGGACCAAGACGGTCGAGAAGCTGATGTCGGCCAAGAGCATGGAGCAGGCGATCGAGATCCAGACGAATTACGCCAGGCGCGCTTACGACGAGTACATGCAGGAAATGACCAAGCTGGGCAGCATGTACGCCAACATCGCCAAGGAAGCCTACAAGCCGATGGAAATGCGCGACTGAGCTCCCCCGGGGGGGATGCAGTCCGTCAAGCTCGCGCCGGACGACAGCAGGGCTCGGGATTGCGCCGGGCCTTTTTTGCGTCGATTTGCCGGTGTTGATGTCGGCGCGATGGATCGTTTCGGCGCAACGTCGCGTATAGTAGTTTGCGATCCGGGGGTTTGCCGCGCCGCGAAGGTCGCGTACTTTAATCCAGGAACTCGGGAACCCGCGATCGAAGGAAGGCAAGGGCGCTTCAGACCCGGAGCGTGTGCAGCTTATGGCTAAGATCAGAGCAATGGCGAGCAATGGTGGGCCGGACAAAGGCAAAGAGGAAGACGGTCGGACCGGACTTGTCACGAAGACGCGACCCAAGACGAAGAGGCCGCACCTCTACAAGGTGCTGATTCTAAACGACGACTATACGCCGATGGAGTTCGTCGTGCATGTGCTGGAGAAGTACTTCAACAAGGGGCGGGAGGAGGCGACGCGCATCATGCTGCACGTCCACCACAAAGGTGTCGGCATGTGCGGTGTCTATACCTATGAAGTGGCAGAGACCAAGGTGACGCAGGTCATGGATTTCTCGCGTCAGCATGGCCATCCTCTTCAATGCACCATGGAGAAGGAGTAGCGTTCCCTTGCCCTCGTTTTCACAAAGCCTCGAAGCAGCGCTGCATCGCGCCCTGGAATACGCAAACGACCGCAAGCACGAGTACGCGACGCTCGAGCATCTCCTGCTGGCGCTGGTCGACGACCGCGATGCTGCGGGCGTCATGCGCGCGTGCAACGTCGATGTCGACGCGCTGCGCGGGCGCATCACCGAGTATCTGGACACCGAGCTCGGGCCGCTCGAGGTGAGCGGGCCGTCGGAAGCCCAGCCGACCACCGGCTTCCAGCGGGTCATCCATCGCGCCGTGGTGCACGTTCAGTCGTCGGGCCGCGAGGAGGTCACCGGCGCCAACGTGCTCGTCGCCATCTTCGCCGAGCGTGAGAGCCATGCCGCGTTCTTCCTGCAGGAGCAGGAGATGACGCGCTTCGACGCCGTCCAGTACATCAGCCACGGCATCGCCAAGCGGCCGGGCATGTCCGATCCGCGCCCGGCGCGCGGCGTCGACGAGGACACGGCCGAAAGCGGCGAGGGCAAGAAGCCTGGCGCCGATGCGCTCAACACGTACTGTGTGAACCTCAACAAGAAGGCGCGCGAAGGCCGCATCGATCCGCTCATCGGGCGCGAGACCGAGGTGCTGCGCACGATCCAGGTGCTGTGCCGGCGCCAGAAGAACAACCCGCTGTTCGTCGGCGACCCCGGCGTCGGCAAGACGGCCATCGCCGAGGGCCTGGCCCGCAAGATCATCCGCGGCGAGGTGCCCGACGTCCTCAAGAACTCGACGATCTTCGCCCTCGACATGGGCGCGCTGCTCGCCGGCACCCGCTATCGCGGCGACTTCGAGGAGCGGCTCAAGGCCGTGATGAAGGAGGTCGAGAACTATCAGGGCGCGATCCTGTTCATCGACGAGATCCATACCGTGATCGGCGCCGGCGCCACGTCCGGCGGCGCCATGGACGCGTCGAACCTGCTCAAACCCGCTCTGCAGTCCGGCACGGTGCGCTGCATCGGCTCGACAACGTACAAGGAGTACCGGCAGCACTTCGAGAAGGACCGGGCGCTGGTCCGTCGCTTCCAGAAGATCGACGTCAAGGAGCCGACGGTCGAGGACTCCATCGAGATCCTGAAGGGCCTCAAGCCCTACTTCGAGGAGTTCCACAAGCTCAAGTACACCAACGAGGCGGTGAAGGCGGCCGTCGAGCTGTCGGCCAAGTACATCCATGACCGCAAGCTGCCCGACAAGGCGATCGACGTGATCGACGAGACGGGCGCCTCGCAGATGCTGGTGCCCGAGGGCAAGCGCAAGAAGAAGATCACGGTGAAGGAGGTGGAGGCGACCGTCGCCACGATGGCGCGCATCCCGCCGAAGACGATCACCAAGAGCGACGCCGAGGTTCTCGGCAACCTGAACCGCGACATGAAGCGGCTGGTGTTCGGCCAGGACCGCGCCATCGATGCGCTGGCCTCGGCCATCAAGCTCGCCCGCGCCGGGCTGAGGGAGCCGGAAAAGCCCATCGGCTGCTACCTGTTCTCGGGCCCCACCGGCGTCGGCAAGACCGAGGTGGCCAAGCAGCTCGCGAACCTGATGGGGGTCGAGCTGCTGCGCTTCGACATGTCCGAGTACATGGAGAAGCACACGGTCTCCCGCCTCATCGGCGCGCCCCCGGGCTATGTCGGCTTCGACCAGGGCGGCCTGCTCACAGACGGCGTCGACCAGCACCCGCACAGCGTCCTGCTGCTGGACGAGATCGAGAAAGCCCATCCCGACCTCTTCAATATCCTCCTGCAGGTGATGGACCACGGCAAGCTGACCGACCACAACGGCAAGCAGGTCGACTTCCGCAACATCATCCTGATCATGACGACCAACGCCGGCGCCAGCGACCTCGCCAAGGCGCCGATGGGCTTCAACCGGGCGAAACGCGAGGGCGAGGACCAGGAGGCGATCAACAAGATGTTCACGCCGGAGTTCCGCAACCGGCTCGACGCCGTGATCGCGTTCGCGGGCCTGCCGCCGGAGATCATCTTCAAGGTGGTCGAGAAGTTCATCTTCCAGCTCGAGGCGCAGCTCGCCGACCGCGGCGTCACCATCGAGATGTCCGAGGCGGCGACGAGGTGGCTGGCCGAGAAGGGCTACGACGACAAGTTCGGCGCCCGCCCGCTGGCCCGGGTCATTCAGGAGTTCATCAAGAAGCCACTGGCCGACGAGCTGCTGTTCGGCAAGCTGGAGCACGGCGGCACGGTCAAGGTGATCGTGTCCGGAGAAGGTGTCGACCAGAAGCTCGACTTCGAGATCATCCCCGGCGAGCCCAAGCGCGCCAAGCCCAAGGGCGAGGACGAGGACGACGATGAGATCGAGGACGAGGGCGAAAAGGCGCTGATCGAGGCTGCCGTGCCGCGCAAGGCGCTGCCGGGGCCGAAGGAGAAGCGTGAGCCGCGGAAGACGACAGGCACCGTTCCGACCGTTCCGCGCAAACCGGATTGATTGGGAAGCGAATAGCGAATAGGGCCTGCCTCCGTCCGGAATCCCCTGTTCGCCATTCGCAATTCGCTATTCGCTGAATTGGATTACCCGACGAGCACGGGGGCTCGGCCGGCGAATGCCCGCTCCGTGGCCTCTTCGACGAGGAAGCTGGCGGCGTCGGCGCGGCTGATCTTGCCGGCCCGCCATTCCGCGGGGTCGAGCAGCGCGCGCCAGTGGCCGGTCTCGGGGCTGTTGGTCAGGATCCCCGGCCTGACGATCGTCCAGTCGAGTCCGCTCCGCCTGACCATCTGCTCCTGCACGTCCTTGTCGTCGTAGACTCGTTTCAGCACGAGCGGGAATATCACCCAGTCGTAGAGCAGACCGCCGTGCCCGCGGCTGTCGCCGGCGCCGAGCCCGGTGACCACGACGAGGCGGCGAACGCCCTTTTCCTTCATCGCATCGACGAGCGCCCGGGTGGCGGTCGAGAACAGGCGGGTCCCGGAGAGGAGGGTGCCCGGGCCGGGCGCCACCCCGAGGGTCACGATCACCGCATCGACACCCTCCAGCGCGTTCACGAGCGCGGTCCTGTCGGTCGCGTCGCCGGTGACCTTGTCGAGCTTCTCGTCCACGATCGGGATGGAGGATGCGGAGCGCGCCAGCGCCCGCACCCGATGCCCGGCCGCCAGCGCCTTGCGCACCGTCTCGAGCCCGAGCCCACGGCTTGCGCCGACGATCAGGATGCGCGTCATCGGCCGCCTCCTTGCGAGCGCGCCTCCACCCCGGGCCGAGCATCGATACCCGAGGCCGATACGCTGTCAAGCGGCCAGAGCCTGCCGGATCCTCTCCGCGTTGGCGGCGAGCACGTCGGGCTTCTCCATCTGGCCGGTGTGTGGGCCGAGCCTCACGCCCTCCCAGCGAGGGATGACATGGAAGTGGAGATGGAAGACGATCTGGCCGCCGGCCGGCTCGTTGAACTGCTGGACCGTGACGCCGGCGGCATCGAACGCCTTCATCACGGCGCGCGAGATGCGCTGCACGGTCGCCATGCAGACGGCGAGCTGCTCGGGCGTGGCGTCGAGGACGTTGCGCGCGGGCGTCTTCGGGATCACCAGCGCGTGACCCTGGGCGCGGGGCATGATGTCCATGAAGGCCATCGTCCCGGCGTCCTCATAGATCTTGTGTGCCGGCAGCTCGCCTCTCAGGATCTTCGCGAACACATTGCTGCTGTCGTAGGTCATGAAGATGTCCTCTTGCTGCTGGGCCGCACGTAAGAGCGGCAAAAACGAACTGTTCCCTCTCCCCATCCCGATGGGGAGAGGGAGTACGTCAAAACGCTTCCTCGCTCTCGGCTTTCCGGAACGGGCCATAGGCGGCCAGTAGCTCGCTGTGCTCCGCCACCTGCCGGCGCTCGTCCTCGAGGTAGCGCGCCACCGCGCGGCGGAAGTTGCGGTCGGCGATCCAGTGCAGGGAATAGGTCGGCGCCGGCATGTAGCCGCGCGCCAGCTTGTGCTCGCCCTGGGCCCCGGCCTCGACGCGCCGAAGCCCTCGCCCGATCGCGATCTCGATGGCCTGGTAGTAGCAGATCTCGAAATGCAGGCACGGGTGGTGCTCGACGGCGCCCCAGTAGCGGCCATAGAGGCAATCGCCGCCGATCATGTTCAGCGCGCCGGCGACGTACCGTCCGTCGCGCCGTGCCATGACGAGCAGGCAGCGATCCGCCATGGCCGCGCCCAGCAGCGAGAAGAACCGGCGGTTGAGGTAGGGACGGCCCCACTTGCGCGAGCCCGTCTCCAGGTAGAAGCCGAAAAACGCGTCCCAGTGCGCTTCACGGATGTCGCGGCCAGTCACGTGCTCGATCCCGATGCCGCCGGCGAGCGCCTGCGCCCGCTCCTTGCGCACGGCCTTGCGCTTGCGCGAGGCGAGGCTGGAGAGGAAATCCTCGAAAGTGTGATAGCCGCCGTTGCGCCATTGGAACTGCTGGTCCGTGCGCTGCAGGAAGCCCATCCCCGCGAGGCGCTGCCATTCACCTTCGGTCGGGAACGTGACGTGCAGCGAGGAAACGCCGAGCCGCTCGGCCAGACTGATGGCGGCGGCCGCCAGAGTGCGCTCGCACTCCTCGCGCTGCGGGCCGGGCCGCGCCAGCAGCCGCGGCCCTGGGACGGGGGTGAATGGCACCGCGCACTGCAGCTTCGGATAATATCTGCCGCCGGCGCGCTCATAGGCCTCCGCCCAGCCATAATCGAAGACATACTCGCCGCGGCTGTGGCTCTTCAGGTAGCAGGGCATGGCGCCGGCGATGTCGCCGCCAGGCCCGTCGATCACGAGGTGGTGCGGCAGCCAGCCGGCGCGCGGGCCGAGGGTGCCGGCTTTCTCCAGCGCATCCAGGAAGGCATGGCTGACGAAGGGATTGAAGACCGAGGCGTCGGGATTGGCGCAAGCGTCCCATTGAGCCGCATCGATGTCCGCCATCGATGCGGCAACGCGGACGGCCGCCGGCTGCTTCGCCTCCATCATCGCTCCCCGAGCGCCCTGTCGTGCAGCATATCAGGCAGCCTCCGCCTTCCCGCTGGCAAGCTGGTGAGCCCCGCGCTTCTCCATTCAGCCGTGCTCGAGCAGGCGCAGGCCCAGCACGCCGGCGATGATGAGCCCCAGGCAGGCCAGCCGCGCCGCATCACGCGGCTCGTCGAAGAGCAGGATTCCGAGCGCTGCCGTCCCGACCGCGCCGATGCCGACCCACACGGCGTAGGCCGTGCCGATCGGCAGCGTCCTCGCTGCCAGCGCCAGCAGGTACATGCTGGCGACCATCGCCAGGATGGTGAGCACGGATGGCCATAATCGGGTGAACCCATGCGTGTACTTCAGGCCGACCGCCCAGCAGATCTCGAGCGCGGCGGCAACAAGGAGCAGAACCCAGGCCATGGAGCCCTCCCGATCGAGGCGAGGTCGTCCCCGCCGCGGCCCCTCGGCTGCGAGGTCGTCCCCGCGGGCATGCAAAGGATCTCATTTAAGGCGGCGCCTCCCACGGTCAAGGAACGCGGAGCCGGCCCTCCCGGTCCGTTCACGCGAGAACCGGATCGCAGCCCTCGAAGATCGGGGCATCGGCCCAGGCAGCGGCGCGCTTAAGCTGCTCGCTGTTGCGCACGGTCCATGCGAACAGGGGGAGCCGCATGACCTCCCGGGCGAAGCGGGTGACGGGGGTGGGCAGACAATCGACATCGTAGGAGATGAAGCTCGGCTCCGCAGGCCCCGCTTCGAGGCAATGGCTGAGCCGGAACGCCCGCTCGGGTCCGATCCTGTCCGGCCACCAGTGCGGGCCATCGTAGATGCCGGCGACGATGCCGCGCGGCACGTCCGGCGCCAGCGCGCGCATGGCGGTCATCACCGCGGGATCGAACGACTTCAGCGCGATGGGACCCCGGTACTGCATGGACAGCTCCGCCACGGCCGACAGGAAGCGCGGGTCCGGCGCATCCCAGTCGCTCTTGATCTCGACGAGAAGCGGGGCTTTGCCTGCCGTCAGCTCGAGCAACGCGCTGTAGGACAGAATGGGGGTGTCCTGCTCGCGGTAGCGGAGCGCGGAGAGCTCGGCGGGGCTGCGGGATGCGATCGGCCCCGCGGCATCGACGAGCCGGCCGAGGATGGCGTCGTGGAAGACGAACGGGGTGCCGTCGCCGGCCGGCCGCAGGTCGCATTCGATGCCGAAACCGGCGGCGATGGCGGCCTCGAACGCCGGGGCTGTATTCTCGAGCCGGCCGACGGCCGCGTCGTGCAGGCCGCGATGGGCGATCGGGCGCAGGAACGATTCCCGGAGGAGCATGAGTCCGTGTTCGAGCATTTGCCGGGCCGAGGACGTTTACTGTTGCGGGAAACCACGATCTGGTTGACGTGAGGCAGTCGGCTTTGCAATCCGCAATCGCCGCTCTAGGCTTCCGCCCCAGCGAGACGTGCGGCGCGAGCTCGCGGGAGAAACCTTGATGATCATCGGCTCGAGATCGCTGGCGGCATGGCTCTTGGCGCTCATCACGGCGGGGTACATGCCGGCGGCGGCCGCGGAAAGCTCCGGGCTCGTACCTCATCGCGCCGTGTACGATATCACCTTGGTCGAGGCGCGGCCAGGATCGGGCATCTCGGAGCTGACCGGGCGGATGGTCTACGAGCTGACCGGATCGGAGTGCGCCGGCTACACCCAGAACATGCGTTTCGTGACCCGCAGCACCAACCAGGAAGGCGAGGCCAGCATCAGTGATCTGCGCTCATCGAGCTCGGAGGATGTGCCGGGAGACAGGTTCCGCTTCAGCAACTCCCAGTATCGCAACGACCGGCATGTCGAGCAGACGGTCGGCGAGGCGGTGCGCAGGAGGAATGCCGGAGAGATCAGGGTCGAGCTCACGAAGCCCAAGAAGCGGGTGATCAAGCTGTCGGACGACGCGATGTTCCCGATCCAGCACTCGGGCAGGCTGCTCGCGGCGGCGCGAGACGGACTGACGGTGTTCTCGACCGACCTGTTCGACGCCTCCGAGAAGGGAGAGAAGGTCTACGCGACCAGCGCCTTCATCGGCGCGCGTCATGAACCCGGCTACAACAAGTCCCTGCCGGCCGTGCCGGGCGCCGAGCCGCTCGACGCGCTGGCGGCCTGGCCCATTGCTCTCAGCTATTACGAGAAGGGCAAGGACCTGGAGGACGCCGTGCCGTCCTACGAGCTTGCGTTCGTCCTCTTCGACAACGGCGTCTCGCGCCGCATCCTCATCGACTACGGCAACTTCTCGATCCGCGGCGAGCTCAAGGAGATCACGTTCCTGGAGCCGGATAAGTGCACTCCCGTCAGGAAGTAGAACCTACCGGCGCGGGTCCGCTCTCAACTGGTGCGGCCGATAGCCGGGCGGCGCCGCGCGCGCCGCTGGCGTCTCCCCAAACCGGCGGGCGGATGTCGAAGCCGGGGCTGTCGGAGAAGACATGCGGCGCCATCAGCTCCGGCAGCACGAGATAGAGGTGCTGCATTTGCGACAAGCCGCCGCCGAGCACGATCACCTCGGGATCGAGCATGTTGACCACGTGCGCCAGGCTGCGCGCGAGCCGCGAGGCGTGGCGCGCGAGCGTCTCCCGGGCTGCGCTCTCGCCCGCCGCGGCGCGCGACCCGATCTCGGGCGACGCGAGCCGCTCTCCGGCTGCCCGCGCGTAGTCCGACTCCAGTGCCGGGCCGCAAACCCATGCCTCGATGCAGCCCGGCCGGCCGCACCAGCATCGCGGCCCGGGGCACTCGTCCGGCGTCGCCCAGGGCAGGGGGTTGTGGCCCCACTCGCCGGCAATTCCGCGCGGGCCATCCACGAGCCGGCCGCCGATCACCAGGCCGCCGCCGCACCCGGTGCCGAGAATGACGCCGAACACAGACCGCGCGCCGGCAGCGGCCCCGTCCGTCGCCTCCGACAGCGCGAAGCAGTTGGCGTCGTTGGCGAGCCGCACAGGCCGCTGCAGGCGGTTTGCGAGATCGCGGTCGAACGGGCGGCCGTTGAGCCAGGTCGAGTTTGCGTTCTGCACCAGACCGGTGGCCGGAGAGATGGACCCGGGCATGCCGACGCCGACCGTGCCGCGCGCCCCCGCCCCGGCTTCGAGCCGCGCCACGATCTGCTGGATGGCATCGAGCGTGGCGCCGTAGTCCTCGCGCGGGGTCGGCATGCGGACCTCGGGAAGCGTCCGCCCGCCGGGAAGCAGCGCGAGGCCCGCGATCTTGGTGCCGCCGAGATCGATGCCGATCCGGATGCCCTCGTCCCCGTCGACCCTCATTTCCCTCCTGCCTCCCCGGCGAGCACCTGCAGGGCGGGTCCGATTCGTTCCGGCGGCAGGGCGGCCTCGGCTGCGAAGACGAGGAGCAGCGATTCGTCGCCGGCCAGATGCTCGAGCACGGCCAGCAGAGTTCCTGGATCGCCCGTGCGCGCGCGCAGCTCGGCACCCGACATCCCGGTCAATGCGAGGAAGCGGTCGAGGCGGGCTTCGTCCTCCGCCAGGAAAGCCAAGGCCCTGAGGCCGATGATCTCCGCCTCCTCGAGAGACACGGTCATTCGCGTGCGCTGGTGCGGCATGGCCCTGCAATTGGATGGAATAACTGCCCTGTGACTGTACACCTTAAACTGTTGGTTACGGCTTATGGAGCACACTGAGCCTGCTGCAGGTCAGTCGAATCGGTGCAAAAGTGGGCTGGGAGAGGGCAGGCTGGCCAAGGCCATGAATTACCAGGATCGAAGCGGGACCATCAATGGCCTGAGAACCCTCAAGCGCCGGTCGGCAAAGACAGTCCTCATCGTGGAGGACAATGAGCTCAACATGAAGCTCTTTCACGACCTGCTCGACGCGCACGGCTATGCGACGCTGCAGACCCGCCACGGCATGGAAGCGCTGGAGCTCGCACGCAAGCACCACCCCGACTTGATCGTCATGGACATCCAGCTCCCGGAGATATCCGGTCTGGAGGTCACGAAGTGGCTCAAGGACGACGACGAGCTGCGCGACATCCCGGTGATCGCCGTTACTGCGTATGCGATGAAAGGCGACGAGGAGCGCATCCGCGAGGGCGGCTGTGAAGCCTATATCTCCAAGCCCATTTCCGTGAACGGCTTCATCGACACGATCCGCCGGTTCATAGGGGATTCGCGCCTGCCGAAGAGCCCTGCGTAAGGTAAGCCATGACTGCGCGCGTGCTGGTGGTCGACGACATCCAGGCCAACGTCAAGCTGCTCGAGGCTAGACTGTCGGCGGAATATTTCGGGGTTCTGACCGCCTGCTCCGGTGCGGAAGGGCTCGATATCTGCAGCCGCGAGCGCGTCGATGTCGTCCTCCTCGACGTGATGATGCCCGGTATGGACGGATTCGAGGTCTGCCGGCGGCTCAAGGCGAATCCCGCGACCCAGCACATCCCGGTCGTCATGGTGACGGCGCTCGACCAGACCTCCGACAAGGTCCAGGGCCTCGAGGCCGGCGCAGACGACTTCCTGACCAAGCCCGTCGACGACGTCGCCCTCATCACCCGGGTCCGCAACCTCGGGCGACTCAAGATGCTCAATGACGAAATTCTGCTTCGCGCCGAGACGGGTCAGCGCCTGGGGCTCGCGCCCGGCGAAGCGCTCGCCGATCCGATCGGAAGCGAGAAGGGCCGCATTCTGCTCGTCGACGACGATCCGCGCTCGGCTGCCCGCATCGCCGGGATGCTGGCCGGACTGCATGAGACCGTCGTCGAAGGCGACCTGCAGACCGCTCTCATGACGGCGGCCGAACAGCCCTTCGACCTGCTGATCGTCAGCCTCAGCCTGGCCGGCGCCGACGGCCTGCGGCTGTGCAGCCAGGTCCGCTCCCTCGACCGGACACGGCATCTGGGGATCGTCATGCTGGTCGAGCCCGCGGACGAGGGCCGTCTGCTGCGCGGACTGGATCTTGGCGCCAACGACTACCTGATGCGTCCGATCGACCGGCACGAGATGCTGGCTCGCGTGCGGACCCAGATCAGGCGCAAGCGGCACTCGGAGCTCCTGCGGTCCCGTCTGACGGAAAGTGTCGAGCTGTCCATCCGGGATGCGCTCACCGGCCTCTTCAACCGGCGCTATATGGAGAGCCATTTGAAGACGCTGGTCGACGAGGCTGCTGCGACCGGGCGGCCACTGTCGATCCTGGTCGCCGACATCGATCTGTTCAAGCAGATCAACGACACCCACGGCCACGCGTCCGGCGATGCGGTGCTGAAAGAGTTCGCGGCTCGGGTCCGCCGCAGTACGCGGGGCGCCGATCTGGCCTGCCGTCTGGGAGGCGAGGAGTTCGTCGTCGTCATGCCGGACACCGAGGTCGGGCGCGCGTGCCAGATCGGCGAGCGGCTGCGGGCCGCCATCGCAGCGGACCCGTTCCAGCTCGATGCAGGCGGCAGCGTCCGGATGACCGCGAGCTTCGGCGCGGCGGCTGTCGAGTCGGCGGACGATTCACCGGCGGCGCTGTTCAGGCGCGCCGATCGCGCGCTCTACTCGGCCAAGCGAGCGGGCCGCAACAGGGTCGCCGTCGGCGCGGCCTGAAGGCGCTGAAAACCCCCTTCGACACATGGGCGTCGTGGCTCGCAAAAGACGAGCGGATTCGTCGAATTCGCGCTGTGGTTGTGGCCGGTTCTTCACTCGTCCGACCACCTTGTTGACGATGCTCGCGAATCGCGAATCGCGCGGCTTGCAAAGCCGATTGCGATCTGTCAAGATTATACGTGGGATAATTTGCGACAGTTTGGCTCGGGCGGTTTGAACCTCGAAGTACGCGTATCAGAAGTCGCCCATGAGCAGCGAGGTGTCTGCTGCGTATCAGGTCCGCCGCATCTCCTGAACGCACGGACATAGATCGGCCTGCAGCTGGAGTTGGCCTCCTCGAATGGCTGCAAACGGCCGATCTCACCAGGCGGGGAGCCAACGCCCTCTTTGGCGAACCACTTGGTTATCAGGTCAGGGACTGCGACGAGCTCGGACTTTTACCCCGCTGCCGAGAAGCGTTGCGGGCCCTGACCGAGGCCCCTCCCGCCGGATGCCGCTCGACCGAGAAGCCGATGGCCCGCAGACATCCGTTCCCGCCGCGCTCGGCAGGCGGTCTCGGCAATCGAAATCATTTCGCTGATCGGCGGATGGGCGTCATCGTTTCGACCGGCGCACGCGGCCGGTCATGCCGGATCACTTGATCTTGGTTTCCTTGAACTCGACGTGCTTGCGCGCGACGGGATCGTACTTCCTGAAGCTCAGCTTCTCGGTGCTGGTCCGCGGGTTCTTCTTGGTCACGTAGAAGAAGCCGGTTCCGGCGGTCGAGAGCAGCTTGATTTTCTGTGTGATCGGCTTTGCCATGACGTCCTGCGGTCCTCAACGCATCACGCGCGTTCGATGGAGGAGGGGCGCACCATACCTCGGCCGCCCGACGAGTCAAGCTTGGCCGGCGTCTCGGCCACGCTCAACAGCTCGCGCCGGAAAGTCCCTTTCCGGTGATGATAGTAGGGGACCGGGATAGGTCCCGTGCCACGCTGCGCCGCCTTCAGGTGGTCCGTCAGGTCCTCCAGAACGACGCGGGTGATGGCGGGGAGATCGAGGCTGCGCGCCTCGTCGA
This sequence comes from Hyphomicrobiaceae bacterium, assembly GCA_023384095.1. Classification (GTDB taxonomy): domain Bacteria; phylum Pseudomonadota; class Alphaproteobacteria; order Rhizobiales; family Hyphomicrobiaceae; genus ZC4RG25. The sequence continues at coordinate 85,792 of JAHDXT010000007.1, forward strand.
TGGTGAGCCAGTGGAGCCCCGAAAGCTCGCCGTCACTGGTCTCGATGCGGTGACCGATCTCGTCGGCCGTGACGCAGAAGAAGCGGGTGTCATAACGGCGCGGCCGGCCAGGGGGCGTAATGGCGCGCGCGAACAGCGACAGCGCACCCAGCTTTGGCCGATAGCCGCAGGCGAAGAAATCGCTCCATCCCGGCACATCGATGGGCGTTGCCGGCCCCTGCGCAGGCGCGCCGATCAGCAGGCCCGCCTCCTCGAACGTCTCCCGGATCGCCGCCAGCCCCAGCGCGCGCGCCCGCGTCGGGCTCGGGCCGCCCTTCATGTCGATCAGCAGCTTGGCGATCTCCGCCGGCCTGAGCTCGTCGGCGCTTTCCACGCTCCGGTCGCTGGCATCGACTCCGCCGCCCGGAAAGACGTATTTTCCGGGCAGGAACACCTGATCCATCCGTCGACGGCCCATCAGCACGCGCGGCGCCCCGGCGGCGCGATCTACGATGATGAGGGTAGCCGCGTCGCGCGGACGCATCGTTCTGGCCTTGGCGGGGTCGCCCTCGGAGCGTGGCTTGCTGGTGGTCATCGCTAGATGCTGGCCGATCGTGACTGGGGTTGTGACTGGGGTTGCCGCGAAGGGGTCGGGTCGCAGACGTCGTCGTCCGGCTCGCCGTGAGATCCGAACCCGTGCATCTCGTTGGCCCACTGCAGCCCGACGAGGCAGCCCTTGATGCTCGGCAGCAGGGCGAGCGAAAGCACCACGGTCAAGGGCAGCCAGATCGCTAGGTGCAGCCACTCCGGCGGCGCAGCCGCCCGCTCCAGCATGAGGACGCCAGCGATGACGACGTGCCCGACGATGAAGATCGTGAAGTAGGGCGGCGCGTCGTCGGCCCGGTGGTGGTGCAGCGGCTCGCTGCAGACCGGGCAAGCTTCGGCCACTTTCAGGAACGCCCGGAACAGGCGTCCGCTGCCGCAGGCGGGGCACCTCAGCCTGGCGCCGCGCAGAAGCGCGCCGGGCAGCGACCGCTGTCGCGGAGGATCGACGGCCGCGGCATTTCCAGGGCCCATCTGTCGGTCGATCGGTTTCATGTCTGCATAGGTCATCCCAATGCCGGGTCCGTCAAGTCGGCGCGACGCCGCTCGGAACAGCCATGCTTCCGGCGCACGTCAGCCGGCGCGCCGCCTGCCGCGCACCGTCCGCCTGCCGCGCCAGCCCTTGTCGAGCGAAACGTGGCCGCGCTTGCCTTTGGACAGCATCTCGAAACGCAGTGCGCCCGCGGTCGGGATCGCCTCGACGAGACGCACCAGCACGTGGTCTCCCAGTCGGAAGGCTTCACCGCTGCGGCTGCCGACGAGGGCATGCGCCGCCTCGACGTGATGATAGAAGTCGCCGATCATCGACGAGGCGGGAACGAACCCGTCGGCGCCGGTGTCCTTGAGGCGGACGAACAGTCCGGAGCGCGTCACCCCCGAGATGCGGCCCTGGAACTCGGCGCCGACGCGGTCGGCGAGATGGGCCGCGATCAGCCGGTCGATGGTCTCGCGCTCCGCCGCCATGGCCCGGCGCTCGGCCTCGGAGATCGACCTGGCGACATCGGCGAGCTGCGGCACCTCCTCGTCCGTCAGGCCGCCGGGGCCGAAGCGCAGCGCGCGCACCAGCGCGCGATGCACGACGAGGTCCGCATAGCGGCGGATCGGGGATGTGAAGTGCGCGTAGCGGCGCAGGTTGAGCCCGAAATGGCCGTAGTTCTCGGTCGTGTACTCGGCCTGCGCCTGGGAGCGCAACACGACCTCGTTGACGAGATCGGCGGTCGGCAGCGATTTGGCCTGCGCCAGGACTCGGTTGAAGTGCGCCGGCTTCAGCTCGCCGGCCGGCAGCCTGAGCTGCAGGCTGTCGAGGAAGTCGCGCAGTGCGGTCAGCTTCTCCTTCGAGGGCTGGCCGTGCGCGCGGTAGACGAGGGCCGTCCGCCGCTGCTCGAGGGTCTCGGCCGCGGCGACGTTGGCCTGGATCATGAATTCCTCGATGAGCCGGTGCGCCTCGAGCCGCTCCGGCACGACGATGCGGTCGACGCGGCCCTGGCTGTCGAGGACGATCTTGCGCTCGGGCAGGTCGAGGTCCAGCGGCTCGCGCCGGGCCCGCGCCGTGACCAGCGCGCGATAGGCCGCCCAAAGCGGCTCCAGCGCGGTACCCATCAGAGGTCGGCACTTCTCTGACGGCGTGCCGTCGAAAGCCGACTGCGCCTCCTCGTAGCTGAGCTTGGCGGCCGAGCGCATCGTCGCGCGCTCGAACCTGTGGCTCAGCTTCTCGCCGCGCCGGTCGAGCACCATGCGGACGGCGAGACACGGCCGTTCCTGGTGCTCCCTCAGCGAGCAGAGGTCGTTCGAGATGCGCTCGGGCAGCATCGGCACGACGCGGTCGGGGAAGTAGACCGAGTTGCCGCGGATCTGCGCCTCGCGGTCGAGGCGCGTCCCCGGCCGCACGTAATGTGCGACGTCCGCGATCGCCACCGTCACGATGAAGCCGCCGCGGTTGCTCGGGTCGGGATCGGGCTCGGCGTGCACCGCGTCGTCGTGGTCGCGGGCGTCCGCCGGATCGATGGTGACGAGCGGCAGATGACGCAGGTCGGACCGGTTCGCGGCCCGTGGCGGCTCGAGCCGCTCCAGCTCGGCGAGCACGCCCTCGGGGAAATCGTCGGGGATGCCGTGCGCGTGCACCGCGATGAGGCTGATCCGGCGCTGGTCCTGCGGGTTGCCGAGCGTCTCGATGACGCGCGCCTGCGGCACGCCGTAACGATGCTCGCGCGGCAAGTCGAAGCGCACGAGGTCGCCGTCCCTGGCCTCCCCCGTGTCGGTCGGCGCGACCGGCCAGTCCCTCAGCTCCTTGCGGTCGACCGGGGCGATCAGGCCGCCGCCACGCTTCTTATCCGCACGGAAGATGCCGAGCAGCCGGCGCTTCTCGCGCGGCAGCTTCTTGATCGGCTCGCCCTCGAGCTCGAATCCCTGGACGTCGCGCTCGTCGAGCCGTCTCACGCGCGCCAGAACCCGGTCGCCGATGGCGAGCGCCAGCTCGCCGACGTCTGCGAAACGGCGGCTCTTGACGAGCATGATTTTCGGGCGGGCGCCCTCGGCATGGTCCCAGACAACGGGCTCGGCGACGAGATCGCCGTCCTCGTCGCGACCCACCACCTCCACCACCGACACCGGAGGCACGGCGCCCTTGGCGCGCACCTCATTGCGGCGCCCGGCGAGCGCCCCTTCATCGGTCATCTCGGACAGCAGGCGCTTCAGCTCGATGCGGTCGCTGCCTTTGACGCCGAAGGCGCGGGCGATCTCGCGCTTGCCGACCTTCTCCTGCGCGCCTTCGACGAATTTCAGGATCTCGGCTTTCGTCGGTAGCCCGCCGTCGCGCTTGACTTCGCCCTGTGCTGAGCGCTTGCGGGCCACGGGGTCAGGACCTTGGAGAGACGTGAAGTCGTGAAGTCGTGAGGTCGTGAGGTCGTGAGAGGTCGCCCGCATTCGCCACCGATCGTGCGCCCCCTTCCGTCATGGCCGCGGGGAAGGCGGCCATCCACGCAACTCTCCGCGCTCGAACTGATACGTGTCCTGGATTCCCGCCTCCGCGGGAATGACGGTGTGGGGAGGGGTGACGACCCCAGCTTACGATTTCACGATTTGGCGATCTCACGATCTCACGTCCTTCATTCCGCTGCGGGCTCGGGCTGCCCGGTCTTTGCGCGGGACTTGGCGGGCTTCTTCAGGGGGCCGCGCTTCGCGGTGCCGTTCGCAGCCGGGGCTGCCTTCTTCGCTGGGCTCTTTGCCGGGGCCTTCTTCGGCTTGCCGCGCTTGCCGCCGCCCTGGGCGGCGCGGGCGGCCAGCAGCTCGACTGCTTCCGCGAGCGTCAGCGCCGCCGGGTCCCTGCCCTTGGGCAGCGTCGCGTTGACGGAGCCGTGCTTGACGTAGGGTCCATAGCGGCCCGAAAGCACCTCGACCTTGCCGCCTTCGGTATGCTCGCCCAGGTCCTTCAGGACCTGCGCCTTGGGCCGCGACCACTTTCCCTTGCCGCCGGCCGCCTTCTCGGCCAGCACGGCGACGGCCCGGTTGATGCCGATCGTGAACACGTCCTCGAGGCTTTCGAGGTTGGCGTAGGTGCCCTCGTGCAGCACGAACGGCCCGTAGCGGCCGATGCCGGCAGTGATGGGCTGGCCGGTCTCCGGGTGCAGGCCGATCTCGCGCGGCAGCGCCAGGAGTTGCAGGGCGCGTTCGAGGTCGAGGGTCGCCGCGTCGATGCCCTTGGGCACGGACGCGCGCTTCGGCTTCTCGTCGTCGGCAGGCTCCCCGAGCTGAACGTAGGGGCCGAAGCGGCCCGTTCGCAGCGTCACGGCCAGGCCCGTTTCGGGATCGTAGCCGAGCAGCTTGCCCTCGGGGGCTGCGGCCTCCGCATCGGCTCCCTGCGGCTCGGTGAACTGGCGCGTGAAGCGGCACTCCGGATAGTTGGAGCAGCCGATGAAGGCGCCGAACCTCCCGACCTTGAGGCTCAGCCGGCCGGCGCCGCATGACGGGCAGCCACGCGGATCGCCGCCATCCTCCTTGGGCGGGAAGATGTGCGGCCCCAGGATCTCGTTGAGCGCGTCCAGCACCTCGCTGACGCGGAGGTCCTTGATGTCGTCGACCGCGCCCGTGAAATCGCGCCAGAAATCACGCAGCACGTCCTTCCACTCGAGCTTGCCGTCCGAGATGAGGTCCAGCTTCTCTTCCAGATCGGCCGTGAAGTCGAACTCGACATAGCGCCGGAAGAAGCTCTCCAGGAAGGCGATGACGAGCCGGCCCTTGTCCTCGGGGATGAGCCGCTTGCGGTCCATTCTGACGTATTCGCGCTCGACGAGCACGGCGAGCGTGGAGGCATACGTCGAGGGCCGGCCGATGCCGAGCTCCTCCATCCGCTTCACCAGCGTCGCCTCCGAGAACCGCGGCGGCGGCTGCGTGAAGTGCTGGTCGGTCGCGATCTCCTTGTCCTTCAGGCGGTCGCCGGCGGCGAGTGCGGGCAGCCGCCGGCTCGTATCGTCCCCGCTCTCGGCAGTGTCGTCTTTTCCTCGTGCCGCCGATTGCCGGTCGTCGCGCCCTTCCTCGTAAAGCTTGAGGAAGCCGTCGAACAGGATCACGGAGCCCGTCGCACGGAGCCCGTAGGTCTTGCCGTCGCGGCCCCGGACCTCGATGTGGGCCGTCGTCTGCTCGATGTCGGCCGGCGCCATCTGGCTCGCCACCGTGCGCTTCCAGATCAGGTCGTAGAGGGCCGCCTGATCTTTCTGGAGATAGCGGCGCATGCTGTCTGGAGTGCGGCGCGGGTCGGTGGGACGCACTGCCTCGTGCGCCTCCTGGGCGTTCTTGGCCTTCGTCTTGTACTCGCGGGCGAACGGCGTGTAGCGCTTGCCGTATTCGGCTTCGATGACGCGGCGGATCTCCGCGACCGCCTCGGGCACGATCTGCACGCCGTCAGTTCGCATGTAGGTGATGAGGCCGACGGTCTCGCCGCCGATGTCGACGCCTTCATAGAGCCTCTGGGCGACATTCATCGTCTGCTTGGCGGAGAAGCCGAGCTTGCGCGAGGCGTCCATCTGCATCGTCGAGGTCGTGAAAGGTGGGAAGGGGTTGCGCTTCGCCGCCTTCTTCTCGACCAGCGTGACGCGGAAGTCGCCCTTCTCGATGGCGGCCTTGATGGCGAGGGCGCTCGCCCCATCCTTGATGTCGAGCTTCTTGAGCGTCTGGCCGTCGATCGCCGCGAGCCGCGAGCGCACCTCCTCGCCCTTGGCCGTCGCGAGCAGCGCCTCGATGGTCCAGTATTCCTCCGACCGGAACGCCTCGATCTCGGCCTCGCGGTCGCAGACGAGTCTCAGCGCGACGGACTGCACGCGTCCCGCCGAGCGGGCGCCCGGCAGCTTGCGCCACAGCACCGGCGAAAGGGTGAACCCGACGAGATAGTCGAGCGCGCGGCGAGCGAGATAGGCCTCCACCAGCGGTGCGTCGATAGTCCGCGGGTGCTTCATGGCAGACAGCACCGCGTCCCTGGTCACGGCGTTGAAAGTGACGCGCTCGACCGGCACGCCCTTCCTCAGCGCCCGCTTCTGATCGAGCACCTGCAGGATGTGCCAGGAGATGGCCTCGCCCTCGCGGTCGGGGTCGGTGGCGAGGATGAGCTTGTCCGCCTCCCTCACCGCGTCCGCGATCTCGCGCATCACCTTGGCCGCACGGGGATCGACGTCCCAGTGCATCACGAAGTCGCGGTCGGGCTCCACCGAGCCGTCCTTGGAAGGCAGGTCGCGCACGTGCCCGTAGGACGGGATGACCTTGAATCCCGAGCCCAGGTACTTGTTGATCGTCTTGGCCTTGGCCGCCGATTCCACGATGACGATATTCATGAGCTTTCGGGTCCCGCCGCTGCGGCAATCGCTTCCTTCGACCCGCAGCAGGCGTTTGTGCGGGGCCGCCTCGAACCAGTCTTTCCGTTTCAGGTGGGGGAAGATGGGAGATGGGCACAGCGAAGTCAAATCTGCTTGAAGTGCACATTATGCATATTGCCTTCAGTTACGGCATATTATAGTAGGACTCCGGGAAGAGGGAGCAATTCGTGATCGAGGGGGCAAGGGATGGACCAGGCGGCGAAGCGGGGCAGGCGCAGGCTCGTGCTCGTCCAGGCGGGTGGGTGCGAGACCGGGCAGGAGGCGAGCGAACGCACCAGCGTGCCCCGTCAGCAGCTCGAGTACATGGCGGACATGATCCGGCAGATGCAGGTGATGGCCTGGCATGCCGGCTGCTCGACGCTGGCGGGCATCCTCGAGCTGGCCCACCGCGAGGCAGACATGCAGCGGGGTGGTCACGGCGAGCCGGACTGGCCAGACTAGGCACCACTGCGGCAAAGGCCCCGTTTTGAAAGTTCGGCGCCGAGGCGGTATCGTGCCGGGACGATCGGATCCGGAGCTGCCGATGAGCATCGAAAGATTGAAGGCGCAGGTGGCGCGCGAGTTCGGGACCCCTGCCGTGGTCATCGACCTCGACCTGATGGAGCGCAACATCGCTCGGGTGCAGGCGATCTGCGATGCGGCGGGCGTCGCCAACCGCCCGCACGTCAAGACCCACAAGAGCCCCGTGCTCGCCCGCATGCAGCGTGATGCCGGCGCCCGCGGCATCACGTGCCAGAAGCTCGGCGAGGCCGAGGTGATGGTCGACGGCGGCCTCGACGACATTCTGATCAGCTATAACCTCCTGGGCGCGCAGAAGATGGGCCGCCTCGGCGCTCTGCTGCGGCGGGCCGGCATCACCGTGGCTGCCGACAACCCGACCGTTGTAGAGGGCCTGACGGAGGCGGCGAGGACCGCCGAGCGGCCGCTGCCCGTGGTCGTCGAGTGCGATACCGGGCGCAAGCGCGCCGGGGTCGAGACGGCACAGGAGGCGGTGGACCTGGCGAGGCTGATCGCGCGCCTGCCGGGGCTCGAGTTCGCGGGCTTCATGCTCTACCCGACCGATTCGTCGTGGCCCGAGACGCAGCGCTTCCTCGACCGGGCGCGGGCGGGCGTCCGAGAGGCAGGGCTCGACGCGCGCATCGTCTCGACCGGCGGGACCCCGAACCTCGCCAACCTCGGCAGGCTCGAGGGCACGACCGAGCACCGGGCCGGCACCTGCATCTTCAACGACCGCATGATGCTCGCATGCGGCGCGGCGAGCCTCGATGACTGCGCGCTGACGGTCTATGCGACGGTCGTGAGCCGAGCGGCCTCCGAGCGTGGCATCCTCGATTCCGGATCGAAGACGCTGACCAGCGATCCGGGCGGCGGCCTCGACGGCTACGGCCTGATCCTCGAGCACCCGCAGGCGCGGATCAAGGGTTTCGCCGAGGAGCATGGGTTCCTCGATCTCACGGCCTGCAACGAGCGCCCGAAGGTCGGCGACGTCGTCCGCATCGTGCCCAACCACGTCTGCGTGGTGGTCAACATGGTCGACCAGTTGATCGCCGTTCGCGGCGGCGAGGTGGCCGACGTGATTCCGGTCGCCGCACGCGGGAGGCTGACATGACGCGGGCCGTATCCAGCCAGCCGTCCGTTCCCTGGCTCCAGCTCGTCGACGGCAGCTACGTCGTGGATGCCGAGGTGCTGGCCGGCAAGCTCGGGCTGACCGAGGCGGAGGCCCGGGCGGCCATGGGCGCCGGCCGGCTCGTCAGCGTCTCGGAGACCGGGACGGGGGAGGACGAGGGCCGGACCCGGCTGTCCTTCCGTCACGGATCGTCCGTCTGGCGCATGGTCATCGAGCCGGACGGCACGGTCAGCGAGGACTTCGAGGTCGTCGCGAGGAAGCCGCCCCCTCGACCGGCGGGACGCTGAAACGAAGCTGAGCCGAAGGGGGTCAGACCCGCAGCCGCAGGGTCTGAAACGAAACCGAGTCGAAGGGGCGAGATCCCCGATCAGCGTCGACGCCGGTGTCCCGCCTGGTCCCCTTTGCCCTTCCTTCCGTCATGGCCGCGAAGGCGGCCATCCACGCAACTCTCCACACCTGATCTGCGGCGTGTCGTGGATTCCCGCCTCCGCGGGAATGACGGTGTGGGTATGCAGTGGCAATCGTTTCGTCATCGAGGGTCGGCAAAGCCGGTGAGCGGCTGACTTCGGGCGGTGGCGACCGGCGGCGGTGGCTTCAAGGCTTGTCCGCGTTGTCGAGGCGGGCGATGAGGCTGCAGGTGTCCCAGCGGCGGCCACCCATCTTCTGCACCTCGGAGTAGAACTGGTCGACCAGCGCCGCCACGGGGAGGCTGGCGCCGTTGCGCCGGGCCTCCTCGAGGCTGATCATCAGGTCCTTGCGCATCCAGTCGACGGCGAAGCCGAAGTCGAACTTGCCCTCGGTCATGGCCTTCCAGCGGTTGTCCATCTGCCAGGAGCCGGCGGCGCCCTTGGAGATCGTCTCCATGACGGCGGGAATGTCGAGCCCGGCCTTCTGGGCGAAATGGATGCCCTCTGACAGCCCCTGCACGAGCCCGGCGATGCAGATCTGGTTGACCATCTTTGTGAGCTGGCCCGAGCCGGCGGGCCCGATCAGCGTCACCATGCGCGCGTAGTGGGAGATGACGGGGCTGGCCCGCTCGAACACCGGCTTGTCGCCGCCGACCATGACCGTCAGCACGCCGTTCTGCGCGCCGGCCTGGCCGCCCGACACGGGCGCGTCGAGGAAGTCGAAGCCCTTCTCCTTCGCCGCGGCATTGAGCTCGCGCGCGACGTTGGCCGAGGCCGTGGTGTTGTCGATGAAGACGGCGCCCTTGCTCATGCCGCCGAAGGCGCCGTCCTTGGCGGTCGTGACGGAGCGCAGATCGTCGTCGTTGCCGACGCAGGAGAAGACGAGCTCGGCGCCGCTCGCGGCCTCTGCCGGGGTCCTGGCAATGCGGCCGGCGCCGTATTCCTTCACCCAGGCTTCGGCCTTGGCGGTGTTGCGGTTGTAGACGGTGAGATCGTGGCCGCCCTTCTTCAGGATATGGCCCGCCATCGGATAGCCCATGACGCCGAGCCCGATCCACGCAACCTTTGCCATCTCGCCTCTCCATGGGTTCTCCTCGGGGGATGGACCGAGGTTCTAGCCCAAGCGGGGCAGATTGTCAGGTGTCAGAGCCTGTCCCGGGCGCAGGTGACGCAAAAGAGAAGGGGAGCCGGAGGGCTCCCCATGAGATGAACGCAGTGACTGCCGACTTCGGGCTTAATTCAGCATCCCGAACCGCCGGTATGGCGTCGACGGGACGGCGCTGACGCGGCAGCTCACGGTGCCGATCGAGCGGCTGCAGCTCGTCGACTTGCCTTGCGCACGGGCCCAGCTTGCGTACTGCGAGCCGTACATCCGCGAGACCTTCTGGCTCCAGTTGCTGATGGCCTGCCGCTGCGCCTTCGCCTTCTCGAGGAAGTAGGGAACCAACACCCTGTTGCGGGAAACGCCGGCGGCATGGACGCGTGAAGTCCTGCGGTGACGCTGGATGTGGGCGGGACCACCAAGCCGGGCCTCGACGATGACGCCCGCGCTCTTCGCGGTCGTTGCCGCATTGGCAGGAGCCGTGGCGAGCAGAGCCGTGCCGCCGAGGGCGATGGCTGCGGTGGCGATTGCCAGGGTCTTCATCATGATCGTTCTCCATCTTCTCGTTTGCGAGCCGCGCTACCCGTGCGCCTGGCCCAATCGACACTCGCAATCTAGATTCGGCGGCCTGAGATGATGCTGAACGGGTCGTTCAATCGGCATTCATGCCAATTCACCCGTTCCCCGGGCAGGGTCGGGATGCTAAGGCAGGCCGCAGGGCCGCCGCCGAGCGCTCGCGCGATGGGTCTCGTATTCGTCCGCGCGATCCGGGCGAGAAAGCGGGATGGAGAGGACTCTCGAAGCAATGCATGTAGATTCGGACGAACGCGATCGGGCAACGGCCGCCGCCGCGCAGCCTGTCGGCCTCGCCGATATCGAGAAGGCGGCGCTGGTGGTGAAGGGCGCCGTCGTCGAGACCGACTGCGACCCGAGCCGGACGCTCTCGGCCATGCTCGGCTGCGAGATCTGGCTCAAGTTCGAGAACCTGCAATTCACCGCCTCGTTCAAGGAGCGCGGCGCACTCAACCGGCTGAGCGCGCTCACGCCCGAGGAGCGCGCCGCCGGCATCATCGCCATGTCGGCCGGCAATCACGCCCAGGGGGTCGCCTATCACGCGAGCCGCCTCGGCATCCCCGCCACCATCGTCGTGCCGCATGGCACGCCGTTCGTGAAGATGGAGAACACGCGGCGGCACGGCGCCGAGGTGATCGTCGAAGGGACGACGCTGGAGGAGGCGGCGGCCTGCGCACGCGAGCATGGAGCCCGGCGCGGCCTGACATTCATCCACCCCTACGACGATCCGCTCATCATCGCCGGCCAGGGGACGATCGGGCTCGAGATGCTGAAGGCGGTGCCCGACCTCGACACCATCGTCGTGCCGATCGGCGGCGGCGGGCTCATCTCGGGCATCGCGACAGCCGCCAAGGCGATCAAGCCCGGCATCGAGGTCATCGGCGTCCAGGCCAGGCTCTATCCGTCGATGTACAACAGGATCCGCGGCAGCGAGCTGCCGATGCGCGGCGACACGCTGGCCGAAGGCATCGCGGTGAAGGCGCCGGGCAAGCTGACGGAAGCGCTGGTCCGCGCCCACGTCGACGACATCCTGCTGGTCAGCGAGCTCGAGATCGAGCGCGCCGTGGCGCTGCTGATCGAGATCGAGAAGACTGTCGCCGAGGGCGCCGGAGCGGCGGGCCTGGCGGCGGTGCTCGGCCACCCGCAGCGGTTCCGCGGCCGCAAGGTGGGGATCGTTCTGTGCGGCGGCAACATCGACTCGCGCCTGCTCGCCAGCGTGCTGACACGGGAGCTGGCGCGGGCCGGGCGGCTTGCGGAGCTTTGCATCGACATTTCCGACAGGCCAGGGCAGCTCGCGCGCATGGCGACCCTCGTCGGCGAATCGGGGGCCAACATCATCGAGGTCGTGCATCAGCGCGTCTTCACGGACCTCCCCGCCAAGGGCACGCAACTTCGGATGGTGATCGAGACGCGCGACCGCGCCCATCTCGACGAGCTGCTGGCAAGCATCCGTGCGGCCGGGTTCGAGGCCGAGATCATTTCTAACCGATAGGAGCACGACCGTTCATGGATGGCGCACGACCGGACAAGGTGGACACGAAAACGCTGGCGATCCTGCGCGAGCTAGAGCGCAAGGTGCTCTGGCTCTCCACCTACATGATCCACCACGCCAACCACGAGGTCGATCGCGGCGACGGGCTCAAGGTCGGCGGCCATCAGGCCTCGTCCGCCTCGCTGGCGACACTGATGACCGCGCTCTACTTCCACGTGCTGCGGCCGGAGGACCGCATCGCGGTGAAGCCGCACGCCAGCCCCGTCTTCCACGCCATACAATACATCCTCGACGGCCAGTCCCTCGACAAGCTGCAGACCTTCCGCGCCTTCGGCGGCGCACAGAGCTATCCCTCCCGCACCAAGGACAAGGACGACGTCGACTTCTCGACGGGCTCGGTCGGTCTCGGCGTCGCCGTGACCGGCTTCGCCAGCATGATCCAGGACTACGTGCACGCCAAGTGGAGCCCGCCCTGGCCCAAGGGCCGCATGGTGGCGCTGATGGGCGATGCCGAGATCGACGAGGGCAACGTCCACGAGGCGCTGCTGGAGTACTGGAAGCACGGCCTCACCAACACGTGGTGGGTGGTCGACTACAACCGGCAGAGCCTCGATTCCGTCGTCTCCGACCGGCTATTCATGAAGGTCGCGGGCCTGTTCGAGAACCTCGGCTGGAAGGTCGTCCTGCTGAAGTACGGCAAGCTGCTGCAGCAGGCGTTCGCGCGCCCGGGCGGCGAGGAGCTCAGGCGGTGGATCGACGACTGCCCCAACCAGCTCTATTCCGCCCTCGTCTTCCAGGGCGGCGCGGCCTGGCGCAAGCAGCTCGAAAGCGATCTCGCAGGCCGCGACGACGTGCTCGAGATCGTCCGCAACCATTCGGACACCGAGCTCGCCCGCCTGATGACCAACCTCGGCGGGCATGATCTGGAGACGATCCTGGAGACGTTCGCGGCCGCGCCTTCGGATCAGCCGGTCTGCTTCATCGCCTATACGATCAAGGGCTTCGGCCTGCCCTTCCAGGGGCACAAGGACAACCACGCCGGCCTGATGACGAGGGCCCAGATGCAGGAGTTCCGGGCGAGCCAGGGCGTCAACCAGGGCGAGGAATGGGACCGCTTCTCCGGCTTCTCTTTGCAGAAGGAGGAGATCAAATCCTTTCTCGAGCAGGTGCCTTTCGCTGCCCGCGGCCGGCGGCGGCTCGGCGCGGAGCGGGTGCCGGTGCCGGAGATCGCCAGTCCCGAAGCGAAGGGCCCGGCCTCGACGCAGGCGGGCTTCGGCCGCATCCTCGACGACATCGCCCGCAGGGGCGGACCACTCGCCGACCGCATCTTCACCACCTCCCCGGACGTCACGGTCTCGACCAATCTCGGAGGCTGGGTCAACCGCCGCGGCCTGTTCTCGATGTCGAGCGTCGAGGACGTGTTCAAGGAGCGCGGGCTGATGTCGCCGCAGAAGTGGGAGATGAGCCCGCAGGGCCAGCACATCGAGCTCGGCATCGCCGAGATGAACCTGTTCCTGACGCTCGCCGCCGGCGGCCTGTCGCATTCGCTGTTCGGCGAGCGGCTGATCCCCATCGGCACGCTCTATGATCCGTTCGTCTGCCGCGGCCTCGATGCGCTGAACTATGCCTGCTACCAGGATGCCCGCTTCATCGTCGTCGGCACGCCCTCGGGGCTCACACTGGCGCCCGAGGGCGGCGCGCATCAGTCCATCTCGACGCCACTGATCGGCATGGCGCAGGACGGGCTCGCCTGCTTCGAGCCGGCCTACGTCGACGAGCTCGGCGTCATCATGAGCTGGGCCTTCGACTACGTGCAGCGCGAGGGCGAGGAGGACAAGGAGGAGCGCTGGCTGCGCGACGAGAAGGGCGGCTCGGTCTACCTGCGGCTCTCGACGCGGCCCATCGAGCAGCCTGCCCGCCCGATGACCGCGGAGCTCAAGTCGGACATCATCAACGGCGGCTACTGGCTGCGACGGCCGGAGCCCGGCGCCAGCCTCGCCATCGTCTATACCGGCGCCGTGGCGCCCGAGGCGGTCGAGGCGGCAGGTCTGCTGTCCGAGGACCGGCGCGGCGCCGGCGTGCTCGCCGTCACCTCCGCTGACCGGCTGTCGGCGGGCTGGCACGGCGCCCAGCGGGCACGGGAGCATGGCCTGCGCGGCGCCCGCTCGCACGCCGAGCACTTGCTGGCGGCGCTGCCGCGCGATGCGTCGATCATCACCGTCTGCGACGCGCACCCCGAGACGCTGTCGTGGATCGGCGGCGTCATGGGCCATCGCGTGCGGCCGCTCGGCGTCGAGCACTTCGGCCAGTCGGGCTCGATCAGCGAGCTTTACGGACACTACGGGCTCGATGCGAACGCCATCCTGGCGGCGGCCGAGGGGCTCGGCGCGCGGCCCGTGCGATATCGCATCGTCGGATAGGCGAGGCCGGATGCGCCCCTCTTGCGGGCGCATCCGGCCTCGGGACGGCTACTTCTTCTTGAGCCGCGCGTCCATGCACTTGTTCTCCTTCGCGCTCCAGTACATGTACGCGCCGCAGGTGGCTTTCCCTTTCGGCTTCGCCTGGACGGGCACGATCAGGCCCTCGATTTGCAGAGCGTCCGGTCCGGGGTGGACCGCCGCATGAACCGTCGGCATCAGCGTATATCCGAGGGCGGCTGCAGAGACCGAAAGAGCGACGAGCTGCTTTGCCAGCGACATGGTTTCCTCCGCGTTCGACATCGCGGCGACGGCAAGTGAGCCGAGCTCCCTAAGCCCCTCATAGCGCTAGCATGCCACTGTGGCTGCCGCAATCTGGTCCGTTCACCTCGAAACCCGCGGCCGGGACCGCCTGCCCGGGCCTGCCGCGCCGGGCCGCTGTGTGGCCCGGCTGCCCTTGGCGGGCTTCGCATCGCCAACGGCTCCGCCGAGGTCGAAGCCGGGCCGGTTTTTGGCGCCAGGTCCCGGGTCTCTTGCCGCCGCCTCCTTATTGGGGCGCTCCACCGGCACCTTCGGCCGGGTGGGGTCGCGCGCCGGTTTGCGGTCTCGCATGACGGCCTTCCTGTTTCGCCCGATTGCTGCGGGGCGAACGCCGAGGCGGTTCCGTGGTTCCAGTCGGCCCGTCTCGGTGAGGGCCGTTCAGGCGGCGACCCGTTGGTCGCCCCTCGCCGCATGCGGCCGCAGGGTGCGCGTGCCGCGGTAGAGCCACTCGCGCATGGCGGTATTGGCTTCCGCGAAACCGCTGATGGGCACATGATCGAGCCCGTGCTGGCGGCAGTGCGCGACGAGCTTGCCCTTCGCCAGCACCAGGTCGCAGCGCTCGGCGATGCAGAAGTCGGAGCGGCCGTCGCCGACCATGACGTTGGCGCCGAGGCTCATGAAGCTGGCATGGGCGCACTTACAGTTGCCCATGCGCATGCGGCAGTCGGACCGCATGTAGGGGAAGCGCAGCGCCCAGCGGTCTCCGCCCTGCCATTCGAGCTTGTTGGCGTAGAAGGGCAGATCGAGGCCCGCAGCCGCGAGCACCGTCCCGACCAGCAGGTCCATGCCGTCGGACACCACGGTGACGCGCGCGCCGAAGCTGCGGCACAGGCTGACGAAACCTGGGAAATCGGGGTCGATCCTCATGCCGGCGAGAAAGCGCGAGATGTCCTCGGGCGTGGCGCGGATGAGCCCCACCTGGCGCGCCATGGCTTCGCTGGAGGTGATCAGCCCCTGCTGCCACTCGGCCTCGATCTCCATCCAGTAAGGGTCGGCGAACCGGGCGAACAGCGAGTCCGTCGGATCATCCGGCGCGATGGTGCCGTCGAAATCGACGAACACGTCGATCGGCAGGGCGGCGTGGCTGCGGTTCGTCTGGCTGTCGGTGAACATGGCGCTGAGCTCTCGACCCGGATGCATCTGTCTCCGAGCCTATGCCGCGGAGCGCAGGCTCGCTGTTCCCCGGGTGACTGGGAGGCTGCGAAGTCGTGAGATCGTGAAGCCGGGCGGCGTGCCGGCGGGTCCCCGCGAGGCGCCGGCCGACGCGCAGTGTCTTTCCAGTCGAGATTACGGCGGCAGCGATCACATCCCCCGCTGCCGAATCCGGTAGCCGCGCGCGGAGAGGGGGGACTTGAACGATTCCATCTGAACCGGAAAGTCCCTAGCGCGAGGAATAGTCGGGCAGCGGCCCTTCCTATTCCGCCGCCTGCTTCGGCCCGTAGCCGAGCTCGGCGTTGAGCTTGCCGATGAGGTCGGCGGCGGCCTCGGGGATGTTGGTGCCGGGGCCGAAGATGGCGCGGGCGCCGGCGGCGTAGACGGCCGTGTAGTCGGCTGGCGGGATGACGCCGCCGACCACGATCATGATATCGCCCCGGCCTTCCGATTCCAGCGCAGCTTCGAGCTCCGGCACGAGCGTCAGGTGGGCCGCGGCGAGGGACGAGACGCCGACGATGTGAACATCGTTCTCGACAGCCTGGCGCGCCACCTCGGCGGGCGTGGAGAACAGCGGGCCGATGTCGACGTCGAAGCCGAGATCGGCGAAGGCGCTGGCGATCACCTTCTGGCCGCGGTCATGCCCGTCCTGGCCGATCTTGGCGATGAGGATGCGCGGGCGCCGGCCGTCGCTCTTCTCGAATGCAGCCGCCATGCGCTGCACGCGCGCAAGCTCCGTGCTCATGGCCGATGCCTCCGCTCTGTAGACGCCGGAAACGGCGCGGATGGTCTCCTGGTGCCGGCCGAAGACCTTCTCAATGGCGTCCGAGATCTCGCCGACCGTGGCCTTGGCGCGGGCGGCCCTGATGCTGAGCTCGAGCAGGTTGCCGTCGCCGCGGGCGCCGTCGGCCAGAGCCTCGAGTGCCGCGCGCACCGCCTCCGGATCGCGCTCCGCTTTGAGCTGCTGCAACTTGGCGAGCTGGCGCTCGCGCACGGCGTGATTGTCGATCCTGAGAACCTCGATCGCCGCCTCGTCGGCCACACGGAACTTGTTGACGCCGACGATGGTCTGCCGGCCGCTGTCGATGCGCGCCTGGGTGCGGGCTGCCGCCTCCTCGATGCGCAACTTGGGAATGCCGGCGGCGATGGCCTTGGCCATGCCGCCCAGCTCCTCGATCTCGCGGATGTGCTCCATGGCGCGCCGGGCGAGTTCGGCGGTCAGCCGCTCGACGTAGAAGCTGCCGCCCCAGGGATCGACGGTGCGCGTGGTGCCGCTCTCCTGCTGCAGCACGAGCTGGGTATTGCGGGCGATGCGGGCCGAGAAGTCGGTCGGCAGGGCGATGGCCTCATCGAGCGCGTTCGTGTGCAGCGACTGCGTGTGGCCCTGCGTCGCCGCCATCGCCTCGATCGTCGTGCGCGTGACGTTGTTGAAGACGTCCTGCGCGGTGAGGCTCCAGCCGCTCGTCTGGCAGTGTGTGCGCAGCGACAGCGAGCGCTCGTCTTTCGGGTTGAAATTGCTCTTGACGAGGCTCGCCCACAGCAGGCGGGCGGCGCGCATCTTGGCGACTTCCATGAAGAAGCTCATGCCGATCGCCCAGAAGTACGACAGCCGCGGCGCGAAGGAGTCGATACCTAGCCCCGCGTTGACGCCCGCGCGGGCGTACTCGACGCCGTCGGCCAGCGTATAGGCGAGCTCCAGGTCGGCCGTCGCCCCGGCCTCCTGCATATGGTAGCCGGAGATGGAGATGGAGTTGAACTTCGGCATGTGCCGGCTGGTGTAGGCGAAGATATCGGAGATGATCCGCAACGAGGGCGCCGGCGGGTAGATGTAGGTATTGCGGACCATGAACTCCTTGAGGATGTCGTTCTGGATGGTGCCCGACAGCTTCTTCGGCGGCACCCCCTGCTCCTCGCCCGCCACGATGAAGAGCGCCAGCACGGGCAGCACGGCGCCGTTCATGGTCATCGACACGCTGATGTCGGACAGCGGGATGCCATCGAACAGCGTGCGCATGTCGTAGATGGAATCGATGGCGACGCCCGCCATGCCGACGTCGCCTTTGACGCGCGGATGGTCGGAGTCGTAGCCGCGGTGGGTGGCGAGGTCGAAGGCGATGGACAGGCCCTTCTGACCGGCGGCGAGATTGCGGCGATAGAAGGCGTTCGACTCCTCGGCCGTCGAGAAGCCGGCATACTGGCGAATGGTCCACGGCTGCGTGACGTACATCGTCGGGTAGGGGCCACGCAGGTAGGGCGGGATGCCCGGCAGGCCGTCGACGAAGTCGAGCCCGGCGATGTCGGCGCCGGTGTAGGCAGGTTTGACGGCGATGCCCTCGGGCGTTTGCCAAAGGTTAGGGGTCACACCCGCAGGGTCTGACCCCTGCGCGCGCTCCGACCAGGGGTCAGACCCCGCGGGTCCGACCCCGATCCCGGTATCGAGGTCGATGGTGGTGAAATCGGGTATCCGCGTCATGCTTCGTCAGACGAGGTTGGTGTCGGCATAGATTTCGGCAATGGCGATCGCCGCGTCGATCGAGGCCAGCCGGACCGTGCCGCCGGCCTCGGCGAGCCGAGGCTCCTCGGGCCAGGCGCCGGAGGAGTCCTTCGTGTAGACGACGACGCGGATGCGCTCGGAATCGACGACCATAACCTCCTGGATGGTGGGGATCGTGGCGCAGGCCCAGATGCTCTCCCAGGTCTCGCGCTCATTGCTGGGCGAGAGCACTTCCACGATGAGGATCGGGTCGGGGAAGAACTTCTCGTCCCGAGACTTCGGCACGCAGGTGACGGCGACATCCGGGGCCCGCACATTGACGTCGGAGCGCATGCGCGGACGGATCGGGGCCTCTGTGCCGACCCTGCAAGGACTGTTCCGCGCCTTCAGATGGCCCCGCAGGAGACCGGCGATGCTCGACTGAATCAGCGCATGCGTGCCGCTGGCCGGCGACATGGCGCGAACGACACCGTTCACAAGCTCGAGCTTGCCCGGATGGCCGTCGCCGCCCCAGGCGATGAACTCCTCGGCCGTCATGCGCCGCAACGGGTTGACGTGAGCCGACATCTGACTCCTTTCCATTCAACCCCATCCTAGCACAGATATCGCGTCACGCCGGCGGTGGCGCAATCGCCAGAAGCCCGTGCAGCTCCTGCAGGGTCGCCCGGCGGTCCTGTCCCGTGGACCAGAAGCCGTCGACGCCCGCGGCTTCGGGCGCCGCCTCCAGCCCGCTCGGCCGGCCGGCGAGGAAGACGCACTCGGCACCCGCCGATTTGAGTGCCTGGGCGGTGGCCTCGGCCAACTCGGCGTAGACCGGATCGGAGGTGGCGATGCAGGCGACCCGGGCGCCGCTCGCGGAGAAGCCGGCGCCCGCATCGCCGGAGCTGGTGAAGCCTTCACCGATGATGGCTTCGATCCCGCCGGAGGCCAGGAAGTTCCGCACCCAGGTCGAGCGTGTGCCGTGATCGGCCGGGGTGCCGAGGGCTGCCACGAAGACGCGTGCGCGCCGGCCTTTCGTCCCCGCGTCGGCATCGGCCGCATCGCGCAGGCGCTCGAACGGCTCGGCGAGCCGGGCCTGCCGGAGACGCTCGACCCGGACGGCGGGCCTGGCGCCGGGCGGCATCGCCTGCGGCCAAGGCTCGGCCGTAACGCCATCCTCTCCGAGCCGCGGGAAGGCCGAGACGCCGGTCAGCTCGAGGCCTCCGGTCGCGAGGTCGCGGCGTCGGCGCCGGGCGACGGCGGCGATCTCGTCCTGGAAGGCGCCGGACTTGAGCGCCGCGGTCATGCCGCCCTTGGCCTCGATCTGCTGGAACAGCTCCCAGGACCGGCGCGCGAGGTCGTCCGTCAGCTTTTCCACGTACCAGCTCCCGCCGGCCGGATCGGCGACGCGGCCGAGGCTCGACTCCTCCTGCAGCACTATCTGGATGTTGCGGGCGACGCGGCGCGCGAACGGGTCCGTCCTGCCCAGCGCGAAGGTGAACGGCAGCAGCAGGATGGCGTCCGCGCCGCCGAACGCCGCCGCGGCGCAGGCGATCGTGGTGCGCACGATGTTGGTCCACGGGTCGCGCCTGGCCATCATGCGCCAGGCGCTGACTGCGGTCATGTGCACGCCGGCCGCGGCAGGTCCGGCTCCGCAGGCGTCGGCGACGCGCCAGATCAGCCGCCGCGCCGCGCGCAGCTTCGCGGTGGACAGGAACTGGTCGGCATCGACGGCCAGCGCGAAGGCGATCTGCGGCAGCGCCCGGTCCGGCGGCAGGCCCGCCTCGTCGCAGGCGCGCAGGTAGGCGACCAACGTGGACAGCACGGCGGCGAGCTCCTGCGCCTCGCTCGCGCCGGCGGCGTGATAGGGATTGCCGTCCGCGAGGAGGGCGGTCGCTCCGGGCCAGGCCTCGGCCTTGCGGGCCAGGTCGGCGGCGCGGGCGAGGCTGCGGTCGAGCGGATCGGCGAGCGCCCCCGCTTGCGCCAGGAGACCGATCGGATCTGCGTTGAAATGCCCGCGCCGGGCTGCAACGGCGGTGCCGCGGGCAACCCACAGCTCCTCCAGCGCCGCAGCAGCCTCCTGGGTCGCCTCCCCGGCGATCAGCGCGATCGAGCAGGCCTCGAGCAGCACGCCGTCGAGCGCCAGCGCGAGCGTATCGGGCGCGAGCGGCAGGCCCGAGCTGCCGGGAGACGCGACATGCAGCGCGATCGATGTCGCGCCGCCCCGCAGATCGTCGAGGATGGCTGCGTTCGCCTGCCGCGGGTCGGTCTCGGAGTGGAACTGGCGGATGTCCCAGCCGGCGGCCGTGCCTGCGACGGCGCCGCCGCGCGTGTAGGGTGCCTCGCCCGGCCTTGCGGCCTCGGCTTCCGGCAGCGCGTCGGCGCGCGTGTAGAGCGGCGCGATCCTGATCCCGTCCAGTGTCCGCGAGACCAGCCGCGCCTCGAAATCGCCGCCGCCGAGAACCTTGCCGACGAGCCCGAGCCAGGCTTCCTGCGTCGCCGGCGGGAAGCCGGCGGCGAGCTCGAGGTCGCGGGTCGCATCAGCCATCGTCAGTCACCTCGTCCAGGGCCGGGCGGAGCCCATGACTTCCTGCCGGCCGCGATCCGCCGGCACATTACCCGAACCTCGCGCCGGCGCCATGCACCGTCTGCCGGACGCGAACGTGGCGCAGCCGGGGGACTGCCCGGCCAGCCGCCGGTGTGTTATCCCCAACTTTCGAGCCGCAACCGAGCTTTGCAGGCCGGCGTTGCCGTGCCAAGAGCGGCGTTCGGGCACGGCGCGCGCGAGTCGCCGCCGGGTGCATGCCGCATGGCCTGAAGGGGAGACCCAGACGATGCAGCAGGACGGCAAGATCTTCATCGGCAAGAGCAGCAAGCCCGAATACCTCGACCTCAGGCTCGCCAACCGGCACGGTCTCGTCACCGGCGCCACGGGCACCGGCAAGACCGTCACGCTGCAGGTCCTGGCCGAAGGGTTCTCGGATGCCGGCGTGCCGGTGTTCGCCGCCGACATCAAGGGCGACCTGTCCGGCATCGCCGCCAAGGGCGAGCCGAAGGACTTCATCCTGAAGCGCGTCGCCGACGTCGGGCTCGAGGGCTACGAGAACAAAGCCTATCCGACCGTGTTCTGGGACGTGCTCGGCGCGAAGGGCCACCCGGTGCGGGCGACAGTGGAGGACATGGGGCCGCTGCTGCTCTCGCGCATGCTGGAGCTCAACGAGGTGCAGGAGGGCGTGCTCAACATCGCCTTCCGCGTCGCGGCGGACGAGGTCGCGGCCGGGAACAAGGATTTCCTGCTGCTCGATCTCGAGGATCTCCGCTCGATCCTGACCAGCGTCTCCGACCGCAGCAAGGAGCTGTCTGCCAGGTACGGCAACATCGCCGCCACCTCGGTCGGCGCCATCCAGCGGCGCCTGCTGGTGCTCGAGGAGCAGGGGGCGAACCAGTTCTTCGGCGAGCCGGAGCTGGAGATCGGCGACTTCCTGCGCACGACCAGCGACGGCCGCGGCATCGTCAACCTGCTCGCCGCCGACAAGCTGATGGAGAAGCCGCGGCTCTACGCGACGTTCCTGCTGTGGATGCTGACGAAGCTGTGGCAGACGCTGCCGGAGGTGGGCGATCCGCCGAAGCCGAAGCTCGTGTTCTTCTTCGACGAGGCGCACCTCCTGTTCGCCGACGCGCCGAAGGCGCTCCTGGAGCGCATCGAGCAGATCGCGCGGCTGGTGCGGTCCAAGGGCGTCGGCGTCTATTTCGTCACGCAGAACCCGATGGACGTGCCCGATACCGTGTCGAGCCAGCTCGGCAACCGCGTGCAGCACGCGCTCAGGGCCTTCACGCCGCAGGAGCAGAGGGCGGTGAAGGCGGCGGCGAGCACCTTCCGGCCCAATCCCGACCTGGACACCGAGCGGGTGATCCTCGAGCTGAAGGTCGGCGAGGCGCTCGTCTCCATGCTGGAGAACAAAGGCGAGCCGTCCATCGTGCAGCGGACCCTGATCCGCCCGCCGTCGGGCCGCATCGGCCCGCTCACGGACGCCGAGCGCAAGGGCCTGATCGAGTCGAGCCCGGTCTACGGCAAGTACGAGGACGCGCTCGATTCCCACTCGGCGCACGAGGTCCTGGCCGCACGCGGCCGCCAGGCGGCCGCCGCCGAGACCGAGGCCGCGAAGCAGAAGGAGGCCGAGGCCAAGAGCTGGACGCGCGTGATCTTCGGCCGCGGCCCGCGCGGCGGCATGTCGGTCGGCGAGCAGGTCGCCCGCGACGTGTCGCGCTCGCTCATGCGCTCCGCGATCACGCAGTTCAGGAACGCCATCCTCAAGGCGATCCTGGGCGGCCGCCGGCGCTGACGCAGTGACGCCAGGAGTCAGACCCTGCGGGTCTGAAACGAAACTGAGCCGAAGGGTCAGAGTCCCCTTTGCCCTTCCTTCCGTCATGGCCGCGAAGGCGGCCATCCACGCAACTCTCCACACCTGATCTGCGGCGTGTCGTGGATTCCCGCCTCCGCGGGAATGACGGTGTGGGTATGCAGTGGCAATCGTTTCGTCATCGAGGGCCGGCAAAGCCGGTGAGCGGCTGACCCCGTTCTACATCGCGTTGGTTCATCGCATTGGGGTCAGACCCGCAGGGTCAGACCCCAAGGCGGCGTCCGGCCCTCGGCGGGCGCTCACAGCGCGAACTCGGCCACCAGGGGCGCGTGGTAGGAGGCCGGCGAGCGGGCGCCCTTGCCGAAGCCGACGAGCTCGTCCCCGATCGTCTCGTTGTGCACGTCGATGTCGCGGAACCGGCCGTATAGGGCGCGGCTCGCCAGGATATGGTCGAGCATCTGCGGACGGCCGTGATGCAGCACCGTCCAGCGCCGGTCCGCCGGCAGGCCGCGGTCGAGCAGCACCAGCGAGCGCGGGCTGAGCGCGCCGTTGCCGGTCTCCTCCTCCGCCGCGATGACGATCCGGAGCGCGGTGTCGTGGTCCTCCGCGTTGAAGTCGCCTGCGACGGCGACGAGCCGGTGCGGGTCCGCCGCGAGCAGCTCCTCGAGCAGCAGCCTGAGCTCGAGGGCCTGCCCGGCGCGCCGCACGGCGGAGAGGAAATAGCCCTCCGCCCAGCCGCCGACCGTCCTCCACACGAAGGCGCTCCGTTTCTGGCCCGGGATGGCGGCGGCGAGCGGGGCTCGCAGGTGGAGGTTGACGACGGTCAGGGCCTCGCCGCCGGGCAGCTCGATCTCGGTCACGAGCAGCGGCCGGTCGAACGCGACCGGCTGCGGCCCCGGCGGGCGCGGGATCGCCGTCACCGTCCTGTAGTCCGGGGCGGGGACGAGGTCGTGCAGGACCTCGCGCCCGGCGCGGATCGGAAAGCGGGACAGCGTGACGAGGTTGTGCACGTCGGCGACCCCGATGCCGTCCGGCCCCCGTGTCGCGTGGCGCCGGTACCCGGCATAGGCCGTGCCCTCGAGCACCCGGTCGAGCGCCACCAGCAGCCGCTCCGGGCGGCCGGCGACATGCTGCCCGTTCACCTCCTGCAGGCACAGCACGTCGGCGTCGAGCCTGGCGAGCGCCGGGCGCAGCGCCTCGGCGCGCACCTCCAGCGGGACCTTCGCCTTGGGCGGCAGGTCGAGGCTCTCCAGGTTGAACGTCGCCAGTCGCATGCCGCGCTCCGCTGCCGGGACGCCGCGGCGGCCCGACCTCCATCGCATCGCGCCAGCCTGCCCGGGGTCAGACCCGCAGGGTCCCGACGTGGTGCAAAACCCGATCCTCGCATCCCGGCCAGCTCCAGGCCAGCGGCCTCACGACTTCACCACCTCACGACTTCACGACCTCACGATCTCGCGGCGCCGCCCCCTCCATCAGCCGCGGGCGCGGACCGGCGGGCTCCAGGCCCCGGCGGATCAGCTCGCGCTTCAGCGGCCCGAAGGCGCGGATCACGTGCAGGCCGAAGCCGCGCAGCAGGCTGACCGGCAGCAGCGTGCTGAGGAGCGTCCGGTTCATGAGATCGACGGCCAGGATGCGGCTCTCGACGTCGCCCTTGCGCCACTCGTGATAGCGCCGCATCGTCTCCGGCCCGCCGATGTCCTCAGCCTTCGCCATCGCCGCCGCCACGCAGTCGGCCAGCGCCGCCGCGTCGCGTAAGCCGAGGTTCAGCCCCTGCGCCCCGATCGGCGGGATGACGTGCCCCGCCTCGCCGACCAGCGCCACGCGCGAGCGCGCGAACGCCTCCGCCGACAGCCCCGACAGCGGGAAGAGCCGTCGCGGCCCGACCTCGCCGACGCGGCCCAGGAGCCCCTGCAGCCGCGTCTCCAGCGCGACCCGGAAGCCGTCGTCGTCGAGCGCCGCCAGTTGCCGCGCGATCGCCGGCCGCTCCACCCAGACGAGGCCCGAGGCGAGCCCCGGCAGCGGCACCGTGGTCAGCGGCCCGGAGGCGCGGTGGAGCTCCGTCGACACGTCGCCGTGCTCCCGCCCGTGCTCGAACCGCGCCGCGATCGCCGCCTGGTCGTACTCCCACGCCGTGGTGCCGATGCCCGCCGCCGCCCGGCAGACCGACTGCCGCCCGTCCGCGGCCGCGACCAGCCTGGCGGCGATCGTGCCGCCCTCGGCCGTCGACGCAGATACGCCCCCGGCCCCGGTCTCGAGCCCGGCGACCCGCGCCGTCTCGACCACCGCGATCCGCTCCGAGCGCCGCACGCCCTCCCACAGCGCCGCCGTCAAGGCCGCGTTGGGCACGTTCCAGCCGAACGTCCGCTCGCCGATCTCGCTCGCCTGGAACAGCACCTCGGGCGCCCTGAGGAGCCACCCGGTGTCGTCGACGACGCGGATGGCGCGGATGGGTCCACTCGCCTCCTCCAGCCCCTCCCAGACGCCGAGGCTCCTCAGCAGCGCGATGCTGCCGCTGAACAGCGCCGCCGTGCGCGTATCTCCCGCCCCCGCGGCGGGCGCGGGCGGGCCGGCCAGCGTCACCTCGGCCCCGACGGCCGCGAGCGCCAGCGCGGTGGCGAGCCCCGCCGGCCCGGTGCCCACGACCATGCACGCGGAGGTGGAAGTTATCGTCATGCCGCCAACCCTCGATCCCCAGCAATTCCCCCGAGAATACGGCAGAATGGAGCGGAAATCCGGCGCTTTCGCCCGCCTTGACGCGCTGCCGGCAAATGTTGGGTCGTCTGACGTTTCGCTTTGTAGTTCAATGCCTCATTCGTCTTCAACCGATTCGCGAATCATTCATCCGTGGCCGATGCGCCACGCTGCCACACTCAATGTGGCCGACTGACGTCTTCCTTGTTTACGGATCGGTAAGGGTTCCGCTAAGCCTAGCTCAGCAAGGTCGAGAAGTAAGGGTGCCTGCGGCGTCCAGTGGCGTAATCGACCGAGCGGCAGGCGGTGTCTCAGTCGTGGTGATTGGGTCCCGGTAGCGTTAGTCCGACGGAGTGCAAGTATGATCGGGGGACTGTTCAAGTCAGCTAGCCGCGTGGCGATCGTTGCTGCGGCTGGCATTCTCGCGGGCGGCGTTGCTGCCCAGGCCGCCGACCTCGGCGGGAATTGCTGCGCCGACCTCGAGGAGCGTGTGGCGGAGCTCGAGGCCACCACGGCCCGCAAGGGCAACCGGAAGGTGTCGCTGACCGTCTACGGGCAGGTGAACAAGGCGCTGCTCTGGCATGACGATGAGACCGATGTCCCCGGTTTGATCGCGAACGGTGGTACGGACATCAACAAGGCGTATCGCCCGAACCGGCTGTCGGTTCAGGACAACGACGCCGGTGTCTCGCGCTTCGGCTTCAAGGGTGAAGCCAAGGTGACGTCTGATGTAGCCTTGGGCTACCGCCTGGAGGCGGAGTGGTCGACCGGCAATAGCTCGGCTGCCATCTCCACTCGTCACAACCACCTTTACGTCAAGAGCGCGTCTCTTGGTACGCTGCACGTTGGTCAGACCTCGTCGGCGACCGACGGCATTTTTGAGATAAACTTGGCTTCAACCACCCAGACGTTCTCGGGTATGGACGAAGGCGCCGACGTTTCGACCGTCATCAACGTCTATGGCGCGCTGATGAACGGTGACGGCGCTCGCGTGAACGGCGTTCACTACGTTTCGCCCACGTTCGCCGGTTTCGCAGTGTCGGCGTCCTGGATCGAGGGCGGCCAGTTCAATGGTGATAATACCCCAACGGACGACGTGTATCTCGACGGATGGGATGTGGCGCTGAGGTATGCGGGCGAGTTCAATGGGGTCCGCTTTGCTGCTGGCATCGGCTATCGTCAGCAGGACGTTGCAGTCAATGATCCTGCTTCACTACATAACGACGACCGCCAGACCGTTACGATATCTGGGTCGGCGTCCGTGATGCACGTTCCGACCGGCCTGTACCTCTCGGGTGCCTATGCGGACTACGACGCGGACGGAGGGCCTGCCACCGTTGCACTGGCCACTGGCTTAGGCGGCGGCATGTTTGAGCTCGCCAGTATCGATCGGTCCATGTGGGCCGTGCAAGGCGGCATCCAGCAGAAGTTCAATGCTCTGGGCAACACGACGGTGTTCGGAGAGTACGGACAGATCGACGTCGACCTTATCAACAGGGATCTGTCTTACTGGGGCCTTGGCATCAATCAGGGAATCGACGCGGCAGCCGCGCAATTGTACCTGAACTATCGGCACTATGACACTGACGGCATTGGGCTTGATACCAACATCGTGGTCGGTGGGCTGTTGATCACCTTCTGATCGAGCCCGACGTTCCAATCACCGCGAGAGCCGCCCTCCGGGGCGGCTCTTTCCGTTGGCAGGGCTCGGCGTAAGGGGTCAGCCGCTCAGCGGCTTTGCCGACCCTCGATGACGAAACGATTCCCACTGCATACCCACACCGTCA